>NZ_JAYWHI010000032.1:0-69129 GCF_043778355.1 Polaromonas sp.
GCCGGTCTGGCTCACGCCGTTGGTGGAGGTGATGCTCACAGACGCGCCATTGCCTCCCGTCTGGCTGGTGCCGGCGCCCACGCCGGCTGAACCATTGGCGGTGATGGCCGCTGCCGTCACACCCGCTCCCGTGATGCTGACCGCGCCTGCGTTGCGTCCGGCGTTGCCTGTGAGGGTGGTGCCGCCTGTGGTGTTGATGTTGCCGCTGGCTGCCGTGCCCAGCGCGCTCAGTGTGACCGACCCACCGTGCCCGAAGGTGCCTCCTGTGGTGGTCAGTGCGCCCGTGGTGACGTTGCCTGCCGTAGCCGTGTTGCTCACGCTGATCGAGCCGGCCGTGCCTGCCGCTCCGCCCGCTGCCGCGTTGCCCGTGCTGGCCGTCAGCGCGCCGGTCTGTATGTTGCCCGTCCCGCTGTTGCTCACGCTGATACTGCCGGCGTTGCCGCCGGCCTGGCCCGCGCCATTGCCGGCGCTGCCGTTGGCTGTGATCGCTGCCGTCGTCACACCACCCACCCCGGTGATGCTCACCGCTCCTCCCGCTCGCCCTGCCGTGCCAGCGCCCGCCGTGCCGCCTGTCGCCGTGATCGCGCCTCCCAGATTCACCACGCCCGTGCCCGTGATGCTCACCGCGCCGCCATCACCATTGGCCGCGCCTGTGGTGGTGACAGTGCCCGCCGCGGTGCTGGTCACATTGGCCCCGGACAAGGTGATGCCACCGGCCTGCGAGCTCAGGCCTGCGGCCAAGGAGAGCGTACCCGCGCCGCTGCTGTCGGCATCTGATTTCAGATGGATGGATCCCGTTCCAGTGACCGCAATCGTGGCCCCTGTCGCCACGGCAATGTTGTTATTGGCCTCCAGACGAACACTGCCGTTGGCCGCCATGCTCAACGGGTTGTTGACCGAAATGTCCCGCGTTGCCTGGAGAAACAGCTCGTTGAATCCCGTGACCGTAGATATCTGAACGGTGTAGGTGCCGGGATCTGGCGCGGCTGCAAAGGCCAGGTCGGGTGTGTTCACCGGCTGATTGCTCACCACTGACGGGTTGGACGCAGCAGTACTGAGAATGATGTCTTGCGGGTCAAAGAGCACCTTGCCGCCGACACCTTGCGGCGCTGTGACGTCAATCGTGCCGCGTGTATCCAGGTACTGCTTGCCGGAGACTTCGACAAAGCCGCCATCACCGCCCTGGGTGCCGCCGCGCGCGCTGATGCTGCCCGCACTGCGTGTGTCGCCGTCCGCCCAGATCACGACCTTGCCGCCGTGGCCCTGTTCCAGCGCGTCGGCCCGGATTGTGGAGCCCGCAGCAACATGGGTGCGTGTCGCGTTTGGCACCGCACTGTTGCTGCCCTGGTCGTCACCGCCGACCAGCACGGTCCCACCGCCCGCCTGGCCTGAGACGTCGATGCGGGCCCCAGTCGCAAGCAGCACCTTGTCTCCAAGGACCTGTACCGTTCCTCCCCTCTGACCGGCCACTGCGCCGCTGGCATCGAGCGTACCTGCAACATGCACCACACCGCTGCGGCCGCCGCTGAGCACAATCAGGCCGTTGCGCTCGGTCGCGGAGGTGGCGCGGATCACACCAGACTGGTTGACCACCGTGGCCATCGCGTCGCCCAGCGCGCTGGCGAGCATGGCAACCTGCCCGCCGGCGGCGGTGATCGTGCCACTGTTGGACGCTGCCGCGTTGACAGCCGCCGCATCAACCGAGAACCGCACCAGCCCCGCGCCCGAGGTGTCCAGTGTCACGCGCGACCCCGCCAGCAGTCCGGTGGCGCCCGCTTCCGTCACAATCGTTCCGGTGTTGCTGACGCTGGCACCGGCCAGCAATACGTAGCCCGCGCGCGCAACATTGATGCTGCCGTGGTTGACCACACCGCCACCACCCGTCCCGCTGAAGGTATAGCGGCCAGCCAGAAAATCGTCATTTCCGATGGCCAGGCTGGAAGCCACCAGGCCGCCCACATTGACCTGCGCGCCCGGCGCAAACATCACGCCCGCCGGATTGACCAGAAAAACCTGGCCGTTGGCGCTCAGCGAGCCGTAAATGGCCGATGGATTGGCGCCAGTAACACGGTTCAGCGCCACAGAAGCCGCGCCAGGTTGCACAAACTGCACCGACTGCCCCGCGCCAATGCTGAAGCTTTGCCAGTTGATGATGGCTTTGTCGCTGCCCTGCTGGACCCGCATCTGGTGGGGGGTCGGTGTACTGACACTGGCCTGGCCTGCCACCACATCGCCGCCCGTGGGCAGGGCCACGGCAAGGTTGGTAAACCCCGCCAGCACCGCCACCAACAGGCGAGACAACAGGTGCCCACTGCGGATGCGGTAAGTCGCGGTAAGCTTTCGCGACAGGCGCACCACCACGGTACGAACCGCCCAAGGCTGGCGCGCCGTCCGGGATTTTGGAGTTAGCGTTATGGGGTTCATGGCGCTACGGCGTTAAAACCATTTTTGGGCAGACACCCACGCCCGCGGAGAGCGATCAGGATCGCCAGTGGAAGGGCCGATATTGGTGGTACGCCAGGCCAGGTAAGTGGTGATCAGAAAATTGTTGACGCGCCCCGCCAATGCGCCAATACCGACCGCGCCCAATGCCAGGCGGTTCGGACCGGCAAGCGACAGGGGGTCCTGGTTGAACCGGATCGTGCCGTAGTCGTAGAAGGCCGCCAGGCTGACGGGTTCACCACCCCAAGCCACCGGTGCGGGCAACTGGTAGCGGTATTCCAGATTGATAAGCAGGCCAGCGTCCCCGACACCCTCGCCAACCGGGTAGGCGCGCACACCGGCGGGTCCCCCCAAGGCCATTTTTTCGGAAGAGACCATGTTTTTTGAGGCCCATTGCGCCTGCACGTTGATGTGAATGCTGGATGGGTTCTCAAAAAACTGTGCGCGCTGGAATTCAAGGTTGAGCTTGCTGAACGAACCCGCGGTTTGCAGTCCGCCAAAACCCTGATCAAACCCAAGACTGGCTGCGTCCAGCTTTGCACGACCACGGGTCACTGTCAGCGCATAACTGCTGGAGCCACCGGCGCCGGCTGCGGCATCAACAAAATTGCCCAGCAGTCCAAGCCGGGCGGCGGCAATGCGGCGTTCGCTTTCGTTGGCCGGCGTGGCAATCAGGTCTGCGAATTTTTTATGCTCCAGACCGAGCAGGCCATACAGGTTGTTTTCGCGTGAGCGAATCAGCGGTCGCGTCAGTGAAACGCCCAGAACATCGGCCTTGCCAGTGGCGCCCAAGGCCGCAAACTGCCTGCCCAAGGCGTAGTTGTTGCGAGCCGCGCTGAAGGCCAGTTGCGCCCCGGCGGTGCTCACGGGCACAGCGTAAGCGAGCCGGTAGAGGCTGCTTCTGGAGGCCTCGCCGATTTGGGCGCGGGCGCTCAAAGTATCACCACGTCCGAGCAGGTTGCTGGCACGTAGATTTCCGTAGGCTTGCTGGACTCCCACCGCGCGTGCACCAAAGTTATCTACACCGACGGAGCCGTCAAGCTGCGGGCCCTGGGATCGAATGGTCACGACAACATCGGCCTGCCCCAACAACTCGCCGGGCTCCACCGTAGCGCTGGCATCCATCCCGGCGAGGTCGCGCAAGAGCAAAACCGGTTTGTCGAGCAGGTATTCCGTGATCAGCGCACCTGGCACCAGGTTGGCCGTTGCCACGCGCCTGGCAAACGACGATGAGCCGTGCTGCCCGTCGACTTGCACACGGACCTTGCCTATCCGTGCCTCAATCACAGCGATGGTCACCGTGCCGCCCTCGGCCTGGAAGGCCTGCTCTGGCAAATAGGCTTCGGTCAGAAGATACCCGCGCGCCCGGTAATACTGGCTGACCAAGCCCGCCGCCTCTGTCAGTCCGGCCAGATCGGTGCGCTGGTTGATGCGCCCAGCCAGCACAGCGGCCAGCGTTGCGCCGTCGAACACCGTGTTGCCTTCAAAGCGGAAAGCCGCAGGTGTGACGCGTACTGCCCCCTGCGAGGGCAAAGCCAATCTCGGCTGCGGCAAACCGATCTGGGGCGCGCCCGGCTGCGGCAACAGGGGAATCTGCCGTTGCGGCTCCTGCAAGGTGCCGGCGTCGGGCCGCTGGATCTGCTGCGCAGAAACAGATGAGCATGCCACCAACCCCAAACCCGAAAGCCAGGTCAGCAGAAAAAAAGAAATGCCAGAACGGTCCAAACAAGCCTCTCTAACGGCGCATGTTCCTTTTGCAACATATTGTTTTTAATCACTTTCGGCAGTATCCGACAATGCCGCGTTCAGAACCATAAAGACGGCCACAATTCAGAACAAAGGCACTTATTTGCAACAAATTTCGCGCCTGCGCACTGCAAACCGCGCATTCGGTACTGCGCTTCAGGACCCACCCCAAATGCCCGGCTAGGCTCCGCCGCTACGCGACTCTCATAGCCATGGCGCCAGTTCCCGGATGGGTTCTGAAAAAACCGCTATGTTGCTATTATTTTTATAGCTATTTATTGATACTGTATATGGGCTTTGGCCACTTTTTATCCGTGATCAGGCAGGTTGCGACCGAACAATGAGCGGCCCCATCCAGGGCTAAGGTTTTGTGAAAAAGTCAAAAGCGCTGCACCTGTTTGCGTAAATTCACGTACTAGGGTTTTCCCATGCGACGGCCTACAATCGCAGACCCTTACAAAAATGACGGCCTGCCTGGCCGCCGCTCAGGAGACAACTTGATGCCCGCAGCCGTGCCCACCGCCCCCGATAACAACCAGGAAAAACGTGACGAATTGCGCCGTGCAGCGCTGGAATACCACGAATTTCCGACCCCCGGGAAAATTGCGATTGCGGCCACCAAGCAGTTGACCAACCAGCGCGATCTGGCGTTGGCCTATTCGCCGGGGGTTGCCGCCCCGTGTGAAGAAATCGTCAAGGACCCCAACGCCGCCTTCAAGTACACCAGCCGCGGCAACCTGGTTGCCGTGATCACCAACGGCACGGCGGTGCTCGGATTGGGCAACATTGGCCCGTTGGCGGCGAAACCCGTCATGGAAGGCAAGGGGGTGCTGTTCAAGAAGTTCGCCGGCATTGACGTTTTCGACATTGAGATCGACGAAAGCGACCCCGCCAAACTGGTAGACATCATTGCCGCGCTGGAGCCGACTTTTGGCGCCGTTAACCTCGAAGACATCAAGGCGCCCGACTGCTTTTACATCGAGCGGGAGCTGCGCAAGCGGATGAAAATCCCGGTGTTTCATGATGACCAACACGGCACCGCCATCACTGTCGGTGCAGCCGTCCTGAACGCGCTGAAGGTCGTCGGCAAGGACCCGAAAAAGGTCAAACTCGTCACTTCCGGCGCGGGCGCTGCCGCGCTTGCCTGCCTGAACCTGCTGCTCAAACTCGGGATGCCCCGGGAGAACATCTATGTCACCGACCTGGCCGGCGTGGTTTATGAAGGTCGCACCGAGTTGATGGATGAAGACAAGATCCAGTTCGCGCAAAAAACGCAGGCGCGCACCCTGGGCGACATTATTGACGGCGCAGACATCTTTCTGGGCCTGTCCGCTGGTGGTGTGCTGAAGAAGGACATGGTCAAGCGCATGGCGGCCAAGCCCATCATCCTGGCGCTGGCCAATCCGAACCCGGAGATCACGCCGGAAGATGTGAAAACCGTTCGCGACGATGCCATCATGGCCACAGGCCGTACCGACTACCCCAACCAGGTCAACAACGTCCTGTGTTTCCCCTACATCTTCAGGGGCGCACTCGACGCCGGCGCCTCCACCATCACCATCGAGATGGAAATTGCGGCCGTGCATGCAATTGCCGAACTGGCCCAGGCTGAGCAGAGCGAAGTGGTCGCGGCTGCCTACGCAGGGGCACAACTCGCATTTGGTCCCGATTACCTGATCCCCAAGCCTTTTGACCCCCGCCTGATGATGAAGATCGCGCCGGCCGTGGCGCAGGCTGCGGCCGACAGCGGTGTGGCGCTGCGCCCAATCACCGACATGGACGCCTACCGCGAAAAGCTCCAAAGTTTCGTTTATGCCTCGGGCACCACGATGAAACCGATTTTTGCGGCGGCCAAAAAAGCCGGTAAAAAACGCGTGGCTTATGCCGAGGGCGAGGAAGAGCGCGTGCTTCGGGCGTGTCAGATCGTCGTCGATGAAGGCCTGGCTCGCCCCACCTTGATCGGTCGGCCGGCCATCATTGCCCAGCGCATTGAGAAGTTCGGCTTGCGCCTGAAGGAGGAGCTTGACTACGACGTCGTCAACGTCGAGCAAGACCACCGTTACCGTGACTTCTGGCAGACCTACCACCGGCTGATGGAGCGCCGCGGCGTCACCGCGCAGATTGCCAAAATCGAAATGCGCCGCCGCTTGACGCTAATCGCCGGCATGTTGCTGCACAAGGGAGATGTCGACGGCCTGATCTGTGGCACCTGGGGCACCACCGCTCATCACCTGGACTATCTGGACCAAGTCATCGGCAAACGTCCGGGCGTCTGCACCTATGCGTGCATGAACGGCCTGCTGCTGCCGGACCGGCAGGTTTTCCTGGTGGATACCCATGTCAACTACGACCCGACGGCCGAACAACTGGCAGAGATCACCACCATGGCCGCAGAAGAGATGATGCGTTTCGGCATCAAACCCAAGGCGGCACTGCTGTCGCACTCCAATTTCGGCACCTCCAAGATGCCCAGCGCCTTGAAAATGCGTCACACCCTGGAACTGCTGCGTGAGCAGGCGCCCTGGCTGGAAGTTGATGGGGAGATGCATGGGGACGTGGCGCTTGATGCGGCAGCCCGAGCAGCGGTGATGCCCAACAGCACCTTGGCCGGAGAGGCCAATCTTTTGGTGCTGCCCAATATTGATGCAGCCAATATCGCCTACAACCTGCTCAAAACCGCAGCGGGCGGCAACATCGCCATTGGCCCCGTGTTGCTGGGCGCGAGCAAACCCATGCATATCCTGACGGCCAGCACCACGGTACGCCGGATTGTCAATATGACAGCATTGACGGTGGCCGATGCCAACGCTTCCCGATAAGCTCGCCTTAGACAGCTAGTACTAACTTATTCTTCTCAAAACCTCGTGTCAGGCTGCCCAATTTTTGGGCAAGGACTTGCATTTTCTGCCCGGATACGTCAAACTCTGTCTCTTGAAATTTAGGGGTTAACCCGCTGTCCTGAAAAGCTCGGGTACTCTGCCCGGTTCGAGAAAGACATTTTTTTTCATGTTGCGAAAAGGTTGGGCGGGTTGGTCACTGGTCGCAGCGGTCACATTGGCGGCTGTGGGCACAGGGTTCAGCCCCGATATGGTGCAGGCCAGAAAGGCCAACGCCGATATCGGGATCAGCACGGTCATGATCGCGGAACTGCCGGTGCAGGGGCGCAACATGGTGAAACTGATTTACCAAGGCGGGCCCTTCAAGTATGACAAGGACGGCTCGGTGTTTGGCAACCGGGAAAGAATTCTTCCCGCCAACCAACGCAGTTATTACCGCGAGTACACCGTTCAAACACCCGGTGAGCGCAGCCGGGGTGCCCGGCGTATTGTTTGTGGCGGCTGGGTGCCGACGGTGCCCGACGCTTGTTATTACACCGATGATCACTACGCGAGTTTTCGCAGAATTGTTCAGTAACTTCTGCAGTGATCGTCAACTTTGAGTTTTTGACTTAAGAAAGAGAAGCGGAGATGGACATGCCACTTCGTACTGTTAGACCCAACATCGTGCAATCCATACGCGCCTTCCGCGTGCAGGACTTGCAGGACGCCGCCACGCAATTGAACCAGCACTTTCTGTATGCCAACCTGGGCAACGCCCAGAGCAAACAAGATGTACTGGACATGATCGCGGCACAGTACACATTCCCGGCGCATTTTGGGAAAAATTTCGATGCGCTCTACGACTGCATGACGGACCTTGTTCACAAGTCCGGCCCGCAGCCTGGTTTTATCGTCGTTCTTGAGCAGATACCTGCCCACGCCAAGTTCGACAAGGAAGCACGCGAGCAACTGCTGGATATCTTCCGGGATGCAGCAGACTACTGGGCGGATCGAAAGATACCGTTCAGATGTTTCTATTCTTTTCTGTAGCCCGCTCCCCAGACATTGGCCAAGGGGATCGGGCGAATGAGGCCCAGCAAGCAAGTGTCGCAGATGGTGAAGAGCCGATGCCGACAGACAAACTACTCGACGTGTCGCCACTGGCGCTGCGCATGAGCAGTCCGTTCAATGCCGGATACTGGCTGGCAGCAGCCTAAGGCGCTGCTGCATTGGAAAAGCCCGTCACTGACGGGCTTTTTGCTTTTCGGGAGCGCGTCAGAGGTGCTTCCCCGCCTCCAGCGTTTGGGTCAGGGCCACGTACTCGGCCACTGGCACTTCCTCGGCCCGGCGCTGCAGGTCAAACGATGGGGCAGATTGCTTTTGCTCCAGCCATTTTCCCAGTGAATGCCGCAGCAGCTTGCGGCGCTGACTGAAAGCCACACGCACCACCTCGCTCAACAGTGCTGGATCCAGCACAGCGGGCGCGGCGTGCGGCACCATGCGCACAATGGCGCTGTCCACCCGCGGCGGCGGATCAAAACTCTGCGGTGGAACAAACAGCACATTCTCCATGGCATAACGCCATTGCAACATCACACTGAGCCGACCATAGTCGCTGGTGGCGGGCTGGGCCACCATACGGTCAATCACTTCCTTTTGGAGCATGAAGTGCTGGTCTTCGATGACATCGACCGCCTCGAGCAGATGAAACAGGATGGGCGTGGAAATGTTGTAAGGCAGGTTGCCAACAACGCGGATTTTGCCGGAGGCACCCGCCTTGTCGGCGGCGAGCTGGACAAAGTCGACCTTCAGCACATCGGACTGGATCACCTGAAGCTGCGGATGCAAGCGCAATTGCTGCGCCAGATCCCGGTCCAGCTCAATCACCGTCAGCTTGCCCAGGCGTTCGGCCAGTGGCTGGGTCAGCGCCGCCAAGCCAGGGCCAATTTCCACAACAGCCTGCCCGGCCTTGGGCGCAATTGCCTCCACGATGGCGTCAATGATGGCGCGGTCGGTCAGAAAGTGCTGCCCGAAGCGCTTGCGCGGAATGTGTTTCACGCTAGCCTAGCGGCGAAAGTTGGGCTTTCTCTTTCAGGCAGGGGCCGCGGGTCCGGCTTTGCCGGACCGCAGGCGCGGCGGCCCCCACGGGGGGCAGGGAGCGACACGCAGTGCGCGACCGCAGGGGCGAATATCATTGCGGCGGATCCCGGTATTCCACATAGGCGCGGCCGCGCACCTCCTGCGCCCAGGCGGTGTAAGCCTCCTCAAGCTTTTTCTCTCGCAACATGCCACGCACGACTTCACGCTGCTCGCGCGGAGACAGTGCGGTGTTGCGCCGCTCCTGCACCTGGATCAAATGGACGCCGAATCTCGACACCAGGGGATCGCCCAGCTGTCCGGGCGCCAGGCTGTTCATGCGCTCTTCAAATTCCGGCACAAACATGCCGGCGGCAGCCCAACCCAGATCGCCGCCGTCCTTGGCCGATGCGTCCTGGCTGAACTCGCGGGCCAGCGCCGCAAAATCGGCCTGCCCGGCGGCTATGCGCCTTTTGAATTCCTGCAAACGCGCGACGGCTGCCGCCTCGCTGAGCTGCGGAGTGGTGCGTAAAAGAATATGCCGGGCCCGAGTTTCGGGCACGCTGGCAGCAGGCGTACCGCCGCGTTTTTTCTCAATCACCTTGAGCACGTGAAAGCCCGCACCGCTGCGCAGCGGGCCGGCTACGCCGCCGACCGGCAGGTTTTGTGTGGCGTTGATGAAGAGTTCCGGGTAACGATCCGGCGCGCGCAAACCCATCTGCCCGTCAGTGCTGCCGCCAGGTGAATTGGAGAACTCCTTGACCAGGACCGTAAAGTCGGTGCCACTGCGCGCCCGTTCCGCCACCAGCTGCGCACGGGCCTGGAGACCGGCAAGTTGCTCCGTGCTGGCATTTTCTGGAACGGCAACCAGAACCTGCGCGAGGTTGACCTCCATGACAGCCTGCGGGTTGCCGCCATCGGCCTGCTCGCGCAGATATTGCTCAACGTCCTGATCGCTGACTTTCGCACGCGACTCCAGCTCACGATCGCGCACCCGATTGAGCAATAACTCATTGCGAAGATCAGCCCGAAACTGGGAAAACGGCAGGCCTTCGGCCTCCAGGCGCCGGCGCAATTCTTCGGCAGACATCTGGTTTTGCCTGGCCACGTTGGCAACGGCCTCGTCCAGCATCGCGTCATTGACTTGCACGCCGGTTTCCCTGGCCAGCTGTAGCTGGGTTCGCTCGCTGATGATGCGTTCGAGCAACTGCCGTGCGAATTCGTTTCTGGGTGGCACCTGCGCGCCCTGTTGACGCATCTGTTGCTCGATACGCAACATGCGCGCGCGCACTTCGTTGTTGGTCACCGGCTCGGAGTTGACCACGGCGACGATGTAGTCCGCCTGCCGCTGCGGGGCGTTGGCAACGGCACCCGAGCCGAGACTCTGGGCGCCCAAGGCAGGCAGGCGTTGTTGACCCGGCAACCTGAGCGTCTGAGCCTGCGCTACCGGCAGTGCCAGTACCAGCGCCAGCGCGACAAAAACTGATGGGCGTAGGCAAGGGTGTTGAATAGGGCTGAATTTAGTCATAGTTGGTAAAGCGGCTTGGCGTCGTACTTTGCTCGCGCAGGTACTGGTAACGCGGAATGTTGGCTTTCAATGTTTTCAGGGGATTGTTGCCAATGCGAGAAAAACCAACAAATTCAAGCTGGAACAAGATACGGGTGCTGCTCGACGAGCCGGAACCGACCCGCGCGATAGTGCCTAGCTGGGTGCGCTCCAGCACCACCCGGCCTATCCAGCAGCAACCGTCGTATTCCACGCCAAGCACCATGTCGACCAGTTTCTTGTCGGGCACACTGTAATTGAGGCGCCCCACGCTGTACAAGCGTCCTGGGCCCTGCCCACGCCCAGCGCCGAGGTCCTGGCCCTTGTCGCCCCACAAGTCGTTGATCGGCCATTGCCAGCCCACTTCATACTGCTCACTGACATTTCGCTGGCGGCGGTAGGCGGCACTGACCACGCGGTAATTGCTCGGGCTGTAACGTCCGCCAACTGTCGAGCGCTCTGAAATATTGGTTTTCGGGTTGTATTGCACCGTCGTTTCCAGCGACCAGGCCGGCGTCAAATTGACCGTGGAGCCAAACAACAGGTCGCTCAGGCGCTCGGATACGGGTACCTCACCAGGCAGCCGGACCTGCCGGTCCTTGAACCGCACCCGCTGCGCGATTCCCACACGCAACGCCTCCGCGCCGGTGTCGGGATTCAACAGCCGGGACGTCACCCCGGTGGTCAACATATTGGAGTCCGAAATCCGGTCATTGCCGACAAATTCGTTCTCCGTGAACAGGGTGGCGAAGTTAAACGCATTCAGACCTGAGTCATAGTTGGGCAACGCGGCCTGATTACGAAAGGGCGTATTCACATAAAAAGCCCGCGGCTCCAGCGTTTGCGTGAACGCCTGGCCAAAGAAACTGGCGTTGCGCTCGAATACCAGCCCACTGTCCAGGCTGAAGGTGGGTACCGTCCGTGACGCCGAGCGGGCACCATTGATCAGCGGGTCATCAAATTGATAACTTGTCGAATTGAGTATCAACTTGGGCGTGATGTAGCCAGCTGGCCGGATCGAGGGCCGGCTGATCTGAGTCAGCGCATGCGCGCGCTTGGCATTGGGTTGCAGGGTCAGCGAGCGATCCGATTCCAATCGGACGAACTCGGTCGCGACTGAGTAGTCGAATCCGCTCACTCCGCCCAGCGGCACATTAAAGCGGTTGTAGGCGGTCGTGAGTTGCGGCAGACGGTCATAAGGCGGAACGATGGGCGAATTGACATCCTGCTGAGTCTGGTATTTAAGCGTACGCAGCGATACAGAAGAATATTCGCCTATCCATAATACGCTGGCATCACTGGGCAACAGTCGCTGTGTCAGCACATTGGTGCCCCCACCCAAGCCAGTGGATGGAAAATCGCGCCAGTAGTTGTTGTCACTGACTCGATTCAGGTTCAGGTTGAGGCGAAGGGCCCCTAACGATCGCAACCCCGTAGAGAAGATACCGCTGGAAACCAAGTTGTAAGACCACCGGGTCTTGTCGCGCAAACTGTCGTTGGGCAGGAGGCTGGCGCGCAATTCGCCTTGATACTCACGCTCCAGGTAGCGGAACTCGCCGGCCAGGTCTACGCCGCGTTTGCTCAAGAACGTCGGCGAGAAGGTGGCGTCGCGCTGCGGCGCGATGTCAAAATAGTAGGGAATGTTGACTGAAGTCCCGTTGACGCTGTCGATCCCGAGGGTCGGCGGCAGCAGGCCAGACTTGCGCTTGTCGCTGAGCGGAAAGCTGAAGGTGGGCGCGGCCAGAATGGGGACATTCATGAATCGCATCACGCCACCCGAGGCCTCGCCGACGTCAGCCTCCTTGTCGAAACTGATGCGGCTGGCATTGAAGATCCAGGCCGGCATCCAGCTCGGGCCTTCACCGCGTTGGCAGGTGGTGAAGTTCGCGTCGTAGGCGACCAGGCGCTTGTCATCAAGGAAGTCCACGCGGGAGGCCACGCCATAGCCGTTGTTCTGCAGAAAGCGGTAGTCGGGCCGCGTGAAAAAGCCCTCGAACGTATCGAGCTTGATCTCCAGTTCTGGCCCGTTGTACAGATTGCCAGCATTGTTGACGCGCACATTGCCACGCGCCTTGACCACATCACTGGGCTGGTCGTACTGCAGCCAATCGGCGCGTATTGACGAGCCGCCCCGGCGCAATTCGGCATTGCCGTCAATGACGGTTTCCAGCTCCGGGCGGCCCGACAGGGTGTCCCCGAAGATAAAGGTCGGCAGCTCGATGCCGGGGCCGTCAGGCGGCTGCTCGGCCAGCATGGGGGTGCTTTTGAGCTGGCCGGGTACGGCGTCACGCCGGGGAATGCTGCCGGGCACCGAGGTCACGGGAGCCTTCGCGGCATCCTGAGACGCCGCTGGCGCCGGCGCCTGCGCATACGCGATGCCCCCATGCCCCAGGCCCAGCACAGTGCAGGACACGAGGCCGAGGGTGGCGCGGGCCACCGGGGAAAGAATAAAACGCGAGCGGGATGCGCGATGCATCGGAAGTATGAGATAAACCCGTTTATAAAAACAGGCCCGATTATCCTATGCCCACCCGCCCCTTTTCCCATCTTTTGATGGTTACATCCCAGGCAGGCCAAAACAATACATGACCGACGCTCCCATTGCCTGGACAGACCCCGACCGCGCCCGCGCTTTCAACGCGTGGCTGCTTGCCGCGACACCCACCCACAACTTGTTACCCGATACCGTGCGGCTGGCGTCGGCCGACGCCAGCTTTCGGCGCTATTTCAGGGTTCACACGGCACACGGCGCAAGCTGCATCATCATGGACGCGCCACCCGCGCAGGAAGATTGCCGGCCCTTCGTCAAGGTCGCCGGACTGATGGCGGATGCGGGGCTGCAGGCCCCGCGCGTGCTGGCCTGGGACGAGCCGCAGGGTTTCATGCTGCTCAGTGACCTGGGTGCTTTGACCATGCTTGAAGTGATAAACCAGCACAATGAAGCCGAGCGGCCGCAGCGCGCCTACACGCTGTACCGCGAAGCCGTGGATGTGCTGGTGAACTGGCAACTGGCGTCCCGGCCGGATGTGCTGCCCGCCTACGACGACGCCCTGCTGTCGCGCGAGCTGGCGCTGTTTCCCGACTGGTATGCGGAAAAGCACCGCGGTATCGCCGTCGACAGCACACTGCGCGGCAAACTCGACGCGCTGTTTGCGCAGATCAAGGACAGCAACCTGAATGCGCTGGGCGGCGCGCGGGTGTATGTGCACCGCGACTTCATGCCCAGAAATTTGATGGTCATGGGCAGCAGCAACGTGGAAAGCGTGCAATTTTCCGACGGGCCGCCCCTCGGAAAATCAACCCCCCATCGTGATGAAAGGGGCAGCGCAACGCCGAAGGCTCACGCAGTGACAAGCGCGGGGGCCTTGGGCGTACTGGATTTCCAGGACGCCGTCTACGGCCCCATCACCTATGACATCGCCAGCCTGATGCGCGATGCCTTCATCAGCTGGCCAGAAGACTTTGTGCTCGAAATTACCGTGCGTTACTGGGAACAGGCCCGCAAGGCCGGCCTGCCGGTGGGCGACGACTTCGGCGAGTTCTACCGCGCGGTGGAATGGATGGGCCTGCAGCGCCACCTGAAAA
The DNA here is from genome assembly GCF_043778355.1 of Polaromonas sp. Classification (GTDB taxonomy): domain Bacteria; phylum Pseudomonadota; class Gammaproteobacteria; order Burkholderiales; family Burkholderiaceae_C; genus Polaromonas. The sequence goes on from NZ_JAYWHI010000032.1 coordinate 14,215, forward strand.
TACTCGGCATCTTTGCCCGCTTGACCCTGCGCGATGGCAAGCCCAAATACCTGGCGGACACACCGCGTTTTATTGCCTATGCGCGCTCGACCTGCGCGCGTTACCGCGCACTCGGACCGCTGATGGTGTTGCTCGACGAAATCGAGGGCAATGAAACCCGCGTAGGTTACACGTTTTGAGCCATGGTTCAGGCATCAAACCGGGCTTCAGCCCATACCCCATGGGCATAGACAGCTATTTATTTGATAGCACATGTCGTGGCGACCAAGGCCTGCAAGCATGACCGCGCGCTTTTACGCCGACCTGGCCCTGTCCGTCGGCGACGCGTTGGCGTTGCCCGAACGCGCGGCGCGCCATGTACAGGTCCTGCGCCTGCAGCCCGAGGCTGTCATCACGCTGTTCAACAGCCAGGGTGGAGAGTTCGAGGCGCGCATCACGCGCATGGGCCGCAGCGATGTGCAGGTCGTCATCACCGGCCACCAGGCGGTGGAGCGCGAAGCGCGCCGCGCGGTGCATCTGGCCATCGGCATGCCCGCCAACGAACGCATGGACTGGCTGGTTGAAAAAGCCAGCGAACTCGGCGCCGCCAGCATCACGCCGCTGATGGCCGAGCGTTCGGTGCTGCGCCTCAAGGGCGAACGCGCGGACAAGAAAGTCGCGCACTGGCAGGGTGTGGCGATTGCGGCTTGCGAACAGTGTGGGCGCAACCGCCTGCCGCCTGTGCATGGGGTGGAGAACCTGACCGACTGGCTGGCGGCGCTGCCACACCCATCACCCACCACGCCCCGGCTGCTGCTGTCCTTGCGCGCCGGCACACAGCCGCTGCTGCTGGCGCTGACTGGCAGCGACGGTGTGGCGCCGGTGACGCTGCTCAGCGGCCCGGAAGGTGGCCTCAGCGCGGCCGAAGAAGATGCGGCCATCGCAGCCGGTTTTGTGCCAGTCACTTTAGGCCCGCGCACATTGCGTGCCGAAACTGCGCCACTGGCCGGCTTGGCGCTGCTCACCTTGCAAGGCTGAACCATGAACCGCAACCTCTGGCTGCTGGCGATCTGCCAGGGCCTGTTCCTCACCAACAACGTCACCTTCATTGCCATCAACGGCCTGGTCGGTCTGGCGCTGGCGCCGCTGGGCTGGATGGCGACGCTGCCGGTCATGGGGTATGTGGTGGGCGGTGCGCTGTCGACCGGCCTGGTCGCACGTACGCAAAAGCGTTTTGGCCGCAAAACTTCCTTCCAGCTCGGGTTGATGGTGGCGGTGTTGTCGGCGCTGCTGTGCTGTTATGCCGCCTACAGCCGCAATTTCTGGCTGCTGGTCACTGCCACGGTGGTCGCCGGCTATTACAACGCCAACGCCCAGCTCTACCGTTTTGCCGCTGCCGAACTGGCCTTGCCCGCGTTTCGCGAAAAGGCGGTGTCGCTGGTGATGGCCGGCGGGCTGATAGGCGCGATCGCCGGACCGAATCTGGCGGCGGGCACACGAACCCTGACCGCCGTACCGTTTGCCGGCGCCTATCTCGCCCTCAGCGTGGTGGCGCTGCTGGCCATGGCCTTGCTGGCCTTTATCCACTTCCCGCCCACGCCGCCGCAGCAGGCCGCAAGCGGGGGCCGGCCCCTGCGCGAGATCATGCGCCAGCCGGTATTCATTGTTGCGGCTGCAGCCGGCGCGCTGGGTTTTGGTGTGATGAATTTGTTGATGGCGGCCACGCCGATCGCCATGCAGGTCTGCGGCCTGCCATTTTCCGATGCGGCGCTGGTGCTTGAGTGGCATGTGATTGGCATGTTTGCACCCGGCTTTTTCACCGGTCACCTGATCAAGCGTTTCGGCACGCTGCCGATCATGGCGATCGGGCTGGCGCTCAACGTGGCCTGCGTGCTGATTGCGCTGTCGGGTGTGGAGTTGCACCAGTTTCTGGCGGCGTTGTTTTTGCTGGGCGTCGGTTGGAATTTCCTGTTCACCGGCGCTACGACACTGGCCCTGACAGCCTACCGCCCCGAGGAAAAGGACAAGGCCCAGGGCGCCCTCAACTTCTGCGTGTTTGCGGTGCTGGCGCTGTCATCGCTGGCGTCTGGCGTGCTGGTCACGACCCAAGGCTGGACCCTGCTCAACCTGGGTTCGCTGCTGCCACTGGGCCTGACCGGTGTGGCGCTGGCATGGCTGGCGCTGCAGGGGCGGCGTCGCCGGGTCGCCTGAGTTGCTCCTGATTTCATAGCTGTTTAGACCCATCTGATATGGGCCAATGGCCTTTTTGGCTTAAAAACGCGCGTCCAGCCAGGCTTTCAGGGTGGCAAACACCGGTGCCGAATCCAGCTCGTTAAAAAGTTCGTGGTACAGATCGTCAAAGCATCGGGCGGTCACAACACCTGCCGCACCGTTGCTGGCCGCCGCGTCGGCAAAGGCGAGGCTGCCCGCCGGGTTGACGAGCTTGTCCGCGCCGGCATACATCAGCAGGGTCGGCGTGCACCAGGTACTGGCCGCAGCCACGGTCGCGGGGCCGGCCGTGGCAATAAATTTGGCCAGTCGCGCTGAAATCTTGGCATGCACCAGCGGATCGGCCAGGTATTTCTGCACCACACGCGTATCGTGAGAAATGTATTCAGGCTTCAAGCCGTTGTTGATGCGCAGATTGGGCGCGATCACCGGCAGTATGGCCAGTAAAAACTTCTGAACAGCATTGAGCCCCGGATCGAGCGCGGGCGAGGACAACACCACGCCATCGACCGGCCGCACTTTCAGCGACACAAATCGCCCCACCACCAGACCGCCCAGGCTATGGCCCAACAAAATCAGCGGCAAGAAACTGTCATCCTTGCCCTTGCCGGCTGCGCGCGGCAGGCGCAGGGCCCGATGGCGGGTGTCGTCCACCACCTCAGCCAGATCCTCCAGCAGCAGGGCTTCACTGCTCAGGCCACCGCGCGCACCGCCGGATTCCCCGTGCCCTCGCTGGTCATAGGCGCGCACCGCAAAACCCCAATCGAGCAGTTTTTGCGCGACATGGTCGTAGCGACTGGCGTGTTCGCCCAGCCCGTGGACGATCAGCACCACGGCGCGCGGAGGCAGCGCCTCGTCCGACCGCCAGGCCGCCATCGGCCATTCGTAGAGCGCCAGGTTTTCGCCATCACGCGCGGTGAAGGGTGCCAGCGTCGGTTTGTCCATCAGGCGCTCGATTCCTTCAGGGCATGCTGGCGATCACGTGCGCCACGGCGGCGGTGATCTTCTTGGCATAGGGCACATGCAGGAACTCGTTGGGACCATGTGCATTGCTTTTCGGGCCCAACACGCCACAGACCATCATCTGCGCCTTCGGAAAGCCCCGGCTCAGCATGTTCATCAGCGGAATCGTGCCGCCCTGGCCAATGGTGCCGCAAGGTGCGCCGTAGTGGGCCTGCGAGGCATCATCCAGCGCCTTCTGGAACCACGGCGAGGTGCTGGGTGCGTTCCAGCCGGTGGCGCCGCCGGCGCTTTCAAAAGTGACTTTGGCCTGGTAAGGCGCGTTGTCTTCGAGCAGGGTTTTGAGCTCCTGCACCGCGCTGCCGGCATCAACCAGCGGAGGCAGGCGCAGCGACAGCTTGAAGGCGGTATACGGCCGCAGCACATTACCGGCATTGCCCATCTCGGGAAAGCCGTCAGCGCCAGTGACGCTCAGCGTCGGCTTCCAGGTGCGGTTGAGCAGCGCTTCCACCGGGTCGGTGGTGGTCGGTAGCGCAAAGGTCGTGGCGCCGCCGCAGTCGTAGTGCGCCCACGGGAAACGCTTGTAAATCTGGTCGCCGAGAATTTGCGCGGTCGCCTTGGCCTGCTGCAGCCGCTCGGCCGGAATCTCGCAGTGAAAGCTGGACGGCAGCAAGCGGCCGGTCTTGCTGTCCTCGAGGCGGTCCAGCACTTGGCGCATGATGCGAAAGCTCGAGGGCACCAGGCCACTGGCATCGCCCGAATGCACACCTTCTGTCAGGATTTCCACCTTCAGCACGCCGCTGGCCATGCCGCGCAGCGAGGTGGTCAGCCAGAGCTGGTCATAGTTGCCGGCGCCCGAATCGAGGCAGATCACCAGGCCGACCTCGCCAAGGCGGGTGCGCAAGGCATCGACATAAGGCAGCAGGTCGTAGGAGCCGCTTTCCTCGCAGGTTTCGACCAGGCCGACGATGCGCGGGTGCGCCACCTTCTGGCTTTTGAGCGCCTGGATCGCCGCGATGCTGGCGTACACCGCATACCCGTCGTCGGCGCCGCCGCGGCCGAACAACTTGCCGTCTTCGTACTTGGGTGTCCAGGGGCCGAGGTCGTTGCGCCAGCCCGTGAACTCGGGCTGCTTGTCCAGGTGGCCGTACATCAACACCGTTTCTGTGGATTTGGCCCCCACGCTTCCCACTGCGTGTGCCTCCGGGGTTTCGCTGCCCCTGGCATCTGGAAAAGGGGCTGGCCTTGCTTGGGGCGGCCCTGCGCGGCGGCCGTCGCCTTGGCTGGCCGGCACTTCAAAAAACAGCACCGGCGTGCGGCCTTCCAGCCGGACGATCTCCAGCTTCAGGCCCTCGACTTTTTGCGCCTCGACCCAGGCAGCCGCATTGCGCATGACGGTGTCGATGTGACCATGGCCAGCCCAGTCGGCATCAAACGACGGTGACTTGGCCGGAATGGTGATGTAGTCAGTGATCTGCTTGACGATGTCGCCGTCCCATTGGGCGCTGACATCGGACAAGGCCTGTGCGTCATTGAGAAGGCCGGCTGGGATTTCGCGGTGCAGGGGGGCGTTCATGACAACTCCGGGAAGTGAGGCGAAAGACCTACTGTACCCGCGCCCGAGCGCGCGTGCCAGCCCGGTTTTGCTGGCTGCGTGGCGCGCCGGGTCTTTTTCTGCAACCATGTGCAAGTCGTCTCATCGCTGAAGGCTCCCCATGAAAAAGTCCCCGCCTACCGCGCCCGGTATCCGCGCCGGCATTCGCGTCGGCATCGGCGGCTGGACCTATGCGCCCTGGCGCGACAACTTTTACCCTGCGAAGCTGCCGCAGAGCCAGGAACTGGGCTACGCCAGCCGCCATCTCAACGCCATCGAGGTCAACGGTACCTACTACAGCAGCTTCAAGCCGGCTAGCTTTGCCAAATGGCGCGATGAAACGCCCGCCGACTTTGTGTTTTCGCTGAAGGCCAGCCGCTTCAGCACCAACCGTCGCGTGCTGGCCGAGGCCGGTGAATCGATTGACCGCTTTGTGGACAGCGGCATCAGCGAGCTTGGCAACAAGCTCGGCCCCATCGTCTGGCAATTCATGCCGACCAAGGTGTTTGACGCCGACGATTTCGGCGCCTTCCTGAGGCTGCTGCCGAAGGCCGTCGATGGCATCAAGCTGCGCCATGTGCTCGATGTGCGGCATCCCAGCTTCATGACGCCGGACTACCTGGCACTGGCGCGCACTCATCACTGCGCAACCGTGTTCACCGATTCGCCGGACTTCCCGTCTTTTGCCGACCTGAGCTCGGATTTCGTTTATGCCCGGCTGATGTGCAGTGACGCCAAGTTCAAGAGCGGGTACGCGCCCAAGGTCCTGGATGCCTGGGCGGCGGTAGCGCAGACCTGGGCACAGGGCGGCGACCCGGCAGTGCCGCCGCATCTGGAGCCGGCCAAAGCCAAAACGGCCAGGGATGTATATGTGTTTTTCATCAATGGCGCCAAGGAAAAGGCGCCACACGCCGCCATGGGCCTGCTGCAGCGGCTGGGCGTCAAGCCGCCGGGCTAGGACTCACCGGATCCGGGGCGGGAACACTGCGGCATTCCTCGAAAATGCGCGCCGTGCACTGGCGGCAGATGGCCGGGTCCAGCCGCGTGAAAATGGTCGCGATCGCACTGCGTTTGTCAGGAAACTGGTGCTCGGGGCCCAGCAGGCGGGTGAAGCCGGTGGTCTGCCACATCTGGATCACCTCCGGGCGCGGCCGGTGAAAGTACAGATCGCCGCCCAGGGCGCGGCGCGCGTTGAGCTCCTGCTCCCAGAGCTGCGCACCGGCCAGGTCGATGAAGTTCATGCTTTTGCCCATCACCAGCAGGTGTTTTTGCGGCTGCGGCGCGTGGCGCAAGGCGTGCAGGGTGTCGGCGACATGCTGGGTCGCACCGAAGTAGACCTCGCCCTCCATGCGCAGGAGTTTCAGCTGCGGGCATTCCGGCAGGGGGAGCTCCGCATCGGCCAGCACCACAAACTGCCGGTCCGGTGTCCGGCTGTCGAACCCCATGGTGCGCATCGCCGGTTTTGAAGTGCGGTACAGAAAGGACATCAGCGACAACAGCGTGCCGAGCAAAATCGCAATCTCTAGCCGGATACTGACCGTCGCCACCAACGTGGCCAGGGCAACACCGAACTCGGTGCGGCTCAGCGCAAACAACTGCCTCCAGCGCTTGAGGTCCAGCAGCGACACCGCCACCAGCAACAACAGTGCCGCCAGTGCGGCCATCGGGATTTGCGCCAACAGGGGCGCGCTGAGCGCCACCAGCACCAGCAGCAACACCGCAGAAAAAACCGCTGCCAGCGGCGTGCGCGCGCCGGCCTCCAGGTTCGGCATGGAACGGTTCAGCGACCCGCAGGACACATAGGACGAGAAGAAACCGCCGACGATGTTGGACAGGCCCTGACCGCGGAATTCGCGGTTGGCGTCGATGCGCTGGCCCGAGCGCGCCGCCACCGCCTTGGCAATCGAGATGGACTGGCCCAGCGCCACGATGGTCAACGCAAACGCCAGCCCCAGCAACTCTGACAAGGCCGACCAGCTGACCGTGGGCACGGCAAATTGGGGCCACGGCGTTTGAATCTGGCCGACCGTGCGCAGCGGCAGCGGTGCGGCGCTGACCCAGGTCGACCATACCCAGCTCAGAACCGTCGCCACCACCAGCCCGGCGAGCATGGACGGCCAACTCGGACGCCAACGCCGCACCAGCAAGGCAACAGCCAGCGTCACGCCAGCCACCGCCAGCGCCGCCGGCTGAACGGCGCGCAGTTGAGTGAGGACATGCAGCAACACCGCCGCTGCGCCGTGATGTGCGGCTGCGGCCAGGCCCAGCAGGTCCGGCAGCGCGTACACGGCGATCAGCAGCGCTGCGCCCGACGTAAAACCGAACAACGCGGCCGGAGAAATGAAATTGGCCAGACTGCCCAGACGCAGCGCGCCTATCACCCATTGCATGATGCCGACCAGCACCGTGACGGCCAGCACCATCTGGATGTAGGCCGGGCTGAAGGCCAGGGCCAGCGGCGACAACATCGCAAACAGCGCCAGCGAATTGGCATTGGTCGGCCCCGACATCACATGCCAGCTCGAGCCGAACAACGCAGCAATGATGCAGGGCACGATGGCGGTGTAAAGGCCATATTCAGGCGGCAAGCCAGCCAGCGTGGCAAAGGCAATGCCCTGCGGCAGCACCAGCACCGCGCCCAGCAGGGCCGCCATCAGGTCGTGGCGCAGCGTGGCGGGAGTAACCGCATGAACCCAAGTCCCGAACAGCCGCTCAAGCAGCGTGTGCGTTGGCGCGGAGGCCATGTTTTGCGGAGAGCCGTGCATGGACATGAGCATAACGCGGCCCGCCGTGCCCACCGGGACATCGGTCGCGGGTGGTCAGGCCAGGCCAGACAGGCGCAGCAGCAAGCCGAGCACGGCGCAAGTGGCAATGACGGGAATCACGCCGACCTTGTAGCGCAGCAGCGCCACGCCGGCCGCCAGCATGATGACCACGGCTGGCCATTCCACGCTCGAAGCCAACCCGGCTGTCATATCCGCCGGAAATGCGACGTGCGTTATAAAAAACAGCGCCAGACTGGCGATCACCCCGACCACGGCAGCGGTAATGGCCGCCAGTGGCGCGGTGAACTGTATCTTGCCGTGGGTGGATTCCACCAGTGGCCCGCCCGCCAGGATGAAGATGAATGAGGGCAGGAAGGTGAACCAAGTCACCAGCAGCGCCGCCAGCGTGGCACCCTGGAACAGCGCATCCGGGCCCAGCACTTCCTTGGTCCAGCCGCCGACAAACGCCACGAAGGCCACCACCATGATCAGCGGCCCCGGTGTGGTCTCACCCAACGCCAGGCCGTCGATCATCTGCGGCCCGGTGAGCCAGCCGAACTGTTCGACCGCGCCCTGATAGACATAGGGCAACACCGCATAAGCGCCGCCGAAAGTCAGCAGCGCCGCCTTGGTAAAAAACCAGCTCATCTGGGCCAGCGCGCCGTTCCAGCCCTGCCAGGCCAGCAGCGCGCCCATGGGCAGCAGCCAGAGCACAGCGCCTGTGGCCAGCACCGCCGCCAAACGCGATTTTTTGAAGCGCGCATGCAGCGGCGTGGGTGTGTCGTCATCAATCAGAGCGGGCGCATGCGTACCGCCTGCCGACGTGTGTCCGCCGCTCGTGAACTGTCCCGGCGCGAAACGCGCGCACAACCAGCCCGTCAGCGCCGCACCCAGAACGACCCACGGAAAAGGCACATGCAGCAGCGCAATTGCTATGAAACTGATAGCTGCAACAATCCACGGGACAGGGGCTTCACGCGGATTTTTCAATGATTTGCCGCCAATGCGGTAGACCGCCTGCAACACAATGGCCGCCACCGCCGGCTTGATGCCATAAAAAATCCCGGCGACCAGGGGTACATCGCCGAAGGCGACATAGATCCAGCTCAGCGCGATCAGGATGAACAGCGAAGGCAGCACAAACAGCACGCCGGCCACCACCCCGCCCCAGGTCCGGTGCATCAGCCAGCCGATGTAGGTGGCGAGCTGCTGCGCTTCTGGTCCGGGCAGCAACATGCAGTAATTGAGCGCATGCAGAAACCGCTTCTCCGAGATCCAGCGTTTTTGCTCCACCAGTTCGCGGTGCATGATCGCGATCTGCCCGGCCGGCCCGCCGAAGCTGATGAAACCGAGTTTGAGCCAGAAGCGGAAGGCCTGGCCGAAACTGACCGCTTCCGGCCGTGGGGTCGCCCGCATCATGCGCCCGCGCCAGCCATGGATGCCGGCTTCCAGTCATGCCGCTCGGGTGCCTTGCCCTGCCACACGGCATGTGCTTCGCTGGCGCACCAGGCGTAGAGCGCGTCGTACAGCGGCATGGCGGCTTCCAGCATGTCGTGGTCATCCTTGTGCAAGCGGGACAAACCCAGCGAGAAGGCCAGCAAGCCGGCACACTGCGGCTCCAGCGCCAGCCGGTCGGTATCGGCCCCGCGCACAATGCGGGCCAGGCGGTCTACCGCCGGGTCTTCAATCTCAAACGCACGAAGCAAACCATCAAAGCTGCACCATTCGCCCTCATGCGTCACCGGTGCGCCCGGAAGGTCATAGGCCACCGCCTTCAGCCGCGCCGCTTCACTGAAGACCTGCGCCGTCGGGACGTAAAAAAATTCGGCACGCGGGTCGATAAACCGGCGTATCAGCCAGGGGCAGGCAATGCGGTCAATTTTGGGGCGCTCTCGGGTGATCCAGCGCGACGCCTGCTCGCCGGTCACGCCCCAGTCGGCGCGCTTGCGCAGGGTGGGCAGCGGCGTCAAACGCCACTGGGCAATGTCCTGGGCGCTGTCCACGCCGTCTTCCCCGCCCTCGATGCCGCCCGCCAGCGCGCGCGCATCCCAGCCCGCGGCGCGCAGCAGCGCTGTCGCATCCGCGCTGACGTTGTGGCCATAGACGCAATACACGACCACTTCGCGGGCTGGGCCGGCGGCGGCCAGCGCAGCCACGTCTTCAGGCGCACAGCGCCGCGCTGCAGCGAGCATGCGCGGACTTTCTGCAAATTTGCCCTCGCGCCGGACGTCGAGCAACAAGGGCGCATCGGCGCGGCCCATGCGGGCAGCGAGTTCTTCGGGGGTGATGCGGGGAACGGAAATGAGAGAGGTGTCCACGGAATACTCCAATGAGTGTGACCAGCGCTTGGACGGGACACCGTCTATCTGTGAGGATTCGGGAGGCTGAAATCCCGATGGCCAAATCCTAACATCTCGGCGCGGCTTGCGGCAAGCCCGGAAGCCTAGCCGTGTTGAAACTTGAACACCGCGCGGCTGGCGCGCGCGTTCGGCCAGAAGCGAACTTCCCTGCCGTCCTGCAGGCCAAATGAATCGAGGATATTCAAGCGGTTCTTCTGCGCCAGTGCGGCAAAGTCCTGCAGCGTGCCGACGCGGATGTTGGGTGTGTCATACCACTGGTAGGGCAGCACCTTGGTCACTGGCATGCGGCCGCGCAGAACCGCCAGCCGGTTTGGCCAGTGCCCGAAATTGGGAAAGGCGACGATGCCGGTGTGGCCTACACGCGCGGTTTCGCGCAGCATGACCTCGGCATTGCGCAGGTGCTGCAGCGTATCGATCTGCAGCACCACGTCAAAACTCGCATCGCCAAACATCGCCAGGCCCTCGTCGAGGTTGAGCTGGATCACGTTGACGCCGCGCGCCACGCAGGCCTGGATATTGGTGTCATCTATCTCCACACCGTAACCGGTGCAGCCGCGTTCGCGCACCAGATGGTCCAGGAGAGCGCCGTCGCCGCAGCCGAGGTCCAGCACACGCGAGCCCGGCGGGACCAGACGGGCAATCAGCAACTGGTCAGCAGAAAGTCGAGCATCGGTATTCAGCATGGCGCCATCTTGCTCTCAAAATAGGAGCGCACTACACCCAGATAACGCGGGTCGTCGAGCAAAAAGGCATCGTGACCGTGCGGCGCGTTTATCTCGGCGTAACTCACGTCGCGCTGGTTGTCGAGCAGGGCCTTGACGATCTCGCGGCTGCGTGACGGCGAAAAGCGCCAGTCGGTCGTGAAACTCACCAGCAGGAATTTGGCGCGCGCCGGCGCCAGCGCCAGCGTGAGGTTGCCGCCGTGGGCGGCGGCAGGATCGAAGTAGTCCAGCGCCCGCGTGATCAGCAAATAGGTGTTCGCGTCGAAGTACTCGCTGAACTTGTCACCCTGGTAACGCAGATAACTTTCGATCTGGAACTCGACCTCCTGCGTGGAAAACCTGTAGCCGCTGTCATGGCCCACGACCGCCTCACGCAACTGCCGTCCAAACTTTTCGTTCATCACGTCGTCACTGAGGTAGGTGATGTGCCCGATCATGCGGGCGATGCGCAGGCCGCGCTGCGGCAACACGCCGTGCCGGCCGTAGTGGCCGCCGTGGAAGTCCGGGTCGGTCACGATGGCGCGCCGCGCCACCTCGTTGAAGGCGATGTTTTCAGCCGTCAGGTTGGGTGCGCTGGCCACCACCACCGCGTGGCGCACCCGGTCCGGGTACTGCAAGGTCCAGCTCAGGGCCTGCATGCCGCCCAAGCTGCCGCCCATGACCGCTGCCAGTGTCTGGATGCCCAGTGCGTCGAGCAGCCGGGCCTGCGCGTCGACCCAGTCCTGCACCGTCACGACCGGGAAGTCGGCGCCGTAGACTGCGCCGGTGTCGGGATGGACCTGCATCGGGCCGGTCGAGCCAAAGCAGGAGCCGAGGTTGTTCACGCCAACGACAAAAAACTTTTCCGTGTCCACCGGCTTGCCGGGCCCGATCATGGTGTCCCACCAACCTTCGGACTTGGGCACTTCCACACCCTGCTCATCCAGATACACACCGGCCACGTGGTGCGACGCATTGAGCGCGTGGCAGATCAGCACGGCATTGGATTTATCCGCGTTGAGCGTGCCGTAGGTCTCGTAACTCAGGTCGTAGGCACGGATGGACGCGCCGCTCTGCAGCGGCAAGGCGTCGGCAAAATGCATGGACTGCGGCGTGGCAACAAGCGTCAAGGAAAGCCCCACAAAACAAAAAACCCGGCATCGCTAAAAGCGAGTCCGGGTCGTGGATGTCGTCTTTAGCTGTACTTTTTAAGCGCCCGCAAGCTGGCAAATCGGCGCTGATGCAAGTATACCCCCAGGCTTTTCACTGCGCCTGCGGCCACTGCCTGCGGGGAGAAGGCCTTGTTGATCAGGCCCTGATCAACAAGGCCGCCAGACCAAGCCCCGCAAAAATCAGCGCCGACACGACGTGCACCACACGCAGAGGTACCAGGCGCGTGACACGTTCGCCGAGCCAGACCACGGGTGCGTTGGCTAGCATCATGCCGAGCGTGGTGCCGGCCACCACGGCGACCATGGCGTCGTAGCGTGCCGCCAGCATCACCGTGGCGATCTGCGTCTTGTCGCCCATCTCGGCCAGGAAAAACACCAGCACGGTGGTCGCGAAAACACCAAATCGCGGTGGCGTGTCATCCTCGCCGTTATCCAGCTTGTCGGGAATCAGCATCCACACCGCCATGGCCAGAAAAGACGCGCCCAGGATGTAGCGCAACATTTGCGGCCCGACCACGGTGGTGAGCCAGGCGCCCAGCGCGCCGGCCAGCGCATGGTTGGCCAGCGTGGCTACAAAAATACCGGCCACGATGGGCCAGGGCTTGCGAAAACGGGCAGCGAGGACGAGGGCGAGCAATTGCGTCTTGTCGCCCATTTCGGCGAGGGCGACGATGCCGGTGGAGATGAGGAAAGCTTCCATGAAATGAGACTCCGGCCGAAAACCCTTGACTGCACAGCATCCCCGGCCTTGAGCAGGAGCTGTGCAGTCAAAGGTCTCGCGGGGTCGAGAGCCTGTTGAAGCTCTTGGACTGCTGGCGCCATGTCCGGAACCGGACAAGTCTGTTGACGCAAGCCCCTTTCAGAATTGAAAGGGTGGCTACTCCCCAATGACAAGCCCGATTGTAGACCTGCCCCCTTTTCCCGCGCCCAGTCTATGCCCAGATTGGTGCGCACTCATCTGGCGCAGATATTGCTTGATTTTGGTGCTTTTCATTTTCACAACCTCTTTTCGCACTGAAAACGTACAAACCATTCACGAGGGTCTTATGGACGCACTAAAACAGGGCTCGGACGCCTTGTTCATTTTGTTGGGTGGCATCATGGTTTTGGCCATGCATGCCGGTTTTGCATTTCTGGAGCTGGGAACAGTCCGCAAGAAAAACCAGGTGAATGCGCTGGTCAAGATCCTGGTGGATTTTTCGGTGTCCACCGTGGTGTATTTCATCGTCGGTTACGGCGTGGCCTACGGCACCAGTTTTTTTGTCGGCGCCGAACAACTGGCCGCCAAAAACGGCTACGAGCTGGTCAAGTTTTTCTTTCTGCTGACGTTTGCTGCGGCGATCCCGGCCATCATCTCCGGCGGCATTGCCGAACGCGCGCGGTTTTACCCGCAGTTGCTGGCCACTGCAGTGATTGTCGGTCTGGTTTACCCGCTGTTTGAAGGCGTGGTCTGGAACCAGCGTTTTGGCGTGCAGGCCTGGATCAAGGACTTCACCGGCGCCGAATTTCACGACTTCGCCGGCTCCATCGTGGTCCACGCGGTCGGCGGCTGGCTGGCGCTGCCGGCAGTGATTTTGCTGGGCGCACGCAGCAACCGTTATCGCAAGGATGGCGGCATCTCGGCGCACCCGCCGTCGAGCATTCCCTTCCTCGCGCTGGGCGCCTGGATTTTGACGGTCGGCTGGTTCGGCTTCAATGTCATGAGCGCGCAGACCATCGACAAGATCTCCGGCCTGGTCGCCGTGAACTCGCTGATGGCCATGGTCGGGGGCACGCTGGCCGCGCTTGCGCTGGGTAAAAATGATCCGGGCTTTGTGCACAACGGCCCGCTGGCCGGGCTGGTCGCCGTGTGCGCCGGCTCGGACCTGATGCACCCGCTGGGCGCGCTGGTCACCGGCGCTGTAGCCGGCGCAGTGTTTGTGCTGATGTTCACCCTGACGCAGAACCGCTGGAAGATTGACGACGTGCTCGGTGTCTGGCCGCTGCACGGCCTGTGCGGTGCCTGGGGCGGCATCGCCTGCGGCATTTTCGGCAGCAAGGCGCTGGGCGGACTGGGCGGCGTCAGCCTGGGCGCGCAACTCATCGGCACGGCCATGGGCATCGTCTGGGCACTGCTGGCGGGTTGTGCGGTCTATGGCCTGATCAAGGCGACCATCGGGCTGCGCATGAGCCAGGAAGAAGAATACGAAGGCGCCGACCTGTCGATTCACCGCATCGGTTCGACGCCGGACCGCGAAGTCAACTGGTGATCGTTCTCGTTCGGAAGCGAAACATGCTCCTGAATTAATAGCTGGTCACGCATGTTGGACGTGCGCCGGAAGCCGATTTGGTCTGAATTTTCTTGTCAGCCGCGCATGATGCGCGGCGCCAGCCAGCGGTCCATCGACCAGGCGCCCGGACCGTAGATCGCCAACCCGGCCAGCAGGGCGCCCCAGAAGATGTGCTGTTGCAAAGCCGCCGGCGCGATCTCGCTGAGCGAGATCACGGCGACTGCGTTCACCACAAACAGCCCCAGCGCGGAAAAGCGCCCGGCCAGGCCCAGCACCAGCAACACCGGCAGCACCAGCTCACCCGCCGTGCCCATAAAAGCAGCCAGCGCCGGCGGCAGCAGCGGCACCTTGTATTCGTCGGTGAAAAGCGCCACGGTGATGTCCCAGTCACGCAGCTTGGTGAGCCCGGACAGAAAGAACACCTGGCCCACATAAATACGTGCTGCCAGCGCAGCGGCGGGTTGCAAGCTGTCGAGCGCGCTGCTCAGGCGCGCCCAGAGTCGCAGCACTTTTTGCAGGGCGGCGGTAGCGGTGGTGGTCATTTTTGTCCTTTTGAATTCAGTCACAGGGCACGTGCACCCAGCAACAAGCCGGTTTGTACAGCCGGCACCAGCCATGGATTGAAATCAAACGCGGGCGCGGCTGCCAATGCAGCGGCCAGCGAGCGTTTTTCTTGCAGCGCCGCGATAAAAAGAAGCTCGCCAGGCTGCGCGTGGCGCAACGAGGGTTTCAAACCCTGCCGCCAGACCAGGGCCGCCTCCTGCACCTGGCCTCGCAAACGCTCGCCAGCCTGCTGCAAGCTGGGCTCACCCGTCAGGTGGGCTTGGGCGATGCTGACCACGGGGAAGCGGCTGGCCACACCAGCAGCACCCGCGCTGAGCAACAAGGTGAATGTGGAGGGTTCATGGCTTTCGAGCAAGGCGAACGATGCCATGTCTGCCTGGCCATCGGCCGCCGTGGCCGAGGCATGCAGGGCCCATTCGACACGCGCCACATCAGGCAGGTAAGGTTCTTCGCCGACCAGATCTTGCAGCGCTGCGAGAAAGGCCGCGAATTCTCCACCCCACTGGGCCAGATCGCCACAGTCCGGCGCGTGGCTTTGCCAGAAGTGGCGCGACAAGGCATCAAAGTTTTCCGCCCCCATCAGCTGTGCCACCACGGGATACGCCGCCGCCAGCACGCGCGGCGCCAATGTCTGGCCGTTGCTGCGGTAGGCTTGCAGCCCGCGTTCAAGACGATTTTGGCCTCCAGCCCCTGCCCCCTGTGCGTGAGCAGCTATACATTTCATAGCGTCTGTTTGGCGCGGCAGGTACAAGGCCTGCAGCAAAGCCTGTTGCGCTGCGGCCAGGCTGGGCGAGCGGCTCACCGGAGCAACGCCGGTTGCACACCATGCGGCACCGCCAGCGCGCGGGCCTGCTGCGCCTCGTCCAGCAGCACCGACAAGGGCGGGACGGCGGTGTCCCATTCAATCAACGACGGCACGGCGCCGAAGCGGTTGATGGCATGCCGATACACCCGCCAGACATCGGCCGTCACGCGGCTGCCGTGGTCATCAATCACGATATCGTCCATCACGCAATGCCCGGCCAGGTGGATCTCGCCCACCACGTCGGGCGGAATCTGGTCGAGCCAGGCCTGGCAGATGCCGACCGGGTCGCCCGCTTGCTCACCCGGCATGCGCGCGTTCAGCGCATTGACGTAGATGTTGTTCACGTCCACCAGCAACTGGCAACCCGTGCGCCGCGTCAACGCGGTCAAAAATTCAGTTTCACTGCGGTCACTGCCGACCAACGTGAGGTAGGCCGACAGGTTCTCGACCATCAACGGCCGCTCGAGCCGCTCCTGCACCTGCTGCACGTTGGCACAGAGCACATCGAGCGACTCGTCGTTGAAAGGGATCGGCAGTAGGTCGCCTGCATGCACCAGCTTGCCGTTGACAGTCCCGCGCGCAAAACAGGCGTGATCACTGACACGCACGGGTTCAATGCAGTCAACCAGGCGCGCCAACTGGTCCAGATGCCACAGATCAACGCCAAGTGCCGATCCGAGCGCCAGTCCCACCCCATGCAAGCTGACGGGGTAGCTGGCGCGGGCCTGCTGCAACACGGCCAAGGCCGCGCCGCCTTCTGCAAAAAAGTTTTCCGAGTGGACCTCCAGGAAGTCCAGGGGCGGTCGGGTGGCCAGCAGCTCCGCATAGTGCGGATGCCGCCAGCCGATACCCGTGGATACCGGCCGGGGGACTGTGGGCGAGGCGACGCGGCTCACCTCAAACGCCCGACGCCTGACGCAATCACTTCAGACAAGAAGTCATCAGCTCTTTTTAACCTTCATCTTGGCCTGGTCGGCGGTCATGCCTTTCAGGCCGGCGCAAGTGCCTTTGGCAACATACTTCCACTCGCCGGCATCGTCGCTGACCTTGGACTGCCCGGCGCAGGAATGCGTACCTGCGAGGTTGGCGCAATCGTTCTGGCCGGCCTTGGCGATGCCGTAGCATTTTTCTTTTTCCTGGGCAAGGGCGGGCGTTGCAACCAGCAGGGTGGACAGCAGGGAAGCTGCAGCTGCAGCAATCAGGGCACGTTGGTTCATTTGAAATCTCCAGTGGGTTGACGCAAGTTGAAAACTCAACCAGCAGAGGACATGTCTGCCTGGTTAAAGCTTAGTCCGGCCCATGCCGGTTTTCTTACAAAAATATTTTCGGCCAGCCAAGCGGTGCGTGCCCGCAGCTCAGAGCAAGTCGGCAATCCGGTCCCAGGCTTCAGGCGGGATGCGGCCCACATAACGCTCCACAATTTTGCCGGACTTGTCGATCAGGTAGCCCGCTGGCAACTGCGCATGGGCGCCCAGGTTGTCGCGGTAGCTGCTGTCACCCATCCAGAGCTGCACAAACTGCTGTTTGGTCGGCACAATGCGGGAAATAATGCGTTCATAGTCCACCACATCCTGCACGCGTTTGTCGGTCGCGACCGCCACCAGCTCGAACGGCTTGCCGGCCCAGCCCTCGTAGTTGGTACGCAACTCGGGCATTTTGTCGCGGCATACAGCGCAGCCGGTGGACCAGTACAGCACCAGCACCACCTTGCCTTTGAGCGACGACAGCGCAAACGGCTTGCCGTCTGTGGTTTTGCCACTGATGGCAGGCGTGGTCACGGCAGCAGCTGCGGCAGCGGGTGTTTGCGCTCGAGCCGGGATCGCGCCCAGGCAGGCAGCGCCAGCCATTGCGATAACAAACCACACGGTGGCCGGGCCGCCAGCTCTGAAACTGAAAACGCGATGCAAAGGGTTCATGGTGTCTTCCTGAGTGATCCGGTAGCGACGGCTGTTGCTGTTACCCGCAAGTGAGTCCGAACAGGAGATCAAAGTTCCGTCCGCTCCTGGTATTCAGTATATGGATGCGCCGCGCTCTGCGCTAGGCTAGACTGCGCCCCATGCCAACATTTGAAGAACAACTGGTGGAGCACCGTGTGTACCTCATGCGTTTTGCGCGTCTGCAACTGCGCAACGACGCCTGGGCGGAAGATGCCGTTTCGGAGACCCTGCTGGCAGCCTTGTCCAAACCCCAGTCCTTCGGTAACCGTTCCCAGCTCAAGACCTGGCTGGTCGGCATCCTCAAACACAAGGTCATCGACCTGATCCGTAGCAACTCGCGAGAAGTGTCCGCCCCTGACCCCGGTAGCGACGACGAAGCCGATGAGCTCGACAAGCTGGCCTTCAAGGCCGATGGCCACTTTGCCAGCCCCCCAAGCGATTGGGGCGACCCGCACCAGACTCTGCAGCAACGCCAGTTTTTTCAGGTGTTGGACGCCTGCGTGGAGCGCCTGCCCCCGGCGCTGGGCCGCTTGTTCCTGATGCGCGAGTGGCTGGAGCTTTCCTGCGACGAGGTCTGTAAGGAACTGGCACTCACGCCGACTAATCTATATGTTCAACTTCACCGCGCGCGCCTTCGTTTGCGCGAATGCCTCACCATCAACTGGTTTGGCAAACACGTTAGCTGAGGTCCCGCAATGAAATTCACGCTCTTGAGGCGGACCTGCAAGCAGGCGGCGGCCCTGCTGGTCGCTCGGGAAGACCGCGCCCTGAATCTGCCCGATACCGTCGCGCTGCGCTTGCACCTGATGGCTTGCAAGGCATGCCCGAAGTTTGAAAACCAGATGCTGACCATGCGTCAGGCCATGCACCATTGGCGCGAAGGCACTGGAGAAGGCGACCGACCTCCGGCCACTGTTGCTCAGCGGCGAAAATAGGGAAACGCTTGCCTCCCGCGTCGCGCCAGCGCTCGGTCAAGCATGGCCCGCGACCGCGGCTAGTTTTGTATGCAAAGGTAAGTCTGCGCGCCTGGTGATAGGGTGTCTCGAAATAGGTTCCCCATCAAGCCTCTCCTTGCAAGTAGGCGCAAACTTATTTGGGATTTGGCGAAAAATCGATGTTTCTTGAACCAAAAATTGCGGGATCAAACCAGATGCCCCGCGCATAGAAGCGCGCCAGATGAGCCTTCGAGGACGAAACCGGCTGCCAAGGCACTGTTGGCGCGGGTTTGTCGAATCCAGGCAGAAACGATGCTGGCTTGTTTTATTTGTGTCTGACGCATAATATTCGCGTGTGGATTTCATCCACACAGGTTGGGTGATCGGTCAGTTTCGCGCGCTACAGCGGTATGTTTCAAGATTTGTTGTGCTTTCGGGACCCCATCGCTTTTGTTATTGTGTTTTAGAGGAGTCCCTTCATGGGCAACAAACTTTACGTCGGCAATCTGCCGTACTCGGTTCGCGACGAAGACCTGCAACAATCTTTTGGCCAATTTGGCGCTGTCACCAGCGCCAAAGTCATGATGGAACGCGACACCGGTCGCTCCAAAGGCTTTGGTTTTGTCGAAATGGGCAGCGATGCCGAAGCGCAAGCCGCGATTGCCGGCATGAATGGTCAGCCTCTGGGCGGCCGCAGCGTGGTCGTTAACGAGGCACGCCCGATGGAAGCACGTCCCCCACGCAGCGGCGGCTTCGGCGGTGGCGGTGGTGGCGGCTACGGTGGTGGCGGCGGCGGTGGATACGGCGGTGGCGGTGGTGGTGGTCGTTCCGGCGGTGGCGGCAGCGACGGCGGTTTCCGCAGTCCTTACGGCGGCGGCGGTAGCGGCGGTGGCCGTTCCGGCGGCGGCGGTGGTGGTGGACGCGGCGGCTACTAAACCCTTGCACTGCGGCACTTCAGCCTTTGGCTGAAGCTGGCTCAAAAGGCTTCAAGACTTCGGTTTTGAAGCCTTTTTGCCTTGCGGCTCTGGTCACGGCCGCGCGGGACTGCAGCCAATCTTGGTCCATCTTTGTTGGGTGGCCGCAAGCGTTTTGGCGGCACCGGCTCAAGACGTGAAGACTTTATCCGCTGCCCGCTCCAGGGCCTTGCGCAGCCAGCTATGCGCGCTGCGCTGCTGCGAGCGCCGGTGCCAGACCGCGTCCACATGCACCGGTGACACGTCAAAAGGCAACGGTCGCAGCACCAGCTGGTCGGCAATGCCTGTCACGCCGACAAAGTGGCGCGGTAACACCGTCAGCAGATTCGAGTTGGCCACCACCCGCCCCGCCGTAAAAAACTGATTGACAGTGAGCACTACCTGCCGCTCGCGGCCCAGCGAGGCCAGCGATTCGTCAATGAAACCGAAGGGTCGACCGGAGAAACTCACGAGCATGTGGCGCGCAGCGCAGAAACGGTTCAGCGTCAAGGGCCCGCTGGCCAGCGGATGCTCCCTGCGCATCACACACACATATTCGCCGTCGTACAGGCGCTTGTGCATGAAGGGTATCGGTTCGCCGCTTTGCGCGCGTGCCGTCAGGTCGGCCAGCACCGACGGGAAATAACCCACGGCCAGGTCACAGCTTTCCTCGTCAAGCATGCGCCGCGGGTCACGCGTTGTCAGCGGCACCACCCGCACCGACACCCCCGGCGCTTCCAGCTCAAGCGTATCGACCAGCCCCGGGATCAGTTCAGCGGCGGTGGCGTCGGCCATGGCCACTACGAAGGTGGTGTTCGCTGTGGCCGGCTCGAACTCGTTGGGTGCCAGTGACTCCTGCAACTGTTGCAGCGAGTCACGCACCGCCGGCCAGATCGCCAGCGCGCGCGGTGTGGGCGCCATGCCGTGGCCGCTGCGCTGCACCAGCTCGTCGCCCAAGGTCTCTCGCAAACGGCGCAGGGCATTGCTGACGGCAGGCTGGGTCAGCGACAGGTTGCGCGCGGCGCGCGTCAGGCTGCGCTCGGCCATCACCTCGTCGAAAACGCGCAACAGGTTCAAGTCCAGGGTGCGGAAATTGGGCTGGTTCATGGCATTCGATGGACATTCTATTATTACCATTGTGAATGACGAATATCATAAAGATAAAGTTGAACAACATCCGTGATAACCCTAATATCTGCGTGTGCCCCAACCAATTCCGGTGGGCACTCATCAAGGGGAACCACCATGACCAGCTTCGTCAACACCAAGTACTCCACTGAGCACACCGGCGCCGCCCGGGTTGAGTCGGCAATACACGCTGCCGGCCAGCTGCGTCAAGGCTTCTCGGGTACGCGCGGCCTGGCGACCCTGCTGCTGTCAGCCATCGTCGCTTCCATCATGGTCGTTGCCTATCAGGTGACGGACAGCGTCGCCGAAGGCCATCTGCTGGTGATCTGGATGGCGCTGTGGGCGGTGGCCTTTTCCGGCCTCGCTCTGCTTGCTGGCACGGCGCGCAATCTGGCAGCCCGCACAGTCGCTGCGCTGGATGCCTGGTCGCAAACCCTGGCCCAGGCCAGAGCTGACATCCGTCTGTGGGAAGCCGCCAAAACCGATCCCCGCGTGATGGCCGACCTGCGTATTGCGATGGCTCGCCAGGAAGTTGCGACCGACGAAGCGCCTGCTGTCGTCAAAGCACCCGAAGCCGATGTGCCAGCCGCTGGCCTGACCCCCCGCGCCGCTCGCCTCGGCGGTCACGAACTGCGCGCCTTTCAGCGCTATTACCTCTAAGCCCAGCCAAGGTCGCGCTGAGAAAACCATGCAAAAGCCACCGGTTCGGTGGCTTTTTGTCATGCATCTGGTGTCCGTGGCCGGGGCATCAGAGATGCCAGCCACCTTTCCGAACTGGAGCGGAAAGAAATCATCCGGGTCAGTCGATACCGGGTTGAGGTGTTGTCAGTACCTGGGTTGATTCAAGCCAGTGACGGCACTGCAGGTCGACGGTGAGCGGGTCGGCGGCGGCTCAGGGCGGGAGCCGATGAGCGAAAAAAAGCCACCTGGTCAGGTGGCTTTTTACATGCCGGCGGCTTGCCGGTGATGTGCTTGGTGGGGCGCAGATCGTGCACCCCGCCGAAACTCTTTCTGGTTACCGGTCAGGCAGCCAGTCGGCGCTCAATCGCGGCTTTGGTCTCCTCCAGCTCTTTCGGCAGGTGATGTTCGAGTTGCTTGAAAAGTTCGGCGTGCAATTCCAGTTCCTTGAGCCAGGCCCCTTTGTCCATGCTGGTGACAGTGTCGAACTGCTGGGCGCTGAAATCCAGACCCGCCCAGTTGATGTCTTCGTAACGCGGGCTGACGCCGGTAAAGTGGTCCACGCCCTGGCCCTTGCCTTCGATACGGTCGATCATCCACTTGAGCACGCGCATGTTCTCGCCATAGCCTGGCCAGGCGAACTTGCCGTCGGCGCCCTTGCGGAACCAGTTGGCGGTGAAAATTTTCGGCGGTGTGGCGCCAGAGGCTTCGAGCTTCTTGCCGACATTGAGCCAGTGCTGGAAGTAGTCCGCCATGTTGTAGCCGGCAAACGCAATCATGGCAAACGGGTCACGGCGCACCACACCGACCTGACCGGTGATGGCGGCAGTGGTTTCCGAACCCATGGTCGCGGCCGCGTAAACCCCTTCGACCCAGTTACGGCCTTCGGTCACCAGCGGTACGGTGTTGGAACGGCGCCCGCCAAAGATGAAGGCGTCAATCGCCACACCGGCCGGGTCGTCCCATGCCGGATCGAGTGCCGGGTTGTTGGTGGCGGCGACGGTGAAACGCGAGTTCGGGTGTGCCGCCTTGGCGCCGGTTTCCTTCGCGATCTGCGGTGTCCAGTCCTTGCCCTGCCAGTCGATCAGGTGCGCGGGCAAGGCCTTGCCCGGTGTGTCCTGCTCCATGCCTTCCCACCAGACGTCGCCGTCATCGGTCAGGCCGACGTTGGTGAAAATCACGTCATGCTCCAGGCTGCGCAAGCAGTTGGGGTTGGTCAGCATGTTGGTGCCAGGCGCCACGCCGAAATAGCCGGCTTCTGGATTGATGGCGTACAGCCGCCCGTCCTTGCCCGGCTTGATCCAGGCGATGTCGTCGCCGATGGTCGTGACCTTCCAGCCTTCGAAGCCGGCCGGTGGCACCAGCATCGAGAAGTTGGTCTTGCCACAGGCCGAGGGGAAGGCCGCCGCCACATGGTACTTCTTGCCCTCGGGCGAGGTGACGCCGAGGATCAACATGTGTTCAGCCAGCCAGCCTTCGTCCCGGCCCATGTTCGACGCAATACGCAGCGCGAAACACTTCTTGCCCAGCAGCGCGTTGCCGCCGTAGCCGGAACCATAAGACCAGATTTCGCGCGTTTCTGGGTAGTGAACGATGTATTTGGTCTTGTTGCACGGCCACGTGACGTCCTTCTGGCCTTCGGCCAGCGGCGCGCCCACGGTGTGCACGCAGGGGACAAACTCGCCGTTGTCACCGAGCACATCAAACACGGCACGGCCCATGCGCGTCATGATCTTCATGTTGACGCCGACATAAGGGCTGTCGGACAGCTCAATGCCGATGTGTGCGATGGGTGAGCCCAGCGGCCCCATGGAAAACGGCACCACATACATGGTTCTGCCCTTCATGCAGCCATCAAACAACGGCTGCAAGGTCGCGCGCATCTCGGTCGGGGCCATCCAGTTGTTGGTGGGGCCGGCATCTTCCTTGTTCTGAGAGCAAATGAATGTGCGGTCTTCCACCCGGGCCACATCGCTGGGGTCAGAGTTGGCCAGGAAACTGTTCGGGCGATTGGCTTCGTTGAGTTTTTTGAAGGTGCCGGCGTCCACCAGTTGCTGGCACAGGCGCTGGTATTCGGCGTCGCTGCCGTCACACCAGTAGATGGTGTCGGGTTTGCACAGGGCCGCCATGTCGGCAACCCAGGCAATCAGTCGGGCGTGTTTGACGTAGCTGGGCGTGTTCAGGTTCAGCCCTTGCATCGCGGGGTGGTTCATCAGAAGCTCCAAAGTTAAAAAGCGTGATTTCGACAACCGCCTGATGGTCGAGCAGCCGTAAACGGCTGCATCGGGTCGCCTGTCGGAATGGCGCTGAAGACTGCTTCGAAAATGCCGGTGATGCCTTGTCTACAAGGGCCTGCAGAGTGCCACGGTAAATTCATTTTAAGAAGATCGGAGAAAGTTACCGCCAAGGTACAGCCAAAAGATATGCAAAACCTGCATGGGGTTATGCATTCCGAACGCTCGGGTTCCGGCAGCCCTGACACTGGCGATGGCAATGGGCTCGCGATGCCCATCGCCGCTGCACGCCAGCAGCGGCGGCGAGGCAGCGCCTAGAGATAAAAGCGGTAGCGGCTTGCTGGACAGTGCTTGCGGCTATTTGCTGGCAGGCGCCAGCAACCTGTTCAGCAGGTACTTCAAGAATTTCCCCGGGGGTCACCGGGGGCTACGGATGGTCAGCCGCGTGCCGGACGGCCAGCCATCAGCGGGTGTGCGAGTTGAGGGCGCCGCCGCCTGATGCCGTACAGTTTGGGGCGCAGGGCCAAGGCCGTCGCGTCGCGTTGGCAATCAGGCCATGTAGATGGCAATGAAAGCCAGCAGAAACATCAACACAGCTCCGGCGGCCGGTAAAACCAGAGGCATCAGCGGCACGATGGCTTCGACGGCATCCTGTTCCTGGGTGGGCGTCGGGCTGCTGTGGGCTGCGTTGGTGGTTTGTTCTGGGCTGGACATGGTGAAGGGTTCCTGAAAACGGGACAACGTCACTATTTTACCTTTTCACACGCGGGCTCGACCGGGCTGCCCGCTAACATGCTGATTTGTCCTGCCCTGGCAGCCAACAGTCATCCTTGGTTCGGGAGTTAGCTATGCGTTCCTTCGCAAAACCAGGCTTTGCCTGCGTTGCTGCCTTGCTGCTGAGCGGCTTGGCCGGCTGCGCCAGCACCGGAAGCCACAGCCCATCGGCCCGACCCGTTCTCTACCCGAATGCGACGCTGAACCGTGTTGGCGATGCCCAGGGCCGCGCCGAAGCCGATGCCTGCATGGCCAGGGCGGTTTCAGCCGGGCTGACACCCGACGAAAAAAACAGTGCCGTCGCCCGCGGTGCCGGTGTGGGTGCGGCCACCGGCGCTGTGGCCTCGGCGGTCGGTGCGCTGATCACCGGTCGTGCCGGCGAGGGTGTGGTGCGCGCAGGCGCAGCCGGTGCCGCCGTGGGCGGGTCGGCCGGCGCGGTACAGGGGGCTTTTCGCAACGACCGGCCCAGCAGCACCTACCGCAATTTCGTTCAACGCTGCCTGGGGGAAAGAGGTTTTGAAGTGATCGGATGGAACTAAGGGGCGGCATTTCGCTGGAAGCGCAGTCGCGCCTGACGCGCCGCCTGGTGTCGGCTCAGGTCGGTGTGGCCCGTCGCATCCCCATCGGCGGGCGAAGTGTCTTGACGGGCATGGTCAAGCGGCCCGTGAATGAGGCGGTGCCGGTGTCTCCGCTGGGCCTGCGGGGTGACGAACAGGCCGACCTGTCCATCCATGGCGGACTTGAAAAAGCCGTGTATGCCTATCCGGCGGAACACTATCCGTTCTGGCAAGCCGCGCGGCGGGAACAGGGCCTGGGCCTGATTGATGACAGCCTGCCGCATGGCAGCCTCGGTGAAAACCTGACCCTGCAAGGCCTGGTGGAAAGGGATGTATGGGCCGGCGACGTGCTGAGGTTTCCCCACTGCGAGTTGCAGGTGCGCATGCCGCGCGAGCCCTGCTACAAATTCAATGCCGCCATGGGCTTTGCGCGGGCCTCAAGACTGATGGCGCAGAGCGGTTTCTGCGGTTTTTACCTGTCGGTCTTGACGCCGGGCAGCATCAGCGCCGGCGAAGGTTTTGAGCTGCTGCCGGGTCGCCGCAGCGTCAGCATCCCGCAGCTGTTCGCCGCAAAAATGAGCAAACACCTCAGGTAGCGCCTAGGGCCTGTTCACACTATTTATACAAGATGCGTTGCGAGTCAAAAAGGTCATGCGCGAGGCGCAAAATGCAGCCGGGCTGGCGCCCGGCAAGGCTTTGCAACGCTGCGCATGGCCTTTTTGGCCGCAACCCGGAGGGAACGGGGTGAAAACAACGCCACTCAGCGTTGCACTCCTAACCCAGACACCCGGTCTGGGTGTCGTCGCGCGCCTTGATTGGCGCTGTTTTTACCCCGTTCGTACTTGTATAAATAGTGTGAACAGGCCCTAGAGCAACGCGTAGGTGGTGCTCGCGCGGCTCACGCTCTTGCCATCATCAGCCCCGCGGATATCGATCTCGCCGAAGGCCAGCGACTTGCCGGCACGGATCACACGCGCTTCGATCAGCGCATCCTGATTCGACAGCGGCTTGAGGAAGCTGCTGTTCATCTGTACCGTGGTGCAAGGCCTGAATTTACCGAAATGGTTGATTAGCGCCAGCACCATCGCCGTGTCGGCGGCGGCCATCATGGCCTGGCCGCAGAGCATGTCACCGGCACGCGACAACGCCGGGTTTTGCGGCAGGCGCAAAGTCACCCCCCGCCCGTCAAAAGCCTCGACCTGCAGCCCCAGCAACTGGACCCAGGGCGCAAAATACTCAGGCAGCGCGGCCTGCAAGGTTTGGGTATTCATAGTTGCTCCTCGGCTTCAAAGCCGGCCGTTTTCAACACGGCGAGCACCTGTGCAATGTGGTCTCGCCCGCGCGTCTGGATCACCAGTTCGATGTCGACGTTCTGCGCCGACAGCATGGTGAACGCGCGCTGGTGATGCACCTCGTCGATGTTCGCCCCCGCCCCGGCCACCGTGGCAGTGATTTTGGCCAATGAACCCGGAACGTCGCGCGCGCTGACGCGGATGCGCGCCAGCCGGCCCGCACGCACCATGCCGCGCTCGATGATCGCTGCCAGCAACAGCGGATCAATGTTCCCGCCGCACAGCACCAGGCCAACTTTTTTACCCCGGAAACGGTCCGGGTACTTGAGCAGTGCGGCAAGGCCGGCAGCGCCCGCGCCTTCGACCAGGGTTTTTTCAATCTCCAGCAGCATCACCATGGCCTGTTCGATGTCACCTTCATCCACCAGCACCAGATCGTCCACCAGCCGCGCGATGATGGCCTGCGGCAGGACGCCCGGCGTACCGACAGCAATGCCTTCGGCAATCGTGCTGCTGCCCTGCGGGTGTTGCGTGCCCTTGATGGCGTTGACCATGGCCGGAAAACGCGAGGTCTGCACGCCGATGATGCCGATACCGGGTTTGATCGCCCTGGCCGCCGTAGCCATGCCGGCAATCAGGCCGCCGCCGCCGACTGCCACCACCAGCATGTCGAGCTCCGGGACGGCGCGCAGCATTTCCAGCCCCACCGTGCCTTGACCTGCAATGATGGCTTCATCGTCATAAGGGTGGACAAACACCAGGCCTTCACGCTGCGCCAGCGCCAGCGCGTGGCTGCGCGATTCTTCGAGCGTGTCGCCGTGCAGCACCACTTCCGCGCCAAAGCCTCGGGTGCGGTCAATCTTCACGCCAGGCGTGAAGCGCGGCATCACGATCACCGCCCGCAGACCCAAGCGCTGCGCGTGGTAGGCCACGCCCTGGGCATGGTTGCCAGCACTCATGGCAATCACGCCGCGGCGCTGCTCGTCGACCGTCAGTTGCACCAGCTTGTTGCAGGCGCCGCGCTCTTTGAAAGAGGCGGTGTACTGCAGGTTCTCGAACTTGAGGTAGACGTCTGCACCCGTGATCTGCGACAAGGTCTTCGACGCGACACAGGGCGTATCGAGCAACTGGCCCTGCAGCCGCAGGGCGGCGGCTTCAATATCGGCAAATCCAAGCATGGTGCTCCTGGCGGGTGGGGCTGTCACGGCATTTTTGCGGGAGCACCGATTGTGGCGGGTTTTGTGGCGCAATCCACACGGGGGAATTTCGCCGCTGTCTTCCCCGACTCGGCAAGCTGCGTTATGGTGAGGTATCGCCCGCGCCAGAGGCGCAAAATTTTTCTTTCCAACGCCGGAGGTCCATCGATGAGCAAGCGTTTGGGTGCCGACAAACACGGTCAGCTGCTGCTTTCCCCAGGCCTGAAGGATGCGCCGGTGCTGGACTTGATGTGTTCGCATTTTGTACTGACGCTGGCCGCACGCCAGGGCGCCAAGTTCAATGTGCGGCGTGACCTCAACAGCCTGCTGTCGTTGTCGGGCCGGCACCTGGTCTGGCCCCTGCCGGCGCTGCAGCGCCTGCGCGAATTCCTGGGCCGCCGCTGCCGCGACAACGAGTTCTGGCGCGATCACGAAGCCCTGAGCGACACCGCTTTCCTGAGCCGCCACGGCGCTTGGCGCGGCCCCTACGAAGAGGGCACGCTGTTTTTCTACCTCGACGAACACGCCAAAGACCAGCCCAAGGATCTGCTGTCGGTACTCAGCGCCACCGGCGACTGGCTGACCCACGCGCTGAAAAAGCAGTCCACGCTGGTCGAAAAAAACATCGATGCACTGGCCAAGCTGCTGCAGCTCAACCGGGCCGAACGCGCGCTGCTGCTGTATGGCACGCTGGCGCGTTACCAACGCGACCTGCGCTCGCTGCTGGTCGAGTTCAAGGTCAACAATGCGCCTGAAGCTTATGCCGCGATCGCCGAGGTAGCGGGCGTCAAGGCCGGCGAGGTGGCAGAGGCATTGCGCGCCGGCTCGCGGCTGGAGCGCATCGGCATGGTCGAGAACCTGATCTCCGAGCACAACATCACCGACCTGGCCGATCTGATGAAGGTCAGCGAGAAGCTGCCGCCAGTGCTGATGCGTGAATACCGCGACCAGACCGAGCTGATGGCCGTGTTCACCCGGCCGGTGGACCGCAGCAGCCTGGGGCTGGCCGATTTTTCGTTCGCCCAGGAAGATGCACAGGTGATGGTGTCGCTGCTGCGGAATGCGGTGGCCGGCAAGGAACTCGGCGTCAATGTGTTGCTGTACGGCCCGCCCGGCACCGGCAAGACCGAGCTGGCCAAGGTGGTGGCGCAGGCCGCGGGGCTGGACCTGTTCGAGGTGGAGTACGCCGACCGCGACGGCAACTCGCTGAGCGGGCGTGACCGCTACCGATCGCTGCAGATTGCCCAGGTCTTCCTCAAGGGCAGCGCCCACGCAGCGCTGCTGTTTGACGAGGTCGAGGACGTGTTTCCGGCGATCTCCAGCGAGGCCGCTCAACTGATGGCGCGCTCGGACCAATTGATGGCGCCGGCCACCGGCTCGGTCAGCGGCAAGGCCTGGGTCAACCAGATCCTTGAGTCAAACACGGTGCCGACCTTGTGGGTGACCAACCGCATCGAGCAGATCGACCCGGCTTTCCGGCGCCGTTTCGCCTACCACCTGGAGCTCAAGTCACCGCCGCCGGGCGCGCGCGAAGGTCTGGTGCGCAAGACCCTCGAAGGTGTGCCGGTCAGCGACGGTTTTGTGGCGCGGCTCACCGCTCGCAAGGGGCTGACGCCGGCGCAAATCCGGACCGCCGTGCGTTTTGCCAAGCTGGCCAGCGAGCCCGGCCAGGACACCGATGGCGCGGGTATACAGACCATCCTCGGCGGCGGGCATACGGCGCTGATGGAGTCGCTGATCGAGCGGCAGCTTAAAAATGCCGACCTCGCACTCGGCAACAAGGCCGACGCCTCCGGGCGACGCAGCGTCACCACTTACGATTTGTCCATGCTCAACATCGAGTCGCGTTTTGACGTGCCGCGTATTGTCGAGGCACTGAAAAGCCGCGGCCACGGCAGCCTGTGTTTTTATGGCGCGCCGGGCACCGGCAAAACCGCGCTGGCCGAACACATCGCCAAAGCGCTCGAACGCCCGCTGATCATCAAACAGGCCAGCGACCTGATGAGCAAATATGTGGGCGAGACCGAGCAGAACATGGCGGCCATGTTTGCCGAAGCCGAAGCCGAGAAAGCGGTGCTGCTGCTTGACGAGGCCGACAGCTTCCTGCAGGACCGGCGCGGCGCCCAGCGAACCTACGAGGTGACCGAGGTCAACGAGATGCTGCAGGGCATGGAGCGGTTCAACGGCATTTTTGTCTGCACCACCAACCTGCTGGAAAGTCTGGACCAGGCCGCGCTGCGGCGCTTCACCTTCAAGATCAAATTCATGCCCCTGACGACGGCGCAGCGCGAAACAATGTTTGTCACCGAAGCCCTGGCGGGCGACGCCGCCAGCCTGACTGGCGCCGTTCGGGAGCGGCTGGCACGGCTGGAGCAACTGTGCCCCGGCGACTTTGCGGCGGTCAAGCGGCAGACCGATATTCTTGCGGCGGAGTTCACGGTGGAGGAGTTCCTGAGCCAGCTTGAAGCCGAGCACCGGATCAAACCCGAAGTCCGGGAATCACGGGGCATGGGTTTTATTCAATAAAAGGTACGCAGGCCCCAGATCAGTTGCAGCCCGCAGCGGCTGCGCCTGAAGCCTGCGGCGAGAGCGCTCCAGGTGCGCGCGATTCGCTTGGCATCACACTGCGGTCGTCGATGCTGGCCGGCGGCTGCACCGGCCTTGAGGTGGAGTTCCGCGGATCACACGGGCCCGTTGCTGGCGGCAAGGTCACGCGCGGGCTGGCTGACGGTTGGGGCGCGGGAGGCAGCCCGTCCCGAAAAGCCGGGTTCCGGTTGATACGCGGCTCTGGCACGGGCGCGCCACTCTGGGCCGCGGCATGACCGCTGCCAAGACACAGCAAAGGCAGGAGCAGGGCGCTCACGCGCTGCCACTGCCGCCGGGCTGGGTATCGATCAGTTGGCACGTTTTGTAGGCGCATCCGTGCGCAGCGGTTTTTGGCTGTTGGGCTGGAGGCCGGGGCTCATTTCCGGTCGCTGCTCGGAGCGCATTTCCGGCTTGAGCTCATCGGACTTCATGCGGGGTTTCAATTCTGGCCGCACGCGCGGCTTGAGATCGGCGGGCAGCGGTGCGCTGGCTCCGGGCAGCATGGGCTTGACGC
The DNA here is from genome assembly GCF_043778355.1 of Polaromonas sp. Lineage (GTDB taxonomy): Bacteria > Pseudomonadota > Gammaproteobacteria > Burkholderiales > Burkholderiaceae_C > Polaromonas. Next base: position 44,398 of record NZ_JAYWHI010000032.1, read on the forward strand.
CCATTTCGGGCGGTACTTGCGTCGCATTGTCCGGCATGGTGCTCGGCTGCGCCTGCGCCAGCCCAAAAGCCGCCAGCGCCGCGCCCGACAGGAGCGCAACAAGCGAAAAGGTTTTGAACATCATGAAAATCTCCTTTTTTCAAACCAGTGCAGCCACAAAGGGCGAGCGGGCCATGCAAGGGCCAGTCACACCCGGCCCATGAAATCACTATAGGGACGCCGACAGCTCAGGTCTTGCGGGTCGTCAGGCCGCCTGCATGTAGGACCTGTCTGTGAGGGTCGGGCGTGGCACCCAGGTGACAGCGCCGGCGCCAGGTGCACGCCCCATTCAGCGCGAAGCTTGCTAAGCTGCTCCCACGCAAACATCAACACGCGCACCAGCCTACCCCTGCAAGGAAAAACAGCGCATGACCACCGACATTGGCAACGCCAGCGACCCACACCTGCGCCAGCTCGAACGCATGGTGTTGTCCATGCCCATGGCCCGCACCCTGGGCCTGACCTTCACTCGCATCACGCCCGGCGAGGTGGAGGTCGAGATACCGGTACTCGACGCCTTCTGCTTCAAGCCAGGTCAGCTACAAGCCACGGCCGTGTTTGCAGTGGCCGACTTTGCCGCCGTCGCCGCAGCCGGCTCCCTGCTCGCGCCGGGCTGGATCAACGCCACGGTGGACGCCACCCTCAAGCTGGTGGCACCGGCGCAGGGCGCCCTGCTGCGTGCGCGCGGCCGGGTGCTCAACGCCGGCAAGTTGCTCACCGTGTGCGCCGCCGATGTTTACGCGGTCAATGCCGACGGCGAGGAAACCCTGTGCGCCACGCTGCTGGGCACCGCACGCAACGTCCAGCTTCCTGTCCAAGCATAACCATTCGCTCCTGAATTTATAGCTGCCTGCGCCCGTCCGATATGGGCTGAGGGTCGATTTGGCGTATAGACATCCTCTTACCCTGTCGTCACACCCTCAGCACCATGACACAGTCGATGGCGTCCAGCCCCACTGGCTGGCGTTTCATTCCCTAACAACTGCGACATATCGCGCTGTTAAGATCCGTGCCTTTTCGGGCTACGCTTTCAAGCAACCGATCTTTCCTTTTTCCGCGACGACGCGGCGCCCCCTTGCCCATGACCGTTGCCCTCCCGGCCAGCTCCCCCGCCACCTTCGAAATCAAAAGCGCCAATCTGCCTCTGGTTGCGCTGCTGCTCAAATCCCCCGACCTCGATGCGCTGTCGCGCGACCTGGCGCTGCGTTTCGGCGACATTCCCGACTTCTTCGACAACGACCCGCTCGTGGTCGAGTTATCCGCGTTGACATCGGACGAGCGTGCCATCGACTTCGCGGCGCTGGTCACGCTGCTGCGCAGTTACCGCGTGGCGCCTGTCGCCGTGCGCGGTGGCAACCTGGGGCAGATGAACGCCGCCGCCGCAGCCGGCCTGCTCCTCGCACCCGATGTACACCTCACAGCCGCCAGAGCGCAGGCGCCTGAAGCCGCGCGGCCGCAGCCTGTTGCTGTTGAAACGCCGATGGCTTCGCCCGCCGTGGGCGCCCTGGTCATCGACAAACCCTTGCGTTCGGGCCAGCAGGTCTACGCGCGCGGACGCGATCTGGTGGTGCTGGCCATGGTCAACGCCGGCGCCGAAGTGATTGCCGACGGCCACATTCATGTGTACGCGCCACTGCGCGGCAAGGCCATGGCCGGTGCACGCGGCAATGCCGATGCCCGCATCTTCTCGCTCTGCCTGGAGCCCGAGTTGCTGTCGATTGCCGGCATTTACCGCACCAGCGACACCCCGCTGCCCGAAGGCGTGTGGGGAAAACCGACGCAGGTCCGCCTGGTCGCGGGCACCGACGGCGACAAGCTGGTCATGGACCCGATCAAGGTTTCGACCAAGGCATGACATCCGCACGTTTTCCCGGTTTTCCGTTCGCCCTGAGCTTGTCGAAGGGTTCACAGCCATCCTTCGACAGGCTCAGGACGAACGGGTAACAGGACAACCTCCTCTCCCCATTTTTTTAAGGACTTCACCCATGGCAAAAATCATCGTCGTCACCTCCGGCAAGGGCGGCGTGGGCAAAACCACCACCAGCGCCAGCTTTGCAACCGGTCTGGCCCTGCGCGGCCACAAAACCGCTGTCATCGACTTCGACGTGGGCCTGCGCAACCTCGACCTGATCATGGGCTGCGAGCGCCGTGTGGTGTACGACCTGATCAATGTGATCCAGGGCGAGGCCAACCTGAACCAGGCGCTGATCAAGGACAAGCAGTGCGACAACCTGTTTGTGCTGGCTGCCTCGCAGACGCGCGACAAGGAAGCGCTGAGCAAGGAAGGCGTCGAGAAAGTGCTGAACGACCTGGCCGCGATGGACTTCGAGTACATCGTCTGCGACTCGCCGGCTGGCATCGAAACTGGCGCGCTGATGGCCATGCATTTTGCCGATGAAGCGCTGGTCGTGACCAACCCCGAGGTGTCGTCGGTGCGCGACTCCGACCGCATCCTCGGCATGCTCTCAAGCAAGACCAAACGCGGCATGGAAGGCGGCGAGCCGATCAAGGAACATCTGCTGATCACGCGTTACAACCCCAGCCGCGTTGACCAGGGGCAGATGTTGTCGCTGGAAGACATCAAGGACATCCTGCGCATCAAGCTGATCGGCGTGATCCCCGAGTCGGAGTCGGTGCTGCAGGCCTCCAATCAGGGCGTGCCGGCGGTGCACATGCAAGGCAGCGATGTCTCCGAAGCCTACAAGGATGTGATCGCCCGTTTCCTCGGCGAGGACAAACCGCTGCGTTTCATCGACGCACCCAAGGTCGGCTTCTTCAAACGTGTGTTCGGAGGAAAGTAAACCGCCATGGCCTCCTTTCTCTCCTTCCTGCTCGGCGAAAAGAAAAAAACCGCCAGCGTCGCCAAAGAGCGGCTGCAGATCATCCTGGCGCACGAACGCTCCGGCCGCCAGGGTCACCAGCCCGACTACCTGCCGGCGCTGCAACGCGACCTGATCGCGGTGATCTCCAAATACATCAACATCAACCCGAACGACATCAAGGTCAACCTTGAGCGCCAGGACAACCTGGACGTGCTGGAGGTCAAGATCGAGTTGCCGGAAGCGGCAGACAAGAAGTAGCCTGTCGCGTCGCGCGCAGACCGGCGATGCAGCCTGATACCCGCGTGATGCAGGGCGCCGATTTATTCAGTCGGCGCCAGCCCCGCCAAGTCATCAAGAATCGGACATTCCGGGCGGTGGTCACCGTGGCAGCCATCGACCAGATGGGCCAGCGTATGTTGCATGGCCTGCATGGCCGCGATGCGCTGAGCCAGCGCGTCGGCGTGTTTCTGCGCGATGCGCCGCACGCTGGCGCTGGCGCGGCGGCGGTTTTGCCACAGGCCGACCAGCTCGGCAATCTCCAGCATTGAAAAGCCGAGGTCGCGCGCGCGTTTGATGAAGCGCAGCGTGTGGACCTCCGCATCGCTGTACTGGCGGTAGCCGCTGTCAGTGCGCTGCACCGTCGGCAACAGTCCCAGCGACTCGTAGTGCCGCACCATCTTGGCCGAGATATCGGACTGACGCGCCGCCGCGCCTATGTTCATGGGCGAGCTCATGGTGCGACGCTGTAGCCCTCTTGCGTAATCGCAGCGGTGATGGCGTCGCGCGGCTTGTCGGATGCCACGTCGACCCTGCCTGATGCGCGGTCTATGCGCACCTCGGCCTGCGGATCGACGGTTTTGACCGCCTGGGTCACGGCACGTTCGCAGTGGCCGCAGGTCATGCCTTGTACATTGAAGGTCTGGTCCATGGTGTGTCCTTGAGGTTTAAAGTGGAAGTCCCTTAGCTTGAACCTTGCCACAATGGTAAGGTCAAGCGGGTGCCGCCAAAGCCTTGACACCTGTGGGGTTGATCTGCATCAACCCTTGACCTTGCCATGATGGCAAGGTGGAGCATCCGCCTTATGAACACCCCCCTCTCCCCCTCCTCCCTGGACCTTGGCATTGGCGGCATGACCTGTGCGTCGTGTGTGTCGCGCGTTGAAAAAGCCCTGAAAAAAGTGCCCGGCGTACAGGACGCGACTGTGAACCTGGCGACCGAATCGGCGCGGGTGCTTTACGCCCCTTCGACGCAGATGGACGCGCAGCTGCGCCGCGCCGTGCGCAACGCCGGATATGAGCCGCGTGCTGCCGAAGCAGCGCCGCCCGAAGACCTGTCGCCCTGGGCCGGCTTTGCACCGGTGGCGATCGGCCTGCTGCTGTCGGCGCCGCTGCTGTTTCCGATGATCGGCGACCTGTTTGGCAAACACTGGATGCTCCCGGCCTGGCAGCAGTTTTTGCTGGCGACGCCGGTCCAGTTCGTCCTCGGTGCGCGCTTTTACACGGCGGGCTGGCATGCGCTCAAGGCCTTGACGGGCAACATGGATTTGCTGGTGGCCATTGGCACCAGCGCCGGCTGGGGCCTGTCGATGTGGCTCTGGCTCAACGCCGAGGCCGGTACGATGCCGCACCTCTATTTCGAGGCCTCTGCCGTGGTGGTGACGCTGGTGCTGCTGGGCAAATGGCTGGAGGCACGTGCCAAGCGCCAGACCACGGCGGCGATACGGGCGCTGCACGCCTTGCGCCCGGAGGTGGCGCATGTGCTACAGCCCGGTGGCGAAGAAGCCGACCTGCCGGTAGCCGAGGTGCTGCTGGGCGACCGGCTGGTGGTGCGCCCCGGCGAGCGCATCGCCATGGACGGGATCTTGCTGGAGGGGCAGACGCAGGTGGACGAATCGATGCTGACTGGCGAGCCCCTGCCCGTGGCCAAGCAGCCCGGCGACAAACTCACAGGTGGCAGCATCAATGGCGACGGCCGGGTGTTGCTGCGGGTCAGCGCGGTCGGCAGCGAAAGTGTGCTGGCGCAGATCATCCGGCTGGTGGAAGACGCGCAAGCCGGCAAGGCGCCCATCCAGCGGCTGGTGGACCAGGTCTCGGCCGTGTTTGTGCCGGTGGTGCTGGTGATTGCGCTGGCGACGGTGCTGGGCTGGTTGTGGATGGGGGCCGGCATCGAGACCGCATTGATCCATGCGGTGGCAGTGCTGGTGATTGCCTGCCCCTGTGCGCTGGGGCTGGCCACGCCGGCGGCCATCATGGCCGGCACCGGGGTGGCGGCGAAAAACGGCATTCTGATCAAGGACGCGCAGGCGCTGGAACTGGCGCACAAGGTCGACACCGTGGCGTTTGACAAGACCGGCACGCTGACCGTCGGGCGACCACGATTGATTGCCTTTTTGGCAGCCCCAGGTGCCGATGAAGCGCAACAACTGGCGGTGGCAGCCAGCCTGCAAAGCGGTAGCGAACATCCCTTGGCGCATGCTGTGGTGGCCGCAGCGCAGGCGCGCGGCCTGACGGTGGCGCAGCCCGACGCCCTGCGCGCTGTGCCGGGTCGCGGCAGCGAGGGCGAAGTGGCTGCGCGCAGCTACCTGATCGGCAGCCTGCGCTGGATCGAAGAACTCGGCGTGGGTCTGGGCGCGCTGGCGACCGAGGCGCAGCGTCTGCAGGCTGCAGGCGCGACGCTGGCGCTGCTGGTCGAGCGACTGTCCGTTCGGGCTGAGCCTGTCGAAGCCGTGTCTGTGCCAGGCGAACAATCCCTTCGACCCTTCGACCAGCTCAGCACAGGCCGGGCTCAGGGCGAACGGTATGTTGCTCGTGCCCTGATGGCGTTTGCCGACGAACCCAAGCCCGGTGCGCAGGAGGCGTTGGCGGCGCTACGCGGGCGCGGTATCCGTGTGGTGATGATTTCAGGCGACAACCGGGGCGCGGCGCTGGCCATGGGCGCGCGGCTGGGGCTGGTCGCCGATGAGGTTTTGGCCGAGGTGCTGCCGGGTGACAAGTCGGCGAAGGTGACCGAGCTGAAGGCCGGTGGTCATACCGTGGTTATGGTGGGCGACGGCGTGAATGACGCCCCGGCCCTGGCGGCGGCCGACGTCGGCATGGCCATGGGCACCGGCACCGACGTGGCCATGCACGCAGCAGGCATCACCTTGATGCGCGGCGATCTTTCGCTGGTGGCCGGTGCGCTGGACATCTCGCACCGCACCGTGATGAAGATCCGGCAGAACCTGTTCTGGGCCTTTGCCTACAACGTGGCCGGCATCCCGCTGGCCGCGCTGGGCTATTTGAGCCCGGTGGTGGCCGGCGCGGCGATGGCGCTGTCCAGCGTGAGTGTGATCTCCAATGCGCTGCTGCTCAAGCGCTGGAAGCTGCGCCGGGATTGACCTGGATCAAAAGAGGGGCCCCATGCCTGTGCCAAGCTGGGCCCATGCCTCACGCCACGCTGCAAATCATCCGCGACGAACATGCCGCATTGGCGGCGGTGTTGCGCTCGCTTTTGATGATGATGGAGCGCGGTCCGGGCGATGAGCCGGAACGTTTCTTTGACGTGCTGCGCGCCATGCTGTTTTACATCGACGAGTTTCCCGAGCGCCGGCACCACCCCAAGGAGTCGGACCTGCTGTTTCCCCGGCTGGTGCGTGCCGCGCCCGAGTTGATGCCGGTGATACGCCAACTGGAGGCCGACCACATGAGCGGCGAAAGCAAGGTGCGGGAGCTGCAACATCTGCTGCTGGGCTGGGAGCTGATTGGCGAGTCGCGGCGCATCTCTTTCACCGACACCGCCCGGGTGTATGTTGCCTTTTACATGACGCACATGCGAACCGAAGAAACGCAGGTCCTGCCCGCCGCGGAAAAGGCGCTGGGCCCGTCCGACTGGGTCGAACTGGACGCGGCCTTTGCGCGTGACCGGGATCCGCTGGCCGGGGGCCTGCGCGACCCGTGTTACGAGCGTTTGTTCACGCGTATTGTGCTAACCGCACCGGCACCGATTGGCGTGGGACCCGCTTGAGCCGAGGTTTGCGGCCTTTTAGACTGTCAGCCCTTGTGGTACATGCGCAAGTAGCTATGACTTTTATAGCAAATGCCCCTGGCAAGCAGCCCCTCACGGGGTTCAGAACGACTGCTTGAGCCCGACGCTGAAGAGCTTCTGGCGGTTGTTTCGGCCCAGTGTCGCATCCAGTTGCAGATTCGGGCTCAGCTCTTTGCGGGCGCCGATCTGAAAGGTAGGTTTCGCCAGGCGCTGGCCAAAGGCTTCAACGTGGAAGGTCATCGGGCCCCACTCGCGCTCATGGGCCAGGCCCCAGGTGCCAACGCCCGGCCCGCCCGGCGCGCGCTGGGCACCCAGGTTGACGTGTGTCGCGCCCAAGGCGCTGTTGCAAGTGAGCAGGCCGTTGATATAAGGCGTGGTACCGCTTTGCCTGCGGGTCTGGCTGGCGCCCAGCACGACGGCGTTGTTGCAGCCGGCTTCCTGTGAGGGAGTAATGCGCCACTTGGCCTGCAGCGACTGGCTGGTACTGGCCGCGGTGCGGTCGCGCGTGGTCGATGCGCCCAGCTCCAGGCCGTCCATCGGGGAAAAAGCCGGGGCCACCGTCCAGGTGTTGGCGCGGCCCGGCTGGCGTGCATACCAAGCCTCGACATGGCCGGTGCCAGCGTCATCGGTGTTGGCGTCATCCACCGTCAGCGGACGGCCTGCGTTGGCCAGACCGCACATCAGCAGGCCGGCGGCAAGGACCAGATGGGGGACCTGGGGTGCGGCAGAAATACTCGACATACCGCGTAGTGTAGTGGGTGTAGCACCCCACATCGGTCACCCTGAGCCTGTCGAAGGGGCGAAGGGGCGAAGGCAGGCTCAGCCCGAATGGTCGGGCGATCAAGATGGTTCAGGCCAGCGCCGGGTAGTCGGTGTAGCCCTTGGTACCGCCGCCGTAAAACGTCGTCTTGTCCGGTGTGTTGAGCGGCGCGCCGGACTTGAGCCTTTCAACCAGATCGGGGTTGGCGATGTAGGGCCGGCCAAAGGCGACCAGGTCGTCACCTTCTGCAACGGCTTTCTCGGCCAGTGCCTTGTCATAACTGTTGTTGACCATCCATGCGCCCTTGCCGCCGGCGGTACGGTAGGCCTGCTTGAGTGCGGCGTAGTCAAACGGTCGGTCGGCGATCTCTCGCGGGCCACCGGTGGCGCCTTCGATGATGTGGATATAGGCCAGGTTCAGAGTGGCCAGTTGTTTGACGAGGTAGTCAAAAAGCGCCTGCGGGTCCGAGTCATGCACATCGTTGGCCGGCGTGACCGGCGACAGGCGAATGCCGGTGCGGCCGCCGCCCACGGCACCGGTCACGGCGCGCGTCACTTCCAGCAGCAGACGGGCGCGGTTCTCGATGCTGCCGCCATAGTCGTCGCTGCGCTGGTTGCTACCGTCCTTGAGGAACTGGTCCAGCAAATACCCGTTGGCGCCATGGATTTCGACACCGTCAAAACCAGCGGTCTCGACCGCGTTGCGGGCTGCCGCCTGGTAGCTGTGCACGATACCGGGCAGCTCCTCGGCGTTGAGCGCGCGCGGCTCCGAGGTGTCGACGAAGGCCGGCACACCGTCCTTGATCAGCACGGTTTTGGTCTTGGCGGTGATGGCCGAGGGCGCCACCGGTTTACCGCCGTCTGGCTGCAGCTCGGTGTGTGAAACGCGGCCCACATGCCAGAGTTGCACCACGATCTTGCCGCCCTTGTCGTGCACGGCGTTGGTGACTTTTTTCCAGCTGTCGAGTTGTTCGGTACCGTACAGACCGGGCACATCAGAATAACCCTGGCCCTGGTGGCTGATGGCGGTGGCCTCGGTAATCAGCAGGCCGGCACTGGCACGCTGCGCATAGTAGGTCTGCGCCATGTCGGGTGGAATGGCGTTGGGTGAGCGGTTACGCGTGAGCGGCGCCATGACAATGCGATTGGCGAGCTCAAGCTCGCCGGCGTGGTTGGCGTCAAACAGGGTGGGCATGGGGAAAGTCCGGTGTGTGCAAGTGGGTGAGAACAACATGCAGTGTGCGGCGAGTTGAATTGGCTTGTGCAACACGGGTTGCTGGATTCATGTTAGCGGGCAGGGTTTTTACCCGCGGGAATTCCCCCATGCAGCACAGGGGCGCAGCCTAATCGCGCAGTGAACCCAGCGTGAAGTAGAACGTGGCGCCCTGACCCGGAACCGACTCGGCCCAGACCTTGCCCCCGTGGCGCATCACGATTCGGTGCACGGTGGCCAGACCGATGCCGGTACCTTCAAACTCCGCCACCGTGTGCAGCCGCTGGAACGCGCCAAACAGCTTTTCTGAATAGGCCATGTCGAAACCGGCGCCGTTGTCGCGCACCACATACACGTCCTGGCCTTCGCTGCCCGGCTCGCGCCCGAAGCTGATTCGGGGTTGCGGCTGCCGGGCGCTGAACTTCCAGGCGTTGCCCAGCAGGTTGTCGAGCACCTGCCGGAGCAGGCGCCCGTCGCCCTGCACATGCACGTCAGGGGCGACCTGCCAATGCACAGATCGGCCAGGCTCACGCTCCTGGTAGCCGCTCAACACCTCGTGGGCCAGGGCGCTCAGGTTGACGCTGCCCCAGCGCAAACTGGTTTTTGACACCTGGGCCAGCGACAGCAGGGCGTTGATCAGCTCGCCCATTTGCGCGACGCCGGCCCGGATACGTGTCAGGTAGTGCTGGCCGCGCGCGGGGCTCATGCCGCCGGCACTGATGTCCTTGGCCAGCAAGCCGCTGAAGCCGTCGATGGCCGACAGCGGCGTGCGCAAGTCGTGCGACACCGAGTAGGAGAAAGCTTCGAGCTCCTGATTGGCCGCCTCGAGCTGCGCCGTGCGCTGGCGCACGCGTTCTTCCAGCTCCGCGTTGAGCCGCAGGATTTCATCTTGGGCCTGCTTGCGCTCCAGGCGCGAACGCAGGTTGCCAATGCCAAAGGCCAGGTTGTCCGCCAGCTCCTGCAGCAGCTGGACTTCTTCGGGCGCAAGTTTTTCCACCAATGCGGAGTAAAGGCCGAGCAAGCCAAAGGTACGGCTGGCGTCGCGCAGAGGCAGAAATACGGCGCTGCGGTAACCCTGCTGCACGGCCTCCTCGCTCCAGTAGAACTGGTTGTCGCCCTGGGTGATGTCCTCGCTGACCCTGACCTCGCCGCTGCGTATGGTTTGACCGGCAGGCCCGCGGCCGGTCGGCTGCTCGCCGTCCCAGGTCAGCACAATGCTGGACAGGTAACCCGCGTCGTGGCCGGCACGGGCCCTCGGCACGATGCTGCGCGCCTCGTCGTCCTGCGCATAACCGACCCAGGCCATGCGGTAGCCGCCTACATCGACCGCCAGGCGGCACACCTGCTCAAGCAGCTCAACCTCATCGTCCATACGGGTCAGGGCCGCATTACACCGACTGAGCATTTGCAGGGCGCGGTTGGTGCGCGCCAGTTCCAGATCGGCCCGCTTGCGCGCCGTGATGTCGCGCGCAGCGCCAACCACCCGTTCGACCATGCCGACCGCATTGCGGACCGGGTAAGCGCGGTCGCGAATCCAGCGCATCTCCCCGTTCGAACGGATGATCCGGTATTCCAGGTCAGATGCCCTGCCGTTCTGGTGCTGCAGCTTGGCCGCTTCCGCAGCAGGCCGGTCGTCGGGATGAATGGCATCCAGGTAAGAGTCCGCTGCTTCGTACAGGCTCGCGAGGCTTCGGTCCCACTGGGTTTGATAGGCCGGACTGATGTACAACATGCGTCCGTTGACCACGTCCACGTTGTAAAACACATCCTCGACGTTTTCAGCCAGCTCCCGAAAACGCGCCTCGCTGCTGCGCAAGGCTTCCTCGGCACGCGTGCGCTCGATGGCAATGCGGGCCAGACGCACGGCGGTTTCCACCAGGGCCTCGTCCTGCGGCTGCGGCTGGTAAGGCGTGCGGTGGTAAATCGCAAAGGTGGCCAGCACCTCACCGCCGGTCGATAGCACCGGGGTTGACCAGCATGCCTGCAGCCTGAACTCACGCAGCAGGTCTAGGTGATTGCGCATCAGCGGGTCAGAGGTGACATCCGCGACGACCACCGGTTTTTTCAGGAACGCGGCGGTCCCGCACGCGCCCACCCCGTCGCCCACGGCGAGTCCGTCGATCTGCCGGTTGTAGGCATCGGGCAGGCTTGGCGCGGCGCCATGGCGCAGGTGGGCTCCCTCGCACAACAAAATGGAACACAGACTGTCCGGCGCGTGACCTTCAATCAGCGTCACGATGGCTTCGAGCAACTGCGGCAGCGGCTGGCCGCTGGCAATCAGCTCCAGCACCCGCTCCTGGGCATGGGAAAAGTCCTGGGCACGTTTGCGCTCGGTGATGTCGGCAAACACCACCAGCCCGCCGATCAACTGCTTCGCCTCATCACGCCACGGCCGCAGGCTGAGCCGCAAGATCTGGTCACTGCCTTTGGGCGTGCGCAACAACACCTCCCAGTGGTCCACGCTCTCGCCACGCAGCGCGCGGCTCAGCGGGAGCTCCTCAGCCGCGTAAAGCGTTTTACCGTCCAGCGTCAACAGTTCGTGCTGACCGCGCAGGGCAGTCAGCGTTTCAACGGGTTGGTGGTGCGAGAGTATCCTTTTAGCGGCGGCGTTGAACAGCAAAAGCCGGCCGGACGCGTCAGCGGCGATCACGCCGTCGTTCATGCTGTTGATGATCGCGTCATGCAGCCGATGCTCGCGGCCCACACGGGCCGGCGCGCCGGCCGGGGCTGTCGGCGGGGGCAAATGCAAGCCCTCCGCCCAACGATTGAACGTTCGGGCCAGCGCAAGCCGCAAGCGAAGTCCCCAGGAACTCACCATGCCATTGCCTTGTGCCTTTCTGCTGTTGTTTCGCGCGGCAACCACCGTATGAGCGCCGGGCACGGCGAACCCTCACTTATGGTTTTGACAGTATCGTAGTACGTTGAGCCAGGTTTGGACAGGGCACTGGTTACAAGCAAAGACCTCCGGGCCGTATGCCGTCCTTGCCAGCCGCCTACAGTCGCCGCGCGCCTGCGCTGACAGACCGCCAGCCGCCAGACGCTCACCATGGAAATCTGAACCCTTTTTGTTGACTGCAAGAAAGCACCGCCATGACCAAACGCACTCCCGTCAAATCGTCGCCCGATGCCCTCTCCGGGCAACCCGGAAGCAGCGACGGCATGCCCCCCAAAAACCCGTCCCCAGGGCGCGCCCGGCCAGGCCAGGCGCCATCGCCGGCAGATGCTTCTGACGAAGCCAGCCTGGCCATGCCGCATGAGCGCGACCAATCAACAGACATGACCAGCGCCGTCCCCGACCCGCAGATACGGCAGGCCGATGCCGACCTGCGTCGCGGTCTGCAAGACACGGGCAAAAGCCCGGCCATGGATGCGGCCTACGACAAACTCAAGCGTGATTGAGTGATGCCTGGGGCCCCGGTGCCCGGCGGAAATGCTACTTTTTTTATAGCTGCTGGCGCCTGTCAGGTATGGACTGCAGCCCTGTTTGATCTGAAAATCTCAGGGTAAACGCGGCGAACGCTGCACCTCGGCTGAGGTGATGCGTTCGCTCATCCAGCGCAGCAAGTCCAGCCACATCTGACGCATTTCGGCGTCCAGCGGCGTGCGCGTGGAATTGGGCAGCTCGATGGTGACCACCGGCACGCCCTTGTGCACCCCGCCGTAATTGCCCAAAGAGCCGGGGAAAATGCCGACCTGGTCGAGGTAGAGCCGGCCCAGCTTGGACGGCGGCACCGACGGCCCGTCAAAATCCAGCACCCCATAGGGCGCGTGAATGCTGACGATCAGGTTGGGCTTGAATCGCTGCATCTCGCTGTGGAGAAAAGCAGACTCCGGCTCTGACAGCGGTTTGGGGCCCGGCCAGCGGCGCGGGTCCTTGCGTGTGCGTTTTTCCCAGTAGACCTTGGCATCACGCTCCCAGTTGGGCGTCGGAAAATTGCGATTCAGGTCCACGCCATTGGCGTTGACCCGGCGCGGCGGCGAAGACAGCAGTCCATCGGGGTTGAGCGCCGGCACAAACCGCCAGTGGATCGCCTGCGACCAGGGCGACGGCGTCTGCTCGGCCAGCTGGATCCAGTGCAGTGCCACCGACGCTGACGAGAGTTCGTCGCCATGAATGGCGCCCAACACCAGCACGCGCAGGCGCACATCGTCGGGCTGGATGTCGCGCAGCCACAGCGGCTGCCCCTTGACCGAGCGGGCCGATGTGGCTTCCAGCTTGGCCGCCTCGCACAGACTGCGCTTGACGTTGGGCAACTTGCGCACAAACTCATCACAAGGCGCTGCTGCGTGCACCGGCGAGACAAGGACAGTGGCGAGCAGCAGCGCGAGAAAACAGGAAGTACGCATCGCCGGATTCTAGCGACCGGCACGTAATCCGCCCTCAACGCCTACTCGGGTAAATTACAGCCATGACGCCCACCGCCATCCCCAGCCAAGCTGGTCAGCCGAGTTTTTCAACCCGCGAGTTTCGCGCCTCTCTGGCCATGTTCGCCACCGGGGTCACGATTGTCACGGCGCGCGCAGCCAGCGGCGAGTTGATCGGGCTGACCGCCAACTCTTTCAACTCGGTGTCGCTGGAGCCGCCGCTGGTGCTCTGGAGCCTGGCGCGGGCGGCCGGCTCACTGCCTACGCTGAGCACCGGTTCGCACTACGCCGTCAACATCCTGGCGGCTGACCAGAAAGAGCTGGCAGAACGGTTTGCCGCCAAACGAGACGGCCGCTGGACCGGCGTTGCCTGGACCGAGGGCGCCGGCGGCGCCCCGCTGCTGACGGGCTCCGCCGCGGTCTTCGAATGTTTCAACCGCAGCCGCTACGAAGAAGGCGACCACGTGATTTTTGTCGGTGAGGTCGAGCGCTGCAGCCACCGCACAGGCGCGGCGCCGCTGCTGTTTCACGGCGGCCGGTTTTACACCGAGCACCCTTTGTAACGCTGACACAGGCCCTCTGACTGCCGGCACGTTCCCCCATGACTGCACGCAAAACCCACCTCGATACCCTGGCCATCTCATTGCTGCTGACCTGCTGCCTGTTCTGGGGTTTCCAGCAGGTGCTGGTCAAGGCCACGCTGGCAGAAGTGGCGCCAGCCTTCCAGGCCGCCATTCGTTTTGTCGGCGCCACCGTGCTGCTGCTGCTGTGGTGCGCCTGGCGCGGTGTCAAATTGTTCGGTGCCGACGGCTCGCTGCGTGCGGGGCTGCTGGCGGGCAGCCTGTTTGCGGCCGAGTTTGCCTGCATCTATGTCGGCTTGCAGTACACCAGCGCCTCGCGGCTCACGGTGTTTCTCTACACCTCGCCGTTCTGGGTGGCGGCCTTGTTGCCGATCTGGGTGAAGTCGGAAACGTTGCGGCCCGTGCAATGGGCCGGCCTGGCCTGCGCCTTTGCTGCCGTGGCTTTTGCGCTGCGCGAGGGATTCAATGCCGGCGCCGCATCGACCTGGCTGGGCGACGTGATGGCGCTGGTGGCCGGCATGTTGTGGGGCCTGACCACGGTGGTCATACGCGCATCCTCGCTGGCCAAAGTGTCGGCGGAAAAACTGCTGTTCTACCAGGTCGCCGTCAGCAGTTTGGCCCTGCCGCTGTTGTCGCTGGCGCTCGGCGAACAATGGGTCGGGTCGCTCAGCCCGTTTGCGATCACGTCGCTGGTGCTCCAGACCGTGGTCGGTGCGTTTGCCAGTTACCTGGCCTGGATGTGGATGCTGGGTCGTTACCCCGCGACCAAGATTTCTGTCTTTGTCTTTTTGACGCCGCTGTTTGCGCTGCTGTTCGGCGCGCTGTGGCTCAACGAAGCGGCCACGCCCAGCTTGCTGGCGGCGCTGTTGCTGGTGGCGCTCGGTATCGTGCTGGTCAACCGCAAGCCTGCGTGAGCGCGCAGATGCTGCTACCTACGCGGCTGCGCGCCGCTGGGCCAATGCGACGTACCAGTCCAGGCAAGCGGGGTTGGCCATCGCGTCGCGGTTAACCACCTTGTCGATGGGCTGGCCCAGCAGCAGCTTTTTGATCGGCAACTCCTGCTTCTTGCCCGACAGCGTGCGCGGAATCTCGGGCACCTGAAAAATCTCGTTGGGCACAAAACGCGGCGACAGCGCGGTCTTGATGGCGTTGTTGAGCTTGACCCGCATGGCTTCATCGAGCACCACGCCTTCACGCAACACCACAAACAGCGGCATGTAACTGTCACGGCCCAGGTATTCGAGGTCCACCACCATGGAATCTATGACTTCCGGCAAGGCCTCGACCGCGCTGTACAACTCGCTGGTGCCCATGCGCAGACCGTGGCGGTTGATGGTGGCGTCGGAGCGGCCATAGATGATGCAACTGCCCGATGGCGTGACCTTGAGCCAGTCGCCGTGGCGCCAGACGTTCGGGTACATGTCGAAGTAGCTCGACAAATAACGCTTGTTGCCCTCATCGCCCCAGAAATACAGGGGCATCGAGGGGATCGGCTGGCTGCAGACCAGCTCACCGACCGCGTTGATTACCGGCTCGCCCGCTTCGTTCCAGGCCTCCACGGCGCAGCCAAGCAAGCGGCACTGCATCTCGCCAGGCGCCTGCGGCAACTCGCGGTTACCGCCAATGAATGCACCGGCAAAGTCCGTCCCACCGGAGATGTTGCACCACCAGATGTCGTCCCCACGTTTGAGCTCACGGAATTGCTCGGTGCCCCAGATCTGCGCCTCGGGCGACAGCGGTGAACCCGTCGTGCCCAGAGCGCGCACGGTCGACAGGTCGCCGCAGCGCGACAGGTCCACGCCGGCCTTCAGACAATTCGCAAAAAAGGCCGCGCCCGCGCCAAAGAAAGTTACCCCCAGCTGCGCGGCGAAGCGCCACAGGGTGGTCCAGTCCGGCTTGTCCTTGCTGCCGCCCGGATTCCCGTCGAAGATGCAGCAGGTGGTGCCGTTGAGCAGGCCGCTCATCTGCGCGTTCCACATGACCCAGCCGGTCGAGCTGTACCAGTGGTAGCGCTCGCCAAAGGAATTGGCGGCGTAGCTGCAGCCAATGTCGTTGTGCAGGGTCTTGAGCGCTAGCGCCACGATGACGGTGCCGCCATGCCCGTGCACGATGGGTTTGGGCAGACCGGTGGTGCCGCTGGAATACACAATCCACAGCGGGTGGTCAAAAGGCAGCCACATCGGCTCGAATGTCGCCGTTTCAGCGTCATTTCGGGCTGTAGCCCTTGTGAATTGGACGCAATCAGCTATGGTTTTTGTAGCATCCAGATTGCCATGCACGATCAAATGCTGCACGCTGGGCAGGGCAGCGCGCAACTCGCCCAGCACGGCCGTGCGGTCAAAATCGCGCCCGCCGTAACTCACGCCATCGCAGGCAATCAGGACTTTGGGCTCAATCTGTTGGAAACGGTCCAGCACGGCGTTGGTGCCCATGTCGGGCGCACAGATGCTCCAGACACCGCCTATGCTGACCACCGCGAGGAAGGCCACCATGGCTTCGGGAATGTTCGGCAGGTAGGCGGCGACGCGGTCGCCGGGTTCGACCCCCTGCGCTTTCAGATGCAGCGCCAGCGAAGCGACCTGGCGGCGCAGCTCGGGCCAACTTAACTCATGCGCAGGCTCGCCGGCGGCGAGGCTTTTTTCATTGTGGCTGATCAGCGCAGGGAAACCGGCGGCATGCGCCGGGTCCACATGGCGGAACACCTGATGCGCGTAGTTGAACTGCGCGCCTGGAAACCAGCGGGTACCCGGCATCTGCTTGTCCGCAAGCACAGCGCTGTGCGGCGTCGGCGACGCCAGCTCGAAATAGTCCCAGATGCTTTGCCAGAAGGCGTCCAGGTCGGTGACCGACCAGCGCCACAAGGCGTCATAGGACGCAAAGGACAGGCCGCGGGCTTGTTGCAGCCAGTCCTGGTACAAGCGGATTTGTGGGATGAAGGGGGATGCGTTGCGGGTCATGGGGCACAGGGTAACGCGCCTGGCCACGCCACTGTCAGCGGGAATCCCCGCATCCGTGTCACCAAACGCTATCGTTTGACATGTTTAGCACAGTTGTGCTAATATTTTTCGCATGGATGCCAAAACCCAGAAAAGCGAGATGACCCGCGCTGCCATTGTCGGTGCGGCGCTGGACCTGGCTTCTGCCGAAGGGCTGGAGGCCATCACGCTGCAGGCGGTGGCTGACCGGCTGGGCTTGTCCAAGAGTGGTGTGTTCTCGCGCATCGGTTCGCGCGAGGCCTTGCAGAAGGCCGTGATCGAGGAGTTTGGTCGCCGTTTTATCGCCGATGTGTTTGTGCCGGCCATGCAGTTGCCCAAGGGCCTGCCCCGGCTCGATGCCATCGTGCAGCGCTGGATCGTGCGCATGCGCGATGTCGAGGTGAAGTCCGGCTGCATCTACACGGCTGGCGCCTTCGAGCTCGACGACCGCGACGGCGAGCTGCGCGACACGCTGCTGCAGGAAGTCACGCGCTGGCGCGCCGCGCTGCGCCGCACCGCGCTGCAAGCCATTGAGGCCAGCCATTTGAGTGCTGATACCGACGCGGACCAGCTCGTTGCCGAGATCAGCGCTCTGGCCATGGGTCTGCTGCACGATGCGCGCTTCCTGCGGGACCCGCGCGCCGCCGAACGGACCCAGGCCAGCTGGCAGCGGCTGATGAAAAGTTACCGGAACTGATCCTGCGAGGGATCATGAGCAAGCCCCACAAGGGCTTTTTGTTGCTTAATATTTCGCACGATCGTGCGGAGAAAAGGAAGATGCCATGCTGCTGTTGATTGTCCCCCTGGTCTTGTTGGTCCTCGTGCGCACGGTGCGCGCCGTCCGCGAATCGCTGCGCGGTGTGCCGCGCAGCAACCGCGACTGGATCTGGTACTGAAGGGAAACCCGTCATGACACGCAATTCTGTTGAGGCCACCGCCGCCTTCTACAACACCAGTCCCATCACCCGGCTGTTCCGCTGGGGCCTGGGCGCATCGCAGCGGCTGTGGCCCGCGCTGGCGGTTCGCATGGCCTACCGCTTGTTCGGCACGCCGCTGCCGCCGCGCTGGCTGACGCGCCGCCGCGCCTGGACGGCTGACTGGGCCATCAGCGCCTGGCCGTTTGAGAATGCCAGCATCACGCTGTACACCCGCCCGGTCGCGCCACACGGCCCGGTGGTGCTACTGGTGCATGGCTGGGGCGGCCACGCCGGCCAGATGCTGGCGCTGGCCGACAGCCTGCAGGCGCAGGGCCTGCGCGCGGTGATCCTTGAAATGCCGGCGCATGGCCGCAGCACCGGCCCGACCAGCAACCTGCCGCAATTTGCGCGCGCCATCGAATACACTGCGGCGCGCCTGCAACAGCAGGGCTTTCGGCTGGACGCGGTCGTCGCGCACTCGCTGGGCGCCAACGCCGCAGCCTTTGTCGCCAGCCGCGGACTGGCGCTGCGCAAGCTGGTTCTGCTGGCCCCGCCGGCCTCGCCGCATGAATACACGCGTCTGTTCGCCGAGGTGTTCGGCCTGAGCGAGCGCACCCGCGCCGCGATGCAAACACGTCTCGAAACTCGCGAAGGCATCCTGATGCCACAGTTTGAGCCGCAGGCTGTCGGTTCGCGCATCAGCCAGGCCACGCTGGTGGTGCATGACAGGCGCGACAGCATCAACCGCTTCGTTGACGGCGTGGCCTTCAGCCTGGCCATTCCCCGCGCCCGATTGTTCGCCACGCATGACCTGGGACACCGGCGCATCCTCAAGGACAGGGCAGTTCTGCAGGAGGTCACCGCTTTTCTGGCCTGATCACGTCCGCGCGCACCGTACTTGTACAAGAGCCGCGTTCCCCCTAGCATTGCCGCACCTGTAATTACAAGAGGAGATCAATGATGGGCATGTTTAGCTGGACTGAAAAAAGCAGCGCGGTGCTGTCGCAAGGCGGCGTGATTGGACCTGACGAGCGCCTTCCCTGGCCGCAGACTGCAGTGATGGGGGTGCAGCACGTGATCGCCATGTTCGGCGCGACGGTGCTCGCACCCATTCTGATGGGCTTTGATCCGAACATTGCCATCCTGATGAGCGGCATCGGTACGCTCATTTTCTTTGTCGTGACCGGCGGCAAGGTGCCCAGCTACCTCGGCTCCAGTTTTGCGTTTATCGGTGTGGTGATTGCCGCCACCGCTTATGCCGGCAAGGGGCCGAATGCCAACATCGGTGTGGCGCTGGGCGGCATCATTGCCTGCGGCCTGGTCTACACCCTGATAGGCGCCGTGGTGCAGATGGTGGGCACCGGATGGATAGAGCGCTTCATGCCGCCGGTGGTCACCGGCGCGGTGGTCGCGGTGATCGGACTGAACCTGGCCGGCATCCCGATCAAGAACATGGCGGCCAGCAATTTTGATTCCTGGATGCAGCTGGTGACCTTCGTCAGCGTGGCATTGGTGGCGGTGATGACGCGCGGTATGGTGCAGCGGCTGCTGATTCTGGTCGGACTGATCGTCGCCACGCTGATTTATGCGCTGCTGACCAATGGTCTGGGCCTGGGCAAACCGGTGGACCTGTCGGTGATTGCCAACGCCGCCTGGTTCGGGCTGCCGGCTTTCGCCGCGCCGGTGTTCACAATGAACGCGATGCTGCTGATCGCGCCGGTGGCCGTCATCCTGGTGGCCGAAAACCTGGGCCACATCAAGGCCGTGACGGCCATGACCGGCAAAAACTTGGACCAGTACATGGGCCGCGCCTTCATCGGCGACGGCGTGGCCACCATGGTCTCGGGCGCAGCGGGCGGCACCGGCGTCACCACCTATGCGGAGAACATCGGCGTGATGGCGGCCACGCGGATTTATTCGACAGCGGTGTTCCTGGTGGCGGCACTGATTGCGCTGCTGCTGGGCTTCAGCCCCAAATTCGGCGCACTGATCCAGGCGATTCCGTTGCCAGTGATGGGTGGGGTCAGCATCGTGGTGTTCGGCCTGATCGCGGTGGCGGGCGCCAAGATATGGGTCGACAACAAGGTGGACTTTTCGGACAACAAGAATCTGCTGGTGGCGGCCATCACGCTGGTGCTGGGCACCGGGGATTTCACGCTGAAGTTCGGTCAGTTCGCGCTCGGTGGCATCGGCACCGCGACCTTCGGCGCGATCCTGCTGTACGCGCTGCTTAACCGCAAGCCGGCCGCGCGAAGCTAGTCTGCGGCCTCAGCCTTGGCCTTGGCCAAGGCTGCCTTGGTTCTGGCCAGCTCGCGCTCCAGGTCGGCGCGCTCACCGATCTCCTGCTCCAGCACCTGATTGACCTGCGCCAGGTCCTCGGCCGATTCCTGGATTTTGGTTTCCAGCTCATCACTTTTACGCAGGGCTTGCGCCACCTCGCCGCTTTGTATCTCGTTCGGCAACTCCTGCTTGAGCACGGTGTTGATCACAAACAGCTCGTTGGCCGACTGCTCAACCGTGTCTTTGACAGATTCGTTCTGGTCAAGCGCGCGCTCCAGCGCAGTGGGCGCGGTAGACGAAGAGACAATGGAATGCTGCTGGGGCATGGCGAAAAGAGGAGGTTAAACGGGAAACACCGGCTGTGCAGGGCATTGAATACGCAACACGTCCGTCCCGCATCAAACGCCCGCCGCCAATATATCACTTGCGGCGACGGGGCAGACAGGGAAAGTCCCGCCACCCTTTGAGGGTTACCGTCTGTCACCCCGACGCCTGGCTTGCGGCGCGCAATCCCTTGGCGCGGGCTTTGCGCAAACTCAGGGCCTTGTTTTTGGGGGCACCGAGGGAGCGCCCTTTTTCGAGTCGGGCTCCGGGCTGAAGATTTTGCCCAAGGTGGCCCCGATGCGGGCACCGATGGCGGTGCCTATGCCGGGCAACACCGCCGTTCCCACAGCGGCGCCGGCGATAGCGCCGGCCGGCACGGACACCTTGACGTTTTCAAACGGCCCGGAAACCTTCAGCGGCACACCGACCACGCCATCGATCAGGTCGACCGCAAATTCGGCGTCGATCTGGCGGTTGGCAATCCGGGCCTGACCCGACGCTGTCAGCGCACCGGAAGTAGCCTTGACGCCCGAGTAGGTCACCACCATGCCCTGCGGCGTGTTTTGTGTGTCCATCTGGCCGGTGACCGTGTCCAGCTGCGTCTGCCCGGCATAATCTTTGCCCAGGCTGCGCACGGCCTTGTCCAGGTCAAAGCGCATCAGCGTGGCGCCCCGCATGCTGAAGACGGTTTTGGTGTGCAGCGACTGCGCCAGTTCACCCACCGTGTCGCCATCGGCCAGCAGCGAGGTGTTGCCCGATGCCTGACCTGAAATCACGGAGTTGCGGTTGAAGGCGGCCATCGCACTGGCGACCTCCACACCCTGCGGTTTGAGCGCGCCTTCCAGACGCAGCCGGCCCTTGTCGCGGGTCTTGATTTCGACCTCGCCGTCAGCCGTGCCGCCGCCGACACGGATTTGTGTGGTCCAGCGGTCTTCCTGGCCCTGCCGGGTCAGCCTGAGGTCGGTGGCCGGTTGCACACCGGGCCGGCGCAAATGGGCCTGCCGCGGACGCCAGGCCGGGTCAAAGTCGACTTCGCCGTCGAACACCACGGCCATGCCCCGACGCGAGACCCAGGTCACATCGCGAAAAACAAAGCGTTCAAGCACGGTGGCGTCGGGGTTGGCCTGAGCCATGCCGGGCCCCTTGTCGAGCGCGCGCAACGACAGTTGCGGCAGCACCGCGCCGTCGAGATCGGCGCTGTCGAACTGCAGCCGGCCGTCGAGCAGGGCCGGCAGGCTGGGGTGGACGGTCAGCTTTTTGATGGTGATGGGGGGTGTCTGGCGCGTCGCGACATCGCGCACCACCACAGCGGGAACCGGAAACAAGCGCCAGCCCAACGCCCCCACGGCCACCGGTACCCCGAGCCGGGCCTCCAGCTCTGCAGAGGCTTTGGCGGCCAGCTCCTCGTCGCTTGGCAGCAACAGCAGCAGCGCCAGCCAGCCGCCGACCAGCAAAGCCAGCAACACGCCGCCGGCAACCATCCATTTGTTTCTGACCTGCATGCATGTCCTTTGTTTGCCCTGTGCCCAGCTTACCGGCCAGCTTAGGCGCAGCCCGACCAGCGCACTGTAGGCGGCATTCTCTTTATAGTCAGGGGATTCAAGCCTTTGTGGACCCTGCCATGCCCGTCTGGAAAAGACCGATTTCGATCGAACTGCTCAAGCTCAGCAACGCCAACAGCGCGGTGACGCACCTGGGCATCGAGTTTCTGGAGGTCGGCGACGACTTCATACGCGCCCGTGTGCCGGTCGACGAACGCACCCGTCAGCCCTACGGCCTGCTGCACGGCGGGGTATCGGTGGTGCTGGCCGAGACCCTGGGCTCCTGCGGCGCCGCCTTTGCCGCGCCAGAGGGCCACCGCACGGTCGGCCTGGACATCAACGCCAATCACCTCAAGGGCACGACCAGCGGCTGGGTCACCGGCATCACGCGTCCGGTGCACATCGGCCGCAGCACCCAGGTCTGGGCCATCGAGCTGACCAACGACGCTGGCGAGCTGACCTGCGTGTCGCGCATCACGATGGCGATGCTGCTGCCGAAATAACGCTCTTTACAAGCCCAATCGGCCACCAGCCCATGTCGGGCGGGCCCAAGCAGCTATCAATAATGTAGCATCCCGGGGCTTATTCCGTGGCAGCCCGCGCCATCCGTTCGCTTTTCCAGTACACATCGTCGCCGCCATTCATGCGATTGAGCACGCGCGACAGCACAAACAGCAGATCGCTCAGGCGGTTCAGGTACTGACGCGGTGATTCCTTCAGCGTCTCGGCCTGGTCCAGCGCCACCACGGCGCGCTCGGCGCGGCGCGCGACCGTGCGGCAGACATGCGCGAGTGATGCGGCGCGTGAGCCGGCCGGCAGAATGAACTCGGCCAGGCGCGGCAAGGTCGCGTTGTAGGTTTCCAGCGCCTGGTCAAGCACGATCACCGCTTCGGGCTTGAGCAGCTCGAAGCCCGGGATCGACAACTCGCCGCCGAGGTTGAACAGCTGGTGCTGAACCTCTACCAGCAGCTCGCGCACATCCAGTGGCATCTCTTCACACAACAGCACACCGATCTGCGAGTTGAGCTCGTCAACATCACCCATGGCATGCACACGCAGGCTGTCCTTGGAAACACGGGTGTTGTCGCCCAGCCCGGTCGTGCCGTTGTCACCGGTGCGGGTGGCGATTTGTGAAAGTCGGTTGGCCATGGTGTGTTGTTGGTGTCGCAGCGGGAGGGGTGGGCAGGCCGCGTTACGTGGAGCAAGAAAATGTGTGCCGGTCGGTCCGGATGTCAGCGATGCAACGCCCTGCAAAAGAGCTGGCGGCACATTGCCCCCTGAGTTGCAATGGCCGCTCATTCATTTTCAGGACGACTGCATGCGGGTTCAAAAACATTCTATTCCCAACTTCCTGACCTTCGACAAGCGCAGTGTGCTGCTGCTGGCGCTGCTGACCCTGGGCACGGCAGCCGCCGTGCGGGCGCAGACCGGCCCCGGCGCAGCCATCCCGCCGAATCGCGTCACGCCACAGGATCTGGAGGCCGCGTTCAAGCGTGCCGATACCAACCAGGACGGCAAACTGAGCCGCCAGGAGGCCGAACGCTTCCCGGCTGTGGCGCAACGCTTCGAGCAGATCGACAGCAACCGTGACAGCTTTATCTCGCTGGAAGAGTTCAGCCGGGCGGCGAGCTCCTGACACGCGTCTTTTCAGGGCGGAGGCTGCGGGATAGCCCATGGGACAGGACAGGGCACACGTCGTAAACTGTGCCTTGGCCCCTGGAGACCCCCATGAACGCACCCCTGCCCCACCACCTGCTTCCCGAAATCCACCAGCGGGAGACACCCGCGGCCTTGATTGATGCGCTCAAGGCGCGTTTCGCCGAGCGCTGCTCCACCGCACTGGTGGTGCGTGAGCAGCACGGGCGCGACGAATCCTCGTTTGCCGCACCGCCGCCGGCCGCCGTGGTGTTTGCGGAGAACACCACCGACGTGGCCGACGCCGTCAAATTGGCCGGCCAGTACCAGGTGCCGGTGATTCCGTTTGGGGTAGGCACCTCCCTCGAAGGCCACTTGCTGGCCGTGCAGGGCGGCATCAGCATTGATGTGAGCCGCATGAACAAGGTGTTGTCCATCAACGCGGAGGATCTGACGGTCACGGTGCAGCCTGGTGTGACGCGCAAGCAGCTCAATGAAGAGGTCAAAAGCACCGGCCTGTTTTTCCCCATCGACCCCGGCGCCGACGCGACCCTGGGCGGCATGAGCGCGACACGCGCCAGCGGCACCAACGCCGTGCGTTACGGCACCATGCGTGAAAACGTGCTGGGCCTGGAAGTGGTTACCGCCAGTGGCGAGGTGATCCGCACCGGCACCCGCGCCAAGAAAAGCAGCGCCGGTTACGACCTGACCCGCCTGATGGTGGGCTCGGAAGGCACCTTGGGCGTCATTACCGAAATCACCGTGAAGCTGTACCCCTTGCCGGAGGCGATTTCGGCAGCGATTTGTTCGTTCCCGAGCATCGAGGCGGCGGTGCGCACCACCATCCAAATCATCCAGATGGGGATTCCGATTGCACGGGTTGAACTCATCGATGTCAACTCGGTACGCATGGTCAACACCTATGCCAAATTGGGCTTGCGCGAAGAGCCGATGCTGCTGATGGAGTTTCACGGCAGCCCCAACAGCGTGAAAGAACAAAGCGACCTGGTGCAAGAAATCGCCAGCGAACACGGCGGCAAGGCCTTTGATTTTGCGACCACGCCAGAAGCGCGCACCAAGTTGTGGACCGCCCGCCACAACGCCTACTTTGCGGCCGTGCAAAGCCGCCCGGGCTGCAAGGTCATCAGCACCGACACCTGCGTGCCGATCTCCCGGCTGGCCGATTGCCTGCTTGATTCCGTGGCCGAAACCGATGCCTCCGGCATCCCGTATTTTCTGGTCGGCCACGTAGGCGACG
>NZ_JAYWHI010000033.1:0-4039 GCF_043778355.1 Polaromonas sp.
GGGGAAGTCGCCATAGTCATAGCCCATGGCCTGCAGGTGGGCGCGTAGCAGGCTAAAGTGATGCGCTTCCTCTGCCGCCACGGTCAGCCAGTCCAGGTAATACTGACGCGGCATGCTGTCAAAGCGCCAGATGGCATCAAGTGCCAGGTTGATGGCGTTAAATTCAATGTGCGTGACAGCATGTAGCAGCGCGGCCAGGCCTTCGGTGGTAAACGGCGAGCGCTTGGGCACATCAAGATGTGAGCGCAGTTCAGGCTTTGCTGGGCAGCCAGGCACGCCGGCAGGCTCAGTGCACACTCTACCAGTCGCTATTAAAATAGTAGCTAATTGCGCATGTAAATGCTGGGTTAGAGCCACTTTTTTATCTGAATCTGACTGTAAAAGCGCTTGCAGAGCAAGTTGTCGAAGCTCTGGCCTGTCTTCAAAAGTTGTCTGGAAAATCGTCATGGCCAGATTGTCGGGCATCCTTACAATTGAGGCGAGACCTTGACGTATCACTTCATCACTTCACAGCAACCACCATGGCCACTTACCAACTTGATACTTTAAAACCCATCATCCATCCCACCGCCTGGGTGGCTGACAACGCGCAGGTCATGGGCAATGTGACGCTGGCGGAGGGCAGCAGCGTATGGTTTGGCGTGGTGATTCGAGGCGATACATCGACCATCACCGTGGGTAAGGGCTCTAACGTACAAGACAACAGCGTATTGCATGCAGACATTGGCATGCCTTTGGTGATTGGTGAGGGCGTCACCGTCGGCCACCAGGTCATGCTGCACGGCTGCACCGTGGGCAACAACTCGCTGATCGGCATTGGTGCCATCGTGCTGAACGGCGCGAAGATTGGCAACAACTGCCTGGTAGGCGCTGGCGCGCTGGTGACTGAGGGCAAAGAGTTCCCAGATGGCTCGATGATCATCGGCAGCCCCGCCAAAGCGGTGCGAATGCTGTCGCCAGAGCAGACGGAGGGTTTAAAAATGAGCGCGAGGCACTATATGGACAATGCCAGCCGCTACAAACTTGGGCTTAAAAAGCTGGCTTGAACCCTTACACAAATATGAAAATGCAAATTCCTTCTCGCTCCGAGACAGTCAAAACCAAGCAGGGGTCGCGGAACTGGCTTTGCCAGGCCGCAGGCGCAGCGGCCCCCTCGGGGGGCAGCGTCCACACGAAGTGGGAAAGCGTGGGGGTCTCATGAGTGAACTTCACAAATTCATCTTCGATGGCTTGCCGGTACGCGGCATGCTGGTGCGCCTGACTGACTCCTGGCAGGAGATTTTGAAACGCCGGCAGGGCGCTGGTGGTTACCCGGTAGAGGTGATGCACCTGCTAGGGGAAATGACGGCTGCGGGTGCGCTGATGCAGGGCAACATCAAGTTCAATGGGGCTTTGGTGCTGCAAATTTTTGGCGATGGGCCGGTCAAGCTGGCAGTCGCCGAGGTACAGCCTGACCTGAGCCTGCGCGCTACTGCGACGGTCACGGGCGTGGTTGATGCTGGCAGCACATTGAGTCAGCTGGTCAACGTCAACAACGAGGGCCGCTGCGCCATCACGCTTGACCCTAAAGATAAATTTCCCGGTCAGCAGGCGTACCAGGGCGTGGTGCCGCTGTTTGGCGACAGCCGCGAAAAAATTGAAAACATCAGCGAAGTGCTGGAGCATTACATGCTGCAAAGCGAGCAGCTCGACACGAAACTGATCCTTGCTGCAGATGGAAACATTGCCGCAGGGTTGTTGATTCAGCGTTTGCCGGTCAAAGGGCAGGGCAACCTGGAAGGGCAGATGGATGTTGATGCCAACGAAGACCAGATTGGCAAAAACGAAGACTACCAACGAATTTCGCTGCTCGCCTCCACCCTCAAGCGTGAAGAGCTCTTGAGCCTGGACGCTGACACGATTTTGCACCGCCTGTTTTGGGAAGAACCCATCACCCGGTTTGAAGTGCTCAAGCCCAGTTTTGCCTGCAGTTGCTCGCGTGAGCGGGTGGCCAGTATGCTGCGTACACTGGGCACGGACGAAATCGAAAGCATCATTGCCGAGCAGGGTAAAGTCAGCGTGACCTGCGAGTTTTGCGGTGCTCTGGAAGAATTTGACCCGGTTGACGCGGCGCAGATTTTTACGCAGGCAGACCGGCAGCAACCGCCCCCGCAAGCTGTTCAGTAATTACTTGTTGACCTGAACAAAAATCTCGTTGGGCTTGACCATACCCAACTCAGAGCGTGCTTTTTCTTCCACCATCTCCAAGCCCTCCTTCAGGTCTTTGACTTCAGCGGCCAGTTGGTCATTGGCCTCTTGCGACTTGATGTTTTTGCCTTGCTGGTCAGACAGCCGCTGCTGCATGTCGCGCACATTGGGAATACTGCCCCGGCCCGTCCACAGCTGCGCGTGAAAAATCACCAGCAGCACAATCAAAATAGCGGGGACGATGCGGTTCGCCAAGGCGGTTAACTCACTTGAGGTTATAAAAAGCGGAGCGGCCTGGGTACGTTGCCACCTCGCCCAGGTCTTCTTCGATGCGCAGCAACTGGTTGTACTTGGCCATGCGGTCAGTACGCGACAGTGAACCCGTTTTGATTTGCCCTGCGTTGGTGCCCACGGCAATGTCAGCAATGGTGGTGTCTTCAGTCTCCCCCGAGCGATGCGAAATCACTGCGGTGTAGCCCGCACGCTTGGCCATCTCAATGGCGGCGAAAGTTTCAGTCAGCGTGCCAATCTGGTTAATTTTGATCAGGATGGAATTGGCAATCTGCTTGTCAATACCCACTTTTAAGATCTTGGTGTTAGTCACAAACAAATCGTCTCCTACCAGCTGGACTTTTTTGCCCAGGCGCTCGGTCAGAATCTTCCAGCCGTCCCAGTCGCCCTCAGCCATGCCGTCTTCAATGCTGATGATGGGGTATTTGTCCGCCCACGTTGCCAAGATATTTGTCCACTCGGTTGCGTCCAGGCTCAGGCCCTCTGCACCCAACACATATTTGCCATCTTTGTAAAACTCGCTGGCGGCGCAGTCCAGGCCCAGGGCAATTTGCTCGCCTGCCACAAAACCCGCTTTGTCAATAGCTTCCAGAATCATCTGAATGGCAGCTTCATGGTTGGCTACGTTAGGCGCAAAGCCGCCTTCATCGCCCACGGCAATGCTCATGCCTTTGTCTTGAATGATTGTTTTCAGCGCATGAAACACCTCAGCGCCGTAGCGCACGGCTTCGCGAAAGCTGGGCGCACCGACCGGAATGATCATCAGCTCTTGCAAGTCAAGGTTGTTGTTGGCATGCGCACCCCCGTTGATGACATTCATCATCGGCACCGGCATCTGCATGGCGCCACTGCCGCCAAAGTAGCGGTACAAGGGCAGGCCAGCTTCTTCAGCTGCAGCACGCGCCACGGCCATGCTGACGGCCAGCATGGCATTGGCACCCAGGCGTGACTTGTTGTCAGTGCCGTCCAGGTCAATCAGCGTGCGGTCTAAAAACGCCTGCTCGCTGGCATCCAGCCCCAGCACAGCTTCGGAGATTTCAGTGTTGATATGCTCTACGGCTTTCAGCACACCCTTGCCCAAATAGCGGCCCATATCGCCGTCGCGCAGCTCAATGGCCTCGCGCGAGCCGGTGGACGCACCGGATGGCACAGCCGCGCGGCCCATCACACCGGATTCCAGCAACACGTCACATTCAACCGTTGGGTTACCCCGACTGTCCAGGATTTCGCGACCTACGATGTCAACAATTGCGCTCATTAAAAGCTTTCAAAAAAAATTAAAAAAATCAGGCGCCTTCAACGACGACCATGCGCATCACCGATGCGCCTTGGCGCGCACTGATGGCAGCTGTGTATTCAACCGAGTGGTAATAGGCTTTGGCTTTTTCAACGGAAGGAAATTTCAAAATCACCACCCGGTCAGGCGTCCAGTCGCCTTCCAGCACTTCAACCGCACCACCACGCGCGCAAAACTCTGCGCTGTAAGTCTCTGCGGCAATTGTCGACAGTTTTTTGTAGTCGGCATATTGTTCCGGGTTGGTAACTGTGACGTTGGCGATGA
>NZ_JAYWHI010000034.1:0-3975 GCF_043778355.1 Polaromonas sp.
GTGGTTGGTTACAGCAAGTCGCCATCGACCACTGAGCGTGCGCGCCAGATGGGTGTGATTGATGTGGAAGCCCCCTCTGCGCTGCTCGCTGTGTCCGGCGCCGACATCGTGCTGCTGGCAGTGCCAGTCT
Organism: Polaromonas sp.; assembly: GCF_043778355.1. Lineage (GTDB taxonomy): Bacteria > Pseudomonadota > Gammaproteobacteria > Burkholderiales > Burkholderiaceae_C > Polaromonas. The sequence continues at coordinate 131 of NZ_JAYWHI010000034.1, forward strand.
CGGCGACTGAGGCCACTTTCAAGGCGATCCGCCACCTGGTGGGGCCCACCACACTGGTCATGGACGTCGGCTCCACCAAACGCGACGTGGTGGACGCTGCCAGACGCGTGTTGCGCGACAACCTGGGCTGCTTTGTGCCGGCGCACCCGATCACCGGCAAGGAAGTCTCCGGGGTGGAGCATGCCGATGCAGACCTTTACTTCGGCAAGCAGGTTATCCTGACACCGATCGAACGCACCTTCACGGTCCAGCTCGAAAAAGCGGTCAATGTCTGGACTGCGCTGGGCTGCAACGTCGTGAAAATGTCCCCGCAGTCACATGACGCCGCCTATGCTGCCGTCAGCCATCTGCCGCACCTGATTGCCTTCGCGATGATCAACAGCATTTCGGGCCAGGCCCAGGGCAAGGACTACCTGTCGCTGGCCGGGCCGGGTTTCCGGGACTTCACCCGTATCGCTGCCAGCGATCCAAAAATGTGGCGCGACATCCTGATCGCCAACAAGGAAGAGTTGCTGGAGCAATCCAAAAACTTCCAGAACACCCTGCAGGATCTGGAAAAACTGATCGCGGCCGCCGACGGGGATGCGCTGGAAGACCGGATCGAAAAAGCCAGCCATACACGCGCCAACTGGCGCATCAGTTCGCCGAAATCGCTCAAGTAGATGTTCGACACCGCCTTCCTGGACATTCCAGCGTTGACGGATGCCGAAGGCACCGTTCATCTTCCCGGCTCCAAAAGTATTTCCAACCGGGTGTTGTTGCTCGCAGCACTGAGCGAGGGGCGCACCACGGTGCACGATTTGCTGGCCTCCGACGATACCGCCGTGATGCTGGCCGCGCTCAGGCAACTGGGCTGCGGCGTCGAGGAAAGCGGCAGCACCGCGGTGATTGACGGCCTGGGCGGCCGGGCGGTGCAGCAGCAGGCAAAACTCTACCTGGGCAACGCCGGCACGGCGATGCGCCCCCTGACAGCGGCGCTGGCGCTGCTGGGCGGCGACTTCGAACTCTCGGGCGTGCCACGCATGCATGAGCGACCCATTGGCGACCTCGTCGATGCGCTTCGCCAGCTCGGTTGCGCCATCGACTACCTGGGCGAGGACGGCTTCCCGCCGCTGCACATTCGCACGGGTGCGCTGGTGCTTGATGCCCCGATCCGCGTGCGCGGCGATGTCTCCAGCCAGTTCCTGACCGCCCTGCTGCTGGCGTTGCCCATAGTCGCTGAACGCGATATCCACATTGAGGTTATCGGCGAACTGATCTCCCGACCCTACATCGAAATCACGCTGAACCTGCTGGCCCGTTTTGGCATCACCGTCCAGCGCGAAGGCTGGCAGCGTTTCACCATCCCGGCCGGCAGCCGCTACCGCTCTCCCGGCGCCATCCACGTTGAAGGAGATGCATCTTCTGCTAGCTATTTCATAGCACTTGGCGCCATAGCAGCAAGGGCTGAAGGCCAAAAAGGCATAAACATTGAAGGTTTGGGCGAAGCGTCCATCCAGGGCGACATCCGTTTCATCGAGGCGGCCCGACAGATGGGCGCCCACATCGACGCCAGCGCCAACAGCCTGCACATCCGCCGCGGCGCCTGGCCGCTCAAGGCGATTGACCTGGACTGCAACCACATCCCTGACGCTGCCATGACCCTGGCGGTGATGGCCTTGTACGCAGACGGCCCCAGCACACTGCGCAACATCGCCAGTTGGCGGGTCAAGGAAACCGACCGCATCGCTGCCATGGCCTGCGAGCTGCGTAAACTCGGCGCCGGCGTCGAGGAAGGCGCGGACTTCATTCGCATCACGCCGCCCCGCCCCGCCGCCGGGCCGCCTCAAGGCGGGGCAGCCCCCTCGGGGGTCAGCGAACCACACGGCGTGGGGAGCGTGGGGGCCACATCCGAATGGAAAACCGCACCCATCCACACCTACGACGATCACCGCGTCGCCATGTGTTTTTCACTCGCAGCCTTCAATTCGGCACGCCTGCCCATTCGTATTCTGGATCCGCGCTGCGTAGCAAAAACCTTCCCCGACTATTTCGAGACCCTCTTTTCCGTGACCCAGACCTCCGAAAAACTCGTTCCCGTGATCTGCATCGACGGCCCGACTGCTTCCGGCAAGGGCACGGTCGCGGCCGTGGTGGCCCAAAAACTCGGTTACCACTTCCTCGATTCCGGTGCGATGTACCGCATTACCGCCCTGGCCGCGACGCAGGCCGGACTGGCCATTGGCCCGGCACAGGAGCCGGCAATTGCGGCATTGGCGCGTCAGCTTCCGGTGCGTTTTACGGACGGCAAGGTTTTCCTGGGCGCGCAGGACGTGACGGAAACCATACGCACCGAAGAAGCCGGCATGAACGCCTCGCGCGTCTCAGCCTTGCCCAGCGTGCGACTGGCGCTGGTGGACCTGCAACACAGCTTCAGGCAACTGCCGGGCCTGGTGGCCGACGGCCGGGACATGGGCACCGTGATCTTTCCGGATGCCGCGCTCAAGATCTTCCTGACGGCGAGCGCCCGGCAGCGCGCCGAACGACGCCATAAGCAGTTGATTTCAAAGGGAATTTCGGCTACACTCGGCGGGATTCAGCAGGATTTGGAGGCCCGCGATGCCCGTGACATGTCACGGCAAGCAGCGCCTTTGAAACCGGCTGATGACGCCGCGCTACTGGACAACTCCGAGCTGTCGATTGAAGAATCGGTGGCCCAGGTGTTGCAACTCTGGCAAGGCACCCGGCCCTTCTGACCCTCATACATTGTTGTAGGCACGCCAGTGCTTCGGTCGGCAGGATCATTAACTTAACCGCGGTCACCCGCACCAAACCGCCGCAGTCAGCTCTAAAAACAATAGCAATTCTGCTATTGGAACCCTGTGCTGTGGACTAGGAAAATCAATGTCAGAATCTTTTGCCGCCCTCTTTGAAGAATCGCTGAAACGCTCCGAAATGCGTACCGGTGAAGTCATCACCGCTGAAGTCGTGCGTATCGACCACAACCACGTCGTTGTGAACGCCGGACTCAAATCCGAGGCTTATGTCCCCCTCGAAGAATTCAAGAACGACCAGGGCGAACTCGAAGTTCAGGTCGGCGACTTTGTCTCCGTGGCCATCGACTCCGTTGAAAACGGTTACGGCGACACCCTGCTGTCCCGCGACAAGGCCAAGCGCCTGGCTTCGTGGATGAGCCTGGAAAAAGCCCTGGAATCCGGCGAATTCGTCACCGGCCAGACCAGCGGCAAGGTCAAGGGCGGCCTGACCGTCCTCGTCAACGGTATCCGCGCCTTCCTGCCGGGTTCGCTGATCGACACCCGCCCCATCAAGGACTTGTCTCCGTACGAGAACAAGACCATGGAATTCAAGGTCATCAAGCTGGACCGCAAGCGCAACAACGTCGTGCTGTCACGCCGTGCGGTCGTCGAAGCGTCCATGGGCGAAGAGCGCGCCAAGCTGATGGAAACCCTCAAGGAAGGTTCTTCCGTCAAGGGCGTGGTCAAGAACATCACCGAGTACGGCGCATTTGTTGACCTCGGCGGTATCGACGGTCTGCTGCACATCACCGACATGGCATGGCGCCGCGTGCGTCACCCAAGCGAAGTGGTGACGGCTGGCCAGGAAATCGTGGCCAAGATCCTGAAGTTCGACACCGAGAAAAACCGTGTCTCGCTGGGTCTGAAGCAAATGGGCGATGACCCGTGGATGGGCGTGAACCGCCGTTATCCGCAGGCGACCCGCCTTTTCGGCAAAATCACCAACATCGCTGACTACGGCGCATTTGTCGAACTCGAACCCGGTATCGAAGGCCTGGTCCACGTGTCCGAAATGGACTGGACCAACAAGAACGTGGCACCGAGCAAGCT
>NZ_JAYWHI010000035.1:0-68100 GCF_043778355.1 Polaromonas sp.
TGCGTCCGCGAAACTGATCTGGTCCATCGCTGCTGCTCCTTTGTGTATCTCAACGGTCAACACATCTGATCGGTGGACTTGTTCAGAGTTTCCCTAAAGAACCTGCGCGGCGACGCCCAGCGCAACCCGCGCGGTTATGTGGTGCGCGGCGTGTTTGAAGACGCCTACAACTACATGAAAAGCGGCCACCTGCTGCGCCAGGTCATCAACAAGCTCAACGCGATTGATTTCAACCGCCAGAACGAGCGTCATCAATTCAACGACGTCTACGAGAAAATTCTCAAAGACCTGCAAAGCGCCGGCAACGCGGGCGAGTTCTACACTCCGCGCGCCGTCACCCAGTTCATAGTCGACATGGTCAACCCCCAGTTGGGCGAAAAAGTGCTGGACCCCGCAACCGGCACCGGCGGCTTTCTGGTCTGCGCCATCGAGCACATGCGCAAGCAAGTGAAGAACACCGAGCAAGAGGCCGTGCTGCAAGCCTGCATTGGCGGCGTCGAGAAGAAGCAGTTGCCCCACATGTTGTGCGTCACCAACCTGATGCTGCACGGCATTGAGGTCCCCAGCCAGGTGGTGCATGGCAACACCCTGGTCCGCCCGCTGCGCGACTACACCGCCGCCGAGCGAGTGGACGTCGTGATGACCAACCCGCCCTTTGGCGGCGTGGAAGAACCGGGCATCGAGCAGGGTTACCCCAGCGACGTACGCACCAAAGAAACGGCGGATTTGTTTCTGATACTCATCAAACACATCCTCAAAACCAATGGCCGCGCCGCGCTGGTGCTGCCCGACGGCACCCTGTTTGGCGAAGGCGTCAAGACCCGCATCAAAGAGCAACTGCTGACAGAGTGCAACCTGCACACCATCGTGCGCCTGCCCAATGGCGTGTTTGCGCCCTACACCGGCATCAAGACCAACCTGTTGTTCTTCACCAAAGGTGCGCCCACTAAAGATGTCTGGTACTACGAGCACCCCTATCCAACGGGTGTGAAGAACTACAACAAGACCAAGCCGATCCGCATCGAAGAGTTTGACGCCGAGAAAGCCTGGTGGGGCAGCGAGGCCGATGGTTTTGCAGGGCGTGTAGAGAACGAACGCGCCTGGAAGGTGAGCATCGAACAGATCAAGGCCGCAGGCTACAACCTGGACCAAAAGAACCCCCACGCCGTAGACGCCGTCAGCCACGACCCCGAGCAACTGCTGGCCGACTACGCGCGGCTGCAAGGCGAAGCCCAGGCCCTGAGGGATGAATTGAAGCAAATATTAGCCAAATCCCTCAGTGGCCCAGGTTAAATCTGCTTATGTTGCTATCAAATTTGAACCTACTGGCCACCGCCCCCGGTGGCGTGGCGCGCCTGCGCGAGCTGATTTTGACGTTGGCAGTGCAAGGCAAGCTTGTTGCCCAAGACCCCAAGGACGAACCGGCGAGCGAGCTGCTGAAGAAGATACGGGCCGAGAAAGACCGGCTGATTGCCGAGAGGACATTGAAGCGCGAAAAGGACGAGCCAGCCTTAACCGACGATGCGCTGCCTTTTGCCTTGCCTGACTCTTGGAGTTGGGCTGCGTTAGGGGAGGTCATCGACATAGTTCGCGGCATCACTTTCCCCGCGACGCAGAAAACCAGGGAAGCTGCGCCAGGGCGAATCGCTTGCCTGCGCACGTCGAATGTCCAACAGACTATCGAGTGGGAAGACCTGCTCTTCGTGGACCGCTCGTTTATGGGGCGCGAAGACCAACTTATCCAACACCACGACATTGTGATGTCCATGGCGAACAGCCGCGAGTTAGTTGGCAAGGTAGCGCTCATCGATCAAATTCCCCACGCCGAAGCAACTTTTGGTGGCTTCCTCGGGGTCTTGCGTCCGCGCAAGATCGACCCACGTTACGCAATGGCAGTTCTGCGCACGCCATATGCGCGGTCGCTATTGATTGACAGTTCAAGCCAAACGACAAACATTGCTAACGTGTCATTGGCTAAGTTGCGGCCTTTGCCATTTCCACTTCCGCCCGAGGCCGAACAATCCCGCATCGTCACCCGCGTCGAAGACCTCATGCGCCTGTGCGACGCGCTCGAAGCCAAGGGCCAACTCGAAGCCACGCAACACGCCCAAGTCATCAGCACCCTGCTGGCCACGCTCACCGACAGCGAAACGCCCGCGCAACTGGCCAACAACTGGCACCGCGTTGCCACCCACTTCGACCTACTGCTAGACCGCCCCCAGGCAGTGGATGCACTGGAGCAAACCATCCTCCAACTCGCAGTGCGCGGCCTGCTCGTCCCCCAAGACCCGCAAGACGAACCCGCCAGCGAGCTGCTCAAGAAAATCCGCGCCGAGAAAGACAAGCTCATCGCCGTGGGTAAGATCAAACGCGACAAACCTCTGCCGCCGATTGAGGACGAAGAACAGCCGTATCCCTTGCCTCAGGGGTGGGAGTGGACGCAGACTGGCCATTTGGTGAACGACAGCGAAGCCGGTTGGAGTCCAACTTGCATCGGCAGCCCTCGACGCAGCGGGCATTGGGGTGTCTTGAAGGTCAGCGCCGTTTCATGGGGAGCGTTTGATGCCAACGCCAACAAAGAGCTTCCGGCAGACCTCGTGCCACGACCCGAATACGAAGTGCAGGATGGAGACTTCTTGCTGTCGCGTGCCAATACCGAGGAGCTAGTCGCTCGCTCTGTCGTCGTTGGTAAAGCGGTACCTTTACTGATGCTCAGCGACAAAATCATTCGGCTGGACGTTTCGAGTCTGATGCATCGCGATTTCCTAAACCTGTGCAACAACGCGCACCATGCTCGTGCTCACTACATTGCCAACGCTTCTGGCACAAGCAGTTCCATGAAAAACGTGTCGCGCGAAGTCGTACTACGAACGCCGGTTCCGCTCCCGCCCCTCGCCGAACAATCCCGCATCGTCACCCGTGTAGCCCAGTTGCGCCGCCTGTGCGCCGACCTGCGCCAGCGCCTGACCGCCAGCCAATCATCCCAAGCCCATCTGGCCGAGGCGCTGGTGCAAGAGGTCGCCTGATCATGTCCGTCGTCGGTGAAGCCACTGGTGTTATCGGCTTGCTCGGAAAAGGCTGGGGTTGGCTGGAGGACCGGCTTGACCCAGCGCGTTTATCCGCCAAGCGGCTGATTGCTGCATTCGAGTCACACGGCATAGCCCGGCAGCAGATCATTCGCTTGCTTCCACCGCAAGTGCTGCAGTCCAAACCTGAAGTTGGCATGGCGGATTTTTCCTTGCCCAAAAAGTTGAAGCTCAAGCTGTCACCGCTCTTGCTGGATTGGGCCGCTGACTATTTGAACGTGCAACGCGCGTGGCTGGACGGTGTCGATGAGTCGCCGCACGTCGTGATAGACCGTTACAAGCGCCCCGCCGAATACCGTGCCTGGCTACAGGCGCGTCAAGCCCAAGCGCCCGAGGTCGGCCGCTGGCTGAGCGTGTGGAAAGCGAAGGGCGAGGAGATTGGGCCGGAAGGCAGCGGCCCGCTGTGTTTGGTGTTCCAAGAAACGACTGAAGGCCTCGACGGCAAGGAATGGTCTCGTTACTGGTTGTTGTCAGATGAATGGCGCATGGACCATCCCCCATGCGTGGAGAACATGGTGGCGGCCGTCGCTGTGGCGCGATCACTAGGCATTCTGGTAACCGGACATGACCTGCCTATAAGCAAGTTGGCCGACGTGGCAACCGGAAAGCTGCTGATCCCACAAGCTGAGAACCATCGGTGTGGCCGGTGGTATCCAGAAGACTTAGCAGTCCCTCCACCGGGAAAGAGTTCCGAATGGCAACGCGCTGTATGGAAAGGTGCGCAAGCGTGGCTGGGAGAGGCTCACCCTCATCAGCCATCATGAACACTTGGCCGGCTTCGAACATGGCCCTCAGACACTGCCGTACTTCGCCATCAGTGCAGGAATAGCAGGCTTCGCGCAGCGCTGCAGGTTCATCAACAAGGCGTGGTCGGGCCTGCCGACGCGGTGACGGGTGCGCAGGTCGTGCTGGATCTGGCCCAGCAGCGAAGCAGCCATTTCCGCATCAGCCAACGCCCGGTGGGCACGGCCGGCGCGGGGCAGGTGGTGGTAGTCCACCAGCACCCCCAGCTTGTGGCTGGCTGCCTGGGGGTACAGCCTTCTGGAAACCAGCATGGTGCAGGCAAAGGGCTGGGCCGCCGCGGCACCGGCGCGCGCCAGCTCGGCCTGCCAGAACTTGCGGTCAAACGATGCGTTGTGCGCCACCATGGGCGTATCGCCGACAAAACGGCTGGCTGCCAGCATGACGGTGGCGGCATCGGGCGCGGTGGCCACCATGGCGTTGCTGATGCCGGTCAGGCTGGTGATGAAGGCGGGAATGTGTATGCCTGCATTCATCAGGCTCTGGAAGCGGTCCACCACGCAGCCGTTTTCGACCAGCACGATGGCCACCTCGGTGGCGCGGTCGCCCATGGCGGGCGACAGGCCGGTGGTTTCAAAGTCGATGACGGCGATGCGGGTCATACCCTTACCCTCCGCCATCTCGCCTAGACCATGTATTCAATCGCGCTTGAGCCGAGTAATGCGGCAGACTTTTTGAACCCGGAATTCAACGGCTAAGCATCCTGTATGGCGCTGAAGGCGCAACGCCTCCACTGCATCGATTCGGGCCTGAACCGGCTGCGCAAGCCAATAGGACTGGTCCCCGGGCTCCTGAGCGGTATGCAACTGGGTAAGCTTCATCGTGCGCTGCATGACCTGCCTTTACACATCAATATTCGCAGCCCGCAGCGCATTCGTCTCAATAAACTCGCGGCGCGGCTCAACGTCGTCGCCCATCAGCATCGTGAACACGTGATCGGCTTCGATCGCGTCGTCAATCTGTACGCGCAGCAGGCGGCGCACGGCCGGGTCCATGGTGGTTTCCCACAATTGGGCCGGGTTCATCTCGCCCAGGCCCTTGTAGCGCTGGCGCGCGGTGGCGCCTTCGGCTTGCACGATCAGCCAGGCCATGGCGTCGCGGAAAGTTTCGACTTTTTCTTCTTTCTGGCGCTCACCTTCGCCGCGCGTCACTTTGGCGCCTTCGCTCATCAACCCTTTGAAGGTCACGGCGGCTTCGACCAATGCGGCATAGTCGGCGCCGTGCACAAAGTCCTGCGTCAGCACACTGCTCTTGACGTTGCCGTGGTGGCGGCGGCTGATGCGCAAAATCGGCTTGTCGTTGCGGCTGTCAAACTCACCGGCCACTTCAGCGGTCGGCAACTGGGCCTGCAGCGCGGCTGCTGAACGCTCGGCGTCTTCCACGGTGTCGAGGTTCAGCGCCACGCCGTCGGCAATGGCCTTCAGCGCTTCGGCGTCCATGTAGCCGCGCAGACGCGCGATGACCTGCTCGGCCAACTGGTGTTTGCGCGCCAGCTCGGCCAGGGTGTCGCCGGTCAGCAGCGTGCCCTTGCCGGTCGAGGGGTCGGCGCCAGTCAACACGGCAGCGTCTTTCAACGCGATCTTCAGCAGGAAGCTGTCGAGTGCCGGACCGTCCTTGAGGTATTGCTCTTCCTTGCCGGACTTGACCTTGTACAGCGGTGGCTGCGCAATGTAGATGTGACCGCGCTCGACCAGCTCGGGCATCTGGCGGTAGAAGAAGGTCAGCAGCAGGGTACGGATGTGCGCGCCGTCCACGTCGGCGTCGGTCATGATGATGATGCGGTGGTAACGCAGCTTGGCAACATTGAAGTCGTCATTGCCGGTGGTGCCGCCGGCCTTGCCGATGCCGGTGCCCAGGGCGGTGATCAGCGTCAGAATCTCGTTGCTGGTCAGCAGCTTTTCATAACGCGCTTTTTCGACGTTGAGAATTTTGCCGCGCAACGGAAGAATCGCCTGAAACTTGCGGTCGCGGCCCTGCTTGGCAGAGCCGCCGGCGGAGTCACCCTCGACGATGTAGATCTCGCACAGCGCCGGGTCTTTCTCCTGGCAGTCGGCCAGCTTGCCGGGCAGACCCATGCCGTCGAGCACACCCTTTCGGCGCGTCATGTCGCGCGCCTTGCGCGCCGCTTCACGTGCACGCGCAGCTTCAATGATTTTGCCGACGATGATCTTGGCATCGTTGGGCCGCTCCTGCAGGTAGTCGGCCAGCAGTTTGCTCACGATGTCTTCGACCGGGCCGCGCACTTCGCTGCTCACCAGTTTGTCTTTGGTCTGGCTGGAGAACTTGGGCTCGGGCACCTTGACGCTCAGCACACAGGTCAGGCCTTCACGCATGTCGTCGCCGGTGACTTCAACCTTGGCTTTTTTGGCCAGCTCACTGTCATCGATGTATTTGTTGATGACACGTGTCATCGCCGCGCGCAGGCCGGTCAGGTGGGTGCCGCCGTCGCGCTGCGGAATATTGTTGGTAAAACACAGCACCTGTTCGTTGTAGCCGCTGTTCCATTGCATGGCCACTTCAACACCGATGTTGGTGTTCTGGTCACTCTGGCGGTCGCCCATGGCGTGGAACACGTTGGGGTGCAGAACCGTCTTGCCCTTGTTGATGAAGTTGACAAAACCAGTGACGCCACCAGCGCCGGCAAAGTCGTCTTCCTTGCCGCTGCGTTCATCTTTCAGGCGGATCTTCACACCGTTGTTCAAAAAGCTCAGCTCGCGCAGGCGTTTGCTCAAGATCTCGTAATGGAAGTCGTTGTTCTGCTGGAAGATGTCGGTGTCGGGCAGAAAATGCACCTCGGTGCCGCGCTTGTCGGTGTCGCCCAGCACCTGCATTGGCGACACCTCAACACCGTCGATCGTGTTGACAATGCGGTTCTGCACAAAGCCTTTGGAAAACTCCATCACATGGACTTTGCCTTCACGGCGAATCGTCAGGCGCAGCATCTTGGACAGTGCATTCACGCAGCTCACGCCCACGCCGTGCAGACCACCTGAAACCTTGTAGCTGTTCTGATTGAACTTGCCGCCGGCATGTAACTCGGTCAGGGCGATCTCGGCCGCAGAGCGTTTGGGCTCGTGTTTGTCGTCCATCTTGATGCCGGTCGGGATGCCCCGGCCGTTGTCGACCACACTGATGGAGTTGTCCAGGTGAATGGTGACCATGATGTCATCACAATGACCAGCCAGCGATTCGTCAATCGAGTTGTCGACCACCTCGAACACCAGGTGGTGCAAGCCGGTGCCGTCCGACGTGTCGCCGATGTACATGCCAGGGCGTTTGCGCACGGCTTCCAGGCCTTCCAGAATCTGGATGGAGCCCTCGCCATACCCCTCCGACGCGCCGGCCTGGTTGGTATCGATCTTGGGTTGGTAATTGGAGCTTCCCTCACCACCTTCACCGGAATGAACACCCTCTATGGCCCTGCCATTGTCGTCAGGAGTGGCTTCGTTGGGCTTGTTTGCTTCGGTCATAACTAACTTTTACCTTCGGTGAAACTACGTTTTCACAATCTCTTGAATGACCAAACCCGCTTTCACAAGCGGGTTCTGCCTTAACTTGTCATCCCGGACTTGATCCGGGATCCATGCCACACCAACCATCCAGGCTCGCGTTGCATGGATTGCGGGTCGAGCCCGCAATGACACTTTTCTCACTAAATCCGCATCGGCATCACAACGTATTTGAAAGCCGCGTTGTCGGGGATCGTCAACAAAGCCGAACTGTTGGAGTCGGCCAGCTCGATCTTCACCATGTCCTGGTCCATGTTGGCCAGCGCGTCGATCAGGTAGGTGACGTTGAAACCGATTTCGATGGCGTCGCCACCGTAGTCAATGTCAAGCTCGTCGACCGCCTCTTCCTGCTCGGCGTTGTTGGACGCCACACGCAAGGTACCAGGCTCGATGTTCAGACGCACGCCCTTGAACTTCTCACTGGTCAAAATGGCGGTGCGTTGCAGGCTGGCCAGCAGCGGCACGCGGCCCAGGGTGATGATGTTTTTGTGGTTTTTGGGGATGACGCGGTTGTAGTCGGGGAACTTGCCCTCGACCAGCTTGGTGACAAATTCCATGCCTTCGAAAGAAAACTTGGCCTGGTTGCCGGCAAACTGCATTTCGATCGCGCCTTCCTTGTCACTGAGCAGGCGCTGCATCTCCAGCACCGTCTTGCGCGGCAGGATCACTTCCTGGCGCGGCACCTCAACGTCAAGCGTGGCCGATGAAAACGCCAGGCGGTGGCCGTCAGTGGCCACCAAGCTCAGCTGCTTGCCCTCGGCGACAAACAAAATGCCGTTGAGGTAGTAGCGAATGTCGTGCACGGCCATCGCAAACGACACTTGGTTCAACAGCTCCTTGAGCACCTTTTGCGGCACCGAAAAGCTGGGGCCAAAGTTGGCCGCTTCCTGCACCAGCGGAAAGTCTTCAGCCGGCAGCGTCTGCAGCGTGAAGCGGCTCTTGCCACCCTTAAGGATCAGCTTGCTCTGCGCCGACTCCAGCGACACGGTCTGGTCGCTGGGCATGGAACGCAGGATGTCGATCAGCTTACGTGCGCCCACCGTGGTGGTGAAGTTGCCGCTGTCACCATCGAGCTCCGCGGTGGTGCGGATCTGGATTTCGAGGTCGCTGGTTGTCAACTGAAGCTGCGAGCCCGTCTTGCGGATCAGCACATTGGCCAGGATGGGCAGCGTGTGCCTGCGCTCCACGATGCCTGCAACCGACTGCAAAACGGACAAAACTTTATCCTGGGTGGCTTTGAGAACAATCACTGTCTTAACCTCTTATTTCTTTAATTCAAATTAGTAGTAGTAGATAAGGGAAGCACGTTTCTGTGGACAGCCCTATTTTCTTCTTTTTGATCAAGGACTTGGCGCTTGTTTAACCTTGTGGTCAGACACCCTCTGAAGGTGACTGACTTATATGAACAACTTCTGGAAATCCGCCTCCCCTGTGGATAAGTGCCAGGTTGTTCAAAAGTTGTCCCCACGGTTTCGCGGCGGGCTCGCATCTGGAGAAAAGTGGCTGAAAAAGTATTCATTTCAGCCTTTCAGGGTTTGTTCCAGCACATGTAATTGCTGGTTGAGTTCGGTCATTTGCTGACGCTCGGCCGACATCTTGCGCACGGCGTGCAGCACGGTGGTGTGGTCACGCCCACCAAACAGCTCACCGATCTCGGGCAGGCTCTTCTGGGTCAGCTCCTTGGCCAGGTACATGGCAATCTGGCGTGGCCGGGCAATGCTGGCGGGTCGCTTCTTGGAATACATGTCGGCGACCTTGATCTTGTAGTAGTCGGCGACGGTCTTCTGGATGTTCTCGACCGAGATCTGGCGGTTCTGGATGGAAAGCAGATCCCGCAGGGCTTCCCGGGCCAGCTGGATGGAGATTTCCTTGAGATTGAAGCGTGAATAAGCCAGGATCTTGCGCAGTGCGCCTTCAAGCTCGCGCACATTGGAGCGCACGTTTTTGGCAACAAAAAACGCAACCTCTTCGGGCATCACGGTGCCCTCGGCCTCGGCCTTGCGGATCAGGATGGCCACACGCATCTCCAGCTCGGGCGGCTCAATCGCCACCGTCAGGCCGGAGTCAAAACGCGAAACGAGGCGCTCGTGGATATCGGCCAGGCCCTTGGGATAGGTGTCGCTGGTCAGCACAATGTGCGACTTTTTGGTCAGCAAGGCCTCAAAAGCGTTGAAAAACTCTTCCTGCGTACGGTCCTTGTTGGCGAAAAACTGGACGTCGTCGATCAGCAGCAGGTCCAAGGAGTGGTAACGCTCCTTGAACTCGTCAAAGGTCTTGCGCTGGTAGGCTTTAACCACATCCGAGACAAATTGCTCGGCATGGATGTAGAGAACTTTGGCGGCCGGGTTGTCGGCCAGCAGCTTGTTGCCGATGGCGTGCACCAGGTGGGTTTTGCCCAAACCGACGCCGCCATAAATAAACAGCGGGTTGTAAAGCTGCCCCAGGCTGCTGGAGACATGCATCGCGGCAGCCCGACCCATGCGGTTGGCCGTGCCCTCGATCAGCGTGTCAAAAGTCAGCGCGGTGTTCAGCCGGTTTTTGAACGGGGCCCCGGCGACCTCTTCAGGCACACCCAAACCCACCGGTTCAGAAACGCCGTTTCCCTCGAAGCTGCGTGTCAAAGGTGCAGATCTGGCGGAGGCTTCGCGCTGAGCAAGCGCTAACTCCAAAGGAATCGGGTGGCCAGAAATCTTTTCCAGCAGGGCGGAGATACGGCCTGCGTACTGTGCGCGGATCCAGTCCAGCTTGAAGCGATTGCCGACCTGGATGGTGACCTTGGACAGGTCGGTAGCCACCTCGGCAACCAGCGGACGAATCCAGGTGTTGAATTGCTGCTCCGGCAACTCCTGGGCCAGATGGTCGACACAGCTTTGCCACAGGTCCTGGCTGGAACTGAGAACAAATGCCTCACGCATACGGGGTTTCGGCTGAACAGTCACAGGAGCCGGCAGGCTTGTGCTTGTGGATATTATTAATTTTTGGCACCCGGTATTGTAGCTCTGCGACCTAGTTATCCACAAAACTATTCGTGCGGGTTTTAACCTAGTCTGCTACCCGCAACCGGGCTCTTCCATCTCAGGCTTTACCGCCGATGCGGGGCCTAACTTGTTGCCACGCCTGCGAAATCTGCGATAATCATGGGTTTCCCTGATTCGTCGCGGGTTTGCAAGTTGTGCTGACGCTTATTTTGAGCGGCCGGACCACGCATTGCGGATTTTGCACAGGGAGCTTTGTAGCTTGTAGGACCCATCATGAAACGCACATACCAACCCTCCAAAGTCAAACGCGCACGCACGCACGGTTTTTTGACCCGCATGAAAACACGCGGCGGCCGCGCAGTGATTGCCGCGCGCCGTGCCAAAGGCCGCAAGCGCCTGGCTGTATAAGCCCGTTCCCGGCTCCTGTTGCTTTCGCGCGGACGCCAGGCGCCAGTGCAGCGGCTTCAAACCCGTCCCCAGTTTCAGGCAGTCCTTGCCGGTGCCATTGTTGCAAGAACAACGCATTTCGCATTGCACCGTAATGCGCTCGATGCCATGAACGCGCAAACCGTTCCTGCCACAAGTCATGACACGCCGGACCTGTTCCCTGTGCAGGACACCTGGGTCGGTGCGATGGTGCCTAAACGCTGGGCCAAACGCGCGGTGACGCGCAACGCCATCAAAAGACAGATCTACACCGTGAGCGCTGATTTTTTGCCCTCTTACCCCCACGCCGCCTGGGTGGTGCGCCTGCGCCGTGACTTTTCCCGCAAGGAATTTATCAGCGCCAGCTCCGATGCGCTCACGCAGGCCGTTCGCTCCGAGGTGCTGGCCCTGATGCGGGCCGGGGCGCGCACAGCATGAGCGCCTTGACCTCACTGCGCCGCGCGGCTTCTGTGATGGGCCGGTTTCCGCAAAAATGTCTGGTCGCTCTGGTCAAGGGTTACCGCTTGCTGCTGAGCCCCTGGCTGGGCTCGTCTTGCCGTTTTGAGCCGACCTGCTCGGCCTATTCCCTGCAGGCACTGCAGCAGCATGGCGCCGCCAAGGGCAGCTACCTGACGTTGTACCGCCTGGTTCGTTGCCACCCCTGGTGCAATGGTGGTTTTGATCCGGTACCGTCGTCGCAACCCACCGGCGACCGAATTTCCCTTTTCACCCGTCTGGTCACGCCTGTGACTTCGATTCCCTCTAAAAAGAAGCCGTCATGAACGACATACGCCGCACCATCCTGTGGGTGATTTTTGGTTTTTCCATGGTCCTGTTGTGGGACCAGTGGCAGCTTTTCAATGGCAACAAGGCGACGTTTTTCCCTGCACCCGCCCCGGTGGCCAGCAGCCCGGCACCCGCCGCTTCGCCCGCTCCCACGGCAAGTGTTCCCACAGGCGCGCCAGCCATCAGCGCCCTGCCGGCCCCGGTGTCGCTGCCTGGCGCGGTAGCCACACCGGGCGCCGTGCCGGCCAGCACACCGTCTGTCACGAAGCAGCGCCTGGTGGTGGGCACCGATGTGCTGTCACTGACCTTTGATACCGAAGGCGGCTCATTGATTGGTTCGTCCTTCCCGCGCCTGAAGGATGTGGATGGCAAGACCGATGGTTTTGTGCTGCTTGATGAAAGCGCGGCGCGTGTTTATGTGGCCCAGTCCGGCCTGATCGCTGGCGCCGGCGGCGGCAGCTTTCCCACCCACAAAACGCTGATGACCGCAGTGCCTGGTGAGCGCCAGCTCAAGGACGGCCAGGACAGCCTGGAAGTCAAGTTCGAGTCGGCCGAGGTCGGCGGCGTCAAGCTCGTCAAAACCTACACGCTCAAGCGCGGCGCCTACGACATCGCGGTACGTCACGACATTGTCAATACCGGCACGGCATCCGTGTCGCCGCAGCTCTACATGCAACTCGTGCGCGACGGCAACAAACTGCCGGGCGAGTCGGCGTTTTATTCAACCTTCACCGGCCCGGCGCTTTATACCGAGGCCAAGAAATACCAGAAGGTCGAGTTCAGCGACATCGAGAAGAACAAGGTAGAGGTCGAGAAACAGGCCAGCAATGGTTATGTGGCCATGGTCCAGCACTATTTCGCTTCGGCCTGGATCCTGCCCGATGGTCTGCAACGCGACATCTTCCTGCGTAAAGTGGACACCAACCTGTATGCCGTGGGCATGATCACGCCGTTGCAGGCGATCGCGCCAGGCGCCGCCCAATCCACCACCGCGACGCTGTTTGTCGGGCCGCAAATCGAAAACCAGCTGGAAGCGATTACGCCCGGCCTGGAGCTGGTCAAGGACTACGGCTGGCTGACCATCCTTGCAAAACCGCTGTACTGGCTGCTCGACAAGTTGCACGGCATCCTGCAGAACTGGGGCTGGTCGATTGTGGCGCTGGTGGTGCTGCTGAAAATCGCGTTCTACTGGCTCAATGCCAAGGCGTATGCCAGCATGGCCAAAATGAAGGCGGTCAACCCCAAGATCATGGAAATGCGTGAGCGCCTGAAGGACAAGCCACAGGAAATGCAAGTGGCCATGATGAAGATCTACAAGGAAGAAAAGGTCAACCCGATGGGCGGCTGCTTCCCCATCATGATCCAGATCCCGGTGTTCATCGCCCTGTACTGGGTGCTGCTGAGCTCGGTCGAGATGCGCAATGCGCCATGGACCTTGTGGATCAAGGACTTGTCTTCGCCCGATCCTTTCTACATTCTGCCGCTGTTGATGACGGCGACAACCATGCTGCAGACCGCCTTGAACCCGACGCCACCGGACCCGATGCAGGCCAAGCTGATGTGGTTCATGCCGCTGATTTTCAGCGTGATGTTCTTCTTCTTCCCGGCCGGTCTGGTGCTGTACTGGATCACCAACAACATCCTGTCGATTGCGCAGCAGTGGGTGATCAACACCCGCATGGGTGTGCCGCCGCAGTTCAACCTGCCGAAGTTCAAATAATCAAAAGGGCCGCGTCGCGGCCCTTTACCATTGCGGACCATGCTTGCCCGCCATCACGACCCCATTGCCGCCGTTGCCACTGCCCCCGGGCGTGGTGCGGTGGGCATTGTGCGGGTATCGGGCAAGGGACTGGCCGCTCTGGTTACCGCGATTTGCGGCAGATCCTTGCAAGCGCGCCACGCGACCTACCTGCCTTTTGTGGACGCACACGGCCAGGTCATCGATCAGGGCCTGGCGATTTATTTTCCGGCACCGCACTCTTACACCGGCGAGGAGGTGCTGGAGCTGCAAGCCCACGGCGGACCGGTGGTGTTGCAGTTGCTGCTCGCGCGTTGCCTGGAGGCGGCCGAAACCATCGACGCGGCCACGGGCCGGGCGCGACTAGCCGGCCTGCGCCTGGCCCAGCCGGGAGAGTTCACCGAGCGGGCTTTCCTGAACGACAAAATGGACCTGACCCAGGCCGAGGCGATTGCCGACCTGATCGATGCCAGCACCGAAACCGCTGCGCGTTCGGCAGCGCGCTCCCTGTCGGGAGAGTTTTCGAAAGAGGTGCATGCCCTGCTCAACCAGCTGGTGCATTTACGCATGTTGGTCGAAGCCACGCTGGACTTTCCCGAAGAGGACATTGACTTCCTGCAAAAGGCCGATGCCCAGGGCCAACTTACCGGGCTGCAGCAGACGCTAGCCGGCGTGATGCGGCGTGCTCAGCAGGGCGCAATCCTGCGCGAAGGCATCAAGGTGGTGATTGCCGGGCAACCCAACGCCGGCAAAAGTTCGCTGCTCAATGCGCTGGCGGGCGCCGAGCTGGCAATTGTCACGCCGATCGCGGGCACCACCCGTGACAAGGTGACCCAGCTGATCCAGATCGACGGCGTGCCGCTGCATGTGGTGGACACCGCCGGCCTGCGTGACAGCCTCCTGCCGGAGGTCGGTGAGGTTGAAAAAATCGGCATTGCGCGTGCCTGGCAAGAAATCGAAAGCGCCGACGCGGTGCTTTTTCTGCATGACCTGACGCGCCAGCACACGCCCGATGATCCGCACATGGCGCAGAGCTACAAAGCGGGGGATGCCGCCATCGCGGCCGACCTCGCCGGCAAATTGCCCGTTACCACGCCGGTCATCGATGTCTGGAACAAGTGCGATAGCGCGCTTGTGGCGGTGCTGGACGAGTCCCGGACTGGCGTGGTGATCTCCGCCAAAACCGGCGCTGGTTTGGAGCAGCTGCGACAGCGCCTGTTGGCACTGGTGGGCTGGCAGGCCGCACCTGAGGGTGTGTTCATGGCGCGCGAGCGCCATGTGCAGGCCTTGCAGCAGGTGGATGCGCAGCTTGCGAAGGCGGCCAGCCAGCTCAGGGCGAGGGCGCCCGCCCTGGACCTGCTGGCGGAAGACTTGCGGCAAGCACAGAACGCGCTGAGCAGCGTGACCGGTGCCTTCACGCCGGATGACCTGCTGGGCGAAATATTCTCGAAATTCTGCATCGGCAAATAAGCGCGCAACTGATCTGAATGTGGGGGCGAGCATGGCGACCGCTTGGAGCCGACTATCGACAAAGATCGGTCAGTTACAGCCGCGCATTCGATGTATCAGCTGTAAGCGAGCGTTAACATCCCTTGCGGCTTGCATGACTGGAGGCGTATCTTCCGTCCACCATGAACGCACCACTACCTGCCGCCCTCCGTTTTGACATTCAAGGCCTGGCAACCGCCATTGCGCACAGCCATGCCAGCGACGCGCTGCGCTGCCAGTTCACGCAGCAGCAGTGGGAGATTCTGGGCAGCTATATGCAGCCCTTTGCCATGCAGCAGGGCCAGGTGCTGATTGAGCAGGGGTCGAACGACCAGACGCTGTACTTTATTGAAAGCGGAACGCTCAGCGTTCATTACGAGGACGACAAGGGCCGGGTGCGGCTGGCGCTGGTGGCGGCTGGAACCGTGATCGGCGAAGGCGCATTTTTCTCGCGTTTGCCGCGCAATGCCACCGTACAGGCGACCAACCCCAGCAAGGTCTGGTGCCTGACAGCCTTGCGCTTCAAGGAGCTGACCAACCGGCATAGCCCGATCGCGCTGGAGCTCACGCTGGCCATGGGCGGCGTGTTGGCAAAACGGCTGTACAACCGGCCAAAACGCGTGGCGGTCACCTGAGGCGGCTGGCGTTGCTCCGGTATTGATAGCGGCGGGTGCTTGCTGCCAAAGGGCCAGGCCGCAAAAACATCAGCCAGACGTCTCCACCTGCCTGTCCAAGCCAGCGCCAGTGTGATTTATTGCAGGCATTTGTTCTGCCCCTCAAGCGACAAGTCGCGAAGGACTCAGTAAACTCAAGGACAAGTACGCGATCTTGCAACCTACCCGATGGCCCATGATGCGGCAGTCGTTTTTCAGGCAGTAACCCATGTCTTTATTCAACTGGTTTTCCGGCAAGCCCGTCGCTGGCGCTGCTGTCTCAGGCAAAACGCAGCCGGGCAGTGATGGCGCAGGCCTGGCCGGTGGCAACGATTACCGGCCTGCCGCCGCGTCGCTTAAAACTGCTGCAGACGGGCATGTGCGCGGCAGCAGCGCGCACAAGTCACACCGCCACGCCAAGCGGGAGCTGCTCTACACGGCGGTGCGCGAGGCCATGATCCGGGCCGGCGTTTTGTCGGCCAGCTACAAATTCAAGGTGTTGTCGCTGGACCCGCGCGGCGAGCAATTCATGGTCATGATGGACCTGTCGCAGGAGTTTGGCGGGCAGGCAGAAAGGCTGGCCGAGATAGAAGTCATGATCGCCCAAAGCGCCAAGTCGCGCTACAACATACGGGTCACGGCGGTTTACTGGCGCTTTAACGAGCTGGTGTCGGTGGTGCGGCCGGCTGCTGCGTCTCAGGCCAGCCACCGGCCGACGCCCCTTCACCATGCCGGGGCGGCCATGGCAGCCGCGGCCCTGGCCGAGCCTGCGATGGCCGCTTTGAAGCCGGCGCCGGGGGCGCATCGGTATGAGCCTATTCAGGCCGATGAGGTCGCGGCTTTCAAACAGGCACTCGCCGCTGCATCCGCCCAGGGTGTGCCGGCGGCCGAAGGCGGTGCGCCGGGCCGCAGCATACCGCGCTCCTACACGCTGCTGACCGGGTTCGAAGACACCGAGATGCCGGACTCGCCGGCCCTGGTACCCGCGCTCAGCGCGACCCAGTACGGCGACCTTCGCTGAGGGTTAAAAAGGCATCCAGCCCATACGGCGAAGGCGCAATCAGCTATTGATTTGATAGCGACGCCGGGTTCAATGCCCGGCAAAATCGAGCAAGGTGAACAAGGGCAGGCCCGACGCTTTCAGTTTGGCGGAGCCGCCCAGTTCGGGCAAATCCACGATCGCAGCACCTTCCATCACGGTAGCGCCAAGTTTCTCCAGCAGTTTTTTGCCGGCCATCATGGTGCCGCCGGTGGCGATCAGATCGTCGATCAGCAACACCCTGTCGCCGGCCTGGACCGCGTCGGTGTGCAACTCCACGGTGGCGCTGCCGTATTCCAGTTCGTAGGTTTCCTGCACCGTGGTGAAGGGCAGCTTGCCTTTTTTGCGGATCGGCACAAAACCGACGTTGAGTTCATAGGCCACCACGGCGCCGAGGATAAAGCCGCGCGCATCGAGGCCAGCCACCACATCCGGGCGCAGGTTTTTGTCCATGTAGCGGTGCACAAAGGCATCGATCAGCACCCGAAACACCTTGGGGTCCTGCAGCAGCGGCGTGATGTCGCGAAACTGCACCCCCGGCGCCGGCCAGTCCGCCACGGTGCGGATATGGTTCTTGAGGTACTGGTTGACCGTCAGGTGGCTGAGGGTATCGGGTGCTTGGGGATTCATGGCGTGCGGGCGAAAAACCGTCATTTTGCCTTGCCCGGCGCGGAGCCTGCAGCGCCTGATACGCCGGTCGGGACGCGACCGCTGAGCAGCTTTTCCTCCGCAACCGCCAGCGCCTCGGGTTTGCCGGACAGCACCAGCGCATCGCCGCCTTCGAGCAGGGTGTCGTCGTCATGGCGCAGGGGTTTGCCACTGCCGCGCCGGATGCTGACGACCCGCACGCCCACCGCATGCAGGGCCATGGCACCGAGCCGCTGCCCGGCGGCGCGCGTGCCCAGTGGCAGTGTCAGGGTGGCCAGCCGCTCCTGGTCGAGTTCGTTGACGGTGTTGTCGTCGGCGCCGTGAAAGTATCCACGCAGCAGGTTGTAGCGCGCATCGCGCTGGTCCTGCACCACACGGATCACGCGGCGCATCGGCACCCCCACCAGGGCCAGTGCATGGCTGGCCAGCATCAGGCTGCCCTCAATCGCCTCAGGCACCACCTCGGCCGCGCCTGCGGCCTGCAGCTTTTCCAGGTCGCGGTCGTCTACCGTGCGCACGATCACCGGGACGGTGGGCGAATGCGCGCGGATGTTGGCCAGCACCTTCATCGCGCTGGCGGTGTCCAGGTAGGTCACCACCACGGCGCTGGCGCGCGCCAGCCCCGCTGCCATCAAGGCCTGCAACCGCACCGCGTCGCCAAACACCACCGAGTCGCCGGCCGCTGCGGCCTGACGCACCCGGTCCGGGTCCAGGTCCAGCGCCATGTAGGGAATGCCCTCGCCGTCCAGCATGCGGCCCAGGTTCTGCCCGCAGCGGCCATAGCCGCAGATGATCACATGTTTGTTGACGTTGATGGACTTGCGCGCGATCGAGGTCATCTGCAGCGACTGTTGCAGCCATTCGCTGCTGACCAGGCGCATCACGATGCGGTTGCTGTACATGATGATGAAGGGTGTCGCCAGCATCGACAACACCATGCTGGCCAGGATGGGGTTGAGCAGTTCCGGCGGGATCAGGCTGTTGTCCTGGGCCAGTGACAGCAGCACAAAACCGAACTCACCGGCCTGCGCCAGGTACAGGCCGGTGCGCAGCGACACGCCAGCGGTGGCGCCCAGGATGCGCGCCAGGGTTGTCACCAGCAGCAGCTTGAACAGCACCGGCACCGTCAGCAAAAGCAGCACCAGCGGCCAGCGCTCAAGCACCAGCCGCCAGTCGAGCATCATGCCAATGCTGATAAAAAACAGGCCCAGCAACACATCGTGGAAAGGCCGGATATCGGTTTCCACCTGGTGTTTGAACTCGGTCTCCGAGATCAGCATGCCGGCAATAAATGCGCCGAGCGCCAGACTCAGGCCGGCCAGCTCGGTCAGCCAGGCCAGTGCCAGCGTGACCAGCAGCAGGTTGAGCACAAACAGCTCCTCGCTTTTGCGCCTGGCCACCAGCGTCAGCCACCAGCGCATGACACGCTGGCCGCCGGTCAGCAGCAGGCCGACCAGCACGGCGGCCTTCAGGCCGGCGATGGCCAGCGCCATCAGCAACTCATCCGGCGGAGAGCCCAGCGCGGGAATCAGCACCAGCAGCGGCACCACGGCCAAGTCCTGAAACAACAACACGCCGATCACGCGTTTGCCATGTTCAGACTCCATCTCCAGCCGTTCGGACAGCAGCTTGACCACCACGGCGGTGCTGCTCATGGCAATCGCGCCCGACAGTGCCAGTGCGGTTTGCCATGACATGCCCCACAGCGTGGGCGCCAGCGTGGCGAGAAACAGGGAGCCAAAGGTGACCAGCAAAATCGTCACCATCACCTGCAACATCCCCAGCCCAAACACATGGCGGCGCATGGAACGCAGCTTGGGCAGGTTGAACTCCAGCCCGATCACAAACATCAGGAACACCACCCCGAATTCGCCGAGATGCCGCACGCCGTCGGCGTCGTCCGACAAGGCCAGCGCGTTCGGGCCAATCACCACGCCCACGGCGAGGTAGCCGAGCATGGGCGGCAACTTGAGCGAACGACAGGCGACCACGCCTAGCACAGCGGCCAGCAAGTACAGCAGTGTCAGTTCGAGCGCGCTCATACATTGATGGTAGCTGAAGGCCGCCCGGCCACGCGGGACAAGACGCGCCAGCTGGCCTGCGTTTGCAGGGCGCTCTATAGAATGCGGGCATGAGCTTTGATCCCGTGAAATTTGACCCTGCGCAGGCGCTGGCGCTGGCCCACGCCACCTTTGACATTGAAGCTGCGGCCGTGCTGGGCCTGAAAAACCGGGTCGGTCCGGAGTTTGCCCGTGCGGTGCAACTGGTCCTCAACTGCAAGGGCCGGGTGGTGGTGATGGGCATGGGCAAAAGTGGCCACATCGGGCGCAAGATTGCCGCAACCCTGGCGTCCACCGGCACACCGGCCATGTTTGTGCACCCCGCCGAGGCCAGCCACGGCGACCTCGGCATGATCACCGCCGCTGACGTGTTGTTTGCGATCTCCAACAGCGGCGAGGTGCAGGAACTCACGTCCATTTTGCCGGCGGTCAAACGCCAGGGCGTGCCGCTGCTGGCCATGTCTGGCGCCCGGCAGTCCACGCTGGCCCGCCATGCCGACATCTTGCTCGACAGCAGCGTCGAGAAAGAGGCCTGTCCGCTGAATCTGGCGCCCACGGCCAGCACCACCGCCCAGTTGGCGCTGGGCGATGCGCTGGCGGTGGCCCTGCTTGATGCGCGCGGGTTCAAGGAAGAAGACTTTGCCCGCTCGCACCCCGGCGGCGCACTGGGCCGCAAGCTGCTGACCCACGTCAGCGATGTGATGCGCTCCGGTGACGCCGTGCCAGCGGTGGGCCGGCACACCAGCTTCACCGAGTTGATGCGTGAAATGAGCAACAAAGGTCTGGGTGCCGCCGCCGTGGTGGATGACGAGCGGCGGGTACTCGGCATCTTCACCGACGGCGATTTGCGCCGCCTGGTTGAAAAAGGCGTGGACCTGCGCGCCGGCATCGCCGAAGAGGTCATGCATCCGGCGCCGCGGACCCTGCGCAGCGACGCACTGGCGGTGGAAGCGGTGGCGTTGATGGAGCAATACCGCATCACCAGCGTGCTGGTGGTGGATACCAACGGCGTGTTGTGCGGCGCGCTCAACAGCAACGACTTGTTGCGCGCGAAAGTGATCTGATGAGCCCGCATGTTCCTGCCCTGCGCTTTGCGCCCGAACTGCTGCTGCGCGCGCAAAACGTCAAAGTGGTTTTTTTTGATGTGGACGGCGTGTTGACCGACGGGGGCCTGTATTTCGGGGAGTACCCGCCAGGCGACAAGCGGGCCACGCCGCAGGACAGTTTCACCACGGGCGGCGAAACCCTCAAGCGCTTCAATACGCTCGACGGCCACGGCGTGAAGCTGTTGCAACGAGCCGGCATCACGCCGGCCGTGATCACCGGGCGCGACAGCGCGGTGCTGCGCTCACGCCTGCATGCGCTGGGCGTGACCCACGTCCATTTCGGTACCGAAGACAAACTTCCGGCGGCCAAGACCACCCTGGAAGCGCTGGGGCTGGACTGGCCCCAGGCCGCCTTCATGGGCGACGACTGGCCGGACCTGCCGGTGATGCGGCGTGTTGCGTTTGCCTGTGCACCCGTCAACGCGCATGTGGAGGTCAGGGCTGTCGCCCATCATGTCACCCAGGCGCGCGGGGGCGACGGCGCCGTGCGGGAGTTCTGCGACCTGCTGATGGTGGCCAGTGGCCGTTATGCCGCGCTGCTGCAGGAGTACACGCGCTGATGGCCGCCAGCCGCCGCTGGCCTGCCCGGGGCGCCGCGCCCGGTTGGCGCCATGTGCTTGACCGTTTGTCGCGCGGGTGGGAGCGTACGGCCATCTACATTCCCGTGCTGCTGATGGGCTTGTTGGCCCTGGGGACCTACTGGCTGGTCAGAAACACCCCCGAGGCGCTGCCGCCTGAAGGCCAGAAAGCCATCAGCAGCGAGCCAGACTACTACATGCGCAAGTTCGGCATCAAGACCTTTGACGATGCGGGCCAACTCAAGAGCGATGTCACCGGCACCGAGGTGCGGCACTACCCCGATACCGACACGCTGGAGATCGACAAGGCGCTGATCCGCAGCTACAGCCTTGAAGGCCGGCTGACCACCTCGACCGGCGACCGCGCGCTGACCAATGGCGACGGCTCCGAAGTCCAGCTGATTGGCAATGCCCGCGTGGTGCGGGATGCGGCTGTGGATGCGAATGGCAAAGAGATCCAGCGGCTGGAGTTTCGCGGCGAGTTCCTGCATGTGTTTGTCAATGACGAACGCGTCAAATCGCATTTGCCGGTGGTTCTCAAGCGCGGCGCCGACCAGTTCGAAGGCGATACCTTTGCCTACGACAACCTGGACCGGGTGGCCGACCTGAAAGGGCGTGTCAAAGGGGTGCTGGTGCCCCGAAAAGCGGCCGGCAGCCTGCCCTGAACCGATCGCCCTGACGCTCTCAACGGCACAAAGGCTTGCCCATGTCCAGACTCGTTTTCATCACCGGCGCGTCCAGCGGCATTGGCCAGGCGCTGGCGCTGCGCTTTTCCCGCGCCGGTTATCGGCTGGCTCTGGTGGCGCGCCGCACGGCGGACGTCCAGTCGTGGGCTTTGGCACAAGGAATAAGAGCAGGCAGCTATGAAATATATAGCGCGGATGTGTCTGATCCGGAGAGCATTGTGGCTGCGGGCCGGGCCTGCATCGGGTCGCAGGGCCTGCCCGATGTGGTGATTGCCAACGCCGGTATCAGCATTGGCATGGACACGGCTGCGCGCGAAGACCTGGACGTGATGGCGCAGACCTTTGCCACCAACAACACCGGTCTGGCGGCGACCTTTCACCCTTTCGTGGATGCCATGGTGGCGCGGGGCGCGGGCGCACTGGTGGGCATCGGCAGCGTCGCCGGCATTCGCGGCCTGCCGGGTCATGGGGCTTATTGCGCCAGCAAGGCAGCCGTCATTGCCTATTGCGAAAGCTTGCGTGGCGAGTTGCGGTCCGCCGGCGTGAAGGTGGTGACGCTGTGCCCCGGCTACATCGACACACCGCTGACACAGAAAAACCGCTACGCGATGCCTTTTCTGATGCAACCCGACGCGTTTGCTGACCGGGCCTTCCATGCCATCGAGGCCGGCGTCAGTTACCGCGTGATTCCGTGGCAAATGGGGGTGGTCGCCAAGCTGCTGCGGTTGTTGCCGAACGCGCTGTTCGACAAGGCGCTGGCGGGCCGGCCGCGCAAGCATCGGCAAGGCGCTGAACGGTAAATGGCGCGTCCAGCCTTGCCTGCAGCCTCGGCGTTCATGACGCCGTCAGTCCCTGCGGAGCAAGCAGGTCAGCGAACCACACTGAGGTAGGCGAAGGCGGCGCGGCGCAATTCACGCGCATGGCGCGGGTTGCGGCCGGCGCGGTCACCGGCGCGTTCCATCAACTGACGAGCCACGCCGGGGGCCGATGCGGGCGTGCGACGTGCCGATATCAAGCGGAGAAAAAAGGCAGACAAGCGGGTCATAACAAAGTCCAAAGTCACCTGAGACAGGCGAAAAAGTTGCGATGACTTAAGAGTAAGGGTTTTCCCTTGGTTTGCAAGGTAATCAGCGGCCGATTCACATGCGCAAGACGCATAGTTTGGCCCGCCCCGGACATGGGCCCGTCTGCCTGGCGTCCAGGCGCCCGGTGGCATCCCGCACAATCGGTGGGTGAAGATTCAGCTCCTGTCCGACCTGCACCTTGAGTCCAACCCGCATTTTGTGGCGCGTCCGACGCCTGGCGCCGATTTGTTGGTGCTCGCGGGCGACATTGGCTCTTACCAGAACGGCTCTTTGCTCACGGACAGCGACTTCGGGCTGGCGCGGTTTTCGCCGCTGCCCTTGGCCCAGGGTGGCGCCGCCTGGCCCACGCCGGTGCTGTTTATTCCGGGCAACCATGAATACGATGGCCTCGACTTCGACGCCACCCACGCACGCCTGCGTGAAAGCTGTGAACGCCTCGGCATGGTCTGGCTGGAGCGGCAGACCGTCGTTTTGCAAGGCCTGCGTTTTATCGGCAGCACCCTGTGGACCGATTTCGACGCACTGAGCGCCGCGGCAGCCAGCGCGGGCGACATCACGCTGGGTGAGCAGCTCAAGGCCCGTGAAAAAGCCTTTCGCGCGGCCAATTTTTACCTTCGCAAAAATCACGCTTTTCAAGCCGGTCAGCCGATGCTCGCCGACGCTGTACGCGAACAGGGCCTGCAAAGTCAGGCCTGGCTGCGGCAGGCGCTCGCGGCGCCGTTTGCCGGCCCGACCGTGGTGGTGACGCATTTCGCGCCCAGTTTGCTGAGCGCCGATCCGCGTTATGGCCGGGTGCCGGGCACGGCTGGTTTTTGCAATGCGCTCGACGATATGCTCGCCGGCGCGCAACTCTGGTTGCATGGCCACCTGCATTGCCCGAGCGACTATGTGAAAAACGGCTGCCGCGTGGTCGCCAATCCGTTGGGCTATGCACGCAAGGGTGAGCAAGAGGGCTTCAGGCCCGAACTTCTGATCGAAATCGGGTTCTAGCCCTTACGCATGCAGCGTAGACAGCTAGCTTATTTATAGCGCTTCGGAAGGTGGCGCTGCTGCGGGTCAGGCCGGCCGGGCGTTCAGCCCTTCAAAACAGGTGCGCACCACCAGCTCGACGAGTTCCTGGTCGCTGTGTTGTCCGCCCGCCTTGAGAAATTCCAGCACCGGATCACAGGCGCGTGCGTACAAGGTGTAGAGCACCAGCAGTGGCGGAAGTGTGGGGTTCAGTGAGCCGTCTTGCTGGGCTTGTTCGATCCAGCCGCCGAGCTGGTCGCTGACCTGCATCAAGCCGTCGACGTAGGCCTTGTTGTTGATCAGCGTTGTGCGCAAGCTGGAGTTGTGGTGCGGCAGCGAAGGCATTTCCCCCGCCAGTTGCAGCGCCATCATCCATCGCACCATGGCCTTGAGTTGGTCCAGCGGCCGGGCCTGAGCGGGCAAACCTTCCAGAAATGCCTGCGCGCGTCCTACAACGCGGACCATGGCGGCGGCAGCGAGGTCTTCCTTGCTGGGAAAGTGTTTGTACAGGCTGGCCTTGGCAATGCCCACTTCAGCGGCGACCTGGTCTACCGTCATCAGATCAAAGCCTTTTTCCGACAGCAGGCGGTTGACGGCCTGCACGATGGCGTCCTCCCGTACGGCCAGCATATGGGCCTTGAAGGAGACTTTTAACGCCGGCTCCGCGGGCGCGGAAGGCGAAACGGGGGAGGCGAGTGTCCGGGTGATCATGCAAACATTTTAGCCGCAGGCGTCTCAAAACAAAGCCATCGATTGATTTATGAACTTTAAAGTCGTAACAATACCAAACAGTAATGCTCAATTTGTTCCAATTCAGCCCACCGCCTGATTTGTCTTTGCGGGTATCTTGCTTGGATCCATCCCAGTGTGTACCCGCCTTGTTTCCCATGCTGGATGGGCGCGGAGATATCCCATGAAAACGACCTTGACCTCCACCCTGGCGTGGTTGCTGGCAGTTGCGACGGCCCTGGGGCTGGCTTGGGCCGCGCCGAATGAAGCCAGCGTCATGGGCCGGGTTCCGGCGTTCATGGCGCGTACGCTGGACCGCCAGGCCGTCCAGGTGCCGGAGGGTTTGCCGGGCGAGCGCACGCTGGCATTGATTGCTTTCAAAAGCACGCAGAAGGCGCATATCGACGGCTGGATCCAGGGCCTGAATCTCAAAGACGACCCATCGATCAGCTGGTTGCGCATGCCGGTGCTCAACGACCCAGGCAATGCGGCCGAGCGCAGCGACATTGAGAACCGGCTGCTGCGCAAGTTTCCCGCCGACGCCGAGCGCGCCCGGATGCTGCCGGTGTTCACCGACCGTGATCAATTTGTCCGCTCGGCCGGTCTGCGCGGCATCGACCAGGTGTACGCCGTGGTCGTTAACCGGCAGGGCGAGGTGCTGGCCAGGGCCGAGGGCAGGTTCGACGCCGACAAGGCGCAAAGCCTGCGTGAAACGCTGAAGCAACGCGGCTTTTAGGGCGATGCCGCCGCGCAGAAAACGCGGATCAGGCGCTTACGCGACTTGACATGCCTAATCGCCCCCGCAACCCATGGCTGCCTGGCGCGAGCAGCTATCAAAACAGGAGCGCTGCCGAGCATCTGGCCTTGTCCTACAGGGCCACGCGCGGGATGCTGATTTGGTCTCTGCACAGCAGCGCCTAGCATCAATTCATTGTTTTCACGGGCGCCATGCGCTCTACCTGGAGATTTGACATGCTGAAATACGCCATTATTTTTGCGATTGTTTCGCTGATTGCCGGAGCCCTGGGTTTTGGCGGCATTGCGGCAGGCTCAGCGGGCATTGCCAAGATCCTGTTTGGCCTGTTCCTGATCCTCGCCGTCATTTTTGTGGTGCTGGCCGCACTGGGCGTGGGTGCTGTGAACAAGGCCCTCAAGTAAATGCAGAGCACGCTTGACTGGCCGCAGGGTGTGACACTTCCAGCCGACAAACGCGAGTCGCCAGCCGAGCCGGGCACGTCCATGTCGCGTGCCAGCACGCAGCGCGCCAGTGTGGCGCAGTTGCTGCTGGTGGCGCGCCTGAAAGCGCGCAACCGGCGCGACCTGGCCGTGGACACTCTGGAGCGCGGCGCCCATGTGATGTGGGTGACCTGCAAAAGCTGGTTCTCCTCCGGCGGGGCCGCCAAGGATTCCGATTCCAACAAAGATACCGATGCACACCGCGACCGTTGATTGCCTGCTTGACTACGATGTGGTCAGCCCCACCCATTTCCTTTTCAACATCGAGGCGGCTTTTCACGACAGCCACAAGGTGCTTGAAGAGCGCCTGAGTGTGACGCCCAGCGTCAAGGTCCGGCATTTTTGTGACGAGCGCAGTGGCAACCGGTTCTTCCGGCTCGATGCGCCACGCGGCCTGCTGTCGGTCAACTACCACGCGCAGGTCGAGTTGCACCATGCGCCGGTGCCGCTGCATCTGGACGAGGTGCCGGTGACGGCAGTGCCCGATGACGCGATGCGTTTCCTGATGCCCAGCCGTTATTGCGAGTCGGACATCATGAGTCGTGCGGCGCAGCAGTTGTTCGGGCATCTTCCGCTGGGGCTGTCGCGGGTACGCGCGATTGAAAGCTGGATCCATGACTCGATCCACTACCTGCCCGGCTTCAGCAACTCGACCACCACGGCGCAGGAGGTGTTTGTGCAGCGCGCCGGCGTCTGCCGCGACTTTGCGCACCTGGGCATCACCTTGTGCCGCGCCCTCAACATTCCGGCGCGCCTGGTCGTCGGTTATGTGTATTTCGACGAACCACCGCAGGACTTCCATGCGGTGTTCGAAGCCTGGCTGGACGGACGCTGGGTGATTTTTGACGCGACGCGCATGGCGCCGATCGACCGCCTGGTCCGCATAGGTACCGGGCGGGATGCCAAGGATGTGGCCTTTGCCACGATTTTTGGCGGCGTCACCATGCTGCGCAAGGAACTCACCATCGAGCAGGGCGATATTCGTCCTGGCCAGGCCTTCTCTTCGCAGCCCGCGGCGCTGACGGCCTGATCAGCGGTTCACGACAGGTAGCTGTTGTCCAGTCGGTCCAGCTTGCGGATCAGTGAGGGCCAGACAAAGGCGCCACCCATGCCACCGGTTTGCACCCGCATGGCTTCGGCCACCCCCCTGACGATTTGCGGATTCACCGGAATCAGTTCGCCGCCGGCCTGCGCATCAAGCTGAATGCGGCAGGTGTTTTCAAACGTGTACATGCTGAGGAAAGCGTCGGCAACGGTTTTGCCGACCACCAGCAGGCCATGGTTGCGCAGCATCAAAAAGTTGGCTGTGCCCAGGTCGGCCTGCAGGCGCGGCTTCTCGTCGTCACGGAAGGCCACGCCTTCATAGTCGTGGTAGGCCAGCGACCCCAGTACAAAGGTCGACTGCTGGCTGATCGCCAACACGCCGCATTTCTGCGCACTCACGGCGACACCGGCGCGGGTGTGGGTGTGCATCACGCAGCCGGCATCTGCACGGACTTCATGCACCGCGCTGTGAATCACAAAGCCGGCCGGGTTCACCGGAAACGGCGAATCAATCACCTTGTTGCACTTTTCGTCGACCTTGACCAGGCTGGAGGCGGTGATCTCGTCAAACATCAGGCCGTAGGGGTTGATCAGGAAATGGTGCGCGCCTGCGCCGCTGACCGACTCGGGCAACTTGGCGCTGATGTGGGTGAACACCAAGTCGCTCCAGCCGTACAGCGCGGCGAGCCGGTAACAGGCAGCGAGTTCGCAGCGCAACTGCCATTCTTCGGCGCTGACGACTTCTTTCAATGAGGGAATGTGCATTTTGTCTCCGAGGAATAGTCCGAATATTGTGCGCTATCAAATTGCTAGCTGTTGACGCCCGCGGGACAGGGGCGAGAGCCTGATTTGACACAAAAAATTAATGCTGCAACGGCGCCGCAGCAGCCTGCCGGAACGCGCTGGGGCTCTGGCCCGTGTGTTCACGGAACACGCGGCTGAAGTGCGACAGGTTGTTGAAACCCCAGGACAGCGCGATACCGGTGATGGCGCGGGCTTGCGGGCCGGCCTGCTGGATCTCGCGGATGCAGGCTTGCAGACGCAGCCGCAGGATGTAGCTGGCCAGGGTGTCGTCCTCGCCGGCAAACGCGTTGTGCAGATGGCGCTTGCTGCAATTGAGCGCCTGCGCGATCTGCTCGATGGACAGCGCCGGGTCCCGCAGGTTGGTGGCGACATAAGCGCGGATGCGGTCTTTCAGCGCTTCGCGTTGGGTCAGCGCGGTGCTCTGTCCGGCCAGCTCGATCAGTGACAGCCGCACCAGCTGGGCAATCAGTTCCCCCGCGCCCTGGGCGGCGGCGGCGCTCATGTTGGGCAGCTCCTGGTAGGTGCTGCGCATGGTGGTCAGCGCGACGCGCGAGATGCCGCTGGCGCCGCCGACGTGGCGCGCCATCAGTGTGTCGAGCTGCAGGCCACGTTCAACGATCAGTGCCTTGGGCAGCATCACGATCAGGTGCTCCACGCGCTCGGGGTTTTCGACCGCGTAACAACCGGTGGTGTCGTAAATGGTCCAGCCGCCAGGGCCAACCCAGGCCTGGCGGCCCATCTGTTCGACGCCAGCGCGGCCGTGCATGGGCGCCACGATCTTGAGGTAGCCGGCATCGCTGGCACGCACCATGCCGGCGGTGCGCACGACCCGGTGGCGGTTCGCTTCGAGCCGGGTCAGGATCACCTCGCCCGCATGGGCCGACGCCATGTGGCCATCGAAGTCGGTGTCGCCGTAGAGGTCAGACTCCAGGCCGCCGAAATGTTTCCAGATCCACTCGCGCCAGACCGGCGCGCGTTCACGCGGCGCGACATTGTCGGTCGATACCAGGGTGGCCGCTGTCATGCTTGTCTCCGGTTTGGCGAGCTTGGTGCCGGGATGCGCCGCGCAGCGCCGCCCCAAGTAAACATGGCTCCCTCGGGGGGCAGCAAAGTAAGCAAAGCGACACGCGTGGAGGCCATCTTCATGAGAAAGATTATGGGCGTTGGGACCGGTCCTGTTGCAGCGCGGGGCCAAGGGTTAACCCCAGCCGCCGTGCGCTGCCTGACAACTGCTTTGTGCGCGCTCAGCAAAGCAGCGACCGCAGGCCGTGCCTATCATGGGTTTTCCACTGCCCGCCGGGCGCCTATAACGAGGAGACATCATGGTCCAGCCATCCAGACGCACATTGATCCAGGGCGCCGCTGCTGCCGTCGGCGCAGCCGCCTTTGCACCGCAACTGTTGGCCCAGGCCGCGCCCGTGCGTGTCGGTTACGCCATGTCGCGCACCGGCCCATGGACCGGCGGCGCGCAGGTCAGCCAGGAACCCAACTACCTGCTGTGGGCCGAGCAGCAGAACGCTGCCGGCGGCATCGATGTCAAGGGCGTGCGGCGCCAGATCGAGCTGATCAGCTCCGACGACCGCAGCGACACCGAGACCGTGGTGCGCACCTACGAAAAGCTGATGGGCAGCGACAAGGTGGACCTGGTGCTGCCGCCCTGGGGCAGCAATGCCAACTTCGCGGTCGCCCCGCTGGCCAACCGTTTCGGCTACCCCTTTCTGGCGCCGACGGCGCTGTCGCGCCGGCTGGTAGAAATGAAGCTGCCCTATTTCTTCCTGCTGCTGCAGCAGCCGGCGCCCATGACCAATGCGCTGGTCGACATGCTCAAGGCCAACGGCTGCAAGACCTTGGCCTGTATTTACGTGGACGACCTGTTCGGTCTGGAAAATTACTCGGCGCTGAAGGTGGCGCTGCAGGGCAGCGGCATTCAATTGGTGGAAGACAAGAGCTACCCCGCCGGCGTGAAGGACCTGTCGCCGGTGTTGCGCTCCATCAAGGACAAGAACCCTGACGCCTTCGTCGGCTTCACCTACCCGCCCGACACCATCCTGGCCAGCAAGCAGGCCAAGGAAGTCGGCCTGAACCCGAAGTTTTTCTACGCTTCGGTGGGCACCGCTTTCCAGCTCTACCGCAACGTGATGACGGCGCCCGGTGCCGAGGGTGTGCTGGGCATGGGTTCTTGGAACAGCAAGACCAGCCCTGGTGCCAAGGCCTACTTCGATGCACACACCAAAAAATACGGCGGCAAGGAACCCGATCGCTGGGCCTCCGGTGCCGCCTGGGCCGGCCTGGAAATCCTGACCGCCTCGGTCAACAAGGTCGGCCTGGACCGCAAGGCGATCCGCGACTATGTGGCCAACACCACCCACAAGACCATCATCGGCGACATCAAGTTCACCGGCAGCGAAAACACCGCCACGCCGGGCAGTGTGAGCCAGTGGCAGAACGGCGAGTTCGAGGTGGTCTGGCCGCAGAAAATCGCCACCGCCAAGTTGAACCCGGCCAAGCCGGCCTGGAAATAAACAGACTCCCCCTCGAAGCGCCTGCTGCGCCTCCCCCTCGAGGGGGCGACACCTGCGGCCCGGCAAAGCCGGTTCCGCGGTGTCCCTGAAACAGACACCCATGTCCCTTTTTTCCTGGTTTGAACTGATCGCCTCCGGGCTGATCACCGGCGGCATTTACGCGCTGGTCGCGCTCGGCCTGAATTTGCAGTACGGGCTGATGCGCATCCTGAACATCGCGCACGGCGAGTTCCTGATGCTGGGCGCCTACCTGACCTGGATGGCGCACACCACGCTGGGCATCTCGCCGCTGCTGATGGTGCCGGTGTCCTTTCTGGTGCTGATGGCACTCGGCCTCGTCATTCACAAGCTGTGTTTCAGGCGTCTGACCGTGACCTCGCCAAATCTCGACATCTTCGAGGCGCGCGGCCTGATGGTGGCTTTTGGCTTGATGTTCCTGGTGCAAAACTTTGCCTCCTTCATGTGGGGCGGCGACCTGCGCGGGTATGACTACCTGGCCGATCCGGTGAAGATCGGCGAGGCGCAGTTTGCCGGCAACAAGCTGCTGGTGTTTGGCCTGGCGCTGCTGTTTGCCGGAGCGCTGATTGCGCTTTTGCGTTTCACCCTGCTCGGCAAGGGCGTGCGTGCGTTGATGCAATCGCCGACCGGCGCGCAACTGGTCGGCATCGACACCCAGCGCCTGCACCTGCTGATGTTCGGCATTGGCCTGGGTCTGTCGGGCGTGGCCGGTTGCCTCTTGTCCATGGCCTACACCATCACACCGTCCATGGGTGAGCCCTACACCGTGACCGCGTTGATTGTCATCACCCTGGGCGGCTTCGGCAGCATGAGCGGCGCGCTGGCCGGCGGTCTTCTGCTCGGCGTGGTTGAAGCGCTGGGCATGCATTTCACCAATCCTTCGCTGAAGGCCCTGCTGTCGTACAGCGTGTTTATCGCGGTGCTGCTGCTGCGGCCGCGCGGCCTGTTTGCCAAATAAGAAGAACATGAAAGACAAACAGATTTTGGTGCGCGACCTGCTGCTGCTGCTGGCCTTTGCCGGCTGGGCGCTGGCGCTACCGCATTACGGCAGCGAGTTTGTGGTGTCGATGGCGCTGACCTGCCTGATGTATGTGGCGCTGTCATCGAGCTGGGGCCTGTTTTGTGGCAGCACGCGTTACCTGTCGCTGGCGACCTCGGCCTTTTTCGGCATCGGTGCCTACACCAGTGCCGTCGCACTGGAGAGCCTGCCCTGGCTGGGTGCCATCGCGCTGGGCGCCGGCATTGCCACCGTGGTGGCCGTCGTCATGGGCGCGGCGGTGCTGCATCTGCGCGGCACCTACTTCGCGGTACTGACCTTCGGCATGACCGAGCTGATCCGCCACGCCGTGACCTATTTTGAAAAGAAAGTCACCGGCACCGTCGGCCGGGTGCTGACGGTGGTGCCGGACCGCGACACGATTTACCTGACGGTGCTGGCGCTGGCGTTGCTCGCGGTGTTGGTGTCCATCATCGTGCGGCGCAGCCGCTTTGGCCTGGCGTTGATGGGCATAGGCGCGGACGAGCAGCGCGCGCAGACCCTGGGCGTGAACACCCGGCTGATCAAGATTGCCGGCTTTGCGATGACGGCGGCTTTTGCCGGCGCGGTCGGTGCGGCGATGGCGGTGCGCTGGACCTATATCGACCCACACACGGTGTTCAATCCCTTCATCGGCTTCCAGACCGTGCTGATTGCACTGATCGGCGGCGCGGTCACGCTGTGGGGCCCGTTGATTGCGGCCATCGTGTTCAGCGTGCTGGCCGAGACCCTGCGCCTGCAGGCGCCGCAGATCTACATGATGTCGCTGGGCCTGCTGCTGATCCTGAGCGTGCTTTACCTGCCGGGCGGGCTGGCTTCCTTGCGCGGGTCGACCTTCAGCGGCTGGTGGCAGGACAGCCGGGGTTGGTGGCGCAGTCTCGGCAAGAAGGAGCGCAACAATGGTTGAGCGCTTGCTGCAGGCGCGCGACATCACCGTGCGTTTCGGCGGGTTGACCGCCGTCGATGCGGTGAGCGCCGACTTTCATGCTGGCGAGCTGGTCGGCATCATCGGCCCCAACGGCGCTGGCAAGACCACGTTTTTCAATGCGATCTCGGGCGTGATCGCGCCGACCTCGGGGCAGCTGATGACCAGCGGCAAAAATCTGAGCGGCCAGGGGCCGCACCGTTATGCCGCCGCTGGCATTGCGCGCACCTTCCAGACGCCGCGTGTGTTTCCCGACATGCTGGTGCGTGACAACATCGGCTTCGGTCTGAAGTTCGCGGGGCGTCGGCGCGCGGGCGTCTGGCAGTTGCGTGACGAGGCCGGCATCCTGGGCCTGATCGGCCTGTCGGCGCAGGCCGAGCTACCGGCCGGCGCGATTACGCCCTCACAGCAGCGCCTGCTTGAAATCGGCATGGCGCTGGCGACACGGCCGCGTTTGCTGTTGCTCGACGAGGTCGCGGCCGGCCTGACCGAATCAGAAATTGAAGCCATGGCGCTGCTGATACGCCGCATGCGTGACGAACTCGGCCTGACGGTGGTGTGGATCGAACATGCGGTGACCACCCTGCTACGTCACGTCGAACGGGTGATCGTGCTGCACCAGGGCCGCAAGATTGCCGACGGCACGCCTGCCGAGGTGGTGCGAGATGCAGAGGTGATTGAAGCCTACCTGGGTGATGAGATGACGGAGGGCACAGCATCATGATGTGGCACGCCTCCCCCTTCGTACTCGGTGGCGCCAGCCAGGCCCATCTGAAGGTGAACGGCCTGAGCGCCGGTTACGGCGCCTTCCTCGTGCTGCGTGATCTGGCGCTCGAAGTCAAACCCGGCCTGACGGTGATCCTGGGCCCCAATGGCGCGGGCAAGACCACCCTGCTGAAAGCGCTGTCTGGCCTGATCCCGCGCAGCGGCGAGGTGTCGCTCAATGGCCAGACCCTGCCCAAAAAAACCAGCGACATCGTCAAGGGCGGCATGGCGCTGGTGCCCGAGGGCCGGCAACTGTTTCCGCAGATGACGGTCACCGAAAACCTCGAACTCGGCGGCTGGCTGGTGGCCAAGGCCGAACGCGCGCGGCGCCTTGAGCAGGCGTTTGATGATTTCCCCAAGCTGCGCGAACGCGCGCAACAACTGGCCGGCACCATGAGCGGCGGCGAGCAGCAGATGGTGGCCGTGGCGCGCGCCATGATGAGTGCGCCGCGCCTCTTGATGCTGGACGAGCCCTCGCTGGGCCTGGCGCCGCGCATGGTCGATGAGCTGCTGGCGATCACACGCCGCATCGCCGACGCCGGCACCACCGTGTTGATGGTCGAGCAGAACGTGAAGAAAGCGCTGGCCGTGGCCGACCGTGGCTATGTGCTGGAGCGCGGCACGCTGGTGGCCAGCGGGCCGGCGAAGCTGCTGGCGCGTTCGTCGGTGATCCGCGAGGCTTACCTCGGCGCCGGCGCCGCAGTGCCGGCCGTAAAGACCGTTTGAAATTTCCCTGACTTTTTTTTGGAGAACCCCATGTCCGACATGTCCATGCTGATCAACGGCCTGAAGGTCAGCGCCGAAAAAGGCGCCACCTTTGAACGCCGCAACCCGCTCGACGGCAGCATCGCCACCCGCGCACCGGCGGCCTCCGTCGCTGACGCGCTGATGGCCGCCGACGCTGCCGCCGAAGCCTTCAAAAGCTGGAGCCAGACTGGCCCCGGTGCGCGCCGCGCGCTGCTGCTCAAAGCCGCCGATGCGCTGGAGGCCAAGACGCCGCAGTTCATCGAGGCGGTGGCGGCAGAAACCGGCGCGTCCGGCATGTGGGCCGGCTTCAACGTGATGCTGGCCGCCGGCATGATCCGCGAGGCGGCCGCACTGACCACGCAGATCAGTGGTGAGGTGATTCCCTCGGACGTGCCCGGCAATCTGGCCATGGGCATGCGCCAGCCGGCGGGTGTGGTGCTGGGCATTGCCCCGTGGAACGCGCCCATCATCCTCGGCGTGCGCGCGATTGCCACGCCGCTGGCCTGCGGCAACACCGTGATTTTCAAGGGCTCGGAAAACTGCCCGCGCACCCACCAGCTAATCGCGGAGGCGTTTGAAGATGCCGGCTTCCCGCCCGGCGTCGTCAACTACATCACCAATGCGCCGCTGGATGCTGGCGCCGTGGTCGAGGCCATCGTGGCGCACCCGGCGGTGCGGCGCATCAATTTCACCGGCTCGACCAAGGTCGGCCGCATCATCGCGATGACCTGCGCCAGGTATTTGAAACCGGTGGTGCTGGAGCTCGGCGGCAAGGCGCCGCTGGTGATCCTGGACGACGCCAACATCGACGATGCGGTCAACGGCGCGGCTTTTGGCTGTTTCGCCAACAGCGGGCAGATCTGCATGTCGACCGAACGCATCATCGTCGACGCAAAAATCGCGGATGAATTTGTCAAGCGCTTCTCTGCCAAGGCCAAGGCCCTGCCACTCGGCGATCCGCGCAAGCCCGACCCGGTGGTGCTGGGTTCGGTGATTGGCATGGGCACGGTGGAACACTGCAACGCGCTGATCGACGACGCACTTGCCAAGGGCGCCAAATTGATGTGTGGCGGCAAGGCCGAGAACACCCTGATGCCGGCCACGGTGCTGGACCACGTGACGCCAGCCATGCGCATCTACCATGAGGAAACCTTTGGCCCGGTCAAATGTGTGGTGCGTGTCAGCGGGGTGGAAGAAGCCGTCGCCTGCGCCAACGACAACGAGTACGGCCTGTCGGCGGCGGTGTTCGGCGCTGACATCGCCCGCGCCTTTGGCGTCGCGCAGCGCATCGACTCCGGCATCTGCCATGTCAACGGCCCAACGGTGCACGACGAGGCGCAGATGCCGTTTGGTGGCGTCAAGGGCAGCGGGATGGGGCGTTTTGGTGGCAAAGCAGGGGTGGCCGAGTTCACCGAGCTGCGCTGGATCACGATCCAGACCACGCCAAGGCATTACCCGTTCTGACCCGGGATCGA
Source organism: Polaromonas sp. (assembly GCF_043778355.1). Taxonomy (GTDB): domain Bacteria; phylum Pseudomonadota; class Gammaproteobacteria; order Burkholderiales; family Burkholderiaceae_C; genus Polaromonas. The sequence continues at coordinate 34,977 of NZ_JAYWHI010000035.1, forward strand.
TGTCCGGGAACGGATGCCTTTGGCGTATGCCAACACACGCTGGTTGGCGCGGCCCAGAACCGGCTGTCTGCTGAATTCCTGGCCCTTGTCAGTGTTGGACGCTCATTTTTTGATAGCTGTCTGCGCTTGCTGCATAGGGGCTGACCCCTTTTTTTGTGCATCAACGGCCAGCGCGCGGAGGGTGAGACGGTGAACCGCGCAAACGACAAAAAACTTTACGACATCCACACGCTCGCGTCATGGCGTGCTTACACGGGCTGCGCAAACTCACTTTCAAGCTGACGCCATCCTGGCAGCCGGCTTGTCTTCCCAACCCAAAGGACGCTCCCATGACTTCCGTCTTCAAACCCCTGAAATCCGTCAACACCCTGGTTCTGGCCGGCATCCTGGCCGCTGCCAGCCTGGCCGCCGTGGCACAAACTGCGGTACCCGCTGCGCCGGCCGCGGCAGGCGCGGCTGCCCACGCCGGCCACCACGGCCCGTATCGCCACGATCCGGCCAGGATGCAGGCGCACATCGCCAAACGCCAGGCCGAACTCAAGGCCAAGCTGGCCATCACGCCTGCGCAGGAAGGCGCATGGTCTGCCTACACCACAGCCCTGCAGCCGCAGGCACGCAGCGCAGAGCCGCGCCCCGACCGCGCGGCGATGCGTGCCGAGCTGGAGAAACTGACCACGCCCCAGCGCATTGACAGGATGAATGCACTGCGCACCCAGCGCATGACCGAGATGAACGCGGCCATGATCAAACGCGGCGATGCCACCAAAAGCTTTTACGCAGCCTTGAGTGCCGACCAGCAAAAGGTGTTTGATGCGCAGCCCATGGGTCGCGGCGGCAAGGGCCACGGCGGCCACCAGGGTCACCACAAAGGCTGAGTGGTGAACTGACATCCCGCGCCGCTGTATCGGCGCCGCATCGGCCCGCGCACCCTCCACGGATGCGCGGGCTTTTTTGTTTCAGCCACCGAAAGCCGCACGCAAAAAACGCCCGGTTCTTGCGAAACGGGCGTTGACGCAAGCCCGAGGGGCTTGGCGATCAGATACAGGCTTACTGTGGTGCAGTGCGCGCAGGGGAGCTGGGGCCGGAATCCATGCCCTTGCCGGTGCTGTTTGCGGCTGCCTTGGCCTGGCGAGCGGCTTTGCGTTCGGCACGTGCTGCTTTACGCTCTGCAGATGTCTTGGACGTTGCTTTTGGACCGCTTGGAGCCATGGAGCCCGAGACGGTCGAATCGCCCTGAGCGCTTGCGCCGGCTTTGCTGCCGCCGGGCACTTGGGCCTTCACTTCGGCGCGGGTGTTGGCCGACATGCCGCCGCTGCCGGCGGGCATCGCTGCACCGGAAGGTGTGCCGCCGCCTTGGGCGGGTGCAGCTACTTTGGCACCAGAGTTGGTGTTGATTTCGCTTTTGACTTCAGCGCGTGTGGCGGGCATGGTGCCTGCGTCTGCAGGACGCTGGACCGTGGGGCCACCTTGAGCCGGGGTCGGGTTCGAGGTGGTTTGCGCAGTTGCAAAGCCGGCGGTGGCCATCATGGCGGCCAGCAGAATCGATTGAGTTGTCTTGTTCATCATGTTTCCTTGGAGGGTTGAAGGGGGACCTTGTGAGAGGTTTTGCTCGCTGAGCGCCCCCACACACTGAATTTAAATCACGCCGAACGGCGCGGCTATCGGTTGAATGGCTGGCCCGACGTAGGACGCAAGCCGCACAGGGAGCAGGCTGCGATCTCTTGCGGCCTGCTCCTGCTGGTTGGCCTTACTGCGGTGGGGGCGTGATCTGGCCGCTGGTGTTGCCGGTGCCCTGAACATTGACCCGGCCTGACGCGCTTGCGTTGCTGGCGGGCAGATTGTTCTGGATGCCGCGGTTGGCCCTGGCGGCCACGTTGCCCACGGCGTTTTTGGCACGGTAGGCGCCGCTCTTCGTGGCGTCGGCTGCGTTGTCAACCGCACCTTCAACCTTGTTGCCGGTACGCTGAACGGCATTGCCGGTGCGCTTGACGGCCCGCTTCACGGTGCCGTCGCTGTTGACGGATGCGTTGGTACTTGCATTTGTACTTGCATTGGTGTTCGAGCTGACCGAGCCGCTGGTAGCGCCGCCGGAGGAGGCGTTGGAGCGCGTGTCACTGTCAATGTTGGCGTTGACGCCAGTGCGCACACCGACACCGGTGTTGCTTGTCGCGCCGGTTCCCGATGTCGCGGTACCTGCACCAGCGCCGGCATTCACACCTACGCCTGCGCCCACCGACAGTTGGGCATGGGCCGCAAACACCAGCGTGGCACTCAGGGCCATCGCGGCGGGAAGGGATCGCATTGAAAACTTGTTCATGGTTGACTCCTGATAACTCGCTTGAATTAAAACCTGTTTGCAAAGGTCCGCGAGGAACCTTCACAAAAGCCAGATCCAAGTGGATTGGTTGATTTGAATTTAGCGCCGAACCGAAAACCGGCTTATCGGCTGGCCACCACCAAGTGCGTAGGACGCGGCCCTTTACAAACCCTTCATACAGAGGGTGTGGGACCTGAGCGGTGCCACGAAAAATGAGCTTGCTGTCCTACAGTTTTCCTGTTGCCGCCCAAGCAACAATAGGGACTTCCCTTTCCTGCAGTTTTATCGCTGCCGCCCCATGCTTGCTTCCGAGTCCCTTATCCAGGTCGGCCCAACGCCGACTGTTGTCACGCCTCCCGCGGACGATGCCGACGCACTGGCCGAAACGCAGCAGGTGATCGCTGCAGCGGCCCTGAGTTTTTCCCTGAAGGTGCTGACGGTCAACATCCACAAGGGCTTTACCTTTTTCAACCGCAAGTTCATCCTGCATGAACTGCGTGAAGCGGTGCGTACGGTCGGTGCGGATGTGGTGTTTTTGCAAGAAGTGACAGGCACCCACGCGCGCCATGAAAGCCGGGTCGCCAACTACCCGGCCACGCCCCACTACGAGTTTCTGGCCGACAGCATCTGGCCGCAGTTCGCCTATGGCCGCAATGCGGTCTATACCAACGGTCATCACGGCAATGCCGTGTTGTCCAAGTTTCCGATCGTCAGTTTTGAAAATCGCGACGTCTCCATCAGCGGGCCCGAGCGCCGTGGTCTGCTCCATTGCGTGTTGCAAGTTCCCGGCCGCGAGATCAACGTGCATGCGATTTGTGTGCACCTGGGCCTGGCGGAGTCGCATCGCCTCAAGCAACTCCACATGTTGTGCGACATGGTGCGCAAGGATATTCCGGCAAACGCCCCGGTGATTGCTGCGGGCGATTTCAATGACTGGCGCCACCGCGCGCACGACGTGCTCGAGCAGGGCGCCGGCATGCACGAAGTGTTTGTGCAGGCCAACGGCAAGGCGGCGCGGACCTTCCCGGCGCGTTTTCCGGTGTTGCGGCTGGACCGCATCTACGTGAGAAACGCGATTGGTCATGCACCGGTGGTGCTGCCGCCCAAGCCCTGGTCGCACCTGTCGGACCACGCCCCGCTGGCGGCCGAAATCGAAATTTGATTGTCAAGTTAGAGGAGTGTTGGTGATGCGCGGACGGTGGGTGCCAGGCAACAAGTTCACGCTGCTCGAAAACGGCGAAGACTTTTTTCCGCGGGTTTTCGAATGTATTGCTGCAGCCGAACGGGAGGTGCTGCTGGAGACCTTCATCCTGTTTGAGGACAAGGTGGGCAAGGCCTTGCAGGAGGCGCTGCTCACCGCAGTACGCCGCGGCGTGCAGGTGGACATCACCATCGACGGTTACGGTTCGCCGGACCTGTCGCCCGGGTTCATCTCGGCGCTGACCTCGGCCGGGGTGCGTGTGCACGTGTTCGACCCGAGTCCGCGCCTGTGGGGCTACCGCACCAACCTGTTTCGCCGCATGCACCGCAAGATCGTGGTGGTGGACGGCAAGCGCGCCTTCGTGGGCGGCATCAATTATTCGGCCGACCACCTGGCCGACTTCGGGCCCGAGGCCAAGCAGGACTATGCGGTCGAGGTCGAAGGCCCGCTGGTGGCCGAGATCGAACAGTTTGTGCGGGCCCAGCTTCAGCTCGGCCAGCAGACCGAGGGGCCGATCAAGCGCTTTCTCAAGCGCAAGATGGCCCCGCCCGTCCCCGGCAGTCAGCCGGCCGCCGGCAGCGCCGATGCCATGCTGGTCACGCGCGACAACCGCGACCACCAAAATGACATCGAGCGCCATTACCGCATCGCCATCCGTGGCGCGCGCCAGCGCATCTTCATCGCCAATGCCTATTTTTTCCCCGGCTACCGGCTGCTGCGCCAGTTGCGCAAGGCGGCCAAACGCGGCGTGGACGTGCGGCTGATCCTGCAGGGCGAGCCCGACATGCCCATCGTCAAGATCGCTGCCAGCATGCTCTACCACCACCTGCTGGGCGCGGGGGTGAAGATTTATGAGTACAGCGACAGGCCGCTGCACGGCAAGGTGGCACTGACCGACAACGAATGGTCCACCGTCGGCTCCAGCAATCTTGACCCCTTGAGCCTGTCGCTCAACCTGGAAGCCAACGTCATCATCAAGGACCGTGCCTTCAACCAGCACCTGGCGCAGAACCTTGAAAAGCTGATGCAGGCCAGCTGCCGTCAGGTCAAGGCCAGCGACCTGCCCGAGTCGCCCATGTGGGTCAAGCTGCGCAGCTTTTTTGTGTTTCATCTGTTGCGGCGCTACCCGGCCTGGTTCGGTTGGCTGCCGGCGCATCTTCCGCGCCTGACGCCGGCCGAAAAACTGCTGGTTGAACCAGGGGTTGACCACATCAACGAGGGCCAGACCTCATGACAGCCGCAAGCACCACCCGCAGCCTCGCTCCGCGCAGCGGCATCACCGGCAAACCCTGGTGGCCCTGGCTCAAACGGGGCGCCACGCTGGTGTTTTTCGGCCTTGTCACCTGGCTGCTGGTGGAGCAGGCGCGCGCCATCGCGTGGGACGAGGTGTTTGCCGCCTTGCGTGCCTACCGGCCGGCGCTGCTGCTGGGTGCGCTGGGGCTGGCCCTTGCCAGCTTTTGTCTGTACAGCTGTTTTGACCTGCTGGGCCGGCACTACACCGGCCACACGCTGCGCACCTCGACGGTGATGCTGGTCACCTTCATCAGTTATGTCTTCAACCTGAACCTCGGCTCGCTGGTCGGGGGTGTCGCTTTCCGCTACCGCCTGTATTCACGCCTGAAGCTGGACACCGCCACCATCACGCGGGTGCTGACGCTCAGCATGCTGACCAACTGGACCGGTTACCTGCTGCTGGGCGGTCTGGTGTTCGCGTTTGCCACACCGGAGCTGCCGCCCCACTGGAAGATGGGCAGCGGTGGTTTGCAGGTGCTGGGTTTTGGGCTGCTGGCCGGCGCGGCCGCTTACCTGCTGCTGTGCGCACTGTCGCGCCAGCGCAGTTTCAGCCTGCGTGGCCACGCGCTGGAGCTTCCTTCCGGCCGGCTGGCGCTGCTGCAGGTGGCCATGGGCGCGGCCAACTGGCTGATCATGAGCGGGCTGATGTTTTTGCTGCTGCAGCAAAAAGTGGCCTTCCCCACCGTGGCCGGCGTGTTGCTGGTGGCGGCGGTGGCCGGCGTAGTGGCGCATGTGCCCGCCGGCCTGGGTGTGCTGGAGGCGGTGTTTGTGGCGCTGCTGTCGCACCAGATCCCCACGCACCAGCTGCTGGCCGCGCTGGTCGCCTACCGCGTCATTTATTACCTGGTGCCGCTGGTGATTGCCACCGCGGCCTACCTGGTGACGGAAGCACGGGCCAGGTCGCTGGCCGGCGGTGGAGCACAGAGCCCGGCAGCCTGATCTGTGGGCAGGGTCCGTTTTACGGATGTTTTAGGCCGTTAGCCCATGTCCAGCAAGTATTTATTGCTATTAATTAAATAGCATACAGGTTGACCTGCGATCAGGGTCAAACTGTACATAAATATAGTCAAACTAGAATTTACTGTATATTGATACAGTGTCCAATCTCACCACCCAGCGCAAACTCGCGATCCTGGCAGACGCGGCCAAATACGACGCCTCCTGTGCGTCCAGCGGAACCTCGGGCCGCAATTCGGTGGGCGGCAAAGGCATAGGCTCGACCGAAGGCTCCGGCATCTGCCACAGCTACGCGCCCGACGGCCGCTGCATCTCGCTGCTGAAAATCCTGTTCACCAATTTCTGCACCTACGACTGCGTGTATTGCGTGAACCGCGTCAGCAGCAACGTGCCGCGCGCGCGCTTCTCGGTGGACGAGGTGGTGCAGCTCACGCTGGACTTCTACCGCCGCAACTGCATCGAGGGCCTGTTCCTGTCCTCGGGCATCATCCAGAGCCCCGACTACACCATGGAGCGCGTGGTCGAGGTGGCGCGGGTGCTGCGCGAAGACCACGACTTCCGCGGCTATATCCACCTCAAGACCATTCCCGATGCCTCGCCCGAGTTGCTGGCCCGCGCCGGGCGCTATGCCGACCGGCTGAGCATCAATGTCGAGCTGCCCACGGTGCAGGGCCTGCAGGCGCTGGCGCCCGAGAAAGACAGCGCCGCCATCAAGCGCTCGATGGCGCGCATACGCGTACACATCGACGAGTCCAAAGGCGCGGGCCGCGACGATGCGCGCACCAGCGTGATCTCCCTGCCGCGTTCGCTCAAGGCCGGCCGCGCCAGCGCACCACGCTTTGCGCCGGCCGGACAGAGCACACAGATGATCGTCGGCGCTGACGCCACCTGCGACAGCACCATCCTGCAGGCCAGCGCCACGCTGTACGGCGCCTACCGGTTGCGGCGTGTCTACTATTCGGCCTTCAGCCCGATTCCCGACGCCTCGCTGAGCCTGCCGTTGCGCCAGCCGCCGCTGATCCGGGAACACCGTCTCTACCAAGCCGACTGGCTGATGCGCTTTTACGGGTTTGCGCACGACGAGATCGTGCCGACCGCCGGCGGCCCGGCAGGCGGCATGCTGTCGCTCGACATGGACCCCAAACTCGCCTGGGCGCTGGCCCACCGCGGGCAGTTCCCGGTGGACCTCAACCGTGCGCCGCGCGAAATGCTGTTGCGGGTGCCCGGGCTCGGCGTCAAGGCCGTGACACGCATCCTGCAGGCGCGCCGCGTGCGCCAGTTGCGCGCCGACGATTTGCTGCGCCTGCATGTGCCGCTGAAAAAGGTCCTGCCTTTCGTGCTGCTGGCCGACCACCAGCCCGGCGCAACGCTGGATGCGCTGAATCTCGCGGCCCGCCTCACGCCGCGCGCGCAACAAACCGACCTGTTTGACGACGCCAACAGCGCGGTGCCGGCGTCCACAGCCTCGGCACCTTTACCTACAGCCGCGCGCCCTGCGCCGGCCGCACCATCAGCAACAGGCGCCGAGGCGCTTCGCAGCACAGAAAGGACTCTGGCATGGGCGTGATGAATGACCCGCTGACAAACGATCTTTTCCCGCAAGCACTGTTGCCGGTGACCCTGCAGGGCCCGGCCGACCTCGAAGGCTTCCGGCTTGCCGCGCGTGCGCTGCTGGCGCAACAGATGTTGCCCGAGCAGGTGAGCTGGCACAGCAGCGATGCGCCGGTGCAGGACCTGTTTGCATCCGACATCACCGTTGCAGTCGAGGCCACCACGGCCATTCACAAGGCAGCTTTCAGCAACGCGCCGCCGGTCAGCGTGCCGCCCGAATTTGTCACCCTCTGCGAAACCGCCATCCTGCACAGCGATCCGAACCGCTTCGGCCTGCTCTACCGCATCCTCTGGCGGCTGGTGCATGAGCCTGCCTTGCGGCAGGACCCGCTGGACGCCGACATGGTCAAGGCGCAGCAAATGGCGCAGGCGGTGCGCCGCGACAAACACAAGATGAAGGCCTTTGTGCGTTTCCGCACTGTGCAGGACGAGACCTTCCGCAACAACCCTGAAGGCGGGCCACTGCATGTGGCCTGGTTTGAGCCGGAGCACCACATCGTCGAGGCGATTGCGCCGTTTTTTGCGCGCCGCTTCACGCAGATGCGCTGGGCCGTGCTGACACCGGAGCGCAGCATCCAGTGGGACGGCGCGCAACTCACTTTTGGACCCGGTGCCAGCAAGAGCGACGCGCCGCCGCCGGACGCCGGCGAAAAGCTCTGGCTCACCTATTACGAAAACATCTTCAACCCGGCGCGCCTGAAGCTGAAGATGATGCAAAAGGAAATGCCGCGCAAGTACTGGCACAACCTGCCCGAGGCCGTGCTGATCGCGCCGCTGGCCGCCGGCGCACATGAGCGCAGCGCGAACATGGTCGATGAAGTAGCCGCCGGTCCGAAGCGACGCCTCCCCACCATCAAGGTGTTGCCCGTGACCATGGCGGCCGATGAGGACGCTCCCGGGCGCTCACTGGCCACCTTGCGCGACCTCACCAACCATTGCCGCGAGTGTCCGATCGGCGCCTGCGCCACGCAGTCGGTCTGTGGTGAGGGCCCCTTGCAGGCGAAGTTCATGTTCGTCGGCGAGCAACCGGGTGACCAGGAGGACCTGCAGGGCCGGCCTTTTGTTGGCCCCGCCGGGCAACTGCTGGACCGCGCTTTCGACGAACTTGGCATCCAGCGCGGCGACGTGTTTGTCTCCAACGCCGTCAAGCACTTCAAGTACGAGTTGCGCGGCAAGCGCCGCATCCACAAGACACCGACGCAGCGCGAAGCTGCTGCCTGCCAGCACTGGCTGGACGACGAAATCGCCATGGTGCAACCCCGGCTGCTGGTTGCGCTGGGCGCCACGGCCGCGCGTTCCTTGCTGGGCCGTGCCGTGCCGGTGCTGGCCAACCGCGGTCAGGTTTTTGAACGTGACGATGGCCGCAAAGTGCTGGTGACCCTGCATCCTTCGGCACTGCTGCGTTTGCCAGCCGAGGAGCGCGAGGCCGCGTACGCCGCCTGGCTGGCCGACCTTGACATGCAATAGCGGTCCAGCGCCGTCCGGCATGGGCCGAGGCCGCAAAGGCCTGAAAACTCAGGCGCGCGCCGCCTGCAGCAGGTCGCGCGTACGCACCGCCTCGCGCCGCGCCGCCTCGGCAAAGTCGTCGCCCGACGAGGCGTAAATGATGGCGCGCGAGGAGTTCACGATGATGGGCGCGCCGGGCCGCCAGCCGGCCTTGACCGTGGCCACTGCGTCGCCGCCCTGCGCGCCGACGCCGGGAATCAGCAGCGGCAGGGTTGGCGCCACCCCGCGCACGCGTTCGATCTCGGCGGGGTAGGTCGCACCGACCACCAGGCCGAGCTGGCCGTTGAGGTTCCACGGACCCTGCGCGAGGCGCGCCACATGTTCGTAGAGCAGGGGCTGACCTTCCACCGAGGCAAAACGCTGGTTTTGCAAATCATCGCCGCCGGGGTTGGAGGTGCGACACAGCAGGAAGGCGCCCTTGCCTTTGTGCTTGAGATACGGCGCGACCGAATCAAAACCCATGAAAGGCGACAGTGTCACCGCGTCGGCGCCATAACGCTCGAAAGCTTCGATGGCGTACTGCTCGGCAGTGCTGCCGATGTCGCCGCGTTTGGCGTCCAGGATGATGGGCACCTGCGGCGCAACGCGGCGCATGTGCTCCATCAGGCGCTCCAGCTGGCCTTCGGCACGGTGCGCGGCAAAGTAGGCAATCTGCGGCTTGAAGGCAATCGACAGATCGGCCGTGGCATCCACAATCGCGGCGCAGAAGTCGTAGATCTTGTTGGCGTCGCCCTTGTAGCGGCCCGGAAATTTCAGCGGGTCCGGGTCCAGCCCGACGCAGAGCATGGATTGGTTCTGGCGCTCTGCCGCGCCCAGCATCTCGATGAAAGTCATCCCTTATTGTAAGAAGGCGGCAAAAAACCACCCGCGCCCGCAAAGCCGGACAATCAACACATCGACCGACCATGGAAATCGCGCCAAGATGCAACTGACCCGTCAACAACTCATCATCCTGGTCCTGCTGACGCTGGCCTGGGGCTTCAACTGGCCGGTCATGAAGCTGGGCATTGCCGACTTTCCGCCTTTGACCTTTCGTGCGCTGTCGATCTGGCTCGGGCTGCCGGTGCTGGGCCTGGCGATGGTGGTGATGAAGGTGCCGTTTTTTGTGCCGCGCGACAAGTTTCGCGAGCTGTTCTGGCTGGCCTTTGCCAACATGTTTGTCTGGCACGCGCTGATCATTGTTGCGCTCAAACACCTGAGCAGTGGCCGCGCCGCCATCCTCGGCTACACCATGCCGATTTTTTCAGCGCTGCTCGGCGCCTGGTTTTTCGGCAACACGCTGACGGCGCGCAGCTGGGTCGGCGTCGGCGCGGCGGCGCTCGGCGTGTCGCTGCTGCTGTGGCACGAGCTGACCAACCTCAGCGGCGCGCCGCTGGCCGTGTTGTGCGCGTTGGTCGGCGCCGCAACCTGGGCATTGGGCACCCACAAGCTGCGCAACACCACCATGCCGGTCGCCACCTTGACCATTTCGTTCTGGATGACAGCCATGACGGCGGTGGTACTCAGCGTGCTCGCGCTGCTGTTTGAAGTGCCGCAGTGGAAAGCGCCGTCCGCCGCCACCTGGTGGTCGATCGGCTACAACGCGGTGCTGATTTTTGGTTTTGCGCACGCTGCCTGGTACTTCCTGGCGCGCAGCCTGCCGCCGGTCGCGTCTTCACTCAGCGTGATGATGATTCCCATCCTTGGCGTGTTCTCTGGCGCGATGGGACTGGGCGAGGTGCTGCACTGGCAGGACTGGGCCGCCGTCGTGCTGATGGTGGTGGCGATTGCGTCGGTGCTGGTGCCGGGCCGCACCGCTCTGTCATCCCGGACCTGAGGCGCCTGCCCCGGACTCCGATCCGGGGGGATCCATGCTGGCACTATGCATTGCAGGGGTCATCGCCGCATGGATTGCGGGTCAAGCCCGCAATGACAGCTAACCGGCCAGTTGTGCTTGCGCAAGACACAGGTCATCCCAGGCCTTGGCCTTGTCGCCCAGGCTGCGCAGCAGATAGGCCGGGTGGTAACTGACCACCACCGGCACGCCTAGGTAGCTGTGCACCTGGCCGCGCAGCTTGCCGAGCGGGATTTTCTGCACCTCGGGCAGGCTGTCCTGCAGCAGCGACTGCGCCGCGAACTTGCCCAGCGCGAGAATGATTTTCGGCTGCAGCAGCTCGACCTGGCGCTTCAGATAAGGCGCGCACTGCGCGACCTCGGCCGGGTCGGGGTTGCGGTTCGCCGGGGGCCGACACTTGAGCACATTGGTGATGAAGATGTTCTTCGCGATGCCGGGCCGCGCTGCGTCGTCGTTGCCCCGTTGCAGCCGCATCGCCAGCAGCATGTTGTCAAGCAGCTTGCCGGCCTGGCCGACAAAGGGCTCGCCGGCGATGTCCTCCATTTCACCGGGTGCTTCGCCGACGATCAGCCAGTCGACCGACGGTGCTTTGTCGCTAGCGGCGGGGCCGACGCCGAACACGGTGCTTTTGCGGCTGCTGCACAACGCGCAGGCCCGGCAGCCGGCGACGGCGGCCTGCAGCGCCGGCCAGGCCATCAGCTCAATACCTGCGGGGCGGGGCTTCAGGCCGGACACAGGCGCTGCGGGTGCGCGTGGGGCAGGCGCCGGCGCAGTCGGCGGTGGGCGCAGTGCAGGTGCGGGCGCGGTGGGCGGGCGCTGGCGCTCAGCATCAAATCGGGCCTCAGCCCCTGGCAGGCGGGGGCTGACAGCTACTGAATTCATAGCAAACGGAGCGTCCGGTGAAGCCGCCACCGGGGGCGGTTGCCACAGGCGCACACCCATTTCGCGCAGCATGGCGCGCTGGCGTTTGTCGAGGTCCAGGCTCATGACAGGCCCAGGCTCATGACGACGGCGTCTTCGCGCTGGCCGTTGGCGGCAGGGTAATAGGCACGGCGGGTACCGACCTGGCGAAAGCCGTAATGTTCGTACACGGCGCGCGCGCGCGCGTTGCTCACGCGCACTTCCAGCCACAGCCACAACGCGCCCTGCCCGCGCGACCAGATCACCAGCGCATCAAGCATCACGCGGGCCCAGCCCTGGCCCTGGTGTTCCGGCGCCACCGTGATGTTGAGCAGATGCACCTCGTCCACACCTTTCATCGCCACAAAGTAGCCGAGCAGTTCACTGGCGCTTTCTATCCCGCCTGCCAGCAACTGCGCCTGGTACCCGGCCTTGAGAGAGTCGCTGAAGTTGCCCCGGCTCCAGGGGTGCGCGTAGGCGCTGTTTTCCACCCGCAGCACCGTGTCGAACCATGTGGCGGTCATCGGTTCGAAACGGGCTTCGATGGGGTGTAGAACAGCGTTCATGAGGGGGAGTCGAGCGCAGCCTGGGCCTTGACCCTGGCGCGCTCTTCGGCGGTCAATGCTACTTTATCGCGCACATACAGCGGCAGCGCTGCCGCCGCGTCGACCGCGTGGCCGGCCGCCAGCAGCGCAGGCGCCAGCCGCAGCATGGCGCTGGCGGTGGGCAGGACGTCAAAACACTGCGCCGCGGGCCAGGCCGGCAGGCGGCCCGCGTAGGCCGTGAAGACGTTGCCGGCCAGCAGCGTGTCGCTGGTTGGCGGCACAAAGTCCTCGGGGCGGCGCAAGGTGCAGGTGTCCAGCGTCGCCCAGGTGCCGTGCGCCCAGGCAAAACGCTGCACATACATCTCGTCCATGCGGGCGTCGAGCAGCGCTGTGAACTGCAGCGCATCCGCGTCGGGTTGACGCAGGAAGCGTGCTTCTTCAGCCACTGCCAGCAAGGTGTCCAGCGGCAACACCGGCAGCTTCGCGCCCAGGGCCAGTCCCTGCGCGACCGAGCAGGCGGTGCGCAGGCCGGTGAAAGAGCCGGGCCCGCGGCCGAACACCAGCGCGTCGAGCTCCGCCAGCTTCAATCCGGCTTGCGCCAGCAGGTCCAGGATGGACGGAATCAGCGTGCGGGAGGCCTGCGCCGCGCCCGGACCGGTGTGTTGCCAGACGCGGTCGCCGTCGCTCAGCGCCACGGACAGGGTGTCGGTGCTGGTGTCGAAGGCCAGGAGTTTCATGGGTTTCACTGTCAAATCAGGCCTTGGCCCTTGTCGGGCGAGCGTTATCAGCTATCAAATCAGGAGCAATAGCCGCTGCGCGCTGCGCCTGCATCCGCACGCCAAACACAATGCCCACCGTCACCAGCGCCAGCCCGGCCAGCAGGTTCCAGTGCAGCGGCTCACCGAGGAAGATGACCGCGCCGAGCGCCGACAGGCCGGGCACCAGGGCGGTGATCATGGTGGAGCGCACCGGCCCGAAATGCTGGACCATCTTGGTGAAGGTGATGCCCGAAATCACCACCGAGCCCATGCCCTGGAACACCATCTGGAAAACAATCTCGCCCCAGGGCGCGCTGGCCAGTTGGGTGACAAGCGCGCCCGAGGCCACCAGCAGGGCGTAGACCGGCACATAGACCACAAAGGCAAACACGCTGATCGCAATCGTTGCCTGCACCGCCTGCAGCGCATGTTTGCGCACCAGCACCGAATACACGGCCCAGCAGGTGGATGCGCTCAGGAACAGCAGGTCACCCTTCCAGACCTGGCTACCTTCATCGGTCCAGGCGCGCAGCAGGCTGGCGCCGCCGACCAGCACATCACCGAGAAAAATCAGGCCCAGACCGATGGCGCGAACCGGCGTCACGCGGTCCTTCAGGATCAGCACCGCCATCAAGGTGGTGCTCAGCGGCAAGGTGCCGGGCAGCAGCACCGAGGCATGCGCGGCCGGCGCGAAATAAAAGCCGCTGTAGGCAAGGCCGGCGTAAGCGATGCCGCCGACCGAACCGATCAGTGCGGTCAGCTTGAAACCCAGCGGCGACAGGCCCAGCCAGCTGGGCGGCGCCAGGCCCGGCGCGGCATCCCGTGCGCGTTTCCAGACCAGCCAGGCGCCCCAGGGCAGCAGCACCAGCGCCGCGCCGGCAAACCGGAGCAGGCAGATGTCCAGCGGCGTCAGGTTGCGGTGCGCGGTCGCGCGGGCAATCACGATGAAGGCGGTCCAGATGGCGACGGTCACGATGGCTGCAAGCACACCGACGGTCTTGGGAGAAAAACGCATGCCCTGATTATCCGTGCAGGTCGGCGCCCAGCCAGCTTGCCCGGATAATCAGCCGATGTTTGTGACTCCCCTTCCCGCCCGGCTGCTGCTGGCCACCGCCCTGGCGTTGCTGCCGGGCTGGGTGCTGGCGCAGAAAGCCCCGTCCGCCGCAACATCAGCCAAACCGGTGCTGCCGGCGGTCGTGGCCAAGGCGCTGGCTCGCGCCCAGGTCCCGACGGATGCCGTCACGCTGCTGGTGGTGGACGCTGCGGGCAAGGCTGAGCCGCGCCTGGCCCACCGTGCAGACCAGCCGATGAACCCCGCCTCGGTCATGAAACTGGTAACCACCTACGCCGCGCTGGACCTGCTGGGGCCCGACTTCGTCTGGAACACCCGCGTGCTGATGGATGGCAACATGTCCGACGGCGTGTTGCACGGCAACCTGATCGTGCGCGGCGGCGGCGACCCCAAAATGGTGGTCGAACGTCTGCAGGCACTGCTGGCGCAAATCCAGTACAGCGGCGTGAAAGTGGTGCGCGGTGACATCGTGCTGGACCGCAGCGCCTTCCAGGCATCGGTACAGGACGCCGGTGAGTTCGACGGTGAACCGCTGCGGCCTTACAACGCCAGCCCTGACGCGCTGTTGATCAACTTCAAGTCACTGGTGATGCGTTTCACACCGGACCCGTTAAACAACCGGGCGTTGGTGGCCGTGGAGCCGCCGCTGGCCGGCATCGTGATCGATGACAGCGTGCCGCTGGCGAAGGTGGCGCGCTGCGGCGACTGGCGCAGCGAGCTGCGCGCCAGCGTCGACAACCCGAACCGCCTGCAGTTCAACGGCAGTTATTCGGCGGCCTGCGGTGAACGTGTCTGGCCCAGCGCCTACGCCGACCCCGCGAGTTTTGCAGCGCGCGCCATGGAGGGCTCCTGGCGCGCCATGGGCGGGCTGCTGACGGGCACGGTGCGCGACGCCACGGCCGGCGAGCTGGCGCTGATACGCGCGCGCGGCACGCTGTCGGGCGAAAAAGCCCCGCTGCGGCTGGACGCGCCTTCGCTGCCGCTGCGCGAGATCGTGCGCGACGTGAACAAATACTCCAACAACGTGATGGCCCGGCACTTGTTCCTGAGCCTGAGCCGGCAGGCGCCAGGCGGGCAGCTTGACCAGGCCTCGCCCGAGACCGGCCGCGCGGCGCTGGCTGCCTGGTGGAAAAAAGCACTGCCGCGGCAGCCCGCACCCGTCATGGACAACGGCTCGGGCCTGAGCCGCAGCGAGCGCATCAGCGCGACCAGCCTGGCAGCCATGCTGCAACATGCCGCGTCAAGCCGCGTGGCGCAAGATCTGCTTGACTCGCTGCCGGTCGCCGGCATGGACGCCACCATGCGCGAACGCGCCAAAAATGTCGCCGGCCAGGCCTTTATCAAAACCGGCTCGCTGCGCGACGTCACGGCGGTGGCGGGTTATGCCAACGGCGTCAGCGGCGCGCGCTACATCGTTGTCGGCATGGTCAACCATCCGAATGCCGGGGCGGCGCGGCCGGCGCTCGACGCCTTGATCCAGTGGGCGGTGCAGGAGCGCTGAGCCTTGAACGGATTCGAAGCGCTCCTGATTTAACAGCAGCTTGCGCCCGCCCGTCATGGGCCAGGGGCCGATTTGATGCGATTGAGCGCGTGGACGGCGACGAGAAAGAGGCGCTCGATAACGAGGCTCAGGGCAGCGACGCCCCACCCAGTGTCGGCGCCATAAAACTGGCTCGGCGCGTGTTGCCTGCCTTGACCGCCCAGTGCGTGCCGCGGTCCAGCACGGAGACGTTGCCGTCTGTGCTCACAGGTCGACCGGCATAACGTGACTTGGGTAGCAGCCAGACCATTTCATGGAGACTGTCGGGGTGCTCCACTTCAAACTGTGACACGCCCGCTGCATCGCGCTTCTCGGTCCAGGCGACGGCCTGCCGCGTGGTCATGAAATCGGCCAGCCGTGTCATGGTGTACCAGCGAAACTGTTCAGGACCTTTGGCCTTGGCGTAAGCCAGCAGGTCTTGCAGCACATCGGGCCAGACATTGGCGCCGTTGGGGTGCATGTAGATCATGCGGGTGGTGTTGTGCCCGACCGCAAAGTCCACAGATTCGCGGTACCAGTTGATGATGTCCTGCTTGGGCACCTGGTTGACCTGAAACTCTTCAAAGGTGGCGTATTGACCGGCTGGCGTGACAGGAAATACCCACAAGCCCGGGTTGCGCAGTTGGCCATCCCGGTATTGGCGGGTAGGCCCCAGGCCGGTATGACCGCCAAAATAAACCGCCACCACACCCTGCTGCTCCAGCCAGTCCATGGCCCAGGTCGGGTTGTTGCCGACGGGCGGCGAATACTGCCGCATCGGTGGTCCTAAAACCCCGTCGATCAGTACCTTGACTTTTTGAACAAGTGGCAAAAAGGCACTCGGAACGCCATCCGGCGTGGACGTCGTCAACCCCAGATAGGGTCGCAAGGCGTGACTGACGGTGCGCCGGATGGAGGCCACGTTCTGCTCAAGATAGGGCAGAAAAGTGGCGCGGTTGGATTCGTTGGCGTTGAGCCCGTAGTAATCGTGGTTCCAGCCCCCGTGGCTGCCGATGGCGTGCCCCTTCCCGGAAAAACGACGCAAGATATCCTGCGCCACCGGGTTGTTGTCCAGGTTCCAGCCTTTGCCGTCACCAACAGTGACCGCATCAGGGCCGGTCGTCATGTCGATAGAAAACGGCCCGTCATCGAAGATGCCCAGTTTTTCCAGTGTCAGCGTCGGCTGCTGTGCGGTGAAGGAGTCCAGGTGCCAGTCCAGCGTCAGTCCAGGCACCGCATTGGGCACCGGAGACAGCTGCGCCAGTCGAAGGACCTGGTGCGCAAAATAATGCAGAAAGCCGTGCAGGGGCAGGCCATCGGTGCGCACCACCTTGAGATAGGTCAAGGGCAGATTGACAAACAACACCTGGCCACGGCCCACTTTGTTCACACCTGCCACCAGACCGGCCTGCGGCGATGTGGCCAGCGTTTTGCCGTTGAATGCGCCACGCGTCACAAAGCTCGAATATTTCAACTTTCCCAGAAGGTAGCCGCTGTAGGTTTCCAATACATCGCCGGGCAGTGCCGCACCGGCCAAGCGGCCGGTTGCCAGCTCGCTTGTCGTGCTCTCGGGCAGATACGTCGAAAGCGGCGAAGGCGCATCAGCGGATGACGCAGCGGGACCGTCGTCCGCGACATAAGAAATCGACTTGCCCGGCGGAACCTGCAAAGCGCGCAGGGTGCTGCGCATGGCGGTCACCGGACCGACCACGGTGCTTTTTTCACGCAGATCGTCATACAGTCCATAGTCCACCCCGGCCAGGTCGCTCAACCTTGCCCGAGGAATGGCGTAGGTTGGTTTCTGGTTACCGTCCAGTGCGAAGATGCCAAAGTCGTGAACCAGCAAGGTGTTGCCTCCCGCCGTGGTGTAGTCGCGCACGGCCTTGAGCAAGACGTCGGTGGCGATGGGGTGCAGCACGTCAGGCAATACAAGCCCGGCGTATTTGAGGGCTTCTGGCCCGAGCGCCATGAACTGGCGGTCCGTCACAGGCTGTAGTCGCACGCCATCTTCAGAGGCAGCATCCATCCAGGCTGTCACTTCGGGTGAATCCAGCTTCTGCCCGTCCGGGACCAGCAGCATCAGCAGGCCGGGGTCGGCGACCGTGGGTGGTTTGTCAGCGACGCCCGGTCGGACGCTCACAGACGCGCCGGCGGGGGCGTTTTGCTCCGAGCAAGCGCCCAGCGCTGCGATCAGCAGTACTGGGAAAAAACAGAGCAGGACGGTATGGCGGGAAGAGCGAAAAAGTGTGAGCAAGGAGGCAAAAGGCATTGGAGGCAAACGCAGTCATGGATTTCGGCTGCGCAGTGACCCTTCACCTTGCGCAATTATCAAAAAACCATAACCCTGCACCGTGTCAGTTCCCGCGCAGATGGGATGACACACCTGTAGGACATCACGCCGTAAACGCCTGTGCTTACATGGCGCGGGCTGCATCCAGGTACGCCTTGACCCGTTGCGCCAACGCAATGTCGCCTGGCGTCTCGGGCAGCCACGCCTCGACCGGCAGGGCCTTGCCGCCAGCGTCGACGGCCACAAAGACCACCACACAGTCGGTGATGACTTCCATCTGGCCGGTTTTCATGTCGCCGGCGCGCACTTCAACAGAAATGTTCATGCTGGTGCTGCCGGTATATGCCAGCCGTGCCTCCACCTCCACCAGGTCGCCAATCATGATGGGCCGCTGGAAGCGGATGCTGCCGACTGATACCGTGACGCAATAACGCTTGGCCCAGCGGGTGGCGCAGGCATAACCGGCTTCGTCAATCCATTTCATGACCGTGCCGCCGTGGACCTTGCCGCCGAAGTTGATGGTGCTGGGTTCGGCCAGAAAGCGCAGGGTGATCGATGACATGGCTGCTCCGGCCCGCTCGGGGCATCAGGGTCTCAAGAAGAAGTGGGCGCGGCCTGCCGCTGCAGGGCGTCCAGGCGTTTGTGCATCAGGCCAAACCACAGCGGTGGCACCATTGCCAGCATCAGGCAGCCCGCGTAACCGGTGGGCAACTGCGGGCCCGGTAGCGCGGCCAGGCTGGGGTAGGCCTTCCAGGCATGCATGTGGTGGTCGGAATGGCGCTGCAGATTGGCCAGCATCGAGTTGGTCAGCAGATGGTCGGCATTCCAGGCGTGCATGACACCAAAGGCCTCCCGCCGCCGGCCCTGCTGGCGGCGCTGCAAACCGTAATGCTCGATGTAGTTGACAACTTCCAGCAGCAGAAACGCCACCGCCGACTGCGCCGCAAAAAATGCTATTATTTTAATAGCTGCTGGCGCAGGAAAATAAAGGGCTGCAAGCACAAAAGGCATCAAGGAGCCGGCTGCGCTCCAGGCCAGTGGGCTGCGAAACCAGCTGCTTTTGAACTGGGCGATCCGCTGCGCCTCCAGTTGCCAGCCACTGGCCAGGCTACCCCACAAGGTGCGTGGCAAAAAGCGGTACAGGCTCTCGCCACGCCGGGCCGACGCCGGGTCCTCGTGGGTGGCTGCGCGCGGGTGATGGCCTCGGTAGTGCTCGACCATGAAGTGACCGTAACAGACGCTGCTCATGAGCACCCAGGCGCATGCGCGGTCGAACTTTGATTTGCTGTGACCAAGTTCGTGGGCAAAGGTGATGCCTTGGGAGCCAGTGATAAAACCGACGCTGAAAGCCACGCCGAGCAGTGTCAGCCAATCAGACCGCAGCGCTGCGTGGGCGCCTGCCGCAATCAGGACCAGTTGCAGCGGCACATACCCGCGCAGCACCCAGCGAAAGTAGCTCAGGCGGGCCGGTGCACTGATCGGGCCGGGCGACCGGCCGCCACCGGGCAGCCAGACATCGGCCGCAGCAATGATGATCCAGAGGCCCAGGGTCCACAGCGCCGATTGCGCCGGGGCCTGCAAGATGCCGAACAGCGTCATCAGGGGCAGCAGCCATGCGAGGAGAAATCTCAGATCAGAAATTCGCATGGCGGGTACTTTCGCATGTCCGGTAGTGGCTGGCAAGCTTCCCTGGCGCTATGCCGCGCGTCACATCCCTGGGTAATCAATGGCAAGCCACAGCGTGGGACCCCCGCGCTGAAAAATCCGCGGTACTGATGATCTCCCAGACCTTCGTATCAAGAGCGGGGCTCAGCGACACGCCTGTCAAGAAAATCAGCGATTGCATCATTGACCCGCTCCGGGTGTGTGACTGGGCCCATATGCCCAAGGCCATCAAACGTCATAAGCTCAACCCGCGGCAAGACTGCAGTCAAAAGCCGCGCCACACCCAATGCAGAGGGAGGGGACGACTTTCCGACCATATAGAGAGTTGGAATGTCTAAATCGCGAAATGTCTGCAACGTGGCAGGTTCCGTCGTTAGCGCATGCCCCCAGCGGCGAACGTTGACCATGGAGGCCTTTATCGGGGCTTGCCTTGACTCCGGCGTGGTATCCCAGCTGGATGCCCCCATCCAGTAATCAATAAAGTGCTTCGCGGCCCGGGAAGAATCACCGTCGTCGAGCGCTTGGCCAGCGGCCTGGACGGCCAGCCGGATTCCATCGGCAGCATTGGGCGGCGGGGACTCTGCGTCAATCAATGAGAACAGGGTGGGCTCATACAAAACCATCGCTCGCACGCGCCGGGGGTCCCTCAGGGCTACTTTGAGCGCTATTGCGCCGCCATAGGAGTGGCCCACCAAAAAGAGCGGTTCACCCACGGCGCGCAATACGGGGTCAATGAAATCTACTTCGTCATCCAGACTGATGGTTTGATCAGATGACCAGTCCGCACTCTTGCCTGCGCCATAGCAATCAGGCGCCAGCACGCGAAACCTGGGCGAAAGAATGTCCATCAAGCCGCGCCATTGACTTGAACTGCTGGCGTTGGAGTGAAGACACACGACGGCAGGGCCGCTGCCTGTTTCGCGGATGAACGGTGTACTTGCGACCATTTCAAAAACTCCCTATTTTTTCGAACAATAGCCCACATACCGCGCCACGCCAATCAATACTATTTGAAAAGATGCTGCAAAAGAAAAGCAGATTGAATACCTGCAACTTCTGTGAATCGTTCCCCCGGGTAACAGAGCAATCCGAAATGGCCATCTTTGACGTCGACCCAACGCTTGGGGGCGGGGATCAGTGCGTAGGCATGCCGAGCAACTTCCAGGTTGGCGTGCACCATTTCATCTTCCGGCGCCACCATCAAAAGCGTGGGTACACGGATATATGCTGCGCAAAGCAGAGGTGTGTAGGGCACGGGCGTTGGTGGAAGCACGCGGGTGACTCGGTTTTTCCAACCCGAGCCCGGACGGCCACCGTATTCAATGAACCAGCGAAAGGCCTGAATGGGCTCGAGCAAAGACGCAACAGATGAGGGATCGAAAGAGACAACCGGAAGTGGGCCGGTGGTGGTTTCCGGCGTCCCGGCGACATCGCCATCCAGCAAGGTTTGTTTAAAGGCTGAAATATAGTCATCGCTGGCCTGCAGAGCGGGAAGAGCCATCCCGAAAACAGGGCACTGGGCAACCACCGCGCGGGGTCTTGGGTCGCAAGAGGCAACGGCAACGACCTGTCCACCGGTATAGCTGTCTCCCCAAAGAGCAATCCGGCCGGGATCGATCTCAGGGCGGTCACAGGCAAAGTCCAGTGCCGCCAGGTAGCCTCGGCACTGAATCCATGGATTGATTTCGCCGCGCGGCTCACCACCGCTTCGGCCAAAGTTGCGATGGTCATAAACCATCGCAACAATGCCTGCGCGTGCAAATTCTCTGGCGTATTCAATCATGACCATTTCAACCGTGGCCGAGGTCCCATGCGCCATGATGACGGCGGGTTTGCGAAGCACCGTGGAAGATGGCATCACAAGCTTTCCACGCAGCAGTGCACCTTCAGAGGCGAACTCAATCTCAGTTTCGCTGATCATGCAGAACTCAGCGGCAAGTGATCACAACTTCGAGGTACTCGCTGGGTACCACCAGAGAACCGGGTGCCGCGCGGTTCAGCTGGTTGAGAAGAACAGTAAGGTCGGTTTCGAGGGCCAGCGCTTGTTCAGCCGGAAGCGCAGCAAAGGCTTTGTGAACAGGCCCGTACCATGAACGGAACACTTCAATGAAGTGGGCTGCGGAACGATAGCGAAAGTTGAAGCTTCGACTGGTGATGGTGATCGATGCCGCATCCCTCTCAAATAGCTGACGCAAATGCGCTTCTGTACCCCAAAGTGCCGGCGACTGGACTCCAGCGGGCGGCGCGATGTAGCGGCCAAGGGCCTTGAAGACCTGGCCGATAAAGCTAGCCGGGGTCCAGTTGGCCAGACCAATGCAAGCACCAGGCCGGCAAACGCGCACGAGCTCTGCCGCAGCCTTCGAGTGATCGGGTGTGAACATCACCCCAAAGGTGGAAAGTACGGCATCGAAACTGTTGTCTGCAAACGGCAGCAGCTCGGCATCAGCCACCTGGAATGTGGCATTCAGCCGTTCTGCACGCACACGCTCGGCGCCTCGGTCAAGCAGGCTTTCGACATAGTCAGTTGATGTCACTTTGCAGCCGCGGCGGGCTGCAGACAGCGTGGCATTGCCATTGCCCGCAGCAACATCAAGCACTTCCTGATCCCATCGCAGGTCGCAGGCTTCTGCAAGCGCTTCGCCGACGATTTGTAATGTTGTGCCCACGACAGCGTAATCACCGCTTGCCCACGCGGTTTGCTGGCGACTCTTCAGCGCATTGAGATCATTAGGGGTTGTCATGGCGTTTGCCTCCTGTGTGTTGACGGGAGTCAGTAGGCCATTCGGTCCCGTTTTTTTCCAGGGACCTGTGTCCTGGTTTGATGAGAAAGTGCCGCTCAGGTCTGGGACTGGCGTCCTGGTGATGAAGCTCCCAGTTCACCCAAACCAGCCAAGCGGGCTCTCACGATGGCCTGTGGACGGCTTTCAACCTCGAGTTTTTCGAAGATAGCCGTAATATGGTTACGCACCGTCTTGTCGGCAATCGTCAGATGGGCTGCTATTTGAGCGTTGTCCAGTCCGCCAGCCACTAGATTGAGCACCTGATGCTCACGCGGGGTGAGCAAGGGGAATGTCCCTTCACTTGTGTGGTGCGGCACAAGAAACGCTTGCAACAGTTCGTGCAGACGGAAAAATGCAGGCTCGCCGGGCAAAGGGACGTGGCTGGTGCTGTCGAGTGGCTCAAAGCGCGCACCCGGAATCGACGCCGCCAAGAACCGACCTTCCTCCAAAGGCACGCGATTGTCGCCCCGGCTGTGAAGTACCAATGTAGGCACACGTATTTGCGACAAAGCAGGAGAGGCATCCAAATCTGCAAAGGCCCGCATCAGCTGAGCCGCTGTGCTGGGTTGTGTGGCACGACGCTGAATTTCGTTGAAGGCATGAGCTTGGGCTGGTGTCGCATTCGGAAAAAATTGCGAGGTGAACATCTGCAAGAACGCTGGATTATCCTGACCCCAACCGAGCTCCACAAGTCGCGTCATGGCCTGAAACAACTCGCGCTGAGCATCGCTTGGATTCCTGACCAGAGTGCCGCGTGCGAAGGCACCGCAGAGTACCAGGTGACTTACGCGCTCTGGATGGCGCGCTGCATAGGCGATTGATACAGCGCCGCCCTGTGACATTCCTAACAGCGCAAATTTCTTCAGACCCGCTGAGTCCACAACGCTTTCCAGATCTGCAACCAGCACATCCAGCGAAAAGTTATCTACATCGCGATCGGAAAGGCCACACCCCCGACAGTCGTAACGTGTAAGTCGGTGTCTGCGTGCCAGCGCCTCTATCCAATCGGCCCAAACCGGCGTCTGTCCGTCAAAATCCAGACTCCCGAGCCAATGGGCGGCACGAACCAGTGAAGGCTGAGTTGTGCCAGCACCCGTCGTCGCAAAAGCGATACGCGTGCCCCCTAGTGAGCGGGAAAACTGGATCTGCTGCTCCGTCATGTGCCCATACTTTAACCAAAGTCATCTTTCGCCGATACCCATGTATTAACTCGCTAACTGGTCCCACGACTCCCTTCAAACGAAGGCAGACTCTGCCGCGACTGTTTCAAGCGGATGTGCGCTAAAGACAGTTGTGACGGGCGCAGGGTGTTGCAGCGTTTGCCCAACCACACAGCACCTTTGCGCTGCCACGCGCAGTTTTTCCAGCATTTCGGGTGGCGTCCCCTCCTTGGCCTTGAGGTGGATGTTGCAGGTGATGGACTGAAAGCCCACCGGTACATTCATGTCAATGCCCAAGGCTCCACGCACATCAACAGTCGCTTTGACCTGCACCGCCAGGGCGATGAGTTCAATCCCCATCAGGTTGGCAACCATCCGGACAGAGGAATCCTGACAAGCCGCCAAGGCGGCGCACAGCAGGTCGCCTGGGCAGGGCGCATCGTACGGCCCACCCACCGCCCGATGTACACCGCAAGGCACATTGAGCCCGCTGCCGTACTTCGGCTCGACCTGCGAATGAAAAGGGTCAGACGGGTCCATGCCGCCGGTGCGCGCTTCGTCGGTGACCATGGCCGCTTCTGGTGTCGTTACGTATTGGGCACGTAAGCCTGCCTGGGCTTTGTATACGGCGTTTTTCATCATGTTTCTCCAGATGACTGGTTAAGGGATTTCGGGAACCAAAAAAGCCCGATACATCCCGCGAACAGTATCTGGCTCATAACGCCGACCTTCCAAACGACGCAGCAGGCCGCAAGACTTCTGGAATTGGGTTACAACGCAACGATACGAAGATCACCCATCCACGTCCTTTAAAGTTCCTAAAAATTCGCTAAATGTTCGAAACGATGTCCTTTTCAAGGAAGGCCAATGCAAGACCGTTACCACTTTGACCGCTTTGAAGTCAGGCCGGCTGAGCGGTTGTTGCTGGTGGATTGCGTCCCGACGGCGGTGGGGGCCCGTGCTTTCGATTTGCTGATGTGCCTGCTGGCGCACCGGGACCGGGTGATTTCCAAGGCGGAGATCATTGACATCGTCTGGTCCGACCTCGTGGTAGAAGAGAACAACTTGTCGGTGCAGGTTTCGGCGCTTCGCAAGCTCCTGGGCAGCCATGCAATTTCCACGATTCCTGGACGGGGTTACCGGTTCTCCCTGGATGTGAAGCAGGTCAGCGCGCCAGCAGAGGGCGAGACGCAGCTGTCCAGAAAAGCCGCTGTGGCCCAGCCCACGATTGCGGTTCTTCCGTTCAACGTCTTGTCCGATGATCCTCAAATCCACTTTCTTGCCGACGGGCTGGCCGAAGACGTCATCGCGCTGTTGGCACGCGTTCCGGGCTTCTTGCTTATTTCCCGCGCGTCCTCGTTCGTCTTTCGTGGTCGCGATGTCAGCGTGCCTGAAGTCGCCGTGCAGCTTGGCGTTCGTTTTGTGGTCGAGGGCAGCGTGCGTATGAGCAACGATGCCCTGCGGATTTCGACCCAGCTCATTGACGCGGCGTCGGGTCACGTCCTGTGGAGTGGTCGCTTTGATCGCCGGCGTACCGAAGCGCTCGATTTACAGGAAGACATTGCACGCGGAATTATTTCTGAACTTGAACCCGAGCTTACCCGTGCCGAAATAGCGCACATACGTCGTCAGCGCCCGGAAAATCAGGACGTGTGGGCGCACTACCATCAGGCGATTGGCTCGATTGCACTTCACGGGTGGGGCCAAGAGGCGGTGGCCGAGGCGCGGTCGCAGCTCCAAAAGGGCGTCGCCCTGGATCCGCTATTCGGCTTGGGACATGCCCATTACGCTTTGTTGACGGCCCTGTCCTTGAACCTCGGCCATCTGCCAAACGCTGCGAGTCTGGTGGAAGAAGCCTTGGGCGCTGCCGATCATGCGGTCAGGCTTGATGACGGGAGCTCTGAAGTCCTGGGCTACGCGGGCTGCGCACTGTGCGACCTCGGGCAACATGCCCGAGGCATTGAAGTGCTTCACCAAGCTCTGGAAATCGACCCCAGCAATGCCCAGGCGCATGTTGCGCTGGGCGCCTCGTGGGTTTTGACCGGGAAGCTGGAGGCTGGCATCGAGAAAATGCGGCTCGGAATGAAAATCAGCCCACGCGATCGGCGGCTGGGGTTTTGGGGCTGGGCCTTGGGCGTCTTTCTGCTCAGGGCTGAACGATCAGACGAGGCCTTGGCCGAGGCGCGCACCTCGATTCGGCGTGATCCAAAGTTCCATTTCGCGCGCGTGCTTGAGGCCGCGGTTCTGGATCGTCAGGGACATCTTGCTGAAGCCAGCGCCTCACTGGCCTTGGCCCGGCAGTTGTGCACAACGCTGACCTTGAATGACATAGCCTTGACCCACGGTCGCCGTGTGGGGGCGAGGATGTCTCTGCTTTGCAAGCTGGACCCTGGGTAAGCGAAGCGGCGCGTGCTTACAAGAGCCGCTTGAGATACCGTCCAGTGTGGCTGTCCGCGTTGGCCGCTATGTCTTCGGGCGTACCCACACCGACCACGGTGCCGCCACCAGCGCCGCCTTCGGGCCCCATGTCGATCAGCCAGTCGGCGGTCTTGATCACGTCCAGGTTGTGCTCGATCACGACGATGGTGTTGCCGGCGTCGCGCAACTGGTGCAGCACCTTGAGCAGCAAATCAATGTCGGCAAAATGCAGGCCGGTGGTGGGTTCGTCGAGGATGTAAAGCGTGCGACCGGTGTCGCGCTTGGACAGCTCGAGCGCGAGCTTGACGCGCTGCGCCTCGCCGCCCGACAGTGTGGTCGCCGCCTGACCGAGCTTGATGTAACTCAGGCCGACGTCGAGCAGGGTGTGCAGCTTGCGCGCAATCACCGGTACCGCCTTGAAAAATTCGGCGGCGTCTTCCACCGTCAGGTCCAGCACCTGCGCGATGTTTTTGCCCTTGTATTGCACCTCCAGCGTTTCGCGGTTGTAACGCATGCCCTTGCAAACATCGCAGGGCACATACACATCAGGCAAAAAGTGCATCTCGACCTTGACCACACCATCGCCCTGGCAGGCCTCGCAGCGGCCGCCGGCCACGTTGAAAGAAAAACGTCCGGCGCCGTAGCCGCGTTCACGCGCGGTGTTCATCTCGGCCATCAGCTCGCGGATCGGCGTGAACAAACCCGTGTAGGTGGCCGGGTTGCTGCGCGGCGTGCGGCCAATCGGCGACTGGTCCACATTGATGACCTTGTCGAAATGCTCGATGCCTTCGATGCTTTCGTGCGGCGCCGGCTCTTCATGCGCGCGGTACAGCGTGCGCGCCACAGCGGCGTACAGGGTGTCGTTGACAAGGGTCGATTTGCCGGAGCCCGAGACACCGGTCACGCAGGTCAGCAGCCCGACCGGGAAATCGACACTGACGTTTTTGAGGTTGTGCCCGCTGGCCTTGATGATGCGAATGGCCTGCATGTCGCCCTGCGTGCGCAGATGTTCAGCCTCGCGCGCCGCACGTTTGATGCCGGCGGCGCTGGGCGCAAACTTCGACGGCTTCTTCGGGTCGCGGTAAGGTGCTTTTTCGACCGTTGGCAGCCAGGGTGTGCGGCGTTGGGGCACAGCGATTTTCAGCACCTGCGACAGATACTTGCCGGTCAGTGAATCAGGATTGGCCAGCACCTGCGCGTACGTCCCCTGCGCCATCACACGCCCGCCATGAATGCCGGCGCCAGGCCCCATGTCGATCACGTGGTCGGCGGCGCGGATCATGTCTTCGTCGTGCTCCACCACCAGCACGCTGTTGCCGATGTCGCGCAAATGTTTGAGCGTGCCGATCAGCCGGTCGTTGTCACGCTGGTGCAGTCCGATGCTGGGCTCGTCGAGCACATACATCACGCCGGTCAGGCCAGAGCCGATCTGTGACGCGAGCCGGATGCGTTGCGACTCGCCGCCCGAAAGAGTCTCGGCGCTGCGGTCCAGGCTCAGGTAGTTGAGGCCCACGTCATTGAGAAACTTCAGGCGCAGCCCGATCTCGCGCACCACCTTGCCGGCGATCTCGGCCTTGGCGCCTTCCATGGTCAGGGTGTCGAAGTAGTCGAAACTTTCGCGCAGTGTGGCATGGCTGATTTCGTAAATCGCCTTGCGCCCGCCGGCGCCCACCAGGTAGACATGGCGGGCCTCGCGGCGCAGGCGCGTGCCTTCGCAGTCGGGGCAGGGCTGCAGGCTGCGGTAACGGGCCAGCTCCTCA
Organism: Polaromonas sp.; assembly: GCF_043778355.1. Lineage (GTDB taxonomy): Bacteria > Pseudomonadota > Gammaproteobacteria > Burkholderiales > Burkholderiaceae_C > Polaromonas. The sequence continues at coordinate 62,563 of NZ_JAYWHI010000035.1, forward strand.
CGCACCGCCGGTGAGTCGGTCTCGCGGTAACGACGTTCGAAGTTGGTGATCACGCCTTCGAAGGGGTGTTTTTTCGTGTGTTTTTTGCCGGCGTTGACGCCCGAGTCGAGGATGTAGCTGAATTTGATCTCGTCCTCGCCCGAGCCATGCAGCACCACCTGCTGCACCGCGTCCGGTAGTTTTTCAAACGCGGTGTCGATGTCGAAGCCGTAGTGTTTGGCCAGGCTTTCGAGCATCGAAAAATAATAGGCATTGCGCCTGTCCCAGCCCTTGACTGCGCCGCTGGCCAGGCTCAGTGAGGGGAAGGCCACCACGCGTGTCGGGTCAAAAAACTCCATGTGGCCCAGGCCGTCGCACGTCGGGCAGGCGCCCACCGGCGAGTTGAAGGAAAACAGCCGTGGCTCCATCTCGCTGAGCGAGTAGCTGCAGACCGGGCAGGAAAACTTGGCGCTGAACAAATGCTCCTGGCCCGAATCCATTTCCATCGCCAGGGCCTTGCCATCGGCCAGGCGCAGCGCAGCTTCAAAACTTTCTGCGAGGCGCTGCTGCATGTCAGGCCGCACCTTGAGCCGGTCGATCACCACGTCGATGTTGTGTTTCTCGGCCTTTTTGAGTTTGGGCAGTTCGTCGAATTCATAGGCCGTGCCATCGACGCGAAAACGCACATACCCCTGGGCCTGCATCTCGGCAAACAGCTCGACAAATTCGCCCTTGCGCTCACGCGCCACCGGCGCCAGCACCATCAGCTTGGTGTCTTCCGGCAGGGCCAACACATGGTCGACCATCTCGCTGACACTTTGCGCCTGCAGCGGCAGGTCATGGTCCGGGCAATACGGCGTGCCGGCACGCGCAAACAGCAGGCGCAGGTAGTCGTGGATCTCGGTCACCGTGCCGACGGTGGAGCGCGGGTTGTGTGAGGTCGCCTTCTGCTCGATGGAAATCGCTGGCGACAGGCCTTCGATCATGTCCACATCGGGCTTGTCCATCAGCTGCAGGAACTGGCGCGCGTAAGTGCTCAGGCTCTCGACATAACGGCGCTGGCCCTCGGCGTACAGCGTGTCGAAAGCCAGCGAAGACTTGCCCGATCCGCTCAGCCCGGTGATCACCACCAGCTGGTTGCGCGGAATGTCGAGGTCGATGTTCTTGAGGTTGTGCGTGCGTGCGCCGCGAATGCTGATGCGCTGCGCTGCCAAAGCCTGCGCGAGGTAGCGGCTGGCATCAGGTTCAGCCGCTACCGGGCCGGCAGCGGCTGCGGGAGCGAGGTATTTGACGTCGTTGGGAGAGTTCACGTATGAGGGCGCCGCAAAACCCTCCATCATAGACGCGTACGGCTTTTTCGGCACCCCCGCCACGGGTGGCCCTTTGGCCCTGCCCTTGACCGGCGCTCCGGCGCGTTTCCTGCTTGCAGCCGGGTTCTCAAAGACGCCCCGCAATTCAAAGACAATAGCTCACCCTCCCGTCTCCATTTGAGCCCCACTCCGCCTGACCGTGTCTCCCGCCCCTTCTTACCCCATGACCGCCACCGAGCGGCGCGCCAGCGCCTCGCTGGCCTCAATTTTTGCGCTGCGCATGCTGGGCTTGTTTCTGGTGTTGCCGGTGTTTGCGCTGGAGGCCGCGCGTTACCCTGGTGGGGATGACCCGGCCCGCATCGGCCTGGCCATGGGTATTTACGGTCTGACGCAGGGCATTTTGCAAATCCCGTTCGGCATGGCCTCGGACTGGCTGGGCCGCAAAAAGGTGATCGTGGCCGGCCTGGTGGTGTTTGCGCTGGGCAGCTTTGTGGCGGCCTGGGCGCCCGACCTGAGCTGGCTGATCATCGGCCGCTCGCTGCAGGGCGCTGGTGCGATTTCGGCGGCCGTGACTGCGCTGCTGGCCGACACCACACGCGACGAGGTGCGGACCAAGGCCATGGCGCTGGTCGGCGCCAGCATCGGCCTGATGTTTGCGCTGTCGCTGGTCGTGGCACCACTGCTGACTGCGCAGATTGGCCTGGCTGGCCTGTTTGGACTGACGGGCGCGATGGCGCTTGCCGGCATCGCGGTGGTGGTCTGGTGGGTGCCGCCCGAGCCGGCGCAACATGTGAACCGGCCGCGCGGCAGCCTGCTGGAGGTGCTCAAACACCCGGCCTTGCTGCGGCTGGACGCCGGGGTGTTCATCCTGCATGCGGTGCAACTGGCCATGTGGGTGGCGATCCCGGCGCTGCTGGTACAGGCCGGGCTGGTCAGCAGCAGCCACTGGCAGGTCTACCTGCCGGCGGTGCTGGCGTCTTTCGGGGTCATGGGCTTCACGCTGTTTCCGCTCGAAAAGCGCGGCTTCCTGCGCGGCGTTTTCCTCGCGGCGGTGGGCCTGATCGCGCTGGTGCAGTTCGGGCTCATGGCGGCCTCTTTGCAGGGCGCGCCTTCTCTGGCCGGGCTCGGCGTGCTGCTGTTCCTGTTTTTCTGCGGCTTCAACATTCTTGAAGCCAGCCAGCCCAGCCTGGCCTCGCGCGTGGCGCCAGCGCATTCGCGCGGTGCGGCGCTGGGCGTTTACAACACGCTGCAGTCGCTCGGGTTTTTTGCGGGCGGCGCGCTCGGCGGCTGGCTGGCCAAGGCGGCCGGTCCGCAGGCGCTGTTTGCGGCCTGCGGCGCCCTCATGCTCCTTTGGCTGCTGGTGGCTTGGCCCATGAAAGCTCCAGGAAGGCATGCCGTGCCTGCAGCGGCTGACCCGGCTGGCGGTCCCTCAGCCCGGCCAGTTAAACTGTGAAAAATTAGGAGGACATCCATGGCATCCGTCAACAAAGTGATTCTCGTCGGCAACCTGGGCCGTGACCCCGAAGTGCGCTACATGCCCAGCGGCGACGCCGTGGCCAACATCGCCCTGGCCACCAGCAGCAAGTACAAGAACAAGGCCGGTGAAATGGTCGAAGAGACCGAGTGGCACCGCATCAGCTTCTTCGGCCGCCAGGCCGAAATCGTCGGTGAATACCTCAAGAAGGGGCGCTCGGTCTACATCGAGGGCCGCCTGAAAACCCGCAAGTACACCGACAAGGACGGCGTCGAGAAATACGCCACCGACATCATTGCCAGCGAGATGCAGATGCTGGGCAGTCGCGAAGGCATGGGTGGCCCCGGTGGCAACGATGGCGGTGACGAAGGCGGCGAGCGCTCCTATTCGCGTCCGCCAGCCGCTGCGCCGCGCGCACCCGCAGCCGCCCCGCGCCCACCTGCGCCGACCAAGGCTGCCAGCGGCTTTGACGATATGGACGACGACATTCCGTTCTGATCGTCCGGTTCCCCGTGTTTTCTCTGCCCGGTCTGCGCCCAGCGCATGCCGGGCAGATGCATTTTTAAACAACGCTTTTTGTCGCCCGCCACCGTGAGACCGTGTAGGCGCTGGCCTTGTTTGAATGCGCTGGGCGCTTCCGACGTGTTTTGTTGGCTAGGATGAAATCTCCTGCCAACCACGACCCAAGAAGCCACCATGCGCGCGAACCCCAATCCCACGTCATCTACTCTGCGTTCCCGGCATGTGCCCGTCTGGCTGGGCGCAGCCCTGCTCGCCGCCACAACGCTGACGCCGGCGCATGCCAACACCGACCCCCTCAGCGATTTGCTGAGCACCCCCGGCAGTGCCGGCCTGGGCCTGGCGGTGCGCGCCGAGCAGTCGCCGTATGTCGGCGGCGGCACCCGCTACGACCTGTTGCCGCTGTACCTGTACGAAGGCAAACGCGTGTTCCTGCACGGCAGCCGCGCCGGGCTCAAGCTGCTGGACGACGGCGCCCAGCGTGTTGATATTTTCCTGGACCAGCGTTTCGAAGGGTATGCTGACGACCGGCCTCCGCCGAGCCTGACCGGCATGGCCGAACGCGGCTCGGGTCTGGACGCCGGTGTGTCTTACCGCTACCGCCAGCCCTGGGGAACGGTGCAGGCCGAGTTTTTGCAGGACGCTGCAGGATTTTCCAAAGGCAACGAGCTGCGCTTGTCTTACGCCTACGACTGGCGCTCGGGCCGGCTCGCGCTGCGGCCCAGCGTGACAGTGGCGGCGCGCAGCGCCAAGCTCAACAACTATTACTACGGCGTGCGGCCCGGCGAGGCCACCGCAACGCGGCCGGCCTACGAGCCCGGCAGCGGCGTCAACACCACCCTGGGTCTGTACGCCACTTATGAACTGAGCGAAGGCTGGCGCCTGCTCGGTGGTGTGACCCGTACTTTTCTGGACGACAAGGTCAAGGCCAGCCCCATCATCGGCAAGTCTGCACAGACCGGTGTGTTCATCGGCGCCGCCTATGACTTCGGCACCTACAAGGGCCAGTGGGCGCAGGAAACGAGCACGCCGACCTATTTCAAGCTCTTGTATGGCAAATCGACCGAGGACGGCTGCCACCTGGCGCGAATCATCACACTGCGCTGCGCCTCGACCGCCAAGGTCAACTCAACACGTATCGCGGGTGTGCAGGTCGGCAAACCCTTTATCGAGCAGCTCAATGGCTGGCCGGTGGACATCGTCGGTTATGTCGGCCTGCTCCAGCACGACGACCGCGGGCTGGCGCCCAACGGGCTGCAGCTTGATGCGTTCATGAAAGCCTATTACTACGGCTTTCCATGGAGCGAGCGGGTCAAGACCCGGCTTGGCCTGGGTGTTGGTGTGTCGCTGGCGCAGCGGGTGCCTTATGCCGAATCGAGCAGCCAGGCGGCACGCGGGCGCTCCACCTCACGCCTGCTCAACTACCTGGACCCGAGCATCGACTTCAGCGTCGGCGACCTGATCGGCAACCGCCGGCTGAAAGACACCTACCTGGGCTTCGGCGTATCGCACCGCTCTGGCGTCTTCGGCGCATCGCGCCTGCTGGGCAATGTCAACGGTGGCTCCAACTACATCTACACCTACATCGAAACCGTGCTGTGAGTTGATGGGGTTGAGTTGCTATTAAAATAATAGCTGCTTGCGCTTATTTGGCATGGGCTGGAGCCCGATTTGGCTTATAAAACCCGATCCGGATTCAGCCCAGGTTCTGCACGTTGCTCGACGCAATCACGCCACCGCCCAGGCACACCTCGCCCTGGTACACCACTGCCGACTGTCCCGGCGTCACGGCCCATTGCGGCTGCTCAAAGCGCAGCCCGGCTTCGGTGGCGGTCGGCGCGGCCAGCGTGCAGGCCGCATCCGCCTGCCGGTAACGCGTTTTGGCTGCCATTGCGCCGGCTTGGGGCGGCGCACCCCCCACCCAGCTGCAGTCCTGCACCTGGAGTTCCGTCGACAGCAGCCACGGGTGGTCGTGGCCCTGCACCACCCACAAGGTGTTGCTGGCCATGTCCTTGCGCGCGACAAACCAGGGCGCGTGTTCACCGGCGCCGCGCTGGCCTTGCGCCTGCAGCGCCTTGAGCTCGGCGCCGCGCGCCTTCACGCCGCCTATGCCCAGGCCCTGGCGCTGGCCCAGCGTGTAAAAACTCAGGCCCAGATGCTGGCCCAGTGTGCGGTCGCGCTCGTCGATGATCGGCCCGGGCTGGTGGCTGAGGTAGCGGTTCAAGAACTCCCGGAACGGCCGCTCCCCGATGAAGC
>NZ_JAYWHI010000036.1:0-11194 GCF_043778355.1 Polaromonas sp.
GATCGGCATGTTGTCCTCGCTGGTCGGCGCCGGCGGCGCCTTTGTGTCGGTGCCCTTCATGACCTGGTGCAACGTGAAGATCCACGACGCCGTAGGCACATCGGCAGCGCTGGGTTTTCCAATCGCACTGGCAGGTACGTTGGGATACATCTGGGCCGGCCAGGGCATGCCGGAGATGCCGCCTGGCTCCATCGGCTACCTGTACCTGCCGGGCCTGATCGTGGTCTCGCTGGCCAGCATGTGTACCGCGCCGCTGGGTGCGCGCACGGCGCACCGCATGGATATCCGGCCGCTCAAAAAAGTGTTCGCCGTGGTGCTCTACATTCTCGCGGCATACTTCCTGTTCCGCTAAAACAGCTCCGACCCCGACGACCCACAATGAAAATCGCATTCATCGGCCAACAGGAATTCGGAAAAGCCGTGCTGGAGGTCTTCCTGGCACGCGGCGACGAGGTGGTCGGCGTCTTTTGTGTGCCGGAGAAAGCCGGCGCCAGACCAGACGCGTTGCGCGTGGCCGCGCAGGCCCTGCACCTGCCGGTGTTCCAGTTCAGCAGCCTCAAGAGCAGTTATGCCGAACAAGCCATGCGTGACCTCCATGCGGACATCGGCGTGATGGCTTATGTGGTGCAGTTCGCGCCCCAGACCTTCGTCAACATTCCGCGCTGCGGCACCATCCAGTTCCACCCTTCACTGCTGCCCCGGCACCGGGGGCCCTCCTCCATCAGCTGGCCGATTGCGCTGGGCGAAACCCGCACTGGCATCAGCATCTTCCGTCCGACCGACGGCCTCGACGAGGGCCCGCTGGTGCTGCAGAAGGCGTGTGACATAACGCCTGACGAAACCCTGGGCGAACTCTATTTCAACAAGCTGTTTCCCATGGGTGTGGCGGCCCTGCTGGAAGCGGCGGATCTGGTCACCGCGGGGCAGCACCGGGAGCAGGCGCAGGACGAGTCGCAAGCCAGCTACGAAGGCTGGTACCACGAGGAAGAGTCGCGCATCAACTGGGCCAACCATGTCGACCAGGTTTACAACCTGATCCGCGCCTGTAACCCGGCGCCAGGGGCCTGGACCGTACTCGGAGACACCCGCGTCTGGCTCTACGACTGCCGCAAACATCCGGTGCGCGGCTTTGCCGGCGTACGCGGCAAGCCCGGCGAGATCGCCGGTCTGACAGACTCCGGCTTGCTGATCAACTCGCATGGTGGCCAGATCGAGGTGCTCAAGCTGAAGCCTGAAGGCGGCGCGAAAATGAATGCAGCCGAATTCGCACGCGAGCGCGGGCTCGTCACCCCGGCGGCCTGAGCCCGCTCACTTCCTGCGACGCGCCGGCACTGCCTTGGGCCGGTACCCGATGGTTTGCTCGATCAGCGCGCCGCCATCGCTCATCAGAAAGGTCTTGAAGGCCTGCGCCACCGGCGTCAGCCGCTTGTTGCGCCGGTGCACCACATACCAGTTCAGCATCAGCGGGAACCCCTGCACATCAAGCACGCTGAGACTGCCGACCTGCAGCTCGCGGCTGATGGTGTGGGCCGACAAAAAGCTCACGCCCATGCCCGCCATCACAGCCTGTTTGATGGTCTCCGTGCTTTTGATTTCCATCGCGATATTGAGATCGGCCAGATACACGCCAAAACCCTCCTCCATGGAGTTCCAGGTGTCGGAGCCTTTTTCCCTAACCACAAACGGCTCACGCGCCAGCCGCGACAAGGTGATGCGTTTCTTGCTGGCCAGCGGATGGTCGGGGGCAGCGACCACCACATAGGGGTGGGGCGCAAAGGCTTCGCTGACCGTGTCGAGGCCCAGCGGCGGGCGCACCATGATGGCCAGGTCCGTCAGATTGTCGCCCAGCTGACTCAGTAACTCTTCCCGGTTGCAGACCCCGAAATCGAGCGTGACCCCGGAGTGCCGACGCGCGAATTCAACCAGCAGACGCGGCAGAAAATAGTCGCCGGCGCTGATCACCGCCACATTGAGCTTGCCGCCGGCCACGCCCTTGAACTGCGCCATGGCCTCTTCAACCTCCTTGAACTGCTGGATGATGATCCGGCTGGAATGCAGCATCTCCATGCCTGCCGGCGTGAGGTGAATTTTCTTGCCGAGCTGCTCGAACAGCGGCAGACCGGCGTGATCTTCCAGCTTCTTGACCTGAATCGAGACGGCGGGCTGCGACAAGTGCAACTCCTCCGCGGCCCTTGAAAAGCTCAAATGCCGGGCCACCGACTCGAAAACCTTGAGCTGGCGCAATGTCGCGTTTTTCATGCGGCCTCAATCTATAACTTATAAGTTATTGATAGTATCAAATACTTTTACTATCGATAATCATCGTTCTTCCCTACATTTGCATTCAGCCCGGTGCAAAAGCGCCGCCCCTTCGACCAGAGCGTCACCCCAAGAGGAGAACTCCATGCTCAATGCCCTGCTTTCCCAAACCGCCGCCGGCCAGGCCGCCGAAGCCCACCGCCACGCCTACAACGCCGCGTTCGAGGAACTGGGCCTGACCTGGTACTGGGATGCCGCCACCTATGCCCGCCTGCAGGTCCACGGACGCGACGGCGTGCGCATCTACCTGGAGACCGAGCAATCCCACCTGCTGCGCGCTTACGAAACCGACTTTCTGGTGGGCGCCATCGAAACCACTCAGGCCCGTTGCTACGCGAGTATGGGACGACGGGCCATTCCGGCGCCTTACGGCTGGGCCGGCGACACGCACCTGTCCGCACCAGCACGTCACCACGCCCCCTGCGCCTCGCCTTCGCTGCGAGCGGCGACCCGTGCGCTGACCTGAAAGCATGGAATGACCAATCACTGGGTGCGCTTCATGGAAGGCCAGTCCATCCGGTTCGGAAGGATGCAGGGCGAACAGATTCAGGTCTGCGAGGGTGACATGTTCATTCACGCTGTTCCGACCCAGCGCCTGGTGCCACTGACCGACGTGGAACTGCTGACACCGGTTCAACCCACCAAGGTCATCGCCTTGTGGAACAACTTTCATGCGCTGGGCGAGAAACTCCATCTGCCCGTTCCCAAGGAGCCGTTGTACCTGATCAAGTCCCCGAACTCCTATCTGGCGCCAGGCGGCACCATCCGCAAACCGCCTTGCGACGGCAAAGTGGTTTTTGAGGGCGAGTTGGGCATTGTCATCGGCAAGACCTGCAAGCAGGTACCGGAACATGAAGCACTCGATCATGTGTTTGGCTACACCTGCGCCAACGACGTGACCGTCGCCGACATCCTGAACCGCGACGCATCCTTTGCCCAGTGGGTGCGGGCCAAGGGTTTTGACACCTTCTGCCCCTTCGGCCCGGTGGTTGCCACCGGCCTGGATCCGGCAAAACTGGTGGTCAGGACGCTCCTGAACGGAGAGGTGCGCCAGGACTATCCGATCAGCGACATGCGCTTTTCAGTCGCGCAACTGGTGAGCCTGATTTCACAGGACATCACCCTGTACCCCGGCGACATCATCCTCTGCGGCACCTCGGTGGGCGTGGGCGCCATGAAGCCGGGCAGCACCGTCGCGGTGGAAATTGCCGGCATTGGCAAGCTCAGCAACCGTTTTGAATAACAATTTCTGGGGAGAACGGGTGTGAAGATTGCGATCATTGGCGCCGGAGCCATCGGCGGTTATGTGGGTGTGAAACTGGCATTGGCGGGCGAGGACGTGACCTTCATGGTGCGAGGCGCCAATCTGGACGCCATCCGCAGGAACGGCATGAAACTCATCATGCATGACGGCAGCGAACATGTCGCCGCTGATGTCAAGGCCACCAACAACTATGCGGTAGCCGGCCCGCAAGACATGGTGATTCTCGCCATGAAAGCGCACCAGGTCGAGGCAGTGGCTGATGATCTGCCCAAACTGTTCGGACCGCACACCACCGTGGTCACCATGCAAAACGGCATCCCCTACTGGTATTTTCACAAGCATGGTGGACCGCTGGAGGGCAGCCAGGTGCACAGCGTGGACCCCACCGGCATCCTGGTCAAAAATATTCCGCCGCAGCGCGTCATCGGCTGCGTGGTTTATCCGGCATCGGAGCTGGTCGCGCCTGGCGTGGTCAGGCACATCGAAGGCGACCGCTTTCCGGTGGGCGAACTCGACGGCACAGCCAGTGAGCGGGTGGCGCGCATCTCCGAATGTTTTTCCGGGGCGGGCTTCAAGGCGCCGGTGCTTGACAACATCCGTTCGGAAATCTGGCTCAAGCTCTGGGGTAACCTGACCTTCAACCCCATCAGCAGCCTGACGCACTCGACCTTGCAGGACATCTGCCAGTTCCCGCTGTCACGCGAACTCGCGGCGAGCATGATGCGCGAAGCGCAAGAGGTTGCCCACAAGCTAGGCATTGAATTTCGTGTGACACTGGAAAAACGCATTGCAGGTGCCGAGAAGGTCGGCAAACACAAGACATCCATGCTGCAGGACATCGAGGCCGGGCGGGCGCCCGAGATTGATGCCCTGGTCGGCTCCGTGGTGGAACTTGGCCGTCTGACACAAACGCCTACGCCCCACATCGACACGCTTTACGCGCTGGTCAAGCTTCTGTCCCGCACCATGCAGGAGGAAAGCGGGCAAGTGCGGCTGCAACTCGCCGCATGAAGACAACAGGGGCCCGCTCCCCAGAGCGATCAGGACCCGGTAGCCAGCGATTTTTTCATCGCCTGAACTGCTGAATCCGGAGGCGTTGCAAATTCATACTTGGCCCCGAGGTCCAGCGCCTTAAGCAGCATGGGACTGCTGGTTTTCAGCGAGGTAAATTGGGTCGTCGCCTTTTTCACGACATCTGCCGGTGCGTTGGGATGTACATAAATGCCATACCCCCAGCTGGCATTGGTCGCCGGTACAACCACCAGTTGAGCCATGTGAATCCGCTCATCCGTTCCATGGTGGTTCTTCATGGTGGCAGCCTGGGCAGACTGAAGCCGGGTGATCAGTCCAGCCCAACGATCTGCCTGCCAGTGAAAAGCGGCCTTGGTCGGCAGATAGCTTTGTCCCAGCCCCTGCTGAGGCATGACCTCCACCACCGTACCGCAGAAATTATCGGCCTTCACCAGTGAGGTGGTCACGCCACTTTTCATGCCGAAGCAACTGGTGGTTTTAAGCTTGGCCAGTACCTTGGCTTGCTGCTCGGGCGGCAGGGACTTCAGATCGACGGGTTTGCCGTCCTTGACGGTTCCGATATCGGCCAGGATCAGTACGGCTGACTGGATCGGATCCACATTGATCGCCACCGGGCGATAACCCGAGGCCAGACCCACCACCGGGTTGCCATACACCCAACACGGCGGGACTGCCTTTTTGACGGCAGTCAGCACATCCTGCGTTTCCCGGATGTTGATGACCGTGGAGACGGACAGGCCGGTCGGCTTGACGAACTCAATCAGCTCCCTCAACGCGCTTTCGGTTTGGGAGGAACCCTCTCCACGAATGACTTGGGGATTCAGATACAGCCCGCCTTCACACGACTGCGCATGGGCTGCAAGGTTGCAAAAAAGCAGACCCGCCAACAAGAGTTTCTTCATGGTTACCGCCTGAGTTTGATAACGCCGTTTTGTCAACGTAACAAAACGAAACCAGTCTACTGACGGACCCGCGGGCGCTTCTTGATCGCGGTCAATATTCGACGGCACGGCCCCACGGTCACGCACAGGAGCGCGCGAGGAGAAAAACACGCCTGAAACGCCCCCGGACAAACCCTAGCGCGCTTCGAAAGTTGAGCAAACTTGACCCCCGTCAAGAGTTTTTTATCCAGTTGGTAAGACCATATTGGTGTGATACGTTCTGGCGAGGAAGTCAGCAAGAAGTTCCAGCCTCAAATCCGAGTTACGCAACACAGGAGACAACGCAATGAAGATCAAACTTTCCAACCTCAAAAGCAGCCTTGCGACCGCCGCAGCCATCGCGGTGATGGCCATGGGGTCAGCCCATGCCGCCTGGGAGCCGACCAAGCCGGTTGAGTTCGTTGTACCCGCAGGCACTGGCGGCGGCGCTGACCAGATGGCGCGGCTGATCCAGGGCATCGTGATCAAACACAAGCTGATGAAAGAGCCGCTGATCGTTGTCAACAAGTCAGGCGGCGCGGGCGCGGAAGGTTTCCTGGAAGTGAAAGGTGCAACGGGCAATCCGCACAAGATCATCATCACCTTGTCCAACCTCTTCACCACACCGCTCGCAACCGGCGTGCCCTTCAACTGGCGTGACATGACGCCTGTCTCCATGATGGCGCTTGACCAGTTCGTGTTGTGGGTCAACGCGGAAAACCCAGCCAAAAATGCCAAGGAGTACCTGGCCGCCGTGAAGGCCGCGGGTCCGAGCAAGATCAAGATGGGCGGGACCGGCTCCAAGCAGGAAGACCAGATCATCACCGTTGGCATTGAAAAGGCCACCGGCACCAAGTTCATCTACATCCCGTTCAAGGGCGGTGGCGAAGTGGCGGTTCAACTCGTCGGAAAACACGTCGACTCGTCCGTGAACAACCCGATTGAGGCGGTTGCCCAGTGGCGCGCTAACCAGTTGCGCGCGCTGTGCGTCTTTGATGAAAAACGCATGACCTACAAGGCCAAGGTGACCGACACCCAGTCGTGGGCCGACATCCCGACCTGCAAGGAAGCCGGTGTCCCCACCGACTACACCATGCTGCGCGGCATCTTCATGGCGCCTGGCGTAACCAAGGACCAGCTGCAGTTCTATGTCGATCTGCTCAAGAAAATCCGCGACACACCGGAGTGGAAAGACTACATGGAAAAAGGCGCGTTCAACCAGACCACCATGTCCGGTGATGAATATGCAAAATGGCTGGGTACAGCAGAGCAGCGCCACCGCGAACTCATGAAGGAAGCCGGTTTCATCGCGAAGTAAGAAAAGAAGGCCCCCGTTCGCGGGGTTTTCTCCTGCGGGCCGGCACACGCCGGCCCGACATTCAATCGAGTTCGCCCTGGTCCAGGGCGCTCAAATCCAACGGAGTTGCTCATGGAGCCAAACCAAGAAACCGGCGCGGAGTCTCGCACGGGCGTCGCGACCTATATCGTCGAAGCGATAGTCGCTACCTGTATTGTCATCATGGGGGCCGTGGTTCTCCAGGGCAGCTGGGCCCTCGGATCGGGATGGACCAGTGACGGCCCTGGCGCCGGCTACTTTCCTTTTTACATCGGCATCATCCTGTGCATTTCCGGCGTCGGCACCTTGTACCAGGCCCTCTTCGGAAAAAACAAAAATACCGACGTGTTCGTCGACGGCGAACAACTCAAGCGCGTGTTGTCGGTTCTGCTGCCGGCCATGGTCTACGTGCTGGCGATCCAGTTTGTGGGCATCTACGTGGCGTCTGCGGTTTACATCGCACTTTTCATGATCATTCTCGGGAAGTTTTCGCCCATCAAAAGTGTGATCACCGCGCTGATAGTGGTGGTGTTGTTTTTCTTCATGTTTGAGGTCTGGTTCAAGGTTCCCTTGTTCAAGGGCCAGTTCGACCCGCTGAGTTTCCTCGGCTACTAAGTCCTCCTTACCCGCACAGAACCCATTGAACTTTTACTGACCGGACATCGAAATGGAAGAACTAAACTCGCTTTTTCACGGATTCAGCGTCATCCTGACGCCGATGAACATCCTGCTGATGTTCGTGGGCATCATCCTGGGCGTGCTGATCGGTGTGCTGCCCGGCCTGGGCGGCGCCAACGGAGTGGCCATCCTGCTGCCCCTGACCTTCACGATGTCGCCAACCTCGGCGATCATCATGCTGTCATGTATTTACTGGGGCGCCCTGTTTGGCGGTGCCATCACCTCCATCCTGTTCAACATTCCGGGTGAGCCCTGGTCGGTGGCAACCACCTTCGACGGCTACCCGATGGCCCAGCAGGGAAAGGCCGGCGCCGCGTTGACGGCAGCGTTCACCTCGTCATTTATCGGCGCGTTTGTGGCCGTGGTGATGATCACCTTCCTGGCTCCCCTGGTTGCCAAGTTTGCGCTGAAGTTTGGCCCTCCGGAGTTCTTTGCTGTGTACCTGCTGACCTTCTGCAGCTTCGTCGGCATGGGCAAAGGGTCGCCGTTCAAGATCCTGGCCTCCATGACCATCGGTTTTGCGCTGGCGTCTGTCGGCATGGACACGGTGACCGGCCAGTTGCGTCTGACCTTCGGCATTCCGGACCTGATGCGCGGCTTCGATTTCCTGATCGCGGTGATTGGCCTGTTTGGTATCGGCGAGATTCTGCTCTCCATGGAAGAAGGCCTGGCGTTCTCCGGGAAAAGCGCCAAGATCGACCCCAAGGTGGTGCTCGAAACATGGAAGAAGCTGCCGAAATACTGGATGACCTCGGTTCGCAGCTCGTTGATCGGTATCTGGATGGGCATCACGCCTGGCGGCGCCACACCGGCCTCGTTCATGAGTTACGGCCTGGCCAAGAAAATGTCCAAGAACGGCTCCAAGTTCGGCACCGGCGAACTTGAGGGCGTCATTGCGCCAGAAACCGCAGCACATGCCGCAGGCACCAGCGCCCTGCTGCCAATGCTGGCATTGGGCATTCCCGGCTCCCCGACTGCAGCCGTTCTGCTGGGAGGCCTGCTGATCTGGGGCCTGCAGCCCGGACCCTTGCTGTTTGTCGAGCAAAAAGACTTCGTTTGGGGGCTGATCGCCAGCATGTACCTCGGTAATCTGGTGGGCCTGATCGTGGTGCTGACCACCGTGCCGCTGTTCGCGTCCATCCTGCGGATTCCGTTTTCCATCATCGCGCCGGTGATTGTGGTGATCTGTGCGATTGGCGCCTACACCGTCCACAACGCCATGCTGGACATCTGGTTCATGATGCTGTTCGGCGTGATCGGCTACCTCTTCAAGAAGCTGGACTACCCGCTCGCACCGCTGGTGCTGGCGCTGGTTCTCGGAGACAAGGCAGAAGACTCGTTCCGCCAGGCGATGCTGGTATCACAGGGCGAAATGTCCATCATGTGGTCCAACCCGCTGGTTGGCGGCATCACCGCGCTGGCCCTGATTTTGCTGTTGTGGCCGCTGATCTCCCGCGTGATCGCCCTGGTTCGTCCGCCCAAGAAGGACGAATTTGCAGCGGAGCAGCCGGTCGACTGAGCGTCTGGCCCCACCAACAAAAAAGCCGGGTAGATCACCCGGCTTTTTTTATTCCTCCGCCACGCGGCTGGTCAGATTTTTCCGCGCTGCTTCAGACGGCTCAGGGTTTCCGCCGAGAGGTTCATGTAAGACGCCAGCTCTTTTTTTGGAATGCGATCAAACAGCTCAGGGTGTTTACGCAGGAAGCGCTTGACCCGACCTGGCGCATCCAGCAAATGCAGTGTGATGGTGTGCGCCATGATCTCGCTCATGAGGCGCATGACGTAATACTCAAAGGACTGCTTGATGTCGTAGTGCCGTTCGAGGAAGGCCACCCAGTCCGACAGCGGTAGCTTGGCCACCCGGACTTTGGTCACGCAAACGGTGCTGTAAGGCGTGGGAGTTCCCAGACGCCATGCCGCGTAGCTCGTTTCCATATCGCGTTCGTCGGCGAAACGCAAAATCATCTCCTTGGCCTCCTGATTGGTTACCACCCGTTTCAGGATGCCTTCCAGGATGAAATACTGCTCCATTTCGTGGGCGCCTTGATGCAACAGGGTGTCGCCTTTCTGGCTATCGACGATCACCAGATGTGACTCCAGTTCAGCGCTTTGCTCTGCCGTCATTCCCTTGAGAACCAGGTTTTGCCCCAGCTGGACACGAATGACATTTCTATCGGGATGGTTTTGTACAGACAGCATGACGACTTAAGGTTGAACCGGATCCGGATTTTGGTCTTCTCCGGAAGGTCCGAATACACCGAAAATTGACCGTGGTCAATAGAGAAACCCGAATCGATTCCTATGATACCCCGACGGTGCAAAAGACCTGTCCGGCTGAGGTAGCGGGATGGCGATTCCCCAGTGAAAACCCTTACCACTGGGTCTTTGGCAACCTGATGCTGCCGGCCTTGTTGCTCCATCCTTACCGAAGTCAAACGAAGAGACATCCATCATGACAAACGACGCTCAATCAACAGAACAGACCGACGGGTTTCAACTTGTCATCGACGCCCTGAAACTCAACGGCCTCACCACCATCTACGGGCTGCCGGGAATTCCGGTCACGGACCTGACCCGCAAGATGCAGGCTGAAGGCATGCGCGTGATTTCGTTCCGCCATGAGCAAAACGCTGGCAACGCCGCCGCCGCCGCCGGTTTCATGACCGGCAAGCCCGGCATCTGCCTGACGGTGTCCGCCCCCGGCTTCCTGAACGGCTTGACCGCGCTGGCCAACGCCACCACCAACTGCTTCCCCATGATCCTGATCAGCGGCTCCAGCGAGCGCGAGATCGTCGATCTGCAACAGGGTGACTACGAGGAGATGGACCAGCTGGCCATCGCCAAGCCCCTGTGCAAGGCCGCCTTCCGCGTGCTCAATGCCGAAGACATCGGTGTGGGCATCGCCCGCGCCATCCGCTCCGCCGTCTCCGGCCGCCCGGGGGGGGTGTACCTGGATTTGCCCGCCAAGCTGTTCGGCCAGGCCATGGACGCCGCGGCCGGCAAGGCTTCGCTGATCAAGGTGATCGATGCAGCCCCGCGCCAGATCCCGGCCCCGGACGCCGTCAAGCGTGCACTGGACCTGCTCAAGAGCGCCAAGAAGCCCCTGATCCTGCTGGGTAAAGGCGCCGCATACGCCCAGGCCGACGCCGACATCAAGGCCTTGATCGAGAAGACCGGCATCCCCTACCTGCCCATGTCCATGGCCAAGGGCATCCTGCCCGACACCCATGAACAGTGTGCCTCGGCTGCGCGCTCCTTCGTGCTGCCGGAAGCCGACGTGGTGCTGCTGGTCGGCGCGCGCCTGAACTGGCTGCTCTCGCACGGCAAAGGAAAAACCTGGGGTGCCGCGGGCACGCAGAAATTCATCCAGGTCGACATCGAACCGCGCGAGATGGACAGCAACATCGAGATCGCCGCGCCCGTTGTCGGTGACATCAGCTCCGTCGTTGCCGTCATGCTCTCGCGTATCGGCGATGGCTGGGTGAAGCCGACGTCGTGGGCTGAGTGCATTCGCACCAAGGTGGTCGACAACGTCGCCAAAATGGCGCCGCGCCTGAAGAACAACAACAACCCCATGGATTATCACGGCGCACTCGGCGCGCTGAAAGATATCTTCACGCAGCGCCCCGATACCATCCTGGTCAA
>NZ_JAYWHI010000037.1:0-29289 GCF_043778355.1 Polaromonas sp.
GCCTTGATCCGGGTTACGGGCATGACTTATTTGAGCAACAGATTGGGCAGCCACAGTGACAGCGCCGGAACATAGGTCACCAGGAACAGTACAAAAAGCAGTGCGCCGAAGAAAGGGTACAGCGCCCGCACGACTTTTTCGATGGGCAGTTTGGCCACCGCCGCACCGACAAACAATACCCCGCCGACCGGTGGCGTGATCAGGCCCATGCCGAGGTTGACCATCATGATCATGCCGAAATGCACCGGGTCCACACCGAGTTGTGTGACCACAGGCAGCAGGATGGGCGTCATGATCAGGATCAGCGGCGCCATGTCCATCAGCGTGCCCAGGATCAACAGCAGCACGTTGATCATCAGCAGCACCACATATTTGTCAGAAGAAATACTGGTGAACATGCCGGTGATCTGCTGCGGAATCTGCATCAGCGTCATGATGTATCCGAAGCTCGCCGCAAAGCCAATGAGGATCATCACGATGCACAAAGTCTTGACCGTGCGGTGCACCAGCTTGGGCAGCTCGCGCCACTTGTAGTCGCGGTAAATGCACATGGTCACAAAGAAGGCCCAGATTACGGCAATCGCGGCTGACTCGGTGGCGGTGAAGATGCCCGACAGAATGCCGCCCAGGATGATGACCATGGTCATCAGGCCCCACAGCGCATCGACGCAGATTTTCAGCGCCTGCCGCATGGGGATCACTTCACCTTTGGGAAAGTTTCGCTTCTTCGCAATGAACAGGCACATGACGGCCAGCGTCAGCCCCAGCAGCAGGCCGGGCAACACACCGGCGAGGAACAGTGCCGCAATCGACACGCCGCCGCCGGCGGCCAGCGAATAAATCACCGCGTTGTGGCTGGGCGGAATCAGGATGGCCTGCACCGAGCCGCTGACCGTGACGGCCGTGGCGAAGTCGCGTGGGTAGCCTTTTTTCTCCATCTCGGGAATCAACACCGAACCAATCGAGGCGGTGTCGGCCATCGACGAGCCGGAAATGGCGCCGAAGAATGTGGAAGCCAGGATGTTGACCAGCGACAGGCCGCCGCGCACAAAGCCCACCAGCACACTGGCAAAAGCCACCAGCCGCCGCGACATGCCGCCCTCCGCCATGATGGCACCAGCCAGCACAAAGAAAGGAATGGCGAGCAGCGAGAACTTGTTGACGCCGCTGGCAATGGCGATCATCACCGCGTCCAGCGGGATGTCGATCCACCAGGCGCCGATCAGCGCGGAAAGACCCAGGGCGTAAGCCACCGGCAGGCCGAGAATCATGAGAACGAGGAAGGACCCCAGCAGAACAAACGCATCCATCAGAGGGCTCCTCCTTCAATTTTTTCGTGGTCGTAGGTAACGACTTCGCGGCCGCCCTGATGGCCCAGCGCCATGCGTTCAAGCACGAAGATGAGTGTGATGGCGCCGCCCAGCGGCACCGGAAGGTAAGTGGCGCCGACCGGCATCCAGGGGATTTCGCCAATGTTCTGACCCCAGGTCTGGATGCACAGCTTGGCGCCGTAATAGGCCATGAAAATGGACACCAAGGCCATCAGGATGTCCATCAGCCAGGCGACCGTGCTGCGCACTTTCGCGGGCATACGATCGGTCACCATGGCAACAGAAATATGCGCATTCGCCCGGTAGCCTGCCGCTGCGCCAAAGAAGGTGAAGATCACCATCAGCAAAATTGCAATAGGTTCGGGCCACTGTGATCCGGTGCCCAGCACATACCGCGTGAAGATGCCCCAGGGAATGATCAGCGTCATGACAAAGATCGACAGACCCGAGATCCAGATGCACGCAAGGTACAGCCAGTCGTTAAAGCGCAGGGTGTGGTGTTTCATGGTGAGTCCGCAATAAGACAGGATGGCTCACGGGCGTTGCCGCGGCAGCGCCCGTGAATCCAGGTGAAACGCTTACTTGGTCGCGTCGATGCGTTTCATCAGGTCAGCAAATTTCACGCCGTACTTGGCGCGCACGGGTGCTGTTGCGTCAAAAAACAGTTTCTGGTCGACCGGCACAAATTCCACACCGGCGGCCTTCAGCTTGGCGGAATAGTCTTCCACGCTCTTGTCCCACAGGACGCGCTGGTCCAGCTGGGCTTCACGGCCGAGCTTCTTGACCAGAGCCTGGTCGGCTGGCGTGAGCTTGTCCCATGCCACCTTGGACATCACCAGCAGTTCAGGAATGATCAGGTGGTTGGTCTGCGCGTAATACTTGGCACCAGCGGTGTAATGGTTGGAAGTGAACATGCTGGGCGGGTTGTTTTCCGCGCCGTCGATCACGCCGGTCTGCAGCGCGCTGAACACCTCACCGTAGGCCATGGAAATGCCATTGCCGCCCATGGCGTTCATGGTGTCGACAAACAGCGGGTTGCCCATCATGCGGACTTTCACGCCCTTGAGATCGGCCGGGGATTTGACCAGCTTCTTGGTGTACAGGCTGCGCGCGCCGCCGTCCATCCAGCCGAGAGCAACCAGGCGCGCCGGGCTGGCCGTGACCTTGCCCAGCAGCTCGTCGCCGATCGGGCCATCGATGACCTTGCGCATGTGCGCGATGTCGCGGAAGACGAAGGGCATATTGAACACGTCAACGTCCGGCACGATGGGGCCGATCACGCCCAGCGAGATGCGGTTGATCTGCAGCGCGCCAATCTGGGTTTGCTCGACGGTTTCCTTTTCCTGACCGAGTACGGCTCCGGGAAACATTTGCATCTTAATGCGGCCGTTGGTCTGGGTTTCAAGCTTCTTGCCCATGTTCTCGACAGCGACAACCGTGGGGTAACCCGCAGGGTGCGTGTCAGAGGCCTTGAGCACGATTTGTGCCTGCGCGGCCATGGGCAAGGCAAATGCAACGGAAGCCAGCGCAGCGGCGGCGATCAGGTGGCGGCGAAAAGTCATGGTTTTGTCTCCTGGTTGAATTTAGAAAGCGACTGACAGAACGAAAAGAAAAGCGGTTGCGGACATGCCCATCCGATCAACCGGGAAAAGGGCCGGCCTTGACGAAACCGCCGCCCTGGAATTGCACGGCGGGATCGCTGAGGTCGGGTGCGGCCGTGCGCGCATAGACGGCGTCGCGAAAGATGTCCGAGCTGTCCTTCGCGACATAGCCGATGTGCCGGGCGCGACGGTTGTCCCACCAGGTGACCGCGTTGTCAGACATGCCGAACACGATGCTGTGGCCGAGAACCGGCGTCGTCAGGCAGGCGGTGATCAGACGGTGCAGATCGTCGAAGCTGAGCCAGGTGGCCAGCATGCGCCGGTCTTTGGGCTCAGGAAAGGACGAGCCAATACGCACGCAGGCGGTCTCTACGCCGTAGCGGTCAAAGTAAAAACGCGACAGATCTTCGCCAAAAGCCTTGCTCAGGCCGTACATGCCGTCCGGCCGCGCCGGTGCATCAGCGTCGATGGTTTCGCTCTGGCGGTAAAAGCCGGTGACGTGGTTGGAGCTGGCAAACACCACACGTTTGACACCGTGTTTGCGCGCGGCTTCATACAGGTTGTACAGACCCAGAATGTTGGCCTGCAGGATGGGACCGAACGGGCCCTCCACCGACACGCCGCCGAGGTGAACGATGGCGTCTACGCCCTGCACCATCGCGTCCACCGCCGCGGCATCGGCCAGGTCGGCAAGCAGGATTTCTTCGTTGGCGCCCGCCTTGCCCAGATCAACCCGGTCCGACAGGCGCAAGGTGTCGCAGTTGGCCTTGAGGCGCTCGCGCAGGGCCTGCCCCAGGCCGCCGGCCGCGCCGGTCAACAGCAATTTTTCATGAACCTTGATTGTCATTTTTGTCTTTGTGCAAACTCGTGTGGCGCAAACGCTGGACTTTTCCATCAGGTTTGCTACAGTCACTTAAACCAGATCAACACATCAGTCATATGTTGTCTGATGACACGGAATTCTAGTGAGACGCTTTTAACTGTCAAGGGCTTTTTGCGGTCCTCAAGGCAAACCCCTATCCCCGAACGAACCCGATGGAATCGAACCTGCTGCCTACCCTGTCCGACGAAGCGCCGCGTGTACGCCGGCCGCGCGGGCTGGTGACTGAAATTGTTGAAAGCCTGGCGGCCAGCATCCGCGAAGGACAGCTCAAGCCCGGCGACAAGCTGCCCACCGAGGCCGAAATCATGGCGCGTTTCGACGTCAGCCGGACAGTGGTGCGGGAGTCGATCTCCAAACTACAGGCGTCGGGCCTGGTCGAAACACGGCATGGTATCGGCACCTTTGTGATCGAAAACCGGGACGCGGGCAACTTCAAGATTGCTGCAGCCGACTTCGCTACCGTCAACGACGTGATCTCGGTGCTGGAACTGCGCATCAGCCTCGAAACAGAAGCCGCCGGTCTGGCCGCCCAGAGGCGAAGTACCGAAAACCTGGAAGCCATGGCCACCGCGCTGCGGGCCTTTCAGGACTCCATCCACGCGGACTCTGATGCGGTACCACCTGACTTCCAGTTTCATATGGAAGTGGCGCGGGCCACCGGCAACCGGCATTTTGAAGACCTGATGACCTACCTGGGTACCATGATCATTCCGCGTACGCGGGTCAACACGCCGCAAAGTGCGCCGGAAGGCCGCCTGCTCTACCTGCAGCGCGTCAACGGCGAGCATGAAAATATCTACAACGCCATCCGCAGTCAGGACCCGGAAGCGGCCAGGGCAGCCATGCGCACCCATCTGTCCAACAGCCGTGAGCGACTGCGTAGAGGCCAGACGCTGGACGCCTCACCGGGCGTCTGAAGGTTGGAATGGTCCCTTGTGGCCCGACCGGGGGTTATGGCGTCCTCGTTGTACGATGACTGATCATATTGGCGCACTCCCTGCCACTGCCTCACCTCGCCGGCCACGCCCCGCTTTGCCTTTCCAAACAAACCTGGAAACACGATGAAACGCCGTTCATTGATTCATGCTGCCATCGCTCTTGCCCGGCCTCTCGCCCTGGGCATGGCCGCCCTGCCCGCCGGTACCAAGCTTTGAGTCATCCAGACACCCCCAAAATGCGGCTTGCCGTCGTCGGTGCCGGGCAGGCCTGCGCGCCGCATTTGCAAAGCCTGAAGGATCTGGACAGCGAGCTGGAACTGGCCTGCGTGGTGGCACGCAAGGCCAGCAAGCTGGCGACCCTGAATTTGCCGGCAGGCATCCGCACCAGCATCCGCCTGGAAGACATCCTTGAAGACACGACCATCCGCGCGGTACTGGTGCTGACCCCGCCCAACACGCACGCGGACATCGTCGAGCGGCTGGCGCGGGCCGGCAAACACGTGCTGGTGGAAAAGCCGCTCGATGTGAGCCTTGCCAAGGCGCAGCAGATGGTGGACATCTGCGAGCAAAGCGGCGTGAAACTGGCCGTGATGCTGCAGCACCGCATGCGCGATGCCTCACTGGCGCTGGCCCGGCTGATCAGGGACGGCAGCCTCGGGCAACTGCTCAGCGCGTCGGCCAGCATCCGCTGGTGGCGACCGCAAAGTTACTACGACGAGCCGGGCCGCGGCACCATGGCGCGTGACGGTGGCGGCGTGCTGATGACGCAGGCCATCCACACCATCGACCTGCTGCTGAGCCTGACCGGCATGCCCGACCGGGTGATGGCCATGGCCGGCACCAGCGCCACGCACCGCATGGAATGTGAAGACACGGTGGCGGCCGTGCTGCGTTACCCGAACGGAGCCATCGGCCATATCGATGCAACAACCGCGGCCTGGCCCGGTTTTCCGGAACGTATTGCGTTGAACTTCACGCTGGGCAGCGCCACCCTGGAAGCTGGCGAACTGCACGCTGAACTGATTG
Source organism: Polaromonas sp. (assembly GCF_043778355.1). Classification (GTDB taxonomy): domain Bacteria; phylum Pseudomonadota; class Gammaproteobacteria; order Burkholderiales; family Burkholderiaceae_C; genus Polaromonas. The sequence continues at coordinate 5,780 of NZ_JAYWHI010000037.1, forward strand.
ACGGCCGGAAAATCCAGGCCGGGCTCAAGCAGGCGACAGGTTCGGGCGCCAACCCCATGGCTTTTGACCACGCCTTTCACCGCGCGGTGCTGCAGGATTTTTTGGCCGCCATTCGCAGTGATTCAGAGCCGGCCGTCACGGGACGGTCTGCCTTGCAGGCGCAGCGGCTGATCGCGGCCATCATGGAATCGTCGCAGCGCGGCGCGGCCGTTTCCATTGCGTCCTGAGCTACCCTAGGGCCCATGAGCACATCGCCCGCGCCCCTGCACTTCTACTTTGACTTCATCTCGCCCTTCGGCTATTTCGCCTCGCTGCGTATCGAGGAGATGGCTGCGCGGCATGGACGCCGCGTCGAGTGGCACGCCATGCTGCTGGGTGTCTCGGTGCTCAAGGTCATGGGACTCAAGTCCCTGCTCGATACCCCGCTCAAGGGCGACTACATCCGGCGCGATGCGCTGCGCTACATGCGGCGGCATGGTGTGCAGATGCAACGCAAGCTCGACGACCCCATGATGGATCCGCGTGCGGCAGGTCGGGCTTTTTACTGGGTCAAGCAGCAAGAGCCTGAACTTGCGGCGCCGCTGGCCCATGCGATCTACCATGCCTACTGGGCTGAAGGCCGTGACCTCTCCAGCGCCGAGGCCGTGGCATCCATCACCTTGCCCCCCGGACTGGACCGGCAGCGCCTGCAGGAAGGCATCAACAGCCCCGAGGCCTCGGTATGGCTGCGCAGTGCGGTCGACGCTTCGCTGAAAGCCGGCATCTTCGGCTCCCCCACCGTGGTGGTGGACGACGAGCCTTTCTGGGGCGTGGAAACCTTTGAGCTGCTGGAGCAGTGGCTGGCCAGCGGCGGCTGGTAAGGTCAGCGTTCAGGCGGCGGTGAACACGAACTCCATCACGATGGCCATGGCCGCCAGCCGCTCGCGCAACCGGCTTTCAAGCGCGTGGTCGGGCGCAGAAGCGAGCGTGACCACCGCCACCAGGCCGCCCTTGCGCTCTTCGCCGCGCACGCGTGCACCGGGCACGTCCACCAGCATCTCCGCAAGTTTGGCCTCCATAGCCAGCAGGCGCAACGCCGGTTTGTAGATCTTGCCGATAGCGGTCAGCGGCATGGCGTCAACAATGGTCACGCGTTTGGGTGTGGCGGGCCGCTCGTAGACCTGCGGCGTGACCTCGGCCAGCAAGGTGGCAGGGTCGCAACGCATGCCCGGTTTGAGCGTGACAAAGGCCACCGGCAACTCGCCGGCGTAGGCATCGGGCTCGCCGACCACCGCGCACAGCGCCACTGCAGGGTGGGCCAGGAAGGCGTCTTCCACCAGGCCAGGGTCAATGTTGTGTGAGCCGCGAATGATCACGTCCTTGGCGCGGCCTGTGATGTGGATACAGCCTTGCGCATCGAGATGCCCGAGGTCGCCGGAAACCAGCCAGTCGCCTTCGAACATGCCCGCGTTGCGCGCGGTGTCGGTGTAACCCGGACTCACATGCGGGCCACGCAGCACGATGACACCGGTCTGCCCCGCCGCGCAGTTTTCATGCAGTTGCGCCGCGCCATCGCGCCAGGGCACAGCGCGTACGTCGGTGTAAGGCAGGCGCAGCCCAGTGGAACCCGGCACACGTGGCGCGGCTGCCGGCTCGATGGAAACGAGACCGGCGCACTCGGTCATGCCGAGGATGTTGCGCACCGGGATGCCGCATTTGTTTTCAAACTGCTGCGCCAGTTCCGTGGGCAGCGGTGAGCCACCGGTGTAGGCCACCCGCACGGAAGAAATATCTGCATCAACCGGCAGATTCACCAGCGTCGCGAGGATCGTCGGCACACAGGCCAGCGCGGTGACCTGCTCACGCGCGCAAAACTTCCAGTAGTTTTTCTGAAAGTCGGGGTTGCGCATGCCGCTGAGCGTGGGCAGCACCTGGGTCGCGCCAATGGCCAGCAGCGACAGGCCGTAAACAAAAGCGCCGGCGACGTGAAACAGCGGAAAACCGTTGATCTCCACCGTCTGTTCGTCAAAGCCGTAAAAAAGGTGCGAGAACCATCCGGTGTGCGCCTCGTTGCCGTGCGTGTGCTGGGCCAGCTTGGGGGCGCCGGTGGTGCCACCGGTGTGGAAGCAGGCGGCGATGCGATCAGGCGTGAGCTGCGGCGGAAAAGCCAGCGCGTCGCTTTGCTGCCCGAGCAGCTCCTGAAAATCTGGCACGCCCGCCGCGACATGATCGCCGACCCGGATCTGCAGTACCGGCAGCGGATGCAAGGCCAGGACTTTTTCCACCGTTGGCCAGAGATTGAGTTCGGGGTTGGGGCCGAGCGCCACGATGATTTTGGCGCCCGATGCCTTGAGAAGCGCGGCGATGTGATCGGGCTGCAGCAGGTAGTTGATCGGGCAAACCTTGCCCGCCACCTGCGCGCCCCACAGCGCGAAGTGTGTTTCCGGAATGTTGGGCGCCAGGATCGCAACTGCGTCATTCGGCCCGACACCGAGTGTGCGAAACAGATTCGCTGCACGGTGAATCTGCGACAGCAGTTCGAGGTAAGTCACGCGCTCCAGCTGGGCATGCAGGTCGCCACTGGGCAAAAACCGAAAGGCATCGCGCTCGCCAAAGCGGCGCGCGGCGTTTTCGATCAGTCCATAGGTTGTGCGTGCGGGAATGGCCTGGTCATAAGGGATACGCTCCAGCGCCGCTATGTCGGCCAGGCAGCGAAAAGCCATGTCCTTCATGCAGCGAGCCCGAGCAGGCGCATCGCATTGCCCTTGAGGATGGCAGGCATCACCTCGGGCTTGAAGCCGGCGTCTTCAAAATCCTTCATCCAGCGCTCGGGTGTGATCAAGGGGTAGTCGCTGCCGAACAACACGCGGTCCTTGAGCAGGGTGTTGGCGTACTGCACCAGCTGTTTCGGAAAGTACTTGGGGCTCCAGCCTGACAGGTCGATCCAGACATTGGGCTTGTGGGTGGCCACGCTGAGTGCCTCGTCCTGCCAGGGGAAACTGGGGTGGGCCATGACGATCTGCATGTCGGGGAAGTCAATCGCCACGTCGTCCAGATGCATCGGGTTGGAGAACTCCAGCCGCAAGCCGCCGCCGCAACGCATGCCGCTGCCGATGCCGCTGTGCCCGGTGTGAAAAATCGCCGGCAGCTTGTGGGCATTGATGACTTCGTAAATCGGCCAGGCCATCCTGTCGTAAGGGTGGAAGCCCTGCACCGTTGGGTGGAACTTGAAACCCTTGACGCCGTGCTCCTTGATCAGCCGCTCGGCTTCACGCGCGCCCATCTTGCCCTTGTGCGGGTCGATGCTGGCGAAACACATCATCATGTCGCTGTTTTTCTGCGCCGCCTCGGCGATCTCCTCGTTCGGGATGCGGCGCCGACCCAGCTTGGATTCGCTGTCCACGGTGAACATGACCAGCCCGATCTTGCGCTCGCGGTAGTAGGCGATGGTTTCCTCAATCGTCGGCCGGCGGCTGTTTTTGAAGTACTTGTCCGCAGCGCGGTCGTACTCCTCGCCGTAGTTGTCAAACGGGTTCCAGCAACTGACCTCTGCATGGGTGTGGATGTCGATGGCAATGAGATTTTTGTAGTCCATAAAGGTCTCCTGACGCGCTTGTGTGTTTTTCAAGCATGCGGGTTAACACCGATAAATCTGTCCCAAAACCGGTTGAATTGGTTATCATTTATAACAATAATTCACTCACTTTGCAAATCTGACCATGACACTTCACCCCCCCTCCAAAGACATCCAGCTCGAATTTTCTGGCGCCCAGCAAGAGATTGCCGTCATCCGCCTGAGCCGTCCCGCCAAACGCAATGCGCTCAATGACAGCCTCATTCTGAGCCTGCGCAACATGTTTGAAAATCTGCCTTCCAGCGTGCGTGCCGCCGTGGTGCATGGCGAAGGCGATCACTTCTGCGCCGGACTGGATCTGGGCGAGTTGCAGGAACGCGATGCGGGCCAGGGCATGCACCACTCGCGCATGTGGCACGCGGCGCTGGAATGTGTCCAGCACGGTCCGGTGCCCGTGATTGCGGCGCTGCATGGCGCCGTGGTCGGCGGCGGACTGGAGCTGGCCAGTGCCTGCCACATCCGTGTGGCTGACGCATCGACCTTTTACGCGCTGCCCGAAGGTTCGCGCGGCATTTTTGTCGGCGGCGGCGGCTCCGTCCGTATCCCCAAGCTGATTGGCGTGGCACGTATGACCGACATGATGCTGACCGGCCGTGTCTACAACGCGCAGGACGGCGAACACGTGGGGTTTGCGCAGTACCTGGTGCCTGAAGGCCAGGCTTTCGCCAAAGCACTGGAGCTGGCGTCACGCGTCGCACAAAACGCCCCCCTGACGAATTACGCGCTGATGCACGCGCTGCCCCGGATTGCAGAACAGCCCGCCGATCAGGGCTTTTTCACCGAATCCCTGATGGCCGCGATTGCCCAAAGCGCGCCTGAAGCCAAAGAGCGGGTGCAGGCCTTCCTGGCGGGCAAGGCCAACAAAGTCGCCAAAAGCTGACAGCGCAGTACACAAACACAACCATGAGCCAAGCCAGCACCCTTTCCCCAGCGCCCACCTACCGGCCATTGGTGTTTGGTGTCACGCGCGTAGACCTGCGCGAAGGCCAGCAGGGCACACAGTACCTGTCGGCGGACCAGCCGCTGGGCGACTACGCGCACCGCATCACCGACCGCCTGGTTCATTGGGCGCAGGTCGCGCCGGACCGCAGCTTCATGGCCAGGCGCAGAAAAAATGCGGACGGCAGCTCGGGCGACTGGCACCACATCAGCTACGCGCAGGCGTTTGCCAGTGCGCGCAACATCGGGCAGGCCCTGCTGGACCGCGGCCTGAATGCCGAGCGCCCGGTCGCGATCCTCAGCGAAAACGACCTGGAACACGCCCTGCTGGCGCTGGGCTGCATTTACGCCGGCGTGCCGTATTGCCCGGTGTCGCCGGCCTATTCCACGGTGAGCCAGGACCATGACAAGCTGCGCCACGTGCTGGCCACGCTGACGCCCGGTCTGGTGTTTGCGAGCGATGCCGGCCGCTATGGCAAGGCGATTGCGGCCACCGTCGGCGCCGATGTCGAAGTCGCTATCCATTCAATAGCTGATAACGCCCTTCTTCAGAGGGCAAGCACCCGATTTGACCAACTGCTTTCAACCCCCGCGACGGAGGCCGTCGATGCCGCGATGCGGGCCACCGGGCCCGACACGATTGTCAAATTCCTGTTCACCTCCGGCTCCACCAAACTGCCCAAGGCGGTCATCAACACGCAACGCATGTGGTGCGCCAACCAGCAGCAGATGCGCCAGTCGATGCCGGTGCTGGCCGAAGACCCGCTGGTGCTGGTTGACTGGTTGCCCTGGAACCACACCTTCGGCGGCAACCACAACGTCGGCATGACGATTTACAACGGCGGCACGCTGTACATCGACGACGGCAAGCCGACGCCGGCCTTGATGGCCGAAACGCTGCGCAACCTGCGCGAGATTGCGCCCACGGTTTATTTCAATGTGCCCACCGGTTTCGAGGCGATTGCCAACGCCATGAAAACCGATGCGCAGTTGCGCAAGAACCTGCTGTCACGCGTGAAGATGTTTTTCTATGCGGGTGCGGCGCTGGCCCAGCCGGTCTGGGACAGCCTGCACCAGACCCAGCAGGCGGAAGTCGGCGAACGCATCGTGATGGGCACCGGTCTGGGCATGACCGAGTCCGGTCCTTTCGGGATTTTCGTGACCAGCCCCGATGTCAGGGCTGGCGACCTCGGCGTGCCCACGCCGGGGCTGGAACTCAAGCTGGTGCCGGTGGATGGCAAGATCGAAGTACGCTACCGCGGCCCCAACATCACGCCGGGCTATTGGCGCGCGCCTGAAGCCACCCAGGAGTCCCTGGACGACGAGGGCTTTTTTTGCACCGGCGATGCGGTTGCCTGGATAGACCGCAATGACATCCACAAAGGCCTGAAGTTTGACGGCCGTATCGCCGAGGACTTCAAACTCGCCACCGGCACGTTTGTCAGCGTTGGCCCCATGCGCGCAAAAATCATTGCCGCCGGCGCTCCCTATGTGCAGGACGCGGTGCTCACCGGCATCAACCTGAAAGAAGTTGGCGCGCTGATCTTCCCCACGGCTGCCTGTCGCGCACTGAGCGGGCTCGGCCCCGAAGCCAGCCTCCAGGCCGTGCTCGAAAGTACGCCGGTTCAGGCGCGCTTCCAGCAAATGCTCAACGACCTGGCGACAAGTGCGACCGGCAGCGCCAGCCGCATTGCGCGCGCGCACCTGATGGCTGAGCCCCCATCCATCGACAAGGGCGAAGTCACTGACAAAGGCTCCATCAACCAGCGCGCCGTGCTCAAACACCGCGAAGCCCTGGTCAGCGCCCTGCACGACGGCACCCTGCCCTTCACCCTCTTGCCGAAAGTACCACCATGAATATTCAGGGACATGCCGCCATCGTGACCGGCGGCGCCTCGGGCCTGGGTGAGGCTGTCGCGCGCGAACTGGCTCGCCTAGGCGCGAAGGTCGCCGTGCTTGACGTCAACATGGCCTTGGCCGAAAAGGTTGCCGCAGAGATCGGTGGCCTCGCCTGCCCCTGCGACATCACCCACACGGACAGCGTGGTGGCGGCTCTCGACAAGGCTGCGGCGGCCCACGGTCCGGCGCGAATACTGATGAACATCGCCGGCATCGGTACCGCTAAACGAATCGTCGGCAAGGACGGCCATGCGGCGCCTCTCGAAGACTTTGCCAGAGTGATCAACGTGAATTTGATCGGAAGTTACAACATCAGCCGCCTGTTTGCCGCGGCATGCACGAAGCTGGCACCGATGGAAGATGGTGAACGCGGCGTGATGATGTTTACCGCCTCGGTCGCCGCCTTCGACGGCCAGGTCGGCCAGCAGGCCTACAGCGCGTCCAAGGGCGGGCTGGTCGGCATGACGCTGCCGATGGCACGCGACCTGGCCCAGCACGGTATCCGCGTCTGCACCGTGGCACCTGGCTTGTTCGCCACGCCGCTCATGAAACAGTTGCCCGAGCCGGTTCAGCAATCACTGGCCGCTTCGATTCCATTTCCATCGCGCCTGGGCAAACCCGAAGAGTTTGCCCAGCTCGCCTGCCACATCGTCACCAACACCCACCTCAACGGCGAAGTGATCCGCCTTGACGGCGCGCTGCGCATGGCACCGCGCTGACCCAAAGCATCACCACACAACCGGAGACAAGACATGAGCACCCGACGCCACTTCGTTCAGTCCGCCAGCGCCTTTGCCGCGTTTGGCGCGCTCTCACCCTTGAGCGCGCGCGCTCAAGCGCTCGATCAGGTCAGGATCGTCAACGGCTTTCCGGCCGGGGGAACTGCCGACGCCACCAGCCGGCGCATCGGCGAGCAATTGCGTGGTAGCCGCTACACCCCCAACGCCGCCGTGGTGGAAAACAAACCGGGCGCGGGCGGGCGTATTGCCTGCGAAACGGTCAAAAATTCCGCACCGGACGGACGCACCCTGTTGCTCACACCGTTCTCCTGCACCTCGGTCTACCCGCATATTTACACCAAACTCAGTTACGACCCGTTCAAGGACCTGATGCCGGTCTCCATTGCGGCAGTGATGCACCACGGCCTGGCGGTGGGCCCCCTCGTCCCGTCATCGGTCCGAACGGTCAAGGACTATGTGGCATGGTGCAAAGCCAACCCGAACCAGGCCAGCTACGGCTCGCCAGCGGCTGGTTCACTGCCGCATTTTCTGGGCGCGCTGCTCAGCAGCTACACCGGCGTGGCGCTGACCCATGTGCCCTACCGGGGCTCGATACCGGGCGTGGCCGATCTGATCGGCGGTCAGCTGGCATCCATGTTCACGCCCAGCGGTGACTTCCTGGCCAATCACAAAGCCGGAAAAATTCGGATGATCGCGACCTCCGGCCCGACGCGCTCCCCGTTCTCCCCGGAGGTGCCGACCTTTGCCGAGCAGGGGTTCGCCGATCTGACAACCGAAGAGTGGTTCGGTTTTTATGCGCCAGCCAAAACGCCCGGCACCGTGATCGACAGCGCCAACGAAGCCATCAACGCTGCGCTGAAAAATTCCCAAGTTGTCAACGGCCTGGCCACCTTCGGCCTGGTGCCGGCCGGCTCCACCGTGCGTGAAATGGACAGAAGCCAACGCGAGGCCTACTTCCGCTGGGGGCCGCTGGTCAAACACATCGGCTTTACCGGCATGTCCTGAGCTCCAGCGGTAGAGCCTGAGGGGCTCACCGCCGTGGCAGTCTTTCTTGCGCAATGGCCGCGCGGCCCGGAACGCACTGAGATACAGTTACCGCTCCCTCTCAGTACAAATCTGCCTGTGACCGCCCGCGACCGACCCAGCCCACCACGCAAAGCAACAGCCCCCGCCGTCGAAGCTGTCGACACGTCTTACCTGGAAGGACTGGTTGGGTATAACGCCAGCCGCGCCGCCATCGCGGTGATCGAGCTGTTTGTGAAACGCATGGCGGTTTATGGCATGCGGCAGGTTGATTTTTCAGTGATGTCACTGATCACGCACAACCCCGGCATCACCTCGCGCCAGCTCTGCGCTGCGCTGAGCATCCAGCCACCCAACCTGGTGGCCATGATCAATGCGCTGGAGCAGCGCGCGCTGATCGTTCGCAAACCGCATCCGCGCGACGGCCGGGCTGTCGGCCTGCACCTGACGCCCATCGGCCAGAACCTGATGCATGACGCGGAACGCACAGCGCAGGAGCTGGAGCTGGACGCCACCCGGCGCCTGACGGCCGCAGAACGCAAAACCCTGATGCGCCTGCTGCAAAAAGTGTATCGGTAAGCCATAGACAACAGCCTGTGCGGCAGGACATCCGCCACGTCAGGGATGCCAGTGCTTACCCCATTCAGCCTGACTTTTCAAGCCTTTTTGGCTGGCAGGCTACATCCTGCGGGCGCAGGCAGCTATAAAACTAGTAGCAGCCCAAAATATCCGCTATATTCCGCTTCAAGCGCGTGCTTACCGATTAACTGTGACAAAAACGTGACCAGGAGATGTCCCCCATGAGTGCCAAAGAAAATGCTGCCGTCGGCCAACTTTTTGAATTGCTGGAAGCGCGTTACGCCTTGCGCGTGTTGTGGGCACTCAGGGACGGTCACCCGCAGACTTTCCGGCTGCTCCAGGACAGCATTGGCAGCATCACGCCCAACACATTGAACACCCGCATCAAGGAGCTGCGTGCCGCCGGCCTGATGGGCCACGGCAGCGACGGCTACACCGTCACGCCCATGGGCACCGACCTGCTCAAGCGCCTCAATGACATGCAGGCTTTTGCCGGCAAATGGGCTGTGAGCCAGGTCAAAGCCGCCGGCATGGTCAAGAAAAAATAGACATCCCCCGCTTGCACCCCGCACAGACAGGCCTCGCGCCTGTCTTTTGTTTTGCGGCATCGCCTTGGCTCCCCAAGCGATTATTTGCGGATAAAATCCTGCTCCAGCCCTTTCGCAGCCTGCGCAGATAGCTCCTTATTTCATAGCATCCAAGGACCACGCCATGCGGCGCCCCGGAAGCGCGCGGCATTCTGTGCCAGGGCGCAATCCCTTGTCTTGAAAAGGGATTTGCCGCCCCCAGCTAACTTCCTTGTCCTTCAAAAGAACTGCTCCCGACCCATGTCCGACAACACCCAACCTGAACAAAATCAAGACCTCAGCGGCGAGGCCAGCCCGGAAGAGCTGGAAGCTGCCCAGGCAGCCAACGAGGCCGACGCACTGAGCGCCGCCCAGGCAGAAGTCGCTGTTCTGCAAGCCAAAAACACCGAACTGGCCGACAGCTACCTGCGTGCCAAGGCCGAGGTCGAAAACGCCCGCCGTCGCGCCGACGATGAGGTCGCCAAGGCCCGCAAATTTGCCGTCGAAAGTTTTGCCGAAAGCCTGCTGCCAGTCACCGACAGCCTGGAAGCCGGCCTGCTGCAGACCGAGGCCACCGCCGCCCAGATCCGCGAAGGCACCGAAGCCACGCTCAAGCAGCTCAAGAGCGCGCTGGAGCGTAACAAGGTGGTCGAGATCAACCCCAGCACGGGCGCCCGGTTCGATCCGCACCAGCACCAGGCCATCAGCATGGTGCCGCTGCCGCCCGAATCCACGCAGGAGGCCAACACCGTGGTCGGCGTGCTGCAACAAGGCTACCTGATTGCCGACCGCGTGTTGCGGCCGGCGCTGGTCACAGTCGCCGCCCCCAAATAAATCAGCAGATTTGCAATGGCGCACTTGAAACGCCGAAAGTTATCCACAAGTCATCAACATGGTCTGCGGACCAGCGGCTGAAATCCTCAGCCACCCCGTATTCAAACAGTCCACCAAGAAAATCTAGGAGTTCATCATGGGAAGAATCATCGGCATCGATCTGGGCACCACCAACAGCTGCGTCGCAGTGATGGAAGGCAATGTGCCCCGCGTCATCGAAAACTCGGAAGGTGCACGCACCACGCCCTCGGTCGTGGCTTACCTCGAAAACGGTGAAGTGCTGGTTGGCGCCTCGGCCAAGCGCCAGGCCGTGACCAACCCGAAGAACACGCTGTACGCGGTCAAACGCCTGATCGGCCGCAAGTTCACCGAAAAAGAAGTCCAGAAGGACATCGACCTGATGCCCTACAAGATTGTGGCCGCCGACAACGGCGACGCCTGGGTTGAGGTGCACGGCAAAAAAATGTCGCCCCAGCAGGTCAGCGCCGACATCCTGCGCAAGATGAAAAAAACCGCCGAAGACTACCTCGGCGAGCCAGTCACCGAAGCCGTGATCACGGTGCCGGCCTACTTCAACGACGCGCAACGCCAGGCGACCAAAGACGCCGGCCGCATTGCCGGCCTGGACGTCAAGCGCATCATCAATGAACCCACCGCTGCAGCGCTGGCTTTCGGCATGGACAAGCAGGAAAAAGGCGACCGCAAGATTGCGGTGTATGACCTGGGCGGCGGCACCTTCGACATCTCCATCATCGAGATTGCCGATGTGGACGGCGAAAAGCAGTTTGAAGTGTTGTCCACCAACGGCGACACCTTCCTGGGCGGCGAAGACTTCGACCAGCGCATCATCGACTTCATCATTGACGAGTTCAAGAAAGAATCCGGCGTCAACCTCAAGAACGACGTGCTGGCCCTGCAGCGCCTGAAGGAAGCCGCTGAAAAAGCCAAGATCGAGCTGTCGAGCAGCGCGCAGACCGACATCAACCTGCCCTACATCACCGCCGACGCTTCCGGCCCGAAACACCTGAACATCAAGATGACCCGCTCCAAGCTGGAGCAACTCGTCGAAGAGCTGGTGGAGCGCACCATCGCCCCGAGCCGCGTGGCGGTCAAGGACTCCGGCGTAGGCAGCTCCGACATCCATGACGTGATTCTGGTCGGCGGCCAGACCCGCATGCCCAAGGTGCAGGACAAGGTCAAGGAATTTTTCGGCAAGGACCCGCGCAAGGACGTGAACCCCGATGAGGCCGTGGCCGTCGGCGCCGCGATCCAGGGCCAGGTCTTGTCGGGCGACCGCACCGACGTGTTGCTGCTTGACGTGACCCCGCTGTCCCTCGGTATCGAAACCATGGGCGGCGTAATGACCAAGATGATCAAGAAGAACACGACCATCCCGACCAAGTTTGCGCAGACCTTCTCGACCGCCGAGGACAACCAGCCGGCCGTGACGATCAAGGTGTTCCAGGGCGAGCGTGAAATCGCCTCGGGCAACAAGGCGCTCGGCGAGTTCAACCTGGAAGGCATTCCACCGGCCGCACGCGGCACGCCGCAAATTGAAGTGTCTTTTGACATCGACGCCAACGGCATTCTGCACGTGGGCGCCAAGGACAAGGGCACCGGCAAGGAAAACAAGATCACCATCAAGGCGAACTCGGGCCTGTCCGAGACCGAAATCCAGCAGATGGTGAAAGACGCCGAGCTCAATGCCGCGGACGACAAGAAAAAGGTCGAGTTCGTGACCGCCAAGAACAACGCCGAGGCGATGGTTCACAGCGTCAAGAAATCGCTGGTCGAATACGGCGACAAACTCGATGCCGGCGAGAAGGAAAAGATCGAGGCCGCCATCAAGGACATGGAAGAAGCGCTGCAGGGCGACAGCAAGGATGCCATCGACGCGAAGAACGCCGCGCTGATGGATGCCAGCCAGAAGCTCGGTGAAAAAATGTACGCTGACATGCAGGCCGCGCAGGCCACCCAGGCTGGCGGCGAAGCCGGTGCCCAGGACGCCGCGGCCGCCAAGCCGGCTGCCGACGACAATGTGGTGGACGCCGAAGTCAAGGAAGTCAAAAAGGGCTGATCACCTTTTGAGCCATCGGGCAGCGAAGCGGAATCGGGGCGTGTCCCCGCGTTCCGCTTTGGCACATCCGGGGCAGTGCAATCTTTTTCATTGAACACGAGTTCCCATGGCCATCAAAAAAGACTACTACGACACCTTGGGTGTTCCCAAAAACGCCAGTGACGATGACATCAAGAAGGCCTATCGCAAGCTGGCGATGAAGCATCACCCGGACCGCAACCAGGGTGACAGCAGCAAGGCAGCCGAGGAAAAATTCAAGGAAGCCAAAGAGGCCTACGAGATGCTCTCGGACGCGCAAAAACGCGCGGCCTATGACCAGTACGGTCATGCGGGCGTCGATCCGAACCGCGGCGGTGGTCCCGGTGCGGAAGGTTTCGGCGGTTTTGCCGAAGCGTTCGGTGACATCTTCGGCGACGTGTTCGGCGCCCAGCAGGCGCGCGGTGGTCAGCGCGGCGGCCGCCAGGTCTACCGCGGCGGCGACCTCAGTTATGCGATGGAGGTCACGCTCGAAGAAGCCGCCAGCGGCAAGGACGCGCAGATCCGCATCCCGAGCTGGGACGACTGCGGCATCTGCCGCGGCAGCGGCGCCAAGCCCGGCACCAAGGTCGTGACCTGCACCACCTGCCACGGCCACGGCGTGGTGCAGATGAAGCAGGGATTTTTCAGCGTGCAGCAAACCTGCCCGCAGTGCCGCGGCACCGGCAAGCTGATCCCCGAGCCCTGCGTGAGCTGCCACGGCGTCGGCAAGACCAAAAGCAACAAAACGCTGGAAGTCAAAATCCCCGCCGGCATCGACGACGGCATGCGCATCCGCTCCAGCGGCAACGGCGAGCCGGGCACCAATGGCGGCCCGCCAGGCGACCTGTACATCGAGATCCGGCTGAAGAAACACGAGATCTTCGAACGCGATGGCGACGATCTGCACTGCGTGGTGCCCATCAGCATGGCGGCTGCCGCACTGGGTGGTGAGATCGAGGTGCCGACGCTGGCCGGCAAGGCTGCCATCGACATCCCCGATGGCACACAAACCGGCAAGCAGTTCCGCCTGCGCGGCAAGGGCATCAAGGGTGTGCGCTCCAGCTACCCGGGCGACCTCTATTGCCACATCACGGTGGAAACACCGGTCAAGCTGACCGAACACCAGCGCAAGCTGTTCAAGGAACTCGACGAGTCCCTGAAAAAAGGCGGCGCCAAACACTCGCCGACCGAGGAAACCTGGACCGACAAGCTCAAGGGTTTTTTCGCGCCCTGAGGCCGAAGGCTGCGAGCAGCTATCAAAACGATAGCTGCTTGCGCCCAGCCGGTATGGGCTGGTAACACTTTTCGTTAAAACCCCGGGCACTGCAACGGCTGCGCATGCCGCCGGGTCTGTACCGGTGGGCAATGATTCTCAAATTGAAACACCGGCGTGATGCGGTCATGTGCCGGCCCGACTGCGGGCGGCCCGGAGCTGGCTTATAGTGCCTTGTCTCCCCTCCTTCCCATCACTTCCGCACAAGCCCCTCATGAAAACCAAAGCTGCTGTCGCCTGGAAATCCGGCGAACCCCTGAGCATAGAAACTGTCGATCTGCAGGGCCCGAAGTTCGGTGAGGTGCTGGTCGAGATCAAGGCCACCGGCATCTGCCACACCGACTACTACACGCTCTCGGGCGCCGACCCGGAAGGTATCTTTCCGGCCATCCTCGGCCATGAAGGCGCGGGCATCGTGGTCGATGTCGGCCCCGGCGTCACCACACTCAAAAAAGGTGACCACGTCATTCCGCTGTACACGCCGGAGTGTCGCCAGTGCAAGTTCTGCCTGTCACGCAAAACCAATTTGTGCCAACTGATTCGTGGCACCCAGGGCAAGGGGCTGATGCCCGACGCCACCAGCCGCTTCAGTCTGGACGGCAAGCCGATCTTCCACTACATGGGCACCTCGACCTTCAGCAACTACACGGTGGCACCCGAAATCTCGCTGGCCAAAATCCGCGAAGACGCGCCCTTCGACAAGGTTTGCTACATCGGTTGCGGCGTGACCACCGGCATCGGTGCGGTGCTGTTCACCGCCAAGGTCGAGGCCGGCGCCAACGTAGTGGTCTTTGGCCTGGGCGGTATCGGCCTCAATGTGATCCAGGGCGCGAAGATGGTGGGCGCCGACAAGATCATTGGTGTGGACGTCAACCCCGCCCGCCAGGAGATGGCGCGCAAGTTCGGCATGACACACTTCATCAACCCCAAAGAAACCGAGAACGTGGTTGATGCCATCGTGCAACTGACCGACGGCGGCGCCGACTACAGCTTCGAATGCATAGGCAACACCCAGGTCATGCGCCAGGCGCTCGAATGCACGCACAAGGGCTGGGGCCGCAGCATCATCATCGGCGTGGCGGAAGCCGGCGCCGAGATCAGCACCCGGCCGTTCCAGCTTGTCACCGGCCGCAAATGGGAAGGCTCGGCCTTCGGCGGCGCGCGCGGCCGCACCGACGTGCCGAAAATCGTCGACTGGTACATGGAAGGCAAGATCAACATTGATGATTTGATCACCCACACCATGCCGCTGGAAGACATCAACAAAGGTTTTGATTTGATGAAGCGCGGCGAGTCGATTCGCGGCGTGGTCCTGTACTGAGTGGCCCGCCGATGAACAGCCTCCAGCCGCTGCGCCACGTCACTGCCGGTGTGCTGAATGTGGCCCTGTTCGAGACCGGGCCAGTGGACGGTCCGCCGGTGTTCCTGATGCATGGTTTTCCCTACGACATTCACAGCTACGCCGAGGTGGCGCCCTTGCTGGCTGCGCAGGGCTGCCGCGTCTATGTGCCTTGTCTGCGCGGTTTCGGCGCCACACGGTTTCGGGACGCTGCCACGCCGCGATCGGGCGAACAAGCGGCCCTGGGCGCCGACCTGCTGGCACTGATGGATGTACTGGCCGTGCCACGCGCCGTGCTCGCAGGTTACGACTGGGGCGGCCGCGCAGCCTGCGTGGTCGCCGCCCTGTGGCCGGAACGCTGCAGCGGGCTGGTCTCGCTGAACAGCTACAACATCCAGAACATCGCCAATGCCATGCTGCCGGACACGCCGGACAAGGAACACAGCCTCTGGTACCAGTATTACTTTCACAGCGAACGCGGCCGCGCCGGGCTGGCAGCCGATCGGCGCGCGTTTTGCCGGCTGCTCTGGCGCCTGTGGTCACCGACCTGGGTGTTTGATGACGCCACCTTTGAACGCAGCGCCGCCGCCTTCGACAACCCGGACTTTGTGGATGTGGTCATTCAGTCCTACCGCCATCGCTTCGGTTTGGTGGCGGGCGATCCGGCACTGACCGGCATCGAAGCCCGCCTGGCGGCACAACCCGCCATCAGCGTGCCCAGTATCACTTTTGACGGCAACGACGACGGCGTGCGCCCCCCGGCCACAGCCGCGCAACACGCCCGCTTTTTTACCGGACCCCGTTCGCATCACATCGTGCCGGGCGCGGGACACAACCTGCCCCAGGAAAAGCCGCAGGTCTTCGCCGACGCGGTGCTCGAACTGGTGCAACCAGGCCAGAACGCATGAACGCCGAACCCGAACTCCTCAGTGAACATGCCTGCTTCGGCGGCGCGCAGCATTTCTACCAGCACGCCTCGACCAGCATCGGTCTGCCGATGAAGTATTCGGTGTTCCTGCCGCCGCAAGGCGTGATCGACGACGCCGGCGGCAAGGTGCCCGCGCTGATCTACCTTGCCGGCCTGACCTGCAACGAGGAAACCTTCATGACCAAGGCGGGCGCGCAGCGGCTGGCCGCCACCTTGGGCCTGGCGCTGATTGCACCGGACACCAGCCCGCGCGGCGCCAAGGTGCCCGGCGAAAGCGACAGTTGGGACATGGGCGTGGGTGCGGGCTTTTACCTGGATGCCACCGAGGCACCGTGGTCGCCGCAATACCGCATGGAAAGCTACATCACCAGCGAGCTGCTGCCGCTGCTGAGCGCCACGTTGCCCCTGGACGCCAGCCGCATCGGCATCTTTGGCCATTCGATGGGCGGCCATGGCGCGTTGACCCTGGCGCTGCGCCACCGGACGCTTTTCAAGTCGGTGTCAGCCTTTGCGCCGATCTGCGCGCCCAGCCAGTGTCCCTGGGGCCGCAAGGCCTTCAGTGGCTACCTGGGCAGCGACGAATCGGCCTGGGCAGCACATGACGCCACGGCACTGATGGCCAGGCTGGACGCAGCGCCCTACCCCGGCGGCATCCTGATCGACCAGGGACTGGCCGACAAATTCCTGGCCGAGCAACTGAACCCCCAGCTGTTTGAAGCGGCCTGCGCGCGCGCTGGCCAGCCACTGCATCTTCGCCGGCACGCGGGCTACGACCATGGCTACTATTTCATCAGCAGCTTCATGGCCGACCACCTGAATCACCACGCGCGGCAACTCTCGGCGTGAGGTGAATGGCGGCTCAGAAAAGGCTCGCCTGGCCTGAGGCCGAGGGCGGGACAAAACGGCTCAGATCCAGTTCCGCCCGCTGGCGGTTGAAGCCGAGGCGGTGGCAGGTTTTTTCAAAACGCTGTTTGATCAGGTCGGCCCACAGGCCGCTGCCCTTCATGCGCGAGGCAAAGTCGCTGTCGTAGTCCTTGCCGCCACGCATCTCCTGGATGCGCGCCATGATGCGGTCGGCGCGCTGCGGGTAATGCAGCGCCAACCACTGCTTGAACAGCGGCGCCACTTCCCAGGGCAGGCGGATCACGGTGTAAAACGCCGAACGTGCACCGGCGTCCCACGCCGCTTCCAGCACTTTTTCCATGTCGTCGTTGACAAACGGAATCTGCGGCGCGACGCTGACACCGACCGGCACACCCGCGTCAACCAGGGTGCGGATGGTGCGCAGCCGTCGGTGCGGGGCTGCGGCGCGCGGCTCCAGCGTGCGCGCCAGTTCAGGGTCCAGCGTGGTGATGGTCACATACACGGCGGCCAGCCGGTCGGCCGCCATGGGGGCGATCAGGTCGAGGTCGCGCTCCACGCCGCTGGATTTGGTCACCAGCGAAAACGGATGCCGCACTTCCTGCAAAACCTCGATCACGGCGCGGGTCAGGCGCAGTTCCCGCTCGGCCGGCTGGTAACAGTCGGTGCCCGAGCCGATGTTGAGCAGTTGCGGCACATAGCTGCGTTTGCCCAGATCAGCGCGCAACATGTCGGCGATGTTGCGCTTGGCAATGATTTTTGTCTCGAAGTCCAGCCCCGGGGACAGGTTCAGATAGCTGTGGGTGGGCCGCGCATAACAGTAGATGCAACCGTGTTCGCAACCGCGGTAAGGGTTCAGGCTGTGGTCAAAAAAGATGTCGGGCGAATCGTTGCGCGTGATGGCGCTGCGGGCGTCCTCAAAGCTGACCGTGGTTTCCAGCGGGGGCAGGCCGTCAGCAGCGTCCGCCTCCAGCGTGCCCCAGCCGTCGTCCCAGTCGGAGCGTGTGTCTTTCTCAAAGCGGTGCGCCAGTCGGGTGGCGGTGCCACGGCCCTTGATGGCGTGGACGGGGATGAGGACATCGGGCATGGCGGCAACCAGGTGGAACATAACTGTATGGATAACCAGTATATTCCCGACCCATGACGCGCTGCAAGACCGGTCAACCCGCTATCAAATCAGGAGCTTTTCACGCCCGCCCGATATGGGCTGGCGCCCACTTTAACCAACAAACGGGCAAAAAAAAGGATCAACGCGCGGCCAGCACAGGTTTGAACAGGGTGCGCCAGCGCGCGTCGGGTGACTCCACGCAGCGGTACAGCGCATCGCCCGCCAGCAGTGACAGTCCGAAGGCCGTCAGCAAACCCAGCGTATTGGCCAGCAACTGCGCAGGCCAGACATGGCTGACCACCGCGTTGACCAGCAGGCAGACCGGGAAGTGGATCAGGAAGACCGCGTAGGAAATTTGGCCCAGCCGAAGCATCCAGGCCCGCTGCAGCCAACGCACTGGCCACCGACCGCGCTGTAGCCAGACCAGGGCCAGCGCCACCACCACGGCGACCAGCAGCCGCCCGCGAAAGTCGAGCAGCAGCGCCACCGCGCCCAGGCCGGCAATCGCCAGCAGCCAGCGCACCGGCTGCGCACTGCGACTGGCCCACCAGGCCAGCATACCCAGCGCGTAGGCACCGAAAAAGTAGAGGCCGGTCATGTCGAGCCCGGCGTGCCGATTAAAGATCAGCAGCGACGCCGCTGCCAGCGCCAGCACCACCCAGCGATGGCGCTCACCGCGAACCAGTGTGAGAACCAGCACGGTCATGGCGAACAGTTGAAGGTCGATGGCCACGTACCAGATGCCGGCCGATAGCGCCTCCTGGCCCAGCAGGTCCTGAAGGAGAAAAAGATGGCTCAGCAGTTGCCAAAACGTCGGTGCACCGGGCACCGAGTCATGCTGCAACCAGGGCCGCACCAGCGCCGCCACCCCCACCGTGATCAGCACCGCCACCACCAGCGGCAGCGCCAGACGGCGATAACGCTTGAGAATCAGGCGCAGCGGCTGCTGAAAGCGGGCTCTGCCCTCAGGCGCCAGAGAGCAGGCGGCGAGAAAACCACCGACCACCAGAAAGACCTGCACCGCCATGCGGCCGTAGGTATAAAGCCAGTTCATGAGCCAAGGCGCAGCGCCGTGAACCACGTCGGACATCGGTCCGTAAAACGCCAGATGGTGCCAGACGATCAGCACGCAGGCCCCACCCTTGAGGGCGTCCACCCCCGGCAGGCGTTGCGCGGGCGTCATGGCCGCAAAGCGCAGATGCCGACTTAAACGCCGATGCGCTGACGCGCTTCGGCGTACTCGCGCCTGAGCTGGGCGACAAAATCGGCCGTGCTCTGCACCTTGCTGATCGCGCCTATGCCCTGGCCACAGCCCCAGATGTCTTTCCAGGCCTTGGACTTGCTGCCTTCGCCGCTGGCGAAGTTCATGGTTTTCAAATCACCATCGGGCAGGTTGTCCGGGTCCATGCCGGCGGCAATGATGGAGGGCTTGAGGTAGTTGCCGTGTACGCCGGTGAACAGGCTGGAGTAGACGATGTCGTCGCTGTTGCTGTCGACGATGGACTGCTTGTAGGCGTCCGAGGCTCGCGCCTCGTCGGTGGCAATAAAAGCCGAGCCGATGTAGGCAAAGTCTGCGCCCATGGCTTGCGCGGCCAGCACGGCACCGCCGGTCGATATGGCGCCCGACAGCGCAATCGGGCCGTCGAACCACTGGCGGATTTCCTGGATCAAGGCGAACGGGCTTTTCACGCCGGCATGGCCGCCGGCACCGGCCGCCACAGCGACCAGGCCGTCAGCGCCTTTTTCGATCGCCTTGCGCGCAAACTTGTTGTTGATGATGTCGTGCAGCACCACGCCGCCGTAGCTGTGCGCCGCCGCATTGATATCCTCGCGCGCGCCCAGCGAGGTGATGTAGATCGGCACCTTGTACTTGACGCACATTTCCATGTCGTGGTCCAGCCGGTCGTTGGACTTGTGCACGATCTGGTTGATCGCAAACGGCGCGGCTGGCTTGTCCGGATTCGCCTGGTTGTAGGCCGCCAGCGTCTCGGTGATCTCGGCCAGCCAGTCTTCCAGCTGCGCCGCCGGCCGCGCATTGAGCGCCGGCATGGCGCCCACCACGCCGGCGATGCACTGGGCAATCACCAGCTTGGGGTTGCTGATGATGAACAGCGGCGAGCCGATGATGGGCAGCGGAAGCTTGTCTAAGGGCGCAGGAAGTCTGGACATGGTGTCTCCGGTGAAGTCAGTATTATTTTTAGCGAATTATGGCTGTAGCCCATGTCAAACGGGCGACAGAAGCTATCGAATTTATAGCAAACGACTGGCCGGGATGGGCTTCAAAAAGCCTCCAGCGCCAGCGCTGTCACGCTGTCGGCACCGTCAACGATGCTGTCGCGCATGCCGGGGGCCTTGCTGAGCAGATGATCGGCGTAGAACACCGCCGTGGTGATCTTGGCCTTCATGAAATCCACGTCATGGCCCGCAGCACGTTCTTCCTCGGCCACCAGCAACGAGCGCGCCAGTTGCCAGCCGGCCACCAGGTTGCCGGCCAGCATCAGGTAAGGCACGCTGCCGGCAAACACCGCGTTGGGCGACGCCTTGGTGTTGCCCGCGACAAACTCCACCACATCAACAAAGGCTTCGCGTGCGGCTTTCAAACGCTTGGCCACGGTTTTGGCTGCAGCGCCGCCCTGCTTGAGCAAGGCAGCCTCGGTCTTCTCGATCTGGGCGGCAATACCCTTGGCGGTCTGGCCGCCGTCGCGCGCTGTCTTGCGGCCCACCAGGTCATTGGCCTGAATGGCAGTCGTGCCTTCGTAAATTGTCAGGATCTTGGCGTCGCGGTAATACTGGGCTGCGCCGGTTTCCTCGATAAAACCCATGCCGCCGTGCACCTGAATGCCGAGGGAGGTGACTTCCAGGCTCATCTCGGTGCTGTAACCCTTGACGAGCGGCACCATGTATTCGTAGAAGGCCTGGTTTTGCTTGCGCACCTCGGCATCGGGGTGGTGGTGCGACGCGTCGTACGCCGAAGCAGCCACCGACGCCATGGCGCGGCAGCCTTCGGTGTAGGCGCGCATGGTCATCAACATGCGTTTGACGTCGGGGTGGTGGATGATGGGTGCACTCGCGTTGATTGAGCCATCGACCGGACGGCTTTGCACCCGGTCTTTCGCGAAAGTCACGGCCTTTTGGTAAGCCCGCTCGGCAATCGCGATACCCTGCATGCCGACGGCATAACGCGCCGAGTTCATCATGATGAACATGTACTCCAGGCCGCGGTTTTCCTGGCCCACTAGGTAGCCCACAGCGCCGCCCTTGTCGCCATACTGCAGCACCGCCGTCGGGGAGGCCTTGATGCCCATCTTGTGTTCGATGCTGACGCAGTGCACATCGTTGCGCGCACCCAGGGCGCCGTCCTTGCCCACCATGAACTTGGGCACCACAAACAGGCTGATGCCTTTCACGCCTTCGGGCGCGCCGGTGACGCGCGCCAGCACCAGGTGCACGATGTTCTCGGCCATGTCGTGTTCACCGTAGGTGATGTAGATCTTGGTGCCGAACACCTTGTAGGTGCCGTCGGGCTGCGGCTCGGCACGGCTGCGCACCATCGCCAGGTCGGAGCCGGCCTGCGGCTCGGTCAGGTTCATGGTGCCAGTCCACTGGCCGCTGACCAGCTTTTCCAGGTACACCGCCTTGAGCTCGTCCGAACCGGCCGTCAGCAGCGCTTCAATCGCGCCGTCGCTGAGCAAGGGGCAGAGCGCAAAACTCATGTTGGCCGAATTGAGCATTTCGCCGCAGGCTGCGCCTATGGTTTTGGGCAGGCCCTGGCCGCCGAAGTCCAGCGGATGCTGCAGACCTTGCCAGCCGCCTTCGGCATATTGCTTGTAGGCCTCCTTGAAGCCTGGCGTTGTGGTGACCACGCCGTCTTTCCAGCTTGAAGGGTTTTTGTCGCCCTCCCAGTTCAGCGGCGAGAGCACCCCCTCATTGAACTTGGCGCACTCTTCAAGCACCGCCTGGGCCGTCTCGAAACCGGCTTCTTCAAAACCCGGAATCTGGGCCACGGCGTCGATGTCGGCCAGGTGTTTGATGTCAAACAGCATGTCCTTGAGGGGGGCTTTGTAACTCATGTCTTTGTCTCCAGAAATCATAAAACCTGTCATGCCATGCCGGGCTTGGCCCGGCATCCATGCCGCAGCCCCAACATGGCCGCTGCAAACAGCATGGATTACGGCTCAAGGCCGCAATGACAACCTCAAAGTGCCTTGACCAGCTCCGGCACCGCCGTGAACAGGTCGGCTTCCAGCCCGTAGTCAGCCACGCTGAAAATCGGGGCTTCGGCGTCCTTGTTGATCGCGACGATGACCTTGCTGTCTTTCATGCCGGCCAGATGCTGGATCGCGCCGCTGATGCCGGCGGCTACGTAGAGCTGGGGCGCGACGATCTTGCCGGTCTGGCCGACCTGCCAGTCGTTGGGCGCGTAGCCGGCGTCTACCGCAGCGCGCGAGGCGCCAAGGGCCGCGCCGAGCTTGTCGGCCAGTGGCGTCATGACTTCGTTGAATTTCTCGGCGCTGCCCAGTGCGCGGCCGCCGCTGACGATGATTTTGGCGGCGGTCAGTTCGGGACGGTCGCTCTTGGCGATTTCGCTGCCGACAAACACCGACTTGCCGCTGTCGGCCTCGCCGCTGAGCACGTCGATGGCGGCAGAACCACCGGTAGCCGCAGCCGCGTCGAAACCCGTAGTGCGCACGGTGATGACCTTGGTCGCGTCCAGGCTCTGCACGATGGCGATCGCGTTACCGGCGTAGATCGGGCGTTCGAAGGTATCGACCGCATCGACCTTGGTGATGTCCGAAATCTGTCCGACATCGAGCAGGGCCGCCACACGCGGCGCGATGTTTTTGCCCGAGGCTGTGGCCGGAAAGAGGATATGGGAGTAGCTGCTTGCCAGCGCGATCACCTGAGCCGCCATGTTTTCGGCCAGGCCATGTTCAAAATGTGCGCCATCCACATGGATGACTTTGGCGACGCCAGCGATCTGGCTGGCGGCCTGGGCGGCGGGGCCGGCGTTCAGGCCAGCCACCAGCACATGCACGTCGCCGCCACATTGTGCGGCTGCCGTGACGGTATTGAGCGTGGCGGGACGGATGGTGGCGTTGTTATGTTCTGCAATGACGAGTGATGTCATGAATAGCTCCTGATGTTTTTGACTTCTGTCATCCCGGACCTGATCCGGGATCCATGGTGGCGCACCAGCCTGGATTGCAGGTCAGGCCCGCAATGACAAGGGTGGGGGTTAAATGACCTTGGCTTCATTGCGCAGCTTGTCAACCAGCGTGGCGACGTCGGGCACCTTGATGCCGGCACTGCGTTTCGGTGGCTCACTGACCTTGAGTGTTTTCAGCCGCGGCTTGACGTCCACGCCGAGGTCTTCCGGCTTGAAGTTGTCGAGCTGCTTTTTCTTGGCCTTCATGATGTTGGGCAGGGTCACATAACGCGGCTCGTTCAGGCGCAGGTCAGTGGTGATGATGGCCGGCAGGGTGAGGCTCAGGGTTTCCATGCCGCCGTCGACCTCGCGCATGACCACGGCTTTGCCGTCGGCAACATCGACCTTGGAAGCAAAGGTCGCCTGCGGCCAGCCCAGCAGTGCCGCCAGCATCTGACCGGTCTGGTTGCAGTCGTCGTCAATCGCCTGCTTGCCGAGGATCACCAATTGCGGCTGCTCTTTTTCGACCAGTGCCTTGAGCAGCTTGGCCACAGCCAGCGGCTGCAA
>NZ_JAYWHI010000038.1:0-3942 GCF_043778355.1 Polaromonas sp.
GTTCCAGGACGCCTGGCTGGCGGAGCACAAGCCAGAGATCTACTGGAACATGATGCAGACCGCCGAACAGGTGGCCAAGCGCTATGGCGTGTCCAAGGAGCGCATGGACCGCTACGGCGCCGAAAGCCAGCAGAAGGCCTGTGCCGCGCGCGACGCCGGCAAGTTCGATGACGAGATCGCGGCGATCACCGTGACGGCCGGCGTGGCCGATGCGGTGATGGGCCTGCGCAGCAAGGAAGTAACGGTCAGCGCCGACGAAGGCCTGCGTGCCGGCACCACCGACGAAGGCATCTGCGGCATCAAGCCTGCCGTGCCGGGTGGGGTGATCGCTGCCGGCAACGCCAGCCAGTTCAGCGACGGCGCGGGCGCCTGCGTGTTGATGGACGAAAAGCTGGCCGAACGCCGGGGCCTCAAGCCCCTGGGCCGCTTCCTGGGCTTTGCCGTGGCCGGTTGCGAGCCTGACGAGATGGGCATCGGCCCGGTGTTCGCCGTGCCCAAGGTGCTCAAGCGCCTGGGCTTGACGGTGGCCGACATCGACCTGTGGGAATTGAACGAAGCCTTCGCTGTGCAGGTGCTGTACTGCGCCGACACCTTGGGCAT
Source organism: Polaromonas sp. (assembly GCF_043778355.1). Classification (GTDB taxonomy): domain Bacteria; phylum Pseudomonadota; class Gammaproteobacteria; order Burkholderiales; family Burkholderiaceae_C; genus Polaromonas. Next base: position 601 of record NZ_JAYWHI010000038.1, read on the forward strand.
CCCGATGGACAAACTCAACGTCAACGGCGGCGCGATTGCGGTGGGTCACCCCTACGGCGTCAGCGGCCAGCGCCTGACCGGCCATGCCCTGATCGAGGGCAAACGCCGTGGCGCCAAACGTGTCTGCGTGACCATGTGTATCGGTGGCGGCATGGGCGCAGCGGGCGTCTTCGAAGTTCTGTAAAACCCGATCTGCGGACTGTCATCCTGGCGAGCTGTCATGCCGGACGCGATCCGGCATCCATGTTCGCATAACGCAGATTACCGGGTCAGCGTTGCATGGATTGCGGGTCGAGCCCGCAATGACAAGTTAGAAAGTTTGGTCTATGTCTCTGCGTCCCACCCTCGATTTCCTGCTCTATCAATGGCTGGGCGCCGAGTCGCTGAACCAGCGCACGCGTTTTAGCGACCATTCGCGCGAGACCTTTGACGCGGTGTTTGATACCTGCGAACGGATTGCGCGCGAAAAATACGCTCCGTTCAACCGCTTGGTCGACACCCAGGAACCGCACTTCGACGGCGAAACCGTCGTCCTGCCGCAGGCCACCCACGAGGCCCACAAGGCCTACGCTGGCTCCGGCATGCTCAGTGCGGCGCAGGACTACGATGAAGGCGGCATGCAGTTGCCGTACACCATAGAAGCTGCGGCCAACTGCTTTTTCGCCATGGCCTCGGTCAGCATCGGCTCCAGCCTGCTGACCAAGGGCAATGCCAACCTGCTGCTGGTGCACGGCACGGACGCGCAAAAGGAAGTGTTTGCGCGCAACGAGTTTGCCGGGCGCTTTTCCGGCACCATGTGTTTGTCCGAACCGCAGGCCGGATCGTCACTGAGTGACATCACAACACGCGCCGTGCCGGACGGCGCCGATTTTGAGGCCGAGCCACTGGGCCCGCGTTACCGCCTCACCGGCAACAAGATGTGGATCTCGTCCGGCGAACACGAACTGACCGAGAACATCATCCACCTGGTGCTGGCCAAGATCCCCGGCCCTGACGGCAAGCTGATCCCTGGCACACGCGGCATCTCGCTGTTCATCGTTCCCAAGAAGATGGTGGGTGTGGACGGCCAACTCACCGGCGAGCGCAACGACGTCGCACTGGCCGGGTTAAACCACAAGCTGGGCTGGCGCGGCACCACCAACACGCTGCTCAATTTCGGCGAAGGCAAGTACCCGGTTTCGGGGAAGGCAGGAGCCATCGGTTACCTGGTCGGCAAACCGCACGAAGGCCTGCGCTGCATGTTCCACATGATGAACGAGGCGCGCATCGGGGTTGGCACGGCCGCCGTGATGCTGGGCATGGCCGGGTATTACGCCTCGCTGGACTACGCCAAAAACCGTCCCCAGGGTCGGCCGGTCGGTCCGGCGGGCAAAGACTCTGCCCAGCCGCAGGTGCGCATCATTGAACACGCCGACGTCAAACGCATGTTGCTGGCCCAGAAAAGTTATTGCGAAGGCGCGCTGGCGCTGGAGCTGTACTGCGCGCGTCTGGTCGACGAGCAACACACCGCCGAGGCCCGGGCTGCCGACGAGGCACGGCTGCTGCTGGAGGTGCTGACACCGATCGCGAAAAGCTGGCCCAGCGAATGGTGCCTGGAAGCCAACTCGCTGGCGATCCAGATCCACGGTGGCTACGGTTACACCCGCGACTTTCCGGTCGAGCAGTACTGGCGCGACAACCGGCTGAACATGATCCATGAGGGCACCCACGGCATTCAGGCCACCGATTTGCTGGGCCGCAAGGTGCTGATGGAGGGTGGCAAGGGCTTGAGCCTGCTGGCGGCGCGTATTGACGCGACCATCGCGCGGGCCATCCAGGTGTCCGAGCTCGCCGCACATGCCAACGCGTTGGCTCAGGCACTGCAGCAGGTCGGGGCGACCACAAAAGCCGCCTGGGCCACCGGCAACCCGCAGGATGCGCTGGCCAACGCCGTGCCCTACATGCAGGGCTTCGGCCACACCGTGCTGGCCTGGATCTGGCTTGATGTGGCGCTTGCGGCGCTGCAGGCAGATGCTACGAAATCCATAGCGGCTACCGCAGGTAAACTGGGCGCCATGCGCTACTTTTACCATTACGAACTGCCCAAAATCGGCGCCTGGCTGCAGGTTGTTGCCTCCCGCGATCCGACCTGCGCCGAACTTCCGGAGGACGCTTTCTGATGGGGTTTTTCAAGGAGTCCGGCGCTACCACGTCGAGCAAGGCGATTGCCCGCCTGCAGCAACTGATCTGGGTGCTGATCTACGGCGGGCTGCTCACGCTGGTGCTGGGCCTGTCGCTGCAGCGCATGGACGACGCCCTGGGTTGGTCCATGGTGGTGGGGGGCGGCATCGTGGCTGCCATCGGGTTTCTGCTGATTTATGTGCGCTCGCGCCTGACCCCCGGCAACTGACGCGTTCGTCGTCCACCTTGCGACAGCCGGGCAGCGCGTATTGCGCGACACTCGTTTCCATCTTTTCACAGAACAAGGAACCCGATCATGACCCGTACCATCCAGCAACTGTTTGATCTCACCGGAAAAACCGCGCTGGTCACCGGCGGCTCGCGCGGCCTGGGTCTGCAACTGGCGCAGGCCCTCGGTGAAGCTGGCGCGAAGATCATGCTGAGCTCCCGCAAGGCGGAAGACCTTGAGGAGTCGGCCGCCACGCTGAAAGCCGCCGGTATTGCTGTGGACTGGATCGCCGCCGATTGCTCGAAAGAGGCTGACATTCGCGGCCTGGCCGATGAGACCATCAAGCGCCTGGGGCATGTCGATATCCTGGTCAACAACGCCGGTGCTGCCTGGGGCGCACCCGCCGAAGACCACCCGGTCGAGGCCTGGGACAAAGTGATGAACCTGAACATCCGCGGTTACTTCATCCTGTCGCAACACATTGCCAAGCAGAGCATGATCGCGCGCCGCTCCGGCCGCATCATCAACGTCGCATCCATCGCCGGGCTGGGCGGCAACCCGCCCGAGATGACCACGGTGGCCTACAACACCTCCAAGGGCGCAGTCATCAACTTCACGCGGGCGCTTGGCTGCGAATGGGGCAAGTACAACATCACCGTCAACGCGATTTGTCCGGGTTTCTTTCCCAGCAAAATGACTGTCGGCACGCTCAAGGCCATGGGCGAGGAAAAGCTTGCTTCCCACGCGCCACTGGGCCGCCTGGGCGATGACGAAGACCTCAAAGGCCTGTGTGTCCTGTATGCGTCTGACGCTGGCAAGCACATCACCGGCCAATGGCTGGCGGTGGACGGCGGCGTGTCGTCAGTCACAGGCGGTTAAGCATGGCTGACGCCAGCTTTGGCACCGAAATCCCGTTTGTCAGTCATCTGGGGTTTGCGCTGGAGCTGTTTGAG
>NZ_JAYWHI010000039.1:0-10997 GCF_043778355.1 Polaromonas sp.
GGCCGCTGGTTCGACAGCCAGGCCATCATGCTGCGCGAAACCGCCCAACGCTGGATCGCCAGCGCGATCACCGGCACCGTGACCCTGGAACTGCGGCGCGGTAACGACTACTCGCTGCTGAACACCGAATCACCGAACCTGACCTACGCGCCCGAGCGCTTGAGCATGGAAAAAGTGGAAGACGCGCCGTTTTCGCCGCTGGATCGTATTGGGCAACTGACGATGCGCAATCTGGACATCACGGATACGCGAGCCAAGCTGCAGGTTTATTCCAACGCCGGGATGCTGGAGTTGGGCAAGGGGGATGACTTTTTGAAGTTGGGCAAGTAGGTCAGTTCAAGCACCTAAGACAAAGCCCGCCAGGTGAAATCTTGGCGGGCTTACTGGATATCCAACCGGACAGGCTAAAAATTCTTTCCCACCCCGATATATTGAAACAGCCCAGCACTGGACAGGTTCCGTGCCAAGCCAAACGCACTGATCTTGACAGCATTTTGTTCATCAGCAGTCATGGGAGAGAGACTATCGTTTGCAGGGACAGAGATTCAAAATTACATGGTCAGTTAGCTGCCAGAAGCTCGGATACGCGCTTCCGAGTGCTACTGAAACTCGGTGACTGATTCCGTTCCACATCCATGAGAGGGCCGATGCGATTGGCACACTCATGCTTGAACTCACCCATTTTGTAAAACCCTTGTTTCTTTATCGTAGCCGCGCCTCCCTTTACCAAGGCATCGGCCAACATTTCCCAAGTACCGCACACCGAATCTTGCTGATACTTGTTCAACACCCTCTTGTCTGCTCGCGGGTAGGCCTCCAACAGAGCTTCGCGGTCACCGAAATACCAAGCCTCGACTTCTTCGGTGGCCAATCCAAACGCAGTTTTCGGTGCGTTTGGGCATCGCTTCAGCATCTTATGCAAATCTCGGCGAAAGACGGCCACATCGTGCCCGTCAGTATCGACTAATATCAGCACCGCCTCATAGCCCGATTTTCCGTAGCCCTCGAGCATTCGCGGCAACTTGTCCAGCAAGGTCTTTATTCGTACATCAGACTTTGCTGTCAGATTTTTGGGGATTCGACCAACGCCTCTGAAATCATGAATACGCCACGTGTGTTGTTCGACGGCTTCTCCCAGCAACTTAGGCATGAGGTGGCCCATCAATGCGGCACCCGAGCTGTCCTCCACAAGCACTTCAATGTGCATGCCTTACTCCGAATCTAGGTAGTCGCTGTACCAGAGACCGCCCAGCGGCAAGCCTTGTTCGACCATGTTGTTCACTAACGCCATGTCAGAAACCCGCGTGATCTGCGAAAAGCCGTCAGCACCTTTCTTAAGTACCCACACCTCATTTGGCTGCAATGCATCAACGAAATAAGGTTGATGTGTGGTCACAAAAACTTGAGGAGCGTTGCGTTCACCAGTGGCGTGTGACCTAAGTTCGCTGGCCAGTGATTCCAAAAGCTTGTGATACAGCCCGTTTTCTGGTTCTTCAATGCAGATGAAAGGCGGTGGCTCCGGGTCTTCCATCAACAATAAATAAGCGAACACCTTGAGCGTGCCGTCAGACATCTGCCCCGCATAGAACGAATCGGAAAAAGCGCCATCGTTGAATTTGAGAGCCAATCGTCCATCAATGGTCGGTTGAGCGTCAATCGATTCGATGCCAGGAATCTTCTCCGCTATCCTTTTAAGAACCTCTTTGAAACGGGCACCCTGCTCCCGCTGCATGTACTGAACCACGTTGCCAATGTTGTCACCGTGGATATTGAGATGTTTCTGTGCGCCTGCTGGGGGAATGCTTCTTGCCGCGTCGGGGTGGAAGTAGGACAGGTACCAACCTTTGAGAAAGTCCCGAAAACGTTTGATGCGTGGATGCTCCTTGAGCGTTCCCAAAGTCGCTATGCCCAACTGGCGCAAGTCGGTCAACTCCACGTCCGTCTTAGCCGAGTCCTCCGTCTGCTCTACTTTGGCAACAGCCTCTTCCCCAGCCCACACCTCACCCACACCGCTTTCCAGACGCAAAAACGGATAGGGGCGGCCATGCCTCTGTCCCTTGCGGCGCTGCTTGAGCAACTCCGACTCGACAAACGGGCGACCCAACGCATCAATATTTATAGCCAATTCGTAGGTGATTGGGCGCTCGCCTGGAGCCTCTCGGTAATAGATCTCGAACCGAATAGGCTCATTCGTTCCCAAAGAGCGCATGCGATCAAAGCCACCGCGCCTAGGATCATCGCAAGCGCTTTCCACATCCTTGGTCAAGCAATCTGCAACGAAGCCAAACGCATCAAATAGGGTACTCTTGCCGGCACCGTTCTTGCCAATTACAACTGTGAACGGCGTCAACGCATCGCCGCCCTGGTCGGTGGAGAGCTTGCCCAGCGTCACGTCGCGCAAAGCGCGGTAATTCTGAACCCTAAATCCTTCGATCAATGCCATGGCATATGCCCCTCAAACAACCTTAAAACCTTCATTGGCTGATTCCCCACGGTTGATTATCTTCACGCAAACAACCCCTGATGCTCCCGGCAATACTGCAACCCGCCAAACCGTTTGGCGTTGTTCCAGCAGAACTTGCCTTCAGGGAAACTGATCTTCTCACGGCAATGGGCGCAAATCAGCTTTTTGGCCAGTGAGTCGTCGGCCTGCGTGGGTGTTGGGGTGGCGGGTGCTGCGGCAAATATGGGCGCTACAGGACGAGGCTCCATCACAACTTTGGCCATTCGAGGTTTGGGCTGCATCCAGTCTGGCAGGTCCAGCATGTCTTGCGGGCGGTGCTGGCGCTTGAGCTTTTCGCCCCACTCCTTGATGGTGTCTGGGTTGCGTAGGTTGAAGATGGCCTTGAACAGGCCGCCGGTGCTGAAGCCGTCCACCAGCTTTTCATGCCAGGCGCGGAACTGGTCGGCCTTGATGAGAAAGCTGGTGTCAAACGCCTTGGCGTCTGGCCGCTCAATGATGGCTTGCGGGTGCATCAGCACCACGTTATGAAACTCGGGCAGCTTGTCGGTGCGGGTGCTGATCTCCAGCCGCTCCAGAAGTTTGCTCAGGATGCGCGCGTGGCGGCGGCTTTGCTCATAGGGGGAGGCAATGCCGTAGCGCTCCTTGCCGTAGCGCACGGTAAATTCGCCATGGGCGTTGACTTCCAGGTCGCCTGAGTAGTTTTTGGTTTCGATCAGCACCATGTAGCCGGTGCGGTTGATGACCAGGTGGTCGATCTGGGCCGTTTCGCCATCCAGCACAAACCGCAAGTCGTGCAGCAGCACGTTGTTCTGGCTGTCTTTGTAATGGCCGTCCAGGTGAAATGCGGCTTCCCGTTCACCCTTGATACCTGCGGTCAGGTTGCGCAGCTCAACGCGGAGCCACTCTTTCTGGCGGGCGTCGAGCAGGGGTGACTGCTGTAAATCCTGCAGCAAGGCCAGGCGCCTGGACTTGTCGTCGGCTGATTTGATGAGCATGCTCCCCTCCCCTTCGGAATTCTTATGGCTAGACTTTACCCGAGGGGCGTGGCGACCGGGCCTGTGGGAGCATGGCCGCATCAATCTCTGCGGTTCAATTGCCCGACGCGCTGCAAATGCTGGCTGATCGGTGCCGGCGGCACGCCTGGTGCAAAAGAATTCTTTAATTGGGTGAAGTCACAGTAAAGCCATCTTTAATACGAAGCGCACGTATGAAAGCAGGGTTGAACACGAGGCAGACGCCCATAAAACCTGAAATTTGCATTTTTATATGCCAAATCAGCCTCTAGCCGACGTGAGTTCTCCGCGAGCAGCTATCAAAACCGTAGCGTTTCGAGGCGCCGTAGAGCCAGCAGCACACCCGCGCAGCAGGCTCTACCGGGCCCTACACCACCACCGGCTCCGGCTCCAGCAGGATGCCGAAACGCTCGTAAACACTGGTCTGAATTGCCTTGGCCAGGGTCATGACCTCGCCGCCGGTGACCGGGTCAGCGCTTCCGCCCCGGTTGACCAGCACCAGCGCCTGGCGCTCATAAACACCGGCGTTGCCGATGCTTTTGCCTTTCCAGCCGCAGGCGTCAATCAGCCAGCCGGCGGCAAGTTTGACCGAGCCGTCGTCGAGGTGGTAATGCACAATTTTCGGCTCGCGCTGGATGATGTCGGCGCACTGCTCGGGCGACACCGTGGGGTTCTTGAAAAAGCTGCCGGCATTGCCAATCACCGCCGGGTCGGGCAGCTTGGCGCGGCGGATCTCGCACACCCACTCAAAAATCTGCAGCGCATCGGGCTGCACGCCAGGGGCCTGCGCCATTTTTTTCTCGATGTCGGCATAACCAAGCACCGGCTTCCAGGCCTTGGGCAGCGCAAAACGCACACGCGTGATCAGCGCCTTGCCCGCCAGGCCCAAGCCCGGTTTTCCATTCGGCCCGCTGCTGCTGTGTTTGAACACCGAGTCGCGGTAGCCAAAGGCGCATTGCGCGGCGTCCAGCGTGAAGGTTTTTCCGGTCGTCAGGTCCACCGCATCGAGCGAGTCGAAGCGGTCCTGCAGTTCGACGCCGTACGCGCCGATGTTCTGCACCGGCGAGCCGCCCACGGTGCCCGGAATCAGTGCCAGGTTTTCCAGGCCGGGGTAGCCCTGGTGCACGGTCCAGTCCACGATGTCGTGCCAGCTTTCGCCGGCGCCGGCCTCGACGACCCAGGCTCTGGCGGTCTCATTGACCAGCTTTTTGCCCTTGATCTCGACCTTGAGCACCAGCGGCTTCACATCGCCGGTGATCACGATGTTGCTGCCGCCGCCGAGTACAAACTTGGGGGTATCCCGCAGCGCCGGATCGGCGAGTACGGCGGCCAGATCCTGTTCGCTGTGGATGCGCACCAACGTCAGGGCCTTGGCCATGATGCCGAAGGTATTGGAAAACTGGAGGGGGACGTTTTTCTCGACTAACATCAGCGGATTGTCTCATCCGGACACCCTTCACCACGCCAGCAAAGAAGCCGACACCATGCCCTCTTTTGACACCGTCCTCGAAGCCGACCTGGTCAAGGTCAAAAACTCGGTTGAAAACACCGCCAAGGAAATCGGAACACGGTTTGACTTCAAGGGCACGGCGGCAGCGATTGAGCTCAAGGACAAGGAAATCACGCTGATTGGCGACAGCGACTTTCAAATTGACCAGATCACCGACATTCTGCGCAACAAGGCCACCAAAAGCGGCGTTGATGTGCGCTTTTTCGACGCCGGCAAGGTTGAAAAAATCGGCGGCGACAAGGTCAAGCAGGTCACCAAGGTGCGCAACGGCATCGAGACCGAGCAGGCCAAGAAAATCTCGCAACTGATCAAGGGCAGCAAGGTCAAGGTGCAGGCTTCGATTCAGGGCGACGCGGTGCGGGTCACCGGTAAAAACCGCGACGACCTGCAGGAGGCCATGGCCATGATCAAGGCCGAGTTGCCCGACATGCCTTTGAGTTTCAACAATTTCAGGGATTGACCCCATGAAAGTCGTCCTGCTGCTGATCGCGCTGACGGCTTTTAGCGGCATGGCGCAGGCCCAGAGCGTGGCTTTGGCCGGCCTGCTGGGCAACAAGGCCCTGCTGGTCGTCAACGGTGCACCGCCCAAGTCGGTGGCGGCCGGCGACACCCACATGAATGTCAAGGTGATTTCTGCCTCCGGCGACCAAGCGGTGCTGGAGCTCAATGGCAAACGCCTCACGCTGCGGGTCGGCGATGCACCGGTCAGCGTGGGTGCGGGTGGCGGAGCAGGCGGTGGCGCGGGCAAGGGCAACCGCATTGTGCTGAACGCCGGCAGTGGGGGGCATTTCATGACGGCTGGCCAGATCAACGGCCGCGCGGTTCAGTTCATGGTCGACACCGGCGCCACCAGCATCGCCATGAGTGCTGCCGACGCGGACCGCACCGGCATCCAGTACAAAGACGGGCAGCCGGTGCGCATGAGCACGGCCAACGGCATCACCCAGGGCTACCGCGTGAAACTCAACTCGGTCCGCGTCGGTGATGTCGAGGTCTTTGACGTGGACGCGGTGGTGTCACCCCAGCCGATGCCCTTCATGCTGCTGGGCAACAGCTTTCTGACACGTTTTCAGATGTTGCGCGAAAACGAGCAGATGATTCTGGTCCGGCGTTACTAGGCTCAGCGTTTGGCCTTGCTGCCCAGCTTCGACTCCTTGCCCTGCAGCAGCTTGTTGATGTTTTCCTTGTGCCGGTAAGCCAGACAGGCACTCATCACAAATATCGCCAGCGCCATGGTTTTGTCCATCTCCCAGAAGCTGCGGGCACCAATCATGTAGTACCAAGGCGCAAACAGCGCGCAGGCCAGCGAGGCCAGCGACGAGTAGCGCGAAAAGAAAGCGACGATGACCCAGGTCGCGAGTGTGGCCAGGCCCAGCACCCAGTGCACCCCAAACAGCACACCTGCAGCGGTGGCCACCCCCTTGCCACCCTCGAATTTGAAAAACACCGGGTACAGGTGGCCGATGAAAGCGGCCAGACCGACGGCGGCCAGCGTGCCCTCGCGCATGCCGTAATCGCGGCCAAACCAGGTCACCAGTGCCATCGGCAGCCAGCCCTTGAGACCGTCCAGCAGCAAGGTGGCCACCGCCGCTGCCTTGTTACCGGACCGCAGCACATTGGTCGCGCCCGGATTTTTACTGCCGTAGCTGCGCGGATCGTTCAAGCCCATCAGCTTGCTGACAATCACCGCAAAAGACAGCGAGCCCATCAGGTAGGCCGCCACAACGGCGAGGGCGGAATAAAGGTAGTCCATGGGGTTCTCCAGATGTTGTTATAGCGTCAGTCTTCGAGCGCGCAGTTGACGGATTTTGCACCGAGCAGCGCGACACACACCCGCGGGTCCAGCCGCACAAGGTAACCGCGCCGGCCACCGTTGATGGCGATGTCAGGCAAGGCCAGAATACTTTCCTCGATATACACCGGCATGGCCTTGCGTGTACCAAAGGGCGAGGTGCCGCCCACCAGGTAACCGCTGTGCCGATTCGCCACCTCGGGCTTGCAGGGCTCCACCGACTTGGCACCAATCTGGCGCGCCAGGTTTTTTGTCGAGACCTTGCGGTTGCCGTGCATCAGCACCAGCAGCGGTTTGGCGTCCTGGTCCTGCATCACCAGGGTCTTGACCACGGTGAAGGGATCAAACCCCAACACCTCGGCACTGTGCTGCGCGCCGCCGTGCTCCAGGTACTCATAAGGGTGTTCAGTGAACACAACCTTGTTGGCCTTGAGCAACTGGGTGGCCGGTGTTTCGCTGACGTGCTCTTTTTTGCTCACTACGCTGCTTCCGTTCAAGTGCCAGCGCGGAACCGGCTTTGCCGGGCCGCAGATGGCGCCCCCTGGGGGGAGGCGTCGAAGGCGCTTCGGGGGAGAACCATTTACAGCGCCGGGTCGCGCAGCTCCCAGCGAATTTTGTCAATCTCCACCAGCAGCTCAGGAGACAGCTTCGTTCCCCAGGCGTTCAGGTTGTCGTCGAGCTGGGCGACCGAGGTCACACCGATGATGGTGCTGGCGACCTGCCACTTGCCATAACAAAAGGCCAGCGCCAGTTGGGTCGGGCTCAAGCCATGTTCGCGTGCCAGCGCGTTGTAGCGGCGCGCGGCGGCCAGCGCCTCGGGCCGGCCCCAACGCTGCTTGCGCACCGACTCGTATTTCGAGATGCGCCCATTCGCCGGCGCTTCCGGACCGCTGGTTCCGCTGCTGTCGTATTTGCCGGTCAGCAGACCAAAGCCCAGCGGCGAATAAGCCAGCAGCGATACGCCAAGCCGGTGCATGCTTTCGTCGAGACCGTTTTCCACCGTGCGGTTGATCAGGCAAAAAGGGTTTTGCACCGTCGCAATTTTCGCCAGCCCGTGCTGGTCGGCCAGGCGCACAAATTCATGGACACCGTAAGGCGTTTCGTTGGACAAGCCAATCGCACGCACCTTGCCAGCTTTGACCAGACCGCTCAGGGCTTCAAGCTGGTGCTCAATGCTGCTAACCGGCTTGTCTTTGGCGGGGTCGAAATAGACAAGACCAAAAGCCGGCACATGGCGCGCTGGCCAGTGGATCTGATAGAGGTCAATCACATCGGTTTGCAAACGCTTGAGGCTGTCTTCACAGGCCTGCACGATGTCTTTGGCCGTCAGTTCCGGGCTGCCCTTGCGTATCCAGTCCATGCCGCGTGCCGGGCCGGCGACCTTGGTCGCCACCACCATCTTGTTGCGCGCACCGGGTCGGCTGGCCAACCAGTTGCCGATGATGGTTTCAGTCGCGCCAAAGGTTTCGGCGCGGGCCGGCACCGAATACATCTCCGCCGCGTCAAGAAAGTTGACCCCGCGCTCCAGCGAGCGATCAAGAATGGCGTGGGCGGTGGCCTCGTTAACCTGCTCGCCGAAGGTCATGGTGCCCAGGCAAATGGGGGTGACATGCAGGTCACTGCTGCCGAGTTGGACTGTGTTCATGGGTTCAATTTACAAGCGGGTAAAAAAAAGCGGGTCGCGGGATCTCTAGTTTAAAGGCTGCGCACAGACGACCCTGGCGCTCAGTCGGTCGGGAATTTTGCCTACATGCGCCCGATGTCCCTGGGCCTAACATCAGTCAGCAAGCGGCCTACCGTTCGCTTTGAAAATTCAAACACTTCCAGGAGAAACCCCATGAAATTAGCCCTCACCACCCTGACCTGCGCCGCACTCTTTCTGACCGGCTGCGCCAACATGAGCGAAACCCAGCAAGGCACGGCCAAGGGCGCCGGCATCGGCGCTGTGGCTGGCGCCGTCCTCGGTGCAGCCACCGGCGGCTCCAAAGGCGCTGCCACCGGCGCGGTGCTTGGCGGCGCTGTCGGTGCAGGCGGCGGCTACCTGTGGTCGCAGCGCATGCAGCAACAAAAAGCGGCCATGGAGCAAGCCACCGTAGGTACCGGCGTGGCCGTGACCCAGACCGCTGACAACCGCCTCAAGCTGGACATCCCTTCGGACATCTCGTTTGCCACCGGCCGTTCGGACATCAATGCCAGCTTCGCGCCCATCCTGAACCAGTTTGCCACCAGCCTGAACCAGAACCCGGTGACTTCCGTGACCATCATTGGTCACACTGACAGCACCGGCAGCGACGCCATCAACAACCCATTGTCGATGGACCGCGCCAACAGCACGCGCAACTACCTGGTCGCCCGCGGCGTGGCTGCCAACCGCGTCGGCACCGACGGCGCCGGCTCGCGCCAGCCCGTGGCCGACAACAGCAGCGACGCAGGCCGTGCCAAGAACCGCCGCGTTGAGATTTATGTGGCAGAACCGGTCCAGGCAGCTGCCCGCTGATCAAGAGCGCTTCAGCCACCCCCGGTGTGAACCAGTGCCCATCAAGGTTGGCGCTGAAGTGTGCGGCCTCATAGCCGCACAAGCTTGCGGGGATGCTGATGACAAAACCCTTCGGGCAACCGGAGGGTTTTTTTATTTCTGCCGGTCAGACATGCACCGCCCCTGACGCTTCCTAACCAAAGGCCGACCATGCGACTTTCCACCCACCTGCGCGCCAACGCGCAAGACATTCTTGCCGCCTGGGATGCCTTTGCGGCCACCTTGGTGCAGGACGGCAGCATGCTGGACCCCGTCACCTTGCGCGATCATGCCGGTGAAATCCTGGCGGCGATTGCCGACGAGCTTGACCGCCCACCGGTCGCCGTCATGCCGCCGACGGCGCCGGACGCCACAACGGACGAAGGGCCCTCGGAAGAGCTGGAGTCGGCTGCCGAAACCCATGCCGACACCCGCATGGTCTCGGGGTTTGCGATCGACGCCATGATTACCGAATACCGCGCCTTCCGGACCAACGTGGTCCGGCTCTGGCTGGACGCAGGCGGCGGGCGGGACCAGCCGCGGGACATGGAGGACCTCGTCCGCTTCCATGCGGCCATGGATCAGGCGATTGCCGAATCGGTGTCCCGTTACACCGACCAGACGCGCAAGTCCACCGAACTGTTCATCGGTATTCTTGGCCATGACATCCGCAACCCGCTGGGCACCATTTCCATGTCGGCCCAGTACCTGGTGCGCTCCGGCAAGCTGGCGGCCAGCGCGGCGGAAACCATCATCAACAGCGTGGTGCGTATCAACAGCGTGATCGAACACGTGGTTGATTTCACGCGGGTGCAGTCCGAGGGCATGATGCCGATCAAGCCGGTGCCCGGTGACCTCGCCCTCCAGTTCGCCAAGGTGCTGGCAGAGACCCGCGTGCGTTATCCGCGCAGTCTGCTGCGCCTGGAAAGCACCGGCGACTTCACAGGCTTCTGGGACGAGGGCCGCATGGGGCAATTGCTGTCCAACTTGCTGGCCAATGCCCTGACCCACGGTTCGCCCGATGAACCGGTGACGGTCCGCCTGTGGGAAAACGCTGAAGGTGTGGCTTTTTCGGTGCACAACCGGGGGACGCCGATTCCGCTGCAGGAACAGCAACTGATCTTCCGGCCGCTGGTCCGCGGCATGGCGCCCGGCCAGGGCGAACGCCGCGAAAGCTCGGGGCTGGGCCTCGGTCTGTTCATCTGCCAGGAGATTGTTCGCGCCCACGGTGGAAGCCTGGACGTCATCTCCACCGCGGCCGATGGCACCCGGTTCACGGTCCACCTGCCCCGCTCGGTGCCGAAGCCGCGCGCTTGAGCTCACCCTCTTGGCCGGAGCTCGCCCGGCGGCAAGCGCTTCGCTTGTCATCCCGGACCCCGGATCAAGTCCGGGGCAGGCCCGATCCGGGATCCATGCTGGACGACTCGTATCGTGTGGGTTCACCAACAAGCCGGGGGTTGCCTGGCAGCAAGCTGTTCGCCCGTCATCCCGGACTAGATCCGGGATCCATGGTCGATGACTCATACAGCTAGTGATCACCAACAAGCCGGGGGTTGCCCGGCAGCAACTCACTTTTCTTTTGCGTCGCCAAAAGAAAAGTAAGCAAAAGAAAAGGCGACCCGATGGTCTGGGTCCCTTCGCTTCGCTGCGGGCAACCTCCGGTGCTCGCCGAAAGTGGGGCCGAGCTCGAACTCGGCTTCGCC
>NZ_JAYWHI010000040.1:0-28824 GCF_043778355.1 Polaromonas sp.
AGGTCGAGGCCAGCGGCGCATTGGCCGCCACGCCGCCGGGGAAGTTGCCTTGCCAGCCGGCTTCCATGGCTTCCTCGATGAAGGGCAGGCTGAAGGGGCCAGCGGCCAGCATCATCAGTTCGCTGTAGCGCTGCTGGATCTCGCTGCCGCGGATTTTCAGCAGGCCGGCAATGTCCAGCGAGTTCTTGCCTGATTTCTCGGCCGACAACACACGCAGCACCAGCATTTCCAGCGCCACCACGTCGACTTCGAGTTTGGCGATCTCGTCGCGGAATCGCGCGTCTTCGTAGACACCTTCGGCCTTGGCGATGCGCTTGAGGCGCTCCAGCTCGCGTTTGGCGCGGTTCACATCGGCAATGTTGGTGCGCTCGTGGCTGAGCAGGTGTTTGGCGTAGGTCCAGCCCTTGTTTTCTTCGCCGACCAGGTTGTTGGCCGGCACTTCGACGTTGTCGAACCAGACCTCGTTGACCTCGGCCTCGCCGTCAAGCAGCACAATCGGCCGCACGGTGACGCCGGGCGACTTCATGTCGATCAACAGGAAGCTGATGCCGGTCTGCGGCTTGCCTTCCGTGCTGGTGCGCACCAGGCAGAAAATCCACTCGCCGTACTGGCCCAGCGTGGTCCAGGTTTTCTGGCCGTTGACGATGTATTTGTCGCCGACGCGTTCGGCCTTGCACTTGACCGATGCCAGGTCCGAGCCCGAGCCCGGTTCGCTGTAACCCTGGCTCCACCAGACGTCGCCGCTGCCGATGCCGGGCAGAAAGCGCTGTTGTTGCTCGGGTGTGCCGAAGGCCATGATCACCGGCGCCACCATCACCGGGCCGAAGGGCACGACGCGCGGCGCGCCAGCCAGCGCGCATTCTTCTTCAAACAGGTGTTTTTGCACCGCGTTCCAGCCGGGGCCACCGAATTCCTTGGGCCAGGCGTGGCCGAGCCAGCCTTTTTTGCCGAGGATTTTGGCCCAGCGCTGCATGTCGTCCCGGCTCAGGCGCAAGGCATTGTGAACCTTGTGCGAGATGTCGGCCGGCAGGTTGGCACCGACCCAGGCGCGGATGTCCTCGCGGAATTGTTGTTCTTCAGGGGTGAAAGCTAGATCCATAAACGGCATGTCTCCAATCGGTTCCGGTCACTGTGCAGTTTAAGCACGGTCGTTCGGAATTTTATGTCCCAGTTGGGACAAATAGCGAGCGATTCCACCTTGCAGAATGGTGGGCGGGAAACGCTGCCCGGCCGGGCCGGGATAATCGGCACATCTTGCCTTCCTACCGCACCATCATCAGCGCCCTCAGCGTCGGCCAGATTCTTGTCTGGGCGGTTTTGTATTACGGTTTTTCCTCGTTTGTGCTGCCGATGCAACGCGACATGGGCTGGAGTCAGCCCGACATCATGGGTGCCTTCACGCTCGGGCTGATGGTCTGGGGTCTGGCCACCTATGCGGTCGGCGCAGCCATTGACCGTGGTCGCGGGCGTGAGGTGCTGACCGGGGGCGCGTTGCTGGGCGCAGCGGGCTGCGCACTCTGGTCGCAGGCCTACAACCTGCCGCTGCTGTATGCGGCCTGGGCCTTGCTGGGACTGGCCATGGCCATGACGCTGTACGAGCCGGCCTTCATGGAGATCACCAAACGCTTTCCCGAGCGTTACCGCCAGGGCATCACCACCATCACCCTGGTCGGCGGTTTTGCCAGCACCTTGTCGTTTCCGGCGGTGGCCTGGCTGCAGGCTCGCCTCGGTTGGCGCCCCGCTTTGCTGGTAATGGCGCTGGTGCTGCTGCTGGTCGCACCGCTTCATGCCTGGGTGCTGCGCGGGGCCTGGCGGCGCCCGCGGGTGGCCGATGGCGTGCCGGTGCAAGCCACGCAGGACCAGGCAACGCTGCGCCAGGCCATGCACGGCAGTGCCTTCTGGTTGCTGACCGCTGCCTTCACTTTTTATATTTTTGCGATCTCGACCCTCTGGGCGCACCTGATGCCGGCCTTTGAATCACGCGGGTTGACCCAGGCCGAGGCGGTGGGGGTGATGGTCTGGTTTGGCCCGGCGCAGGTGGCCGGGCGCTTTGCGTTTTTATGGCTGGGCCGCTCGCTGAACCAGCGCACACTGGGACTGATGGTGCTGGCGCTGTTTCCGCTGTCGCTGGTGCTGTTTGCGCAGGGCCGCCAGCCCATGGTGCTGGTCGCCTTCGCGGTGCTCTTCGGTGTGGCCAACGGGCTGATCACCATCGTGCGCAGCAACATCGTGCCGGATTTTTACGGCCGCGAACATGTGGGCCGCATCACCGGCGCCATGTCCGGCATCGCGCTGTGCACACGCGCCGCCGCGCCTTTCCTGACCGCCTGGGCCCTGCTGGCAATCGGCGGCTACACCGGCCTGCTCTGGGGCCTGGTCGGCATGGGTGTGGCGTCTTTTGCGCTGTTTGCTCTGGCCAGACGGCCGGCGCACCGCCCCTGACCGTGATAATCCAGTGCACGCTTCCTGTTTTATGCCCCGTCCCAAAAACATCGTCATCCTTATTTCAGGCAGCGGCTCCAACATGGCCGCCATCGTCCAGGCTGTGCAGCAGCAGGGCTGGCAGCAGCAGTTCGGCGCGGCGGTTGCGGCGGTGATCAGCAACCGGCCCGGCGCGCCCGGCCTGCGACTGGCGCAGGCGCTGGGTGTCGCGACGCATCTGCTGGACCACCACGCTTTCGAGACCCGCGAGGCCTTTGATGCCGCCTTGATGCAACTGATTGACAGCCACCAGCCCGCGTTGGTGGTGCTGGCCGGTTTCATGCGCATCCTCACACCGGCTTTTGTCGCTCACTATGCGGGGCGCTTGATCAACATCCATCCTTCGTTGCTGCCAGCTTTCACCGGCTTGAACACGCACCAGCGCGCGATTGACGCCGGCTGCACGCAGGCGGGATGCACGGTGCACCAGGTCACGGCGGAACTCGACCACGGTCCGATCCTGGCGCAGGCGGCGGTGCCGGTGTTGCCGGAGGACACGGCGGACACCCTTGCGGCGCGTGTGCTGGTGGAAGAGCACCGGCTCTATCCGCAGGCGGTGCGCGGCTGGTTGCAAAGCCAGGTCTGAGCTGCTGAAGATACAAAAAGATACCGAGCCAATACCCGAGTCGTGAACACGGTTGAATCCAGACGCGATGCGTGCCCGTATTCAACACAGCCGTTGATGTCCCCTTCCGGATGTCGGCTGATTGTTCAACTTCATCAAAGGGTATTCACATGCAAACGAAACACAAACTGGCTTCCATTGGTCTCGCCGTCATGATGTCCATGGCAGCGGCTTCCTCCTTCGCACAGGTGATGGTCGGTGGCGCGCCCATGCTGGCTTCCAAGGACATCATCGACAACGCCGTCAACTCCAAGGACCACACCACCCTGGTTGCCGCTGTCAAGGCCGCTGGCCTGGTCGATACGCTGAAAAGCGCCGGTCCTTTCACCGTGTTTGCACCAGTCAACGCCGCTTTCGCAGCGCTGCCTGCCGGTACCGTCGAAACGCTGCTCAAGCCTGAAAACAAGGGCATGTTGACCGGTATCCTGACCTACCACGTGGTGGCCGGCAAGATGGACGCTGCCGCATTGACCAAGGCCATTGCCGACGGCAAGGGTTCTGCATCCCTGAAAACCGTGGCCGGCGGCACGCTGACGGCCAAGGCCATGGGCGGCAAGGTCATGGTGACGGACGAAAAAGGCGGCTCGGCCACCGTGACCATCGCTGACGTGTACCAGTCCAACGGCGTGATCCACGTCATTGACAAGGTGCTGTTGCCTAAATAACTTCCGCTTCGCCTTCCGGGGCGACGCTGAAAGGAAAAGCCCCCGCCCGGTTTGCGCCGAGCGGGGGCTTTTATTTTCTTGTCATGCCGGGCTCGACCCGGTATCCATGACTTTCCTGGCTGCGGATACCTGGATGGCGGGTCAAGCCCGCAATGACACATCCAGCTGGTGCAGTGCCGCCTTGACGATGCTGGCCGCGTCCACACCGAAAAATCCGCGCAAGGCCGCGCGGGTATCGCTGCGGCCAAAGCCGTCGGTGCCCAGCGTCAGGTAGCTCCGGCCCGGTGGCAGGAAGGCGCGAATGCTCTCGGGCACGGCGCGCACGTAGTCGGTGGCCGCGATGATGGGGCCTTCGCTGGCTGACAGTTGTTGCGCAACAAAGGTTTCCCGCGCTGGCTCTCCGGCGAGCGCGCGCTGCTGGCAGGCGGCGCCGTCACGCGCCAGTTCGCTCCAGCTCGTCACGCTGAAAACCGTCGCTTCAATGCCTTGTGCGGCCAGTTGCTGCGCCGCCTTGATCACCTCGGTCAAAATCGCGCCGGAGCCCATCAGGGTGATTGTTTGAAGCTTTTCAGGGGGTTTGCCCATGTCGGGCGTGCGTGAATAGCTACTGAATTGATAGCAACCTTTAAGGATGTTGGCCTCTGCGCCGGGCCGCAGGTCGGGCTGCGCATAGTTCTCGTTCATCAGCGTGACGTAATAAAACACGTCCTGCTGCTCCACCATCATCTCGCGCACACCCTGATCGATGATGACCGCGAGTTCGCAGGCGAACGCGGGGTCGTAGGCCTTGCAGTTCGGAATGGTCGCTGCCACCAGGTGGCTGGAGCCGTCCTGGTGCTGCAGGCCTTCACCGCCCAAGGTGGTGCGGCCCGAGGTAGCGCCCAGCAAGAAGCCGCGCGCGCGCTGGTCGGCGGCGGCCCAGATCTGGTCACCGACGCGCTGGAAGCCGAACATAGAGTAGTAGATATAAAAGGGCAGCATGGCCAGCCCGTGCACGCTGTAGCTGGTGGCGGCGGCCGTCCAGCTCGCCAGCGCGCCGGCTTCGCTGATGCCTTCTTCAAGAATCTGGCCGTCCCGCGCCTCGCGGTAACTGAGCACCGAGCCGATGTCCTCCGGCGCGTACTTCTGGCCCACGCTCGAATAAATGCCGACCTGCTTGAAGAGATTGGCCATGCCGAAGGTGCGCGCCTCGTCGGCGACGATGGGCACGATCCTGGGCCCGAGCGATGCGTCTTTCAACAGGCCACCCAGCATGCGCACAAAAGCCATGGTGGTGCTCATCTCCTTGCCGTCGGCGCTGAGGGCAAAACCGGCGTAGGTGGGCAGGGCGGGCACGGCCACGGTGTCGGCGACGGTTTCGCGTTTCGGCAGGTAGCCGCCGAGTGCCTGGCGCCTGGCGTGCAGATACTGCATCTCGGCGCTGTCGGCGGCGGGCTTGTAGAAGCTGAGGTTTTTCGCCTGCTCGTCGGACAGCGGCAAGTTGAAGCGGTTGCGAAATTCGATCAGCTCCTCGCCGTCGAACTTCTTCTGCGAATGGGTGGTCATCTTGCCCTGGCCGGCGCTGCCCATGCCGTAGCCTTTTTTGGTGTGGGCCAGAATCACCGTGGGCTGGCCGGTATGGCGGGCCGCGGCGGCATAAGCTGCATGGATTTTCACCAGGTCGTGGCCGCCGCGTTTGAGCCGGTCGATCTGTTCGTCGCTCATGCCCTGTGCCAGCCGCGCGAGTTCGGCGTTCTGGCCGAAGAAGTTGTCGCGGTTGAAGCGCCCGTCTTTCGCGGCGAAAGTCTGCATCTGGCCGTCTACGGTGTGTGCAAAGGCCTGCGTCAGTGCACCAGTAAGGTCGCGCGCAAACAGGCCGTCCCAGTCGCTGCCCCAGACCAGCTTGATAACCTTCCAGCCGGCACCGGCAAAAAGCTTTTCCAGCTCGTCGATGATGCGGCCGTTGCCGCGCACCGGCCCGTCCAGACGCTGCAGGTTGCAGTTGACGACCCAGACCAGGTTGTCCAGGCCTTCGCGCGCGGCCAGCGTCAGTGCGCTCATGGATTCCGGCTCATCCATCTCGCCGTCGCCGAAGACGCCCCATACTTTTCGCCCCGTGCAGTCGAGCAGGCGTCGGTGCGTCAGGTAATGCATGAAACGCGCGTGGTAAATCGAGCTGATCGGGCCTATGCCCATGGAGCCGGTCGGGAACTGCCAGAAGTCAGGCATCAGATACGGGTGCGGGTAACTCGACAGGCCTTGCGCGCCCTGGCCGGTCGCCGACAGCTCCTGCCGGTAAAAGCCCAGGTCTTTCTCGGCCAGACGGCCTTCGAGGTAAGCACGGGCATACACGCCGGGTGCGCTGTGGGGCTGGAAAAACACCAGGTCGCCGCGATGCTGCCCTTCACCGAGGCCCTCGCGGGCGCGGAAGAAGTGGTTGAAGCCGGTTTCGAACAAATCGGCCGCGCTGGCATAACTGGCAATGTGGCCGCCCAGTTCACTCGAACCGCCAGACTCGGCCTGGTTAGCGCGCACCACCATGGCCAGCGCGTTCCAGCGCATCAGAGAAGCCAGGCGCTCCTCGATTGCGAGGTCGCCGGGGAACACGGCTTGTTCGTCGACGGCAATGCTGTTGACATAAGGTGTTGACAGTTCGGGCGTCCAGCCGACGCGCTGCTCGCGTGCCAGCTGCGCCAGTTGGTCGAGCACGAAACGTGCGCGCGCCGGCCCCTGTGCCGCGGCCAGCGCGATGAAGGCCTCGCGCCATTCGGCGGTTTCCTGCGGGTCGGTGTCGGGCGGTGTCGGAGTGGGCATGTCGTGCAACAGGGCGTTCAAGGGCAGAGGTGCGTTCATGGGTCCAATATACGGAACGATGCGCGACATAAGTAGCCAATATGAGCTGTAGATTAGGATAGAAGCGGCATAAAATTCCGCGAATAAAGGATATATCAGGCCATGAAGCTGGATGTCATCGATTTACGCATACTTGACGAATTGCAGCGTGACGGCGCGCTGTCCAATGTGGAACTGGCCCGGCGCGTGCATTTGAGCCCGTCGCCTTGCCTGGCGCGTGTCAAGGCGCTGGAAGCTGAGCGGGTGATCGATCGTTATGTGGCCATCACCAACGCGGCGGCGCTCGGGCTGGGCCTGACGGTCTTCATTTCGATCAGCCTGCGTTCGCAAAACAAGCAGTCGCTGGCCGAGTTCGAGCGGCGCATTGCCGAACACGATGAGGTGATGGAGTGTTACCTGATGACGGGCGACAGCGACTACCTGATCCGCGTCGCCGTGGCCGATATGGGTGCGCTGGAGAAATTCATTCTTGAGCAGCTCACGCCGATTCCGGGCATCGACAAGATACGGTCCAGTTTTGCGCTCAAGCAGGTCAGGTACAAGACGGCCCTGCCGCTGCCCGCACTGTGAAAAACGCGGGTGAAGCATTTCAGCGCAACGGAGCGCGCTGCGTTGGCAATTTTTCGTCGTGCAGTGCCGGATGCGCGACTTCAATCGCATTGATTTTGGCCACCAGGTCTTCCCGCCGGGTGCTTTCTTCAAATGGCATGCTTGCCGGCTCGCCAGCCGTGTCGATGAACTGGACGTAACGCCGAGGTCCTGATGTCATGCGCCGCAGCCGGGTCTTGAGACTGTCGATGACCTGCTGGCCAGTCTGCTCGCCTGGCGTGCCGTGCCAGATGGCAATGTGCAGGTTGAAGGCGTCGGGCTCGTCCAGCTTGTCGGACAGGCGGATGCAGTCGGCCAGGATTTTTGTGGAGACTTCGGAGACAGCTTCGCGGTTGACCGGGCCTTCGATCAGCATCAGGAACAGGTTTTCCTCGTAGCGCACCACCGTGTCCACGTCGCGCGCCGCCCGTCGCAGAATTTCACCGATACGCGACAGCGCGACGCTGCGCGTGTGGTCGCTCAGTTCGTCAGGGCTCGGGGCCTGGTTCAGCCAGCGCAGCATCACGACGCCGCATTCCGAGCGTCTGCTCTGCGCGCGCAGCAGCATTTGTGACAGCCTGCCCTCCATCACGCGGGGCAGCATCAGGCCGCTGGCCGGGTCATAGGTCGCCAGGGCAGCGATACGGTGGTTGGAAAACAGCCCTGCCCGACTGCGCCAGGCCAGCACAAAAAAGATCCACAACAAGCCGACCATGGCTGACAGCACGCCCGCTGCCTGGGCCGATTCAAGGTTCGAGACCCAGCCTGCGTTGTAGAAAATCCGCGCCAGCGCCGCCAGGGCGATGGGCGCTGTTCCCAGCAACAGGAGCCGGTTCCAGGCCTGGCCTCGCACAGACATCCAGACCAAGCTGCCGAGAATTGTCAGTGTGGCCAGCGCCAGCCACAGGTTGCGCAGGTCGCGCGGAATGAAGTCTTGCCGGATCGCCATCAGAGCGGCCATCAGCAGGCTGCCGGCGCTGACGGCGGCAAGCACCTGGTAGATGTGTGGATGGCTGCTGCGTGCGTAGCTGGCGTGGGCGCAGAACCAGGCGCCTGCAGCCATGCTCAGCGCAGCCGATACCCAGCCCATGACCTGGTTCAGGTGTACGCTGCCCGGCCACATGCGCCAGCCACCGTAGCCGATCAGCACCAGTTGCGTGAACATCAGCGTCACCACCACGGCGCCAAACCATAAAAACACGCGGTTGCGGCCCATCGCGAAGGCGGCCAGGCTGAGCGTGGCCAGCACGCTGAACATGCCCCACATCAGGCCGATCACCACGCCCACGCGCGACGCGCCATCCACGTAGTCGACCGGAGACAGCAGCATCGGACGACCCGTGAGTGCCCGGTTGTTCTCGAAGCGCAGGTAGTAGGTCTGCGCGCGGTCGCTGCGGGTCTGCAGCTCAAAACTCGGCACGCGGGTACGCAATGACCAGTCGGCCGGCGCAAGCGCGAGGCCGGCCGACTGGACCCGCCATTCGCCCTGCGGCCCACGCGAAAACAGGCTGGCCCTGACCAGTGCCTGGCCTGGCAAGCGGATGAACCAGGTTTGCAGCGACTCGGTGGCTGGCAGCGAGAAGGTGGCCCAAACGTCCTGGCTGGCGGAGGTGGGAAGCGCCGTGGTGCCGGTATAAGGCTGCAGGCGCAGGGGGCCTGCGGCGGTGAGGGCATCCGGCGACACGATGCTGCCTTTGGGTACCGCCACCCACTGCAGTGGCTCGGCCAGCGTGATGGTGGCGCTGTCGCCGTACAGACGATCAAAGTCTTGCGCGTGACCCGGATGCAGCACCAGGCAAAGCAACACCCCAAGAAAACCGCGCCAGCTTGTCTTACTGTCCATCGGCATAGCTTATGGCAGATGTGTGTGTTGTCCGGTCGCCAGGCGTCCGGTCATCACGATGTCACAACAATTGACCACCATGCGTGTTCCAACAACAACGGATGACCCATGTTTTATTCCCGCCCTGCTGCCACCCGGCGCTACATGTTCATGTCGATTTCCCCCGCGCTGGCCGCCGCGCTGCTGGCCGCGCCGCTGCATGCACAGACCGCCTTCCCGGCCACGCTGGCGGGTCACGCGCTGCTGCCGGCGCAGTCTTTCATCGCCGCACCCAAGGACGCGCCGCAAGACCTCCGGAGTGCCGGAAAATTCACCACCGGCAAACGTGTCGAGGCCTTGGGTACGGTCGAAGGCCTGTCGGCGGGCCGCCCCACCGGCGTTTCGTTGCCCTTCAAGGGCCAGCCCATTCAAGGCCACTCCGGCATCAAGAAGATGGCAGACGGCAGCTTCTGGATCCTGACTGACAACGGCTCGGGCGCGAAGGCCAATTCGCCCGATTCCATGCTTTATCTGAACCGGTATGCCGTGGATTTCAAGGGCGGCGGCATGAAGCGGCTGGAGACGATTTTTCTGAGTGATCCGAACAAGAAGGTGCCATTTCGCATCGTCCAGGAGGGAACGAAACAGCGCTACCTGACCGGCAGCGACTTCGACACTGAAAGTTTCCAGATCGCCGGCGGCGCGTTCTGGATTGGCGACGAGTTCGGCCCTTACCTGATCAAGGCCGACATGAAGGGCCGGGTGTTGGCCGTGTTTGAAACCCAGGTCGATGGCAAGCTGGTACGTTCGCCCGATCATCCGGCGGTGACCACGCCTGGCATGCCCGGCGGTGTGGTGGACTTTCAGGTGCGTCGCTCCAAGGGTTACGAAGGCATGGCCGCTTCAAAAGACGGCAGCAAGCTGTATGCGCTGCTGGAAGGCGCCTTGTGGGATGCAACGACCAAGGGCAACGAAAAACTCGATGGCAAGGACTACCTGCGCGTGCTTGAATTCGACGTGAAGACCGAAAGCTGGACCGGTCGCCACTGGAAATATGTGCTCGAAGGCGCCAGCCACGCGATTGGCGACTTCAACATGATCGACGACACGACCGGGCTGATCATCGAGCGTGACAACGGCGAAGGCACGGCAGACAAGGCCTGCCCCGAAGGTGTGAGGCGCACCGACTGCTTCCATGACCTCGCGAAATTCAAGCGGGTCTACAAGGTCGAACTCAGCGAGGCCAATGTCGGCTCGGTCGTGCGCAAGATCGGCTATATCGACCTGATGGCGATAAACGACCCCAACAAGCTGGCGCGCAAACCGCTGAACAATGGCGTGCTGACCTTTCCCTTCTTCACGATTGAAAACGTCGACGTGGTGGATGCCACCCACATCATCGTGGGCAACGACAACAACCTGCCGTTTTCCAGCAGCCGGGAGCCGAACAAGGCCGATGACAACGAGTTGATTCTGCTGGAAGTCGGAGATTTCCTGAAAGCCAACTGAGCTGGACCGGGCGCTGGCGGCAAAGGTGTGGGTGTGCAGCAGACCGACCATTGCCCGCCACGCGCACCTGCGTCCCGTTTATAGCTACAGTGAGGGCCCGTCACTTTTTGGAGACCCGCCATGCCTGCCCCGCCCCGGTTCCTGCCACTGACGGGCCTCTACGAACCATCGGCCATCCAGCAGCTTGCCGATGGACGCTTCCTGGTGGTCGAGGACGAACAGGCGCATCCATTGAGTCTGGTCACGCTGAGCGCCGATGGCACGGTCAAGAGCCGGGCCATGGGGCCTGGCTGGTTCGAGGGGAACGATGCGTTCTGGAAGCTCGATGACCTGGAAGGGTTGACGGCCGACACCCAGGGCTGGCTTTACGCGCTGACCTCGCACTCGCGCAATGACGATGGGGACGAGAAGAAGTCGCGCGACAAGCTGGTGCGTTTCCGGATCGAGGGGGACCGCGTTCGCGAACCCCTGGTTGTCGGCGGGCTCAAGCCGGCCCTGGTCGCAGCGCACCCGGTACTGGCAGGCGCCGCCCGGATCGAAAACGTCAAGTCGGACGGTGGCCTCAACATCGAGGCGCTGGAGATCACGCCGGACCGGGAGCGTTTTCTGGTGGGGTTTCGCAGCCCCCTGCTGGACGGCGCAGCCATCATCGCGAGCATAACCAACCCGACTGCCATGTTTGACGCTGGCGAGCCTCCGCGCCTGTCGGGCGGCTTGCTGACACTGGATCTGGGCGGGCAGGGGATTCGCGGCATGGCCTGGATCGCGGCGCTTGGCGGTTACCTGATCATCAGTGGACCCGCATCGCTGACGGACCAGCCATTTGGACTCTGGTTCTGGGACGGTCAAGCCCTGTCGCCTGCACACCGCGTCACGGTTCCCGGCTTGCTGCACTTTGAACGGGCGGAAGGGTTGAGCACAGCCTTGATCGATGGTGTGTCATACATCGTTATCGTCAGCGATGACGGCAAGCGGGAGAAAGGGCGCGTTGCGCATTTTGTGCTGCTGGAGCCCGGGCAACTGCAGATATCCCCCTGAAGCGGGAAGCCCGGGCGACCGTGGCTGACAATTTGCTACTGAATTGATAGCTGCTTGCGACCGCCAGCCATGGGCTGGAGGCCTGAAAGACTATATTTTTGACTGGAACACCAGCCCGGCGTGTTCGCGCAGCGCGTGGAACTTGATCTTGGGCCACTGCTGCTCCACCGCGCGCAGGGTGGCGCTGTGGTCCACCAGCAGCGTGGGGGCGTCCACGGCGTCGAGTGCCACGCGGTGGGAGTTGGCATCCATGAATTTTTTAAGCTCGTTCGGGTCCTCGCTGGTGACCCAGCGCGCCAGGTTGAACTGGCTGCCCATGATGCGGGCCTTGACGCCGTATTCATGCTCCAGCCGGTGCGCGACCACTTCAAATTGCAATTGCCCCACCGCGCCCAGCAGCAGCAGCGAGCCCGCAATCGGGCGAAAGACCTGAATCGCGCCTTCCTCACCGAGCTGGGTCAGGCCGGCGCGCAGCTGCTTGCTGCGCAGCGGGTCGGCGACCTCGACCGCGCGGAACATCTCGGGCGCAAAAAAGGGCAGGCCAGTGAATTGCAGCGCTTCGCCCTCGGTCAGCGTGTCGCCGAGTTGCAGCACCCCGTGGTTGGGGATGCCGATGATGTCGCCGGCGAAGGCGGTGTCCAGCAGCTCGCGGCGCTGGCTCATGAAACTCACCACGGTGTTGGGGCGCAGCTCCTTGCCGCTGCGGACCACTTTGAGCCGCATGCCGCGCGTGAACTCGCCGCTGGCAACGCGCAGAAAGGCGATGCGGTCGCGGTGGGCCGGGTCCATGTTGGCCTGGATCTTGAAGACCACGCCGGAGAATTTCTTTTCCTCGGGTTGCACCACGCGCTGCAGGGCTGCGCGTTCGGCCGGTGCCGGCGCCAGGTCAACCAGCGCGTCCAGCACTTCCTGCACGCCGAAGTTGTTGATGGCCGAGCCGAAAAACATCGGGGTTTGTTTGCCGCTCAGGAAATCTTGACGGCTGAACTCGGGCGACGCGCCTTCCAGCAACTCGAGTTCGTCCTGTGCCTGCGTAAATTCGGCGCCAAAACGTTTGGCCGCTTCGGCGTTGTCCAGTCCCGCCAGGATTTCATCGTCGCCGCCGGCCTTGTCCTCGCCGGGGCTGAACACACGCATGCGGTTTTCGCGCCGGTCGTAAACGCCGTGAAACAGCTTGCCCATGCCGACCGGCCAGGTGAAAGGCACGACCGTCATGCCGAGTTCCTGCTCGATCTCGTCCATCACGCTCATCGGGTCCTGCACCTCGCGGTCCATCTTGTTGACGAAGGTCAGGATGGGCGTGTTGCGCGCGCGACAAACCTGCAGCAGGCGGCGTGTTTGCGGTTCCACGCCGTTGGCCGCGTCGATCACCATCAGTGCGGCGTCCACGGCCGTCAGCACGCGGTAGGTGTCTTCAGAGAAGTCCTGGTGGCCAGGGGTGTCGAGCAGGTTGATCACGCAGTCGCGGTATTCCATCTGCATCACCGACGAAGCCACCGAGATGCCGCGCTGCTTTTCGATCTCCATCCAGTCGGAGGTGGCGTGACGCGCCGCCTTGCGTGCCTTGACGCTGCCGGCGATCTGGATCGCGCCGGAGAACAGCAGCAGCTTTTCGGTCAGCGTGGTTTTACCCGCGTCGGGGTGGGAAATGATGGCAAACGTGCGGCGGCGCTTGACCTGCTTTTCAATTTCGGTGAATTCGTGGGGAGAGGACATAACCCATGATTATCGGCGACGGGGCCGGTCACGGTCATTACGGCTGTTGCGATTGTTTGGCGAAACGCGGCTGGCGGATGCCGTTTATCACCAGCTCTTCATTGAACATCGCAGCCGGACGCACCCAGAGGCCCTTGTCGCCGTACAGCGCGCGGTACAGCGTCATCGGCTCCAGGCTTTCGCTGTGCCGCACCGTGCCCACCACCTCGTACATCAAGCCCTTGTAGTGGCGGTACAGGCCGGGTGGCGTTTCTATCAGCGGCGGGAGTTCGTCGGACATGGGTTTCCTGGTAGCGGGAGCGGCCTGTGGGCCTGCGGTGGGACAATAGGGCATGCATCCTAACGCCTTACTCGACAGTTGTACTGTTCTCCTCAAGCAGGTTCTCCGCTTCGACCACCCCGCCGACATGGTGGTGTCACGCCACTTCCGTGAGCAACGACTGGGCCCGCGCGAGCGCGCCACCGTGGCCGAAACAATTTATGGTGTGCTGCGCAAGAAAAACCTTTACACCTATCTGGCTCAGCACGGCAGTGGCCCGACCGAGCGGCGACTCGCCATTCTCGGGTTCGCTGCGGAGCGGGATTTTCTCATGGGCGCGCTCAATGATCAGGAGAAGGATTGGCTGACCCGCTGCGACCAGGTCAAACCGGAGGACCTGATGGAGCTGCACCGGCACAACCTGCCGGCCTGGCTGGTTGAACCGCTGAAAGCCCAGCTCGGTGACGACTTCTGGCCGCTGGTTGAAAGCCTCAATGCGCCCGCTGGCCTGGATCTGCGCGTCAACACGCTCAAGGACAAGCGGGCTGAAGTCCAGAAGGAGCTTGCCAAAGCGGCTATTAAAACAGTAGCAACCCCGTATTCCCCGTGGGGTCTGCGCATGACGACCAAACCGGCCTTGAACAAGCTGGACGCCTTCACCCGTGGCGCCATCGAGGTGCAGGACGAAGGCTCGCAACTGTTGGCCCTGCTGGTCGATGCCAAACGCGGCGAAATGGTCGTCGACTTCTGCGCCGGCGCCGGCGGCAAAACCCTCGCTCTGGGCGCCAGCATGCGTAACACCGGGCGGCTGTACGCCTTCGACACCTCGGGCCACCGCCTCGACGCCCTGAAACCCCGGCTGGCGCGCAGTGGCCTGTCGAATGTCCATCCCGTGGCGATTGCCCACGAACGCGACGATCGCATCAAGCGTTTGGCCGGCAAGATCGACCGTGTGCTGATTGATGCTCCCTGTTCCGGGCTGGGGACCTTGCGGCGCAATCCCGACCTGAAATGGCGACAAAGCCCCAAGGCAATTGAAGAACTGACGGCCAAGCAGGCTGCGATTCTGCAAAGCGCCGCACGTCTGCTCAAACCCGGCGGGCGGCTGGTGTACGCCACTTGCAGCGTGTTGCGCGATGAAAACGAAGCCATCGCCCAAGCCTTCACTGACGCAAATAAAGATTTCACTCCCCTTGAAACCAGTGACGTTTTGACGCACCTTGGTGTGGAAGATGCCGCCAGGTTATGCAGCGGACCTTACTTGCGCCTGTGGCCCTATCTGCATCAGACCGACGGGTTTTTCGCTGCAGTTTGGCAAAAAGTTTGAAACATTTAGCAGCACGAAGCCGTTGAATCGCGAATCTTTTGCGAGTTTTCCGGATTTACCGTAGTTTTACCGGAAACGCGGGTTTCTTCATGGCTGAGGTTTGGTGATTTGTCCCGCCCCGCCTACAATAGGGGCAACGCCCAAACACGGTTTTGCAAGGTGACGTCGGGCTTTGTTACAAATTGTTTAAAGGACCCCCATGATTTTGTTTGATGCCGCCCTCGACTGGTTGGCTCATGGACTGATTGCTGCCAGCTGGTGGCAAATCGTGCTGTACACGCTGGTGACGACCCATATCACGATCGCCAGCGTGACGATTTACCTGCACCGTCACCAGGCGCATCGCGCCATGGACCTGCACGCAATCCCGTCACACTTTTTCCGCTTCTGGCTCTGGCTGGGGACCGGTCAGGTCACCAAGGAATGGGTGTCCATCCACCGCAAGCACCACGCCAAATGTGAAACCATGGACGACCCGCACAGCCCGCAGGCGCATGGCATCAAGAAGGTGTTCTGGCAGGGCGCGGAGCTGTACCGTGCCGAGAGCAAAAACAAGGAAACCATGGCCAAGTTCGGCCATGGCACGCCGAGCGACTGGCTCGAACGCAATCTGTATACGCGTTACAGCTGGCAAGGCGTTGGCCTGATGATGATCATCAACTTGGCATTGTTCGGCGCAGCTGGCCTGGCCGTGTGGGCGGTGCAAATGGTTTGGATCCCCGTGACGGCGGCCGGCATCATCAACGGTATTGGCCACTACTGGGGTTACCGCAACTTCGAGGCACCGGACGCCAGTACCAACATCTCGCCCTGGGGCATCATGATTGGCGGTGAAGAGTTGCACAACAACCACCATACCTACCCGACATCGGCCAAGTTTTCGGTCAAGCCGTATGAGTTCGACATTGGCTGGGTTTACATCCGCGCCCTGGAAAAGGTTGGCCTGGCAACTGTCAAGAAGTTGCCGCCCAAACTGACACTCGGTTCCATCCAGCCGGTGGCCGACGAGAAAACGCTGGAAGCCCTGATTGCGCACCGCTATGAAGTGATGGCCGGCTTTGCCCGCGAACTGCGCCGTGCCGGCAAGATCGAGATCGAGGCACTCAAAGCCCGCAAGGCCGACATCTCGGTGCTGAAAGTTGCCAACCGCTGGCTGCACCGTGATGACGACAAGGTCCCTGCGGCTGCCAAGCCCCAGATTGCCCAGGCCCGTGCCGAGCACCCTGTGCTCGACAAGATGGTCACCATGCGCGAAGAATTGCGTCAAATGTGGTTGTCGACCTCCGCATCGCGCGAGCAACTGGCCGGTGACCTGCAAGCCTGGTGCCGCCGCGCTGAAGAAAGCGGTATCACCGCCTTGCGCGAATTTTCCATGAATCTGCGCGCCGCACGCGCTTAATTAAAGTCCTGCTTCACACCAAGCCGCACCAGCGTTATCGCTGCTGCGGCTTTTTCATGAGTGGTGCACCATTGCACCATGACCGTCATCCCGGACTTGATCCGGGATCCATGCCGCGTGAACTACTGTTCCAGGTCCGCGCCACATGGATTGCGCGTCAGGCCCGCAATGACAAATTCGGCGATTGATCCCTTCCCATCAAGCAGCAGGCATAAAAAAACCCGCCGGGAGCCAGCGGGTTTTCTAAAAAACGCTGCCAGGCAGCGCCGAACCAATCTGAATTACTTCAGCTTGATTTCCTTGTATTCCACATGTTTGCGTGCCTTGGGATCAAACTTCATGATCAGCATCTTGTCAGGGGTGGTCTTCTTGTTTTTGGTGGTCGTGTAGAAGTGACCAGTGCCGGCAGTTGATTCCAGCTTGATTTTTTCGCGCGCGCCTTTAGCCATGATGATGCTCCTTAGATTTCGCCGCGGGCACGAAGGTCCACCAGGACCGCGTCGATACCGAGCTTGTCAACAAGGCGCAAACCGGCGCTGGTGACGCGCAGACGCACCCAACGGTTTTCGGTTTCGACCCAGAAACGGCGGTGTTGCAGATTAGGCAAAAACCGGCGCTTGGTTTTGTTGTTGGCGTGGGAAACATTGTTCCCCACCATCGGGCCTTTGCCCGTTACCTGACAGACGCGTGCCATGAGCACTCTCCGTAAAAAAATAGAAATCGGATGCCGGCTCCCGGAGGATGCTCAGCTAAGCCATAGATTATAGCCTGAAAATCACAAGCCGCCAACTCTGGTTGGCAGCGTCCCTCACGAACCGGCCCCAAGCTGCGTTCTAGCTGCTTTGCTCAAGGAAGCGCTGGGCGTCCAGCGCCGCCATGCACCCGGTCCCGGCGCTGGTAATGGCCTGGCGGTAGACATGGTCCTGCACGTCACCGGCAGCAAACACGCCCGGCACGCTGGTCATGGTGGCAAAACCCTGGAGCCCGGTTTTGGTAATGATGTAGCCGTCTTTCATTTCGAGCTGACCGGCAAAAATGTCGGTGTTGGGCTGGTGGCCGATGGCGATAAAACAGCCTTGCAGGGCAATGTCTTCGGTCGTGCCTGACTGGGTGCTTTTGAGTCGCACGCCGTTGACGCCCGCGCCGTCCCCCAGAACTTCGTCCAGGGTTTGATGCAATTTCAGCTCGATCTTGCCGGCGGCGACTTTCTCGTGAAGCTTGTCGATCAGGATGGCCTCGGCCTTGAACTTGTCGCGGCGGTGTACCAGCACCACCTTGCTGGCAATGTTCGACAGATACAGCGCTTCTTCCACGGCCGTGTTGCCGCCGCCGACCACGCAGACCTTCTGGTCACGGTAGAAAAAACCGTCGCAAGTGGCGCAGCCCGATACACCCCGGCCCATGAAAGCGGTTTCCGAAGGCAAGCCCAGGTACTTCGCCGAGGCTCCGGTGGCGATGATCAAGGTGTCGCAGGTATAGGTGCCGCTGTCGCCCGTCAGTGTGAAAGGACGCTGGCTGAAGTCGACCTTGTTGATGTGGTCAAAAATGATCTGCGTCTTGAAACGCTCGGCGTGCTCCAGGAAACGCTGCATCAAGTCAGGTCCTTGCACGCCCATGGCGTCCGCAGGCCAGTTGTCCACGTCGGTGGTGGTCATGAGCTGACCGCCCTGTGCAATGCCGGTGATCAATACCGGATTGAGGTTGGCGCGAGCTGCATAAACTGCGGCGGTATAACCGGCGGGGCCTGAACCCAGGATGAGTACTTTGGAGTGGTTCATAAGTGAAATTCTGATTCGGAAAGCATTGGAACTCAGTTAGAGTCGTAAATAGCTGGGGCTGGCTGGAAGGTTTCAAACCCAGCGGCCTGAAAATTCGGCGGTTGCCTTTGACGCATTGTAAGAACTCGAGCGAAGCCCCTTCGGTGACGCAAGCAGGAGAAGTTTGATATGTCCACGATGGTGTCCAACCTTGAACTGATTCGCCGGGTACCCCTGTTTTCCATGTTGACCGCGCCGCAGGCGGAATCGATTGCTGCGGCCGTGATCAAACGGCGTTACAAGCGCGGAGAAGCCATCGTCGAGCAAGGCAAACAGTCCAATGCCCTGGCGATTTTGCTGACCGGGCGGGCGCGCGTCGTGACCACCGATGCCCGTGGACGGGAGGTCATTCTGGCGACCTTGCATCCTGGCGACTATGTCGGTGAAATGAGTTTGATCGACAGCGAACCGCATTCAGCCACGGTCCGCACCGAAGTCCAGACCGATGTGCTGGTGGTCGGTCGGCCGGAGTTCGCCCGCTGCCTGCCCGAAAACAGCTCCATGGCGTATGCGGTCATGAAAGGCCTGGTGCAGCGCCTGCGCCATGCCGACCGCAAGATTGAATCACTGGCCCTGATGGACGTGTATGGCCGCGTTGCCAGGGCCTTGCTGGAGTCTGCTGTTCCCGATCGTGAGGGCAACACCGTCATTCGAGACAAGGTGTCGCGTCAGGATCTGGCCAAGATGGTCGGCGCCTCGCGCGAAATGGTCAGCCGCGTGATGAAAGACCTGGAAGAGCGCGGTTACATCGAGACACGCGCCGATGGCTCAATGTGGGTCAAGGATCGTCTCAATTCCCTGGGTTGAACGACCGATTTTTGCCGTCTGTGGGGTCATGGGCGCCAGTTCAACTGAGGTAAGCTCAGCCCTGGTTTTATGACTTACTCCCTCGACACCTTGAACACCAGAACTTCTGCCGCTGCACCTGTTGCCGGCGGCGTGAAACGCTTTGCCCACGAAGTCAGCCTGATTCTCGGTCTGCTGGCGCTGGCCTTCTGGCTGGGCGCACTGATCAGCTACTCACCTCAGGACGCGGCCTGGTCCACCACCGGTAGCCGGGAAGCGACTGAGGCTGCTGCCCGTAATTGGGGCGGGCGACTGGGCGCGCATCTGGCGGATGCCAGCTACTTCTTGTGCGGATTTTCGGTGTGGTGGGCGCTGGCTGCGGGTGTGCGCGCATGGCTCGGTTCGCTCGCGCGGGGCTTGCGCAGCCAGCCGACCTCGGTTTCGGCCGTCGGACGCCTCCGGTTCTGGTCCAGCCTCGTGCTGTTGCTGCTGGCCAGTTCCGGACTGGAATGGTCGCGCCTTTACCGCTTTGAATCCCTGTTGCCAGGGGGGCACGCGGGCGGGGTCCTGGGCTACCTGGTCGGTCCGGCCAGCGTGAAATGGCTGGGCTTTACCGGCTCGGGACTGGTCTGGATTGCCCTCGGCGTGATCGCGGTGTCAGTGGTCTTTTCTTTCTCGTGGGCCCATACCGCCCAGCGCATAGGTGCATGGATTGACGAGCTGGTTGAATCGCGCCGCGAAAAACGCGAGATCGCCGAGGACCTGGCGGTGGGCCGGGTTGCGGCCCGCCAGCGCGAAGAAACGCTGCATGAAGAACGCATCGAAATTGAGGAGCACCACCCGCTTCCGGTGCTGATTGAACCGACGCTGGCCGACATTCCCAGGAGCGAACGTGTCGCCAAGGAGCGGCAAAAACCGCTGTTCAGCGAGATGCCGGACTCCAAGCTGCCCCAGGTCGATCTGCTCGACGGCGCGTTGGTGCGGCAGGAAACGGTGGCGCCCGAAACGCTGGAGATGACCTCGCGCCTGATCGAGAAAAAACTCAAGGACTTTGGCGTCGAGGTGCGCGTGGTCGCCGCTGCGCCAGGGCCGGTGATCACGCGTTACGAGATAGAACCCGCCACCGGTGTCAAGGGCGCGCAAATTGTCAATCTGGCCAAGGACCTGGCCCGCGCGCTGAGCCTGGTGTCGATCCGCGTGATCGAGACCATTCCCGGCAAGAACTACATGGCACTGGAGCTGCCCAACGCCAAGCGCCAGTCGATCAAGCTCAGCGAGATTCTCGGCTCGCAGGTCTACAACGAAGCCAAGTCCATGCTGACCATCGGTCTGGGTAAAGACATCAGCGGTGCGCCGGTGGTGGCCGATCTGGCGAAGATGCCGCATTGCTTGGTCGCCGGTACCACCGGCTCCGGCAAGTCGGTCGGCATCAACGCGATGATTTTGAGCCTGCTCTACAAGGCCGATGCGCGCGATGTGCGCCTGTTGCTGATTGATCCCAAAATGCTGGAAATGAGCGTTTACGAAGGTATCCCGCACCTGCTCGCGCCCGTGGTCACCGACATGCGCCAGGCCGCGCACGGCCTGAACTGGTGTGTGGCCGAGATGGAAAAGCGCTACAAGCTGATGAGCAAGATGGGTGTGCGCAATCTGGCGGGTTACAACGTCAAGATCGATGAAGCCAAGGCGCGCGGCGAGTTCATCTACAACCCCTTCAGCCTGACGCCGGAGCAGCCCGAGCCGCTGGAGCGCCTGCCTTACATTGTGGTGGTGATCGACGAGCTGGCCGACCTCATGATGGTGGTCGGCAAGAAGATCGAGGAACTGATTGCGCGGCTGGCGCAGAAAGCGCGCGCAGCCGGTATTCATCTGGTGCTGGCCACGCAGCGTCCCAGCGTTGATGTGATCACCGGCCTGATCAAGGCGAACATTCCGACGCGCCTGTCTTTCCAGGTCAGCAGCAAGATCGACAGCCGCACCATCCTCGACCAGATGGGCGCCGAAGCTTTGTTGGGCATGGGCGACATGCTCTACATGCCCAGCGGTACCGGTTTTCCAATCCGGGTGCACGGCGCATTTGTCAGTGACGACGAAGTCCACCGCGTGGTCGCTTACCTCAAGCAGCAGGGCGAGCCCAACTACATCGACGGTGTGCTCGAAGGCGGCACCGTTGACGGCGAAGGCGATCTGCTGGGGGATGGCGGCGGCAGCAGCGAGGGCGACAAGGACCCGATGTATGACCAGGCCGTGGAAATCGTGCTGAAAAACCGCAAGGCCTCGATCTCCCTGGTCCAGCGGCATCTGAAGATCGGCTACAACCGGGCCGCCCGCATGCTCGAAGAGATGGAAAAATCGGGAATGATCAGCGCCATGTCGGGCAGTGGCCAGCGTGAAATTCTGGTGCCTGCGCGCGCCGAAGGATGACAGGCCGGCCTTTACTGCCCCGATACATTGTTCTGGCAACCAATCCGGCGCGGCGGTGTCCCAAGGACATGTGCATCGCTCGCCGCCCGACATCACCTGGAACACCATGAAGCTTACTTTTTCATCCCCCGTCGCCCCTGTTATCTGCCGCGCTTTGCGTTTCACGCTGGCTGGCCTGATGGGCCTGGTCGCTGTCGCTGCCAGCGCCCAGGTTTCCACGGTCAGTGGGCTGGAAAGCCTTGAGGCCTTCGTCAAGAACACCAAAAGCGGGCGCGCCGCCTTCACCCAGGTGGTGACCAGCCCGGCGCGTGATGGGCAGTCCGCCAAAACCAAAACCTCCAGCGGTACTTTTGAGTTCCTGCGGCCCAACCGCTTCAAGTTTGTCTATACCAAGCCGTTTGAACAAAGCATCGTCTCCGATGGCCAGACCTTGTGGCTGCACGACGTGGACCTGAACCAGGTCACGGCGCGCAAGCTCAGCCAGGTGCTGGGCGGCACGCCCGCCGCCGTGATTGCCGCGGCTGCTGACATCAGGGCGCTGCAGAACGATTTCACGCTGGTGCCGCAACCCGACAAAGATGGTCTCGAATGGATCCAGGCGACGCCAAAGACCAAAGACGGTCAGGTTCAGAGCATCACGGTCGGTTTCAAGGAAAGCGCCAAAGGCAGCGAGCTGGCCCGGCTGGAAATTCTGGACAGCTTTGGTCAGCGTTCAGTCATGACCTTCAGCAATTTCGAGGTCAATCCGTCGCTGAATACGGCCGGGTTCCAGTTCAAGCCACCCGCCGGCGCGGACGTGATCCGCCAGTAAACTTTGCAGCATGGCCACACGCGCTGAGACTTCGTTCGGCTCCGGCGCGGATGCCAAAACTGCAGCACCGCTGGCCGAGCGTTTCCGGCCCCAGTCGCTCGGCGAGGTGATTGGCCAACAACACCTGCTCGGTGAAGACATGCCCTTGCGTATTGCCTTCGAATCCGGTCAGCCGCACAGTTGCATCCTCTGGGGCCCGCCGGGTGTCGGCAAGACCACCCTTGCCCGGCTGATGGCCAACAGCTTCGACGCGCATTTCATCACCATCTCGGCGGTGCTCGGTGGCGTCAAGGACATTCGCGAAGCGGTCGAACAAGCCAGCATCTGGCAGGGGCAGGGCAGGCGCACCATCATGTTTGTCGATGAGGTGCACCGCTTCAACAAATCCCAGCAGGACGCTTTTTTGCCGCATGTCGAAAGCGGTCTCTTCACCTTCATAGGCGCCACCACCGAAAACCCCTCTTTCGAGGTCAACTCCGCCTTGCTGTCGCGCGCCGTGGTGTATGTGCTGCAGCCGCTGGGCGACGACGATCTCAAACAAATCATTGCCAAGATCCTCGCAGGGCAAGCGCTGCCAGCTATCGAATCCATAGCATCCGAAGCGGTGGACAAGCTGGTGGCTTATGCCGACGGCGATGCCCGGCGCCTGCTCAATACCCTGGAGACGCTGGATGTTGCCGCACGGCGCGAGAAAAAAGGCGGCAGGGTGGAGGTGACCGAAACCTGGCTGATCAAGGTGCTGGGCCAGCAGATGCGCCGTTACGACAAGGGCGGCGAGCAGTTTTACGACACGATCTCGGCGCTGCACAAGTCGGTGCGCGGCTCCGACCCGGACGCGGCGCTTTACTGGCTGGTGCGCATGCTCGATGGCGGGGCCGAGCCCAAATACATGGCGCGTCGCCTGATCCGCATGGCCAGCGAAGACATCGGCCTGGCCGATCCGCGCGCCTTGCGGCTGGCACTTGATGCCGCCGAGGTTTACGAGCGTCTGGGCTCGCCAGAGGGCGAGCTGGCGCTGGCGCAGTGTGTGGTCTACCTGGCGGTGGCGCCCAAGTCCAACGCCGTCTACAAGGCATTTAACGAGGCCAGGGCCTTTGTCAAGAAAGACGCTACCCGGCCAGTGCCGCTGCACCTGCGCAACGCGCCCACCCAACTCATGAAAGCGCTGGATTACGGCAAAAATTACCGCTATGCACATGACGAAGAGGACGGCTTCGCCGCCGGCGAGAGCTATTTGCCCGAAGGCATGGCGGAGCCAGGTTTTTACCGGCCGGTCCATCGCGGCCTTGAAATCCGCATTGCGGAAAAGCTCAAGGACTTGAAGTCGAAAAACGACCAAAAGAGCTGACTCGAACGGCCGCTTGCCGGTCCGCTCGCTTGCCCAGAGAATAAAATTCCTCAAGGGTAAACCCCGCAAAAACGGCTGCGCTGGCCCGATTCTCGCTAGAGGGCCATGGCTACAATTTGCGCATTAGCTCGCCACCCAATCCAGTCCGCTGGTTTTGATAGGCGGGCTTTTTGTTAACTCGCGCGATTGCGTGGTGATCCCACGCAACGCGGCTGCGCATGGTGCGGGGCGGAGCTGGCAACTGAATTCAACGGGAGAGTGAGTATGGAAGTTTTGCTTCAGCAAATCATCAACGGGCTGGTGCTGGGCAGCATGTATGCCCTGGTGGCCCTAGGCTACACCATGGTGTACGGCATCATCAATTTGATTAATTTTGCGCATGGCGAGGTGCTGATGGTGGGCGCCCTGACGAGCTGGACCATCATCATCTGGATGCAGGAGGCCATGCCGGGCACACCGGGCTGGGTGATTCTGATCATCTCGCTGCTGATTGCGTTTGTGGTCTGCGGTGCGCTCAACTTTGCGATTGAAAAAGTTGCCTACCGGCCGCTGCGCAACTCGCCCAAGCTGGCACCGCTGATCACCGCTATCGGCATGTCCATCCTGCTGCAGACGCTGGCCATGATCATCTGGAAGCCCAACTACAAGCCTTACCCGACCTTGCTGCCTTCCGAGCCCTTGCAGCTCGGCGGCGCGGTGATCACCGTCACGCAAATTTTCATCCTGGGCGCCACGGCCGTGTCACTGGCGATCCTGATGTACCTGGTCAACTACACCAAGCTGGGCCGCGCGATGCGTGCCACGGCCGAGAACCCGCGCGTGGCGGCGCTGATGGGCGTCAAACCCGACACCGTGATTTCGGCGACCTTCATCATCGGCGCGGTGCTGGCGGCGCTGGCCGGCGTGATGTACGCGTCCAACTACGGCACGGTGCAACACACCATGGGCTTTCTGCCGGGTCTCAAGGCCTTTACCGCGGCGGTCTTCGGCGGCATTGGCAACCTCGGTGGCGCGGTGCTGGGCGGCATTTTGCTCGGGCTGATTGAAGCCATTGGCGGCGGCTACCTTGGCACCTGGACCGGCGGCGTGCTGGGCAGCCAGTACTCAGACATCTTTGCCTTTGTGGTGCTCATTTTTGTGCTCACCTTGCGGCCGTCCGGCCTGCTTGGTGAACGGGTGGCGGACCGGGCCTAGAAGAAGGAGAGCACCATGATGAAAAAACACAGACTCCTATCTTTTCTGGTTGTTGCGGTCGCCATGCTGGTCCTGCCCCTGTTGCTGCAGCAGGGCGGCAACGCCTGGGTGCGTATTGTCGACATGGCGCTGCTGTATGTGCTGCTGGCACTCGGTCTGAACATCGTCGTCGGTTACGCCGGCCTGCTGGACCTGGGCTACGTCGCCTTTTTTGCGGTCGGCGCCTATCTGTTCGCCCTGCTGGGGTCTCCGCATCTGGCCAGCGCGTTTCCGTGGATTGCGGCTGAATTTCCGAACGGCCTGCATCTGCCCATCTGGGCCGTCATTCCGCTGGCCGCCGCGCTGGCGGGGCTGTTCGGCGTCATCCTCGGCGCGC
The DNA here is from genome assembly GCF_043778355.1 of Polaromonas sp. Lineage (GTDB taxonomy): Bacteria > Pseudomonadota > Gammaproteobacteria > Burkholderiales > Burkholderiaceae_C > Polaromonas. Next base: position 25,018 of record NZ_JAYWHI010000040.1, read on the forward strand.
CCACCCTCAAGCTGCGCGGCGACTACCTGGCCATTGTCACGCTGGGCTTTGGAGAGATCATCCGCGTGTTCCTGAACAACCTTGACCGTCCGATCAATCTGACCAACGGTCCCAAGGGCATCAACCAGATCGATTCGATGAAGTTCTTCGGTTTCGACCTTGGCAAGTCACACAGCTTCTTCGGCATCGAGGTGGCCTCGGTGACCATGTATTACTACCTGTTTCTGGTGCTGGTGATTGTGTCGGTGGTGATTTGCCACCGGCTGGAAAACTCGCGCATCGGCCGCGCCTGGATGGCGATCCGTGAAGACGAAATCGCCGCCAAGGCCATGGGCATCAACACCCGCAACCTCAAGTTGCTGGCCTTCGGCATGGGCGCGACCTTCGGCGGCGTGTCGGGTTCGATGTTTGCGGCCTTCCAGGGCTTTGTATCGCCCGAGTCCTTCAGCCTGATGGAGTCGGTGATGATCGTCGCCATGGTGGTGCTTGGCGGCATTGGTCATTTGCCGGGTGTCATTTTGGGCGCGCTGCTGCTGGCGGCGCTGCCCGAGGTGCTGCGCCATGTGGCCGGACCGCTGCAGGCCATGACAGGTGGGCGCCTCGACGCAGCCATCCTGCGCCAGTTGTTGATCGCGCTGGCCATGATCGTGATCATGCTGTCGCGACCGCGCGGTTTGTGGCCGGCACCGGACCACGGCAAGTCGCTGGCCAATGCCAATACATCCAACAAATAAGGCATGGCCATGAGCGACACCATTCTCAAAGTCTCTGGCGTTTCCAAACGCTTTGGCGGCCTGCAGGCCCTCAGCGACGTCGGTATCCACATCGAACGCGGCCAGGTTTATGGCCTGATCGGCCCTAACGGCGCTGGCAAGACCACCTTCTTCAACGTGCTGACCGGGCTGTACACGCCCGACAGCGGCAGCTTCGAGCTGGCCGGCAAGCCCTACAAACCATCGGCGGTGCATGAAGTCGCCAAGGCCGGCATTGCGCGCACTTTTCAGAACATCCGTCTGTTCGCCGACATGACGGCGCTCGAAAACGTCATGGTTGGGCGCCACATCCGCACCAAGTCTGGCTTGATCGGCGCGATGCTCCGCACGCCCGGCTTCAAGGCTGAAGAAGCAGCCATTGCCAAACGCTCGCAGGAGCTGCTCGACTATGTGGGCATTGGCAAATACGCCGACTTCAAGGCGCGCACCCTGAGTTACGGCGACCAGCGCCGCCTGGAGATCGCCCGCGCGCTGGCGACCGACCCGCAACTGATTGCGCTCGACGAGCCAGCCGCCGGCATGAACGCGACCGAGAAGGTGCAGTTGCGCGAGCTGATCGACCAGATCCGCAAGGACAACCGCACGATCTTGCTGATCGAGCACGACGTCAAACTCGTGATGGGCCTGTGTGACCGCGTCACGGTGCTCGACTACGGCAAACAGATTGCCGAGGGCCTGCCTTCCGAGGTGCAGAAAAACGAAACAGTGATCTCCGCCTATCTGGGCACAGGTCATTGAAGGGAAACAGCAGCATGGCAAACACACTTCTGAAGGTCACGGGGCTCAAGGTCGCTTATGGTGGCATCAAGGCCGTCAAGGGGGTTGACTTTGAAGTCAACGAAGGCGAACTTGTCACCCTGATCGGCTCCAACGGCGCCGGCAAGACCACCACCATGAAAGCCATCACCGGCACCTTGCCGATGGCCGACGGCGACATCGAATACCTGGGCAAAAGCATCAAGGGCAAGGGCGCCTGGGACCTGGTCAAGGATGGCCTGGCCATGGTGCCTGAAGGCCGCGGCGTGTTCACCCGCATGACCATCACCGAGAACCTGCAGATGGGCGCCTACATCCGCGACGACAAGGCCGGTATTGCCGACGACATCGAGAAGATGTTCACGATTTTTCCGCGCCTGCGCGAGCGCAAGGACCAGCTCGCCGGCACCATGAGCGGCGGTGAGCAGCAGATGCTGGCCATGGCCCGTGCGCTGATGAGCCGCCCCAAGGTGTTGTTGCTCGACGAGCCGTCGATGGGCCTCTCCCCCATCATGGTCGACAAGATTTTCGAGGTCGTCAAAGACGTCTCGGCGCGCGGCGTCACGGTGCTGCTGGTCGAGCAAAATGCCAGCCGGGCGCTGGGCATTGCCGACCGGGGTTATGTGATGGAGTCCGGTGTGGTCACGATGAACGGCGCAGCCAAGGATCTGTTGAGCGACCCGCGCGTGCGTGCGGCGTATCTGGGCGAATAATACAGGTCGTTTATGCCTCCAGCCCATAGGCAGCGGGCGTGGAAAGCTATTGAATTGATAGCGCCATTGTGCCTGCCTCGCCGCTGCGCGATGCCTGGGCGTCCGGGCCCCTAGGGAATCCCACGGTGACGCCGCCGCCGGTTTTTTGCACAATCGGGGCCATGACAACAAATTCTTCCTCCCTCTTTTTTCTGACGGCAACCCGTCGGCTGGCACTCTCGTCGGCTGCGGTCCTGGCCCTTTGTTTCACCGCGTCGGCTGTGCAGGCCCAGCCCAAGGTCATGCGCATTGTTGTGCCATATGCGCCCGGCGGCCCGATTGATGTGACCGCACGCCTGATGGCCGAACGTGTCAAGGACACGCTGGGCACCGTCATCATTGAAAACCGTCCCGGTGGCGGCGGCAACATCGGCGCCGATGTGGTGGCCAAGGCTGCGCCCGACGGCCTGACCATCGGCATTGCCGCCGTGGCCACCCACGCCATCAACCCCTGGCTGTACAGCAAGATGCCCTACAACGCGGCGACTGACTTTGCGCCGATCACGCAGATGCTGCGCGTGCCCAATGTGCTGGTGATGAACGCCGACACCGCCCAACGTCTGAACATCAACAGCCTGGCCGACCTGATCCGTTACGCCAAAGCCAACCCCGCCAAACTCAACTACGGCAGCGGCGGCAACGGCAGCGCCGGCCACCTGGCCGGAGAGATGTTCAAGGCGCAGGCGGGCATCTTCGCGCTGCACATCCCCTACAACGGCGGCAACCCGGCGCAACTGGCCTTGCTGAGCGGGCAGGTTGACTTCAACTTTGACAATCTGGCGACGGCCTCCGCCAACATCAAGGCCGGCAAACTCAAGGCCCTGGCCGTGACCACCGTCGAGCGCAGCAGCGTGTTGCCCGAGGTGCCGGCCGTGGCCGAGATGCTCAAGGGTTTTGCCATCGACACCTGGTGGGGCCTGGTGGCGCCTGCTGCGACGCCCAAAGACGTAGTCGCCAAACTGAACCAGGCCTTTGTCGCGGCGCTCAACTCGCCCGAGGCCAAAACCCGCTTTGCCGCGCTGATGGCCGAACCGGTGGCCAACACGCCGGAGCAGTTCGGTGCTTTCATGAAGGCCGAGCTGGCGAAGTATGAGAAGGTGGTGAAGGCTTCCGGCGCCCGCGTGGATTGATTTTTGGAGTCTTTTCGGGCACTGGCCCATGCCAGGTGAGCGTGGGTAGCTATTGAAATCATAGCAAGCCGTGGCGGACGGGCCTGCGCTACATCGTTCGGGCTGAGTATGTCGAAGCCGAGGCAAGCGCTGGTTTTGCCGATGCCTCCAACAAGCCGGGGGTTGCCCGGCGGCAACTCACTTTCTTTTTGCGTCGCCAAAAAGAAAGTAAGCAAAGAAAAAGGCGACCCGATGGTCTGGGTCCTTCCGCTTCGCTACAGGCAACCTGCGGTGCTCGGTAAAAGCGGGGTCTTGCTCGAACTCGCTTCGCTTGTATGTTATGGGTGTCGGGGTGGAGGGACTCGCTTCGGATTCGGCCGCGGCAGCGGACCGACAGTTTTGAGATTTCTCCCGCCC
>NZ_JAYWHI010000041.1:0-3803 GCF_043778355.1 Polaromonas sp.
CTCTGACGGAAAGGCGCCAGCCAGCAGCATGGCAGCCAACTGGATTTGCCCCTCCACGGTTGGCATTCAAACGATCGCGGCACTCAAGGTGGCGCTGGCAAAGGCCTCCATGCCCTGGTGTCTGGACTGGAGTAACCTCAAAGCCATTGATGCCGCTGCGGTGGAGCCCCTGGGCAAGGTCTTCGGCAACTGGTCTGCGCAGCCTGTGCAACTGCGCTTCATGGGTGATGCCAATTTGCAAAAAGTATTGCAAAACGCGACACCTTCTGGCCAGCGGGAGACGCCTCAAGAGTGGTGGCATCTGCGTATGGAGGCCTTGCGCGTCACGCACCGGCCAGACGAGTTTGAGCTCGCCGCCCTAGATTTTTGTGTGACCTACGAAGTCTCGCCGCCAGCATGGGAGAGTGCACGCTGCGACTACAAGGCGATGGACCTGGAGCAGGGAGTGGTTTCAGGCCACACCATCATTGGTGATGTGTACCGCGACTCGGTGCCGTCCATCATGAGCGCCCTGGACAGCGAAACCCCGACGGATTCGATGAACGCGCAGATCAACAGGTTCTCATCGGTCGAGCTGTCAGGCCAGGTGCACGGCGATGCTGTTGCCGTGCTGGAGCAACTCGAAGACAAGCTCAAAGGGGCCGACATTCTGGTTATTTCCTGCGCCAAGTTGATTCGGGTGGATTTTTCGGCCGCTGGGACATTGCTGAATTGGGTGTCTGCGCGTGAGGCCGAAAGCCGAACTGTGCAGTTTGTCGAGGTCAATCGTTTGGTGGCAGCTTTTTTCAACGTGATTGGCATCACCGAGCATGCAAAAGTCATGACTCGTCGGGATTGACTGCTGCAGTTGTAACCGAAGCCCAAGGTTTCGTTGGCGATTCCCTCAAACCGCGCAACTCCTGATTCGAAATCATGGCACACCGCTGGCCAGTTGTAACATACGCTGTTACTCGTTTAAAGCAACACATTCACTGCGTTTGCTAAGTACTTAATTTAAAACACATTTTAACTTTTCTTGTTCTTAAGAAAAGCTTCTAAGTTATTGATTCTATTGAAAAAAATATCGCAAATGACTTGCGCGGTAATTGTTTCCTGATAAAGTGGGAGGAAGTGCAATTTAGTGGTAAAAAGTGCGTTCTAAAGGTCTGCATCAGTGTTTCAAGGCGCGTCTTTCGTAGCTCTCGATACCAAGGGTCGGCTGTCTGTGCCGACCCGGCATCGTGATGTGCTCAGCGCGACCTCTGCCAGCCAGCTCACCATGACAAAGCACCCGCACGGATGCATCATGATTTTCCCCCGCAGTGAGTGGGAGAAGTTTCGTGAGCGCATCGCATCGCTGCCTATGCAGGCCCAGTGGTGGAAACGTATCTTTCTTGGCAACGCCATGGATGTAGACATGGACGCTACCGGTCGCGTTCTGGTCTCGCCCGAGTTGCGTTCAGCAGCCGGGATCAGCAAAGATACGGTGCTTTTGGGCATGGGTAATTATTTTGAATTGTGGGATGCCCAGACTTACGCCGTCCAGGAAGCCGAGCAGATGAAGGGTGACATGCCCGATATCTTTAGAGACTTTTCATTTTAGAAAGAAGACGGTGCAACATACATGGACACACCGCACCGTCTTGTTGAGTGAGGCAGTTGAAGCGCTTCAGATCAAGCCGGACGGACACTACATCGACGCTACCTTTGGGCGCGGCGGACATTCACGGCTAATCCTTTCCCGGCTATCGGCAGACGGCCGCCTGACAGCCTTTGACAAGGATCCTGAAGCGATAGCCGAGGCCAGCACCATCACAGACTCACGGCTCGCGATTCGCCACGAGGGCTTTAACCAGCTTGCAGCACTTGCACCCGCAAGCGCTATTGGGCTGCTGATGGACCTCGGCATCAGTTCGCCGCAAATCGACAATCCTGCACGTGGGTTTTCATTCCGGTCCGATGGTCCGCTCGACATGCGTATGGACACCACACGCGGCCAGAGCGTTGCCGACTGGCTTCAGGACGCGTCTATCGACAGCATGACGGAGGTGATTCGTGACTATGGAGAAGAACGGTTTGCTGGGCAGATTGCAAAGGCGATTGATCTGCGCCGCTCGGTCCGTGGACCGCTTCGAAGCACCGCCGAGCTGGCCGACGTCGTGGCTGGTGCGGTCAAGACCCGCGAGCCGGGCAAGGACCCCGCAACGCGCACATTTCAGGCTCTTCGGATTTTCATCAACGCCGAGCTTGAAGAGCTGCAACAAGCACTCGCTGCGTCGCTGAATGTTTTGCAACCCGGCGGGCGTTTGGTGGTGATCAGTTTTCACTCTCTCGAAGACCGTATCGTCAAGCAATTCATTGCAGAGCACTCGCGCGATGTTTTCGACAGGCGGGTGCCATTTGCCGTACCCAAGGCCATGCGCCTGACCGCGTTGGGGCGCGTTAAACCAAGTGCGTCAGAGGTCGCTGCCAACCCGCGCTCACGCAGTGCCGTTATGCGTGTTGCCGAGCGCACCGGGGCACACGCATGACTCGCTTCAACCTGGTACTGCTACTGGCCGTGATCGGTAGTGCGCTTTACCTTGTGCATACCCAGTACGAATCACGCCGGCTTTATGTCGAGCTTGAAACAGCCGCAGCGCAGAGCCGAAAAATCGAGGCTGAAAATGAGCGTCTACAGGTTGAAAAAAGGGCACAGGCCACGCCTTTGCGCGTTGAAAAATTGGCGAAAGAGCGCTTGCAGATGCACACTGTGACGCCCGCCATCACGCAATATGTCACCCAGAAAGAGGCTATAGACTCTGGTTCGGCGCCTGCGGTGGGTGCAACATCGTCGGGCGCAATTAGCGTTGGAGCTGGCCGGCCATGAGTAGGAGCGTACGCTACACCTCTAGTCCCTTGCTTGCCAGCAAGACACCGGTGTGGCGCAGTAAATTTATTGTGGCCGCCATCGCCCTGGCTTTTGCGGGACTGGCCAGCCGCGCTGCCTATGTGCAAGTGTTCGGAAACGATTTTTTCCAACGCCAGGGTGAAGTCCGCTTTGCCCGTACGCTTGAACTGCCAGCCAGCCGTGGCCGCATTCTTGATCGCAATGGCCTGATTTTGGCGTCCAGTGTCCCTGCCCCCAGTATTTGGGCCATTCCGGAAGATGTTGATGCGACGCCGACCCAGCTTGCCGCACTGGCCGCCCTGCTGGAGATGCCGCTGGCCGAGCTGAATAAAAAACTGGCCAACGAAGACAAGAGTTTTGTCTGGATCAAAAGGCAGGTAGACGATCCTGTGGCCCAGAAGATAACCGCTCTGGGTATCAAGGGGCTCTACCAACGCAAAGAATACAAGCGGCAGTACCCTGAAGGAGAAACTGCGGCTCATGTGGTGGGTTTCACGAATGTTGAAGACCGCGGACAAGAGGGCATTGAGCTGAACTTCAACAAAGAGCTGTCCGGTCGCGTGGGGTCACGCCGCGTTATCAAGGACCGGCTGGGCCGCGTGGTGGAGGACGTTCGCGAGCAGGTTCCGCCGCAGGACGGCAAGGACATTCAGCTCAGCGTTGATAGCAAGGTGCAGTTTGTTGCCTACCAAAAGCTGCGCGATGCAGTCATGCGCCACAAGGCCAAGGCAGGCAGTGTGGTGGTACTTGACACTGTGACAGGTGAAGTGCTGGCGCTGGCCAACTACCCGAGTTATGAACCGAACAAGCGTCAAAACCTGACCGGAGAGCAACTGCGTAACCGCGCGTTGACGGACACTTTCGAGCCCGGTTCCACCATGAAGCCGATCACTGTTGCAATAGCGCTGGAAGCCGGGCGTATCACCCCACGTAC
>NZ_JAYWHI010000042.1:0-66775 GCF_043778355.1 Polaromonas sp.
CGAAATCGCCGCCATCAAGCCTGGCGCGGTGTTTATCAACGCCTCGCGAGGCACCGTGGTCGAGATCGAACCGCTGGCCGAGGCGCTACGCAGCAACAAGCTGCTGGGCGCGGCGATTGATGTGTTCCCGGTCGAGCCGAAGAGCAACAAGGACGTCTTCGATTCGCCGCTGCGCGGTCTCGACAACGTGATCCTGACACCGCATGTGGGCGGCTCCACCATGGAGGCGCAGGCCAACATCGGGATCGAGGTCGCCGAAAAACTTGTCAAGTACAGCGACAACGGTACCTCGACCTCGTCGGTCAACTTTCCCGAGGTGGCGCTACCAGCCCATCCGGGCAAACACCGGTTGCTGCATATTCACCGCAACGTGCCGGGCGTGTTGGCCGAAATCAACCAGGTGTTTGCCGGCAACGGCATCAACATTGCCTCGCAGTTTTTGCAGACCAACGAGGCCGTCGGCTATGTGGTGATCGACATTGACGCTGCGCATTCGGACATGGCGCTGGCCAAACTTGCCGACGTGCCGGGTACCATCCGCAGTCGCGTGTTGTTCTAGGTTTTTGCTATTAAATCAGGAGCTGTTGAGCCTTTTTGATAAAGGGCTGCAGCTCGATTTGGCTCGAATCAGGGTGCCGGAACCTTCAGACCCAACAGATTCGCCAGCGCCGCCGTCGGCAGGGCCCCTTCCTGGGTGACCAGGGCGCCGGTCTCGGCATGGTTGCCGATGATGGTCGGAATCGAGGCGAAGCCGAAACGTGTCAGCAGCTCGGTGTTTTTGGCGACGTCGGCTTTTTGCGCGTCAAGGGCGCTGCCGGCGCTGATGCCGCCGCCCTTGGCCGTCATCGAGGCCTCATGTTCATCCATCGCGGCGACCGGGTCCTTCGCCGCCAGCAGCGTGGCGCCCTGCGCGGTGCTGGAGGCGTTGAGGATGCCGACCGGTATCCAGACAAAACGAGCCTGCGGCTTCAACGGTTTGGCTGCTTCCCAGAGCGCGGTGCAATGCGGGCACTGGGCGTCAAAAAATACATACACGGTGCGTGCGCTGACGGCTGAACCAACGCTGAACCCTTTGGCTTCGGCCGCCACGGCGGCCACGGACACGGTGGTGGGTGCGGCTGCAGCGGTCGGCTTGTTCGCGTCGGGGGCGTCCTTGCAGCCGGCCAGCAAGAGGCTGGCAGCGATCAGGATGGTGGGGGAAATTTTTGCGGGAAAGGTGAAGTTCATGGGCGCCTTGCAGTGGGGCCTGCAAGCATAGCGCAGCACCGGCGGCCTGCCTGCGCCGCCCCCACTTGTCCCCACCTGCTGTGGGTCACCTTGTGGATAAATATGTGAAAAAGCCACGAGAGGCTGACCTGTCGTGGCTTGCAGCAGATTGCCTGCTATTTGAACGGAACAGGGATTTAGCCCTTGTTCGTCATTCCCAGCCGTTCGATGGTTTCTTTTTCGGCCGCGAAGGTTTCACGGGCAAAACGCGTGTACTGCGAGGTGTTCATGTAAATCACCGACTGGTCGTATTTGTCAAACGTGGCGAGCACGGCCGGATCGTTGAGGGTGCGGCGGAAAGCCTCGTGCAGTGTGGCGACGACCGCCGGGTCCATGCCCTTGGGACCGCAGACGCCAAACGGCGAGTCCGACACGGTTTTGTAACCCAGCTCATCGAGCGTGGGCACATTGGGCCAGCGTTTGGTGCGCTTGCTGCCATAGGTGGCCAGCAGACGCAGCTTGCCGGATTCCACATGCGGGCCCCAGCCCGTCGCGTCACTGGCGCCCATCACGTGGCCACCGAGGATCGCCTGCATGTTGTCGGCGTTGCCTTTGAACGGCACGTGCGTGAGTTTGATGCCAGCGCGCTGGGCAAACTCCTCGACCGCCAGGTGTGGGCTGGTGCCGGTGCCGGTGGAGCCGTAGGTGAATTTTTCAGGGTTGGCCTTGGCGTAAGCCACCAGGTCCTTGATGCTCTTGATCGGCGAATCGGCAGGCACCACCAGACCGAAGGTGTAGCCGGTCAGGCAGGCGATCCAGGTGAAGTCCTTGAGCGGGTCGTACTGCACTTTTTGCATGTGCGGAATGCGGAACACGCCGTGCGGCAATTGGGTGACGGTGTAGCCGTCGGGCTTGGCAGACATCATTTCGTTGGCGCCCAGCATGCCGCCGGCGCCGGGCTTGTTGTCGACAATGATGGTCTGGCCCAAGGTCTTGCCGGCGCTTTCAGCCAGCGCGCGTATCACCGCGTCGGTTGAACCGCCGGCGGGCCAGGGGCAGATATACCGGATCGGGCGTGAAGGAAAGGCCGGCGCCTGGGCGCTGGCCAGTGAGGGCAGGGCGATGCCGGCGGCGGCGGCAGCAGCGGTGGTGAGGAAGTCGCGGCGTTGGGTCATGGTATCTCCGGGAAGGTGTTGCAGAACTCGTTGCTCAAGGGTATCCAGAGGAGGGCTGGCTGTCATCAAGGTTTACGCGGGGCGTAAATTCTGCAGTGTGGAACCTGCGCAGCCGGTCACCGGGCAGACGTTAAAATCAGGCTCGCCAACCCGCGCTTTTGCCTCACCAAATTGACTGCCTGTGACCGACATCGCCCCCTCCGCTTCCCCCGCCGATCCCCCTGCTTCCCCTGATCCCGCCTCCTTTCCCGAAAACGACAGCCCAGTGCAGCAAGCCCGGTTGTGGAGCGGCGACGGCTGGACCGCCCGCGTGATCAAGAACGAGGACGACGACGGCTGGGCGGTGGCCATGATCAAGGACGGCGAGCCCGAGCCCGCGCTGATCGGCCCCTGGACCATGGGGCGCGACAAGAAAAACCCCAAGCCGCTGGACGGCACCGCCTTTATCACGCTGGTCAAGACCGCCTCGGAGTTTGTGCGGCGGCACGAGCAGCAACTCCATGCCACGCTGCACCAGAGCCTCGATGTCGATTGCCGCGGCGCACGTATCACGGTGTCGCTGGACATTGAGCCGGATGAGGACAACCCCTCGGCCACGCTGAGCGCTCATGATGAAGCCGGCGAACAACTCGCGCAGGTGCGCGTACCGCCGGCCTTCAAGCTGAGCCGGGCCAGCGCCACGGCCTGGGCCGACAGCGGCTTCGCCAGACCTTGACGGCCACGGTGGGCTCGAACGGCGCCTGCGGCATCGACTTCGGCACCTCCAACTCCACGGCGGCCTGCGCGAGCGCCGACGCGCCCGGCCAGGTCGGCCTGCTGGCGCTGGAGCGTGGCAAGCCCACCTTGCCTTCGGTGGTGTTTTTTCATGCCGAAGACGCGCATATCAGCTACGGCCGTGCCGCGCTGGCCGACTACCTGGCCGGTGACGAAGGCCGCCTGATGCGCTCGCTCAAAAGCCTGCTGGGCACAGCGCTGATCGACGAGCAGACCGAAGTCGCCGGCCGCGCCTTGCCGTTTCGCGAGCTGTTGGCGCACTTTATCGGCGAACTCAAGCGCCGCGCCGAGCAGGCGGCCGGCCGCAGCTTCACGCGCGCGGTGCTCGGCCGTCCGGTGTTTTTTGTCGATGGCGACCCCGCAGCCGACCGGCAGGCGCAGGACACCCTGGCCGGTATCGCCCATGCCGTGGGGTTCAGCGAGATTGCCTTTCAGTACGAACCGATTGCTGCGGCCTTTGCCTACGAATCACAGGTCACACGTGAGGAGCTGGTGCTGGTGGTGGACATCGGCGGCGGCACCTCCGACTTCGCGCTGGTGCGGCTGGCGCCGGAGCGCGCGGGCCGGGCCGACCGGCGTGACGACATCCTGGCCAGCGGCGGCGTGCACATTGGCGGCACCGACTTCGACAAGTACCTGAGTCTGGCCAGTGTGATGCCCACGCTGGGCCTGGGCAGTCATCTCAAAAGCGGTTTGCTGATGCCGTCGGCACCGTACTTCAACCTCGCGACCTGGCACACCATCAATTTTGCGTACACCAAAAAGTCAGCGGCGCAGATCAGTGAACTGCGTCGCGAGGCTGCAGAACCGGAGAAACTGGCGCGTCTGCAGGCCCTGGTGGCGCAGCGTGCCGGCCACTGGCTGGCGATGCAGGTCGAGGACGCCAAGATGGCGCTGTCGGGCACGGCTGAAACCCGCATGGACCTGGGCCGCATCACACCGGGACAGACGCTGCTGCTGCACCGACCGGACTTTGATCGGGCCATCTCGGTGCTGGTGGACGACATTGGTGCGAGCGTCAGCCGCTTGTTGCGTGAAGCGGGCGTACTGGCAGGCGCGGTGGACACGGTGTTTTTTACCGGCGGCTCCAGCAGTGTGCCGCTGCTGCGTGCGCGGATCGCAGCGCTGTTGCCGCAGGCGCGTCGCGTCGAGGGTGATCTGTTCGGCAGCATCGGCACCGGCCTGGCGCTCGATGCGCTGCGCAAGTTCGGCTGAGCAGGAGTTGTCATTGCGGACCTGACCCGCGTTTGTTGTCCGCTTTTTTGTCATTGCGGGCGGGGCTCGCGGCGCGTCCGTGCGCGCGGCTGCAGCGTGCAGCGAGCCCAAATGCCTGGCCTTCGCTATGCTCCTTCGGCGGCATGACGCTACGGCCCGGCCCCGCAATCCATGGTGGATTACACGCGTCGCCAGTTCTTGCCGCATGGATCCCGGATCAGGTCCGGGATGACAAGCCATAACTCCCTGCCCAGACGCCCCCGCCGGCGGTAACCTGCGGGGGCGTTTGCCTTGCAACACGGGCCGGTAAGTCCGTTTGCCAGCAGCAAGTATCCGCCCCACAGCGGAGAAAGTGCTTCCGTATTTCTTTCAGTTCGGCTTTATATCAGTAATAATTGCTTCATTAAAAAGAAAATGAAGGAAATAATTCTGTATGGATAAAATAGACCGAAAAATCCTCCACGTGCTGCAGGGCAATGCGCGGGCCAGCCTGCAGGAGATCGGCCAGGCTGTCGGCCTGAGCCACACGCCGTGCTGGAGCCGCATCAAAAAGATGGAAGAGTCCGGCGTGATCGAGGGTTACACCGTGCGCATCAATGCCGCAGCACTGGACCTGGCCGACACCGTGCTGGTGCAGGTCACGCTGGACAGCCACTCCGACAACACGCTGGAAAAATTCGGTGAAACGCTAGCGAAAATTCCGGAGGTGATCGAGGCCTACCTGGTGTCGGGCGACTACGACTATCTGCTGCGTATTGCGGTCAGCGGTACCCAGGACTACGAACGGCTGCTGCGCGAGCGGCTCTACAAGATCAAGGGCATACGCCACAGCAAGTCCAGTTTTGTGCTGCGCACCCTCAAAAAAGCCGACCTTCCGCTGTTCCCGGCCTGAAGGCTAAGTGCGCTCGCGCAGCGCCTGCGTGCGCACCCAGGCCATACGTGCTTCGGTCAGCGCCACGCCGAGCCCGGCCAGACAGATAAGCGTGATACCGAGTGCCGTGGTTTGCCCCGGCACCTGGCCGAACACCAGCCAGCCCAGAACGGCAGCGCTGATGATCTGCATGTAGCTGAAGGGCGCCAGCAGCGTCGCCGGGCTTTTACTGAAGGCGGCCGCCTGCAGCCAGTGGCCGAAGAAGCCGGTGACACCGGTCGACACCAGCAACACCCAGCCCCAGACGGGCAGGTCAGGCGTGACCCAGAACCAGGGAAGCGCCAGCGACAGCGCGGCCGTGCCAAACAGGCCGCCATAGTAGTTGGTGGTCAGCGGGTCGTCATGCGCCACCCGCCGCGTGGCGATCTGGAACAGGGCAAAGGTGAACGCCGTCCCCAGGCCCAGCGCCACACCGACCGGGTCGAGCTGCGCACCGGGACGCACCACCACCAGCATGCCGGCAAAACCGACCAGCACCCCCAGCCAGCGGTGCAGGCGGTGCGCCTCCTTGAGCAACCAGGGCGCCATCGCCATCACAAACAGCGGCGCCATGAAGTTGATGGCAGTGGCCTCGGCCAGCGGAAGCCGCGCCAGCACCGAGAAAAACAGCACCGTGGTGGCAATCATCAAGAAGCCGCGGACCAGTTGGCGCGGCAGCGACTGTGTTTTGAAAATCGCCGTGCCGCGACTGGGCAGGACGATGGCGGTCATCAGCGCGGTGTGCACCGCATACCGCATCCAGGACACCATCAGCACCGGCACCCCGGCCAGTACCAGCCACTTGCCGGAGGCGTCGAGTGTGGAGAGCAGCCACAGGCCGGCGATGTGGAGAAGGATTCCGCTCTTGTGCATGGGTGAGGTGGTGCGCCGACCGCAGCAAAGGCCGGGCAGACCCCGAAATTGTAACAAAAACGCTCTCCAGCCCCTGTCTGGAAAAGGCTTTCAGCTATCAAATCAGTAGCGTAGAAGGAGCGCTGTGGCGTTCCGCTCAAACCGTGACGTCGGCATTCTCCGCAGCGGTGAACTGCATGTCGACACGGCCTGCCGCATGGCTCAGGCCGACCTGCTCGGCCGTGGCCAGGGCCTGCACATCGTCCCAGCCAAGTTTTCGGTAGGACTGCGGTTCTTCGGCGGCCACCGCGCCGGGCTCGCTGCTGACGCTGATCACCACGCGAAGCTGGCCGTCGACCGCCTCGCTGCTGATCACGATGCTGGACGGTGTCAGCGCGGCATCGGTCAGGGCAATCAGCGCCGCGGTGAAGACGCTGCGCAGCGCGAAGACCGACGTCGCCATGTCGGAGCTCGCGATGGTGTTGGACACACTGAATCCACGAAAAGCCAGCTCGGTGGCCAGCATGCCGACACATTCCTCGACGCTGGCGTGAAGCGGGCCGACGCTGTTTTCTTTGGGGGCCAGCCAGGTCAGCAGCCCCATGCTGGCACCGGCGGCCGAGCGCGTCAGGGTGCTGATGGACTTGCTGCTCTCGCGTATTGCCGTGAGATCGGGTTGCGCGGCCTGCAAACGCCTGTCCATGATGGCCGCCACCATACCGATGGGCTGCAGCGTTCCCGCCAGGTGGTGGCGCAAGGCGGGGGCCACGCGGCGCAGCAGCGCATAACGCGCAGCCTCCACCGAAAGCGTTTCCTCGCGCGTGTGCGCCGGTGCCGCGGCAGGGGCCTGGTGAAGCTTGTGATCGGTCATGCCGCCCCGCCGAGGTTCATCAGTGGCGCGTCGCGACGGGTGCCTGGCGTGCCGGTTGTTCGGTACAAATGCATGGTTGTCAAAAGCATGGTTGTCAAAAAAGTTGAGGGCAGGACCCACTGAAGAAAAATTCCAAATCATCCTATCACCGCCTCAAGCGCCGGCTGACCAGGCACAAGCGCGCAGAAGGCTTGTTCGCCCCCCTGAAGATAGCGCGGACAGCCCTGCAGTGTGACGGCGTGACCCCGGCCTGCGTGTCAGACGACACCCCCAGTTTAGAGGGGGCGTGACAGAATGCACAGTCTTTCTCTTGATGCGGAGCCCGTATGAATTTTGCGCCCGACCTGTCCACCGTGACCCACGGCATCCAGTTGGCCGTGGCGCCGGTGTTTTTGCTGACGGCCGTCTCCGGCATGATCGCTGCCGTGGCGGGACGGCTGGCCCGCATCATCGACCGCGCACGTTTTCTGGAAAACCGGCTTGAAAGCGGTGGGGTGGAGCAGACACGGGCCAGCAAGATGTACGCAGAACTCGGCGAGCTGCGGCACCGCGGATGGCTGGTCAATGGCTGCCTGGCGCTGCTGACCTTCTGCGCCATCCTGATCGGCCTGACCATCATGCTGCTGTTTCTCGGCGAGACCAGCGACCTGCCCATTCTCAAGATCGCCACTGTCTGCTTTCTTTCCGGCGTGGCCTGCTTTCTGCTGGCGCTGCTGTGTTTTCTGGCCGAAACGCTGCTGGCGACCCGGTTGCTCAAATTTGCGGAGTTGCCGGCGCAACCCCCGAATTAGCGGTCAAGAAGGCCTCCAGCCCATAACATGCGGGCGCATGCAGCTATCAAAAAAGTAGCGAATTAAGCTTTGAAGTGCGCTGCGCAGGGCTGCCCCAAGCAAGCACAGCCCCCTCGGGGGGAGGGGGGGGCAGCGCAGTACGCGAAGCGACAAGCGTGGGGGCTCTAGTTCAGCCGCCGTGACGGCAGCGTGGCCTGCACCGCAGGCAGGTCAATCATCACCGGCTGGCCCGGCGTGGTGCAGCCGGTGTCGCAGCATTTGCCGGGCTGGCGGTTTTTGGTGATGGCCCGCGCCGGGTCGTGCGGCACACCGTCGCCGCTGCCGTCGGCGTTGATGCCGCGCTCCAGGATGCGCTCGACCAACTGCACCTTGGAGCCCACCGGGTAGTTGCGGTAAATCTCCTGCTTCATGGCCGCCGGCGAGCCGCCGCCGTGCAGGCTGATCACGCTGTACCAGCCGCCCTGGTAACCGGCCGTCAGGTCTTCAATAAAACGCGCGGTCTCGATACGCTGCTCATAGGGCACGTCGGGGTTGGCGCGCAGCACTTCGGACAATTTGGCGCCGGTCTCGGGGTTGTGGTCCTCGTCGGGGCCGGGCAGGGTGACGATCAGGCCGCCGCTGACGTAATGCGCAATCCGGTGCATGTCGTAAATTTTGGTCGCCAGCAGCAGCTTGCCGATGTTTGAAAACACCGGGTCGGGCATGAAGGTTTTGCTGTGTTCATCAGGTTTGCCATACACGCTGGCCGCCACCCCGCAGGCGAAAAAGCTTTCGGTGATGGTGATCAGTTCGACCATCTGCTCACGCAAGTGGGTTTCTTTGCCGGGGTCAAATCCATTGGCCTCACACATCAGCGCGCCGGCGCCGATCAGCAGGTCGCCAAAACCCGCGCGCGCGCCTATGCAGGTGTGGCGGTGGTGGGTGGCGTAGCTGTAGGTCAGGTGGCCGGAGTGTTCCCATTCACCGGCGTAAAACACGCTGTCCCAGGGCACCAACACCTTGTCGAACATGACCACACCGGTGCTCTGGCCGTATTTGCGGCTGAACAGCGCCGCGCCATGCTCGACCTTTTCACCGGGCCGACCTGCCGGCCGCGCGATGATGGTGATGCCGGGTGCATCCACCGGAACCGCGCAGCAGACCGCAAAGTCGGCGTCTTCCCGGCCCATGTTGCGGCAGGGCATGACCAGCAGTTCATGCACATAGGGCGCGCCGGTCACGATGGCCTTGGTGCCGCTGATGACAATTCCTTTGGCATTGCGCTCAAGCACATGCACATAACTGTCCACATTGGCCTGCTCGTGCGGCCGCCGGCTGCGGTCGCCCTTGGCGTCGGTCATGGCCACGCCCAGGGTCAGGTCCTGGTCCTGCACGCGGTGCAGGTAGTTGAGAAAACGTGCGGTGTTTTCAGTGGTGCCGCGTGCGTCGTCAATGCGCGCCGACACCTGGCCAATCGCGTTCAGCGCGTCGTGGGTCAGGTAACGCTGGGCGCAGCCGGTTTCCTGGCAGACCAGGCGCACGGCTTCCAGCTTGTTGAGCAGGTCGCCGCTGCTGGTGTTGATGTGGCTCAATCGGTTGACCACTTTGCCGCTGGTGTGTTGTACGGCCGTCATGAGCGGCGCGTACTGCGCCTTCAAGGCATGGTCGTAAGTCAGCGCAATGGCATTGATGCCGGGACCGAAGCCGCGCTCGTCGGCCACGCTGTCCACCTGCCGGCCGTCCAGGAAGACGCGTGGCTTGTAGCGGCGCAGCGACTCGCGGAAGTCGTCGCCGGACATCAGGGTGGTGGGGGCGGGGGCATTCATTGTCGTTCTCCTGTGGATCTTCAGCAATTTGAACACTGTTCAATTCAATGATCAAGTGTTCAATCCGTTCAGGATCCAGGGCTGTTTGCGTTTATATTCAGGCCATGACCGCCAGATTGCAACGCCAGCAGGCTCAAACCGATTCACGCCGCGCCGGTGTGCTGGACGCCGCACGCGCGGTGTTTGAGCGCCTGGGCATTGAGGGCGCCAGCATCCGTGAAATCGCCAAGCAGGCGGGCTACACGCCCGGCGCGATTTACTCCTACTTCGACAACAAAGAGGCAATTTACGGTGCGCTGCTGGCCGAGTCGCTGGAGCGCCTCAATGCCGCGGTGGACGCTGCCGGCGATGGCGTTGTATCGCCCGGCGACTTGCTGGAGGCCAAGGCCAATGCCTGGTTCGGCTTTTATGCGGCCAACCCGCGCGACCTGGACCTCGGCTTTTACCTGGTGCAGGGCATGCGCCCGCGCGGCCTGACCGCCGAACTCAACGAGCAGCTCAATGACCGCCTGCATGACGCGCTGCAACCGTGTGAAGCGGCGCTGCGGGCCATGGGCCTGAGCGCGGAAGATGCCTTGCGCGAAAACACCGCGCTGTTTGCCCATGGCGTCGGCCTCTTGCTGCTGCAGCACACCGGCCGCATCCGCATGTTTGGGCAGGATGCCATGATGTTGTTTGACGCCTACTTGATCAATCTGGTCGAGCGTCTGCACACCGGTTCAGATTGAGTCTGTCGAAGCTTTTCACCTCTTAACTATTTTCAGGATTTCCATGCTGCTAGATGCCGATGACTCCCAACTGGTGCTGGTGGACTACCAGGCCCGCCTGATGCCTGCCATTTTTGAGAATGAACTGATTGTTGCCAACGCCGTGCGCCTGGCACGCATTGCCCAGGTGCTGCAGGTGCCGGTCTGGGGCACCGCGCAAAACCCCGACGGCCTGGGCCCCAACGTGGCCGCAGTGCAAACCGCTATCGAAGCGGCCGGCGGAAAAATCCTCGCGAAGATGCACTTCAACGGCGTGGCCGACGGCCTGGGCGAGTGGCTGCGCCCGCCGGTGCGCAAGGCGCCCGCCGGCCCGCCGCGCGGCAACGCCCGCAGCCTGTCCAAACATCTGCAAAAACCCGTTGAAGAAGAGGGCGAGGGCAGGGCTACCATCGTCATCGCCGGCTGCGAAGCCCATGTCTGCCTGATGCAGACCGCGCTCGGCCTGCTCGACGAAGACTTTGACGTCTGGGTCGTCACCGACGCCTGCAGCTCGCGCAGCGAACGCAACCGCGACGCAGCCTTCGACCGCCTGGCCGGCGCCGGCGCGGAGCTGGTCACGACCGAGATGGTGGCGTTTGAATGGCTGGGTACGTCCGAGCACCCGGCGTTCCGGCAAGTGCTTGAACTGGTGAAGCAGGGTGATGCCTGAAAACGGGGCGAAAGAGGTTATTCGACCGTATGTCGTGTCAAATTGTGGTTCTGAGGGTTAAATCAAAGCCTGAGTCCGGTCCTTACCCATTGCACCAGCCCCAACTTGCAAGACGCGCATGAATTTTCCTGGTGACAAGTTATCTCCCGCCTCGGACTCTTTTGCCTTTCTGGCGGGTGGTGGAGAGATGGGCAGTCTGATCCGGGCTATGGATTGGTCACAGACCTCGCTTGGGTCGGTTGCCGGGTGGCCGCAGAGTCTGCGCACGACCGTGAGCATTTGCCTGGCCTCGGACCTGCCCATCTGCGTCATCTGGGGGCCGGGCCTCGTCCAGCTCTACAACGACGCCTATCGGGCCATCATCGGTGACAAGCACCCCCGGTCGATGGGGCAGAACTTCTCAGAGTGCTTCAAGGAGGCGTGGCCGGTCATCGGTCAGGCGCACGACGCGGCCTTGGCCGGCAACAAGGCCTTTCTGGAGGCCCAGCAAATTTTTCTCGAACGGCGCGGGTACGTGGAGGAGACCTTTTTCACGTTCTCATTCAGCCCCATTCGGGACGAGGCTGGCCGGGTCGGCGGCCTGTTCCATCCCGTCATCGAGATGACGGCCCAGATGCTCAGCGAGCGGCGGACGCGGGCGCTGCGTGATCTTGCCGCCCAGACCGGCAAATCTAAGTCCGTCAGCGAAGCGCTTTCCCTCTCCACGCAGACCCTCGCTCGGTACGACCTCGATCTGCCGTTCGCCCTGCTTTATGTGCTGGAGCCCGATGTTGAACGGGCCCGGCTTGTCGGTGCGACAGGCCTCCAGGCGGAGTCGGTCGCCAGCGCGAGCACGGTGTATGTTGGACAGGGGGAACCGACGTTCTGGCCGCTGGAAGAAGTGGTTCGTTCCGGGGCGGCCGTGCAAATTGATAATCTCGCCGGGCGGATCGGCCCGGCGGGCCGTTTTCTCGAGCCACCGAATGCAGCATTCGCGCTGCCGATCATCCCGCCAGGAGCCGACCGCCCCGCCGCCATCCTGATTGCCGGAATCAGTCCGCGCTTGCCGATGAACGAGGCGTACCGGGACTTCTACGACTTGCTCACGTCCGCCGTGACCGCTGCTGTCGCGAATGCCCGGGCGTTTGAGGACGAACGGCGACGCGCGAAAGCATTGGCCGATCTGGACCGGGCCAAGATCGCTTTTTTTTCCAACGTCAGCCACGAGTTCCGCACGCCATTGACTTTGATGCTGGGGCCGGTCGAAGACGCCCTGGCCGCGTCCAGCGAGCCGTTGCCGCCGCTGCAACGGGAGCGCCTTGAAGTCGTTTACCGCAACGGCTTGCGCCTTCAACGCCTCGTTAACAGCTTGCTTGATTTTTCGCGGATTGAGGCTGGTCGCGTCCGAGCGGCGTATGAGCCGACGGCGCTCGCTTACTTCACCGCCGATCTCGCCAGTAACTTCCGCGCGGCCTGCGAGAAGGCCGGGCTGCAACTGCGCCTCGATTGCCCGCCGCTCAGCGAGCCGGTGTTTGTGGACCGGTCGATGTGGGAAAAGATCGTCCTTAATCTTCTGTCGAACGCCTTCAAGTTCACTTTCGAGGGCGAAATCTCGGTTTCGATGCGGCAGACCGAGCTCACCGCAGAACTGTGCGTGCGGGACACAGGTACCGGCGTTCCCGTGGAGGAAATCCCGCTGCTGTTTGAACGGTTCCACCGGGTCGAAAATGCACGCGGACGTACGCACGAGGGCAGCGGCATCGGGCTGTCCCTCGTGCAGGAAGTGGTCAAGCTGCACGGTGGCCTGATCAGCGCCGAAAGCGAAGTCGGGCGCGGGTCGACGTTCACCGTTTCGATTCCACTGGGCTCGCGGCATTTACCGCAAGATCAGGTCGGCAACAGCCGCGCCGCTGCGCAGCAGACCGCGCTCGTCAGTCCGTTCGTCGAGGAGGCGCTGGGCTGGCTGCCCGACTCCGGTCCGCGCCCGGCGATGGGCATTGCGCCACCTCTGCCGAGAGACGAACCGACAAGCCCACCCTCGACTCCCGCGCTTGCCGACGAAGACCGGCCTCTGGTGCTGGTGGTCGACGACAACGCAGACATGCGGCGGTACGTCGTCCGTCTGCTTGCCCCGCATTACCGCACCGAGGCCGTGCCGGACGGAGAGGCGGCATTGGCGGCGGTACGACAGCATTCGCCGGACCTCGTCCTGGCCGACGTCATGATGCCCGGGCTCGACGGCTTCGGCTTGTTGCAGGCGCTGCGCGCCGACCCTCAGACGAGCGGCGTTCCGGTCATCATGCTGTCTGCCCGTGCCGGGGAGGAAAGCCGGATCGAGGGCTTGCGGGAAGGGGCCGACGACTACCTGGTCAAGCCGTTCAGTGCCAAAGAGTTGCTGGCCCGCGTGTCTGCCCACTTGAAAATAGCCCGCATACGGCTGCAGGCGAGCGAAGCGCTGCGGGCCAGCGAGGCACAGTTTCGGGCGTTGGTCAGCGCCAGTTCGGATGTTGTGTACCGGATGAACGCGGACTGGACCGAGATGCGTCAGCTCCAGGGCCGCGAGTTCATCGCCGACACCCACGAGCCGGAACGCTCATGGCTGGAGAAGTACATTCAGCCGGGCGATCAGCAGCGCGTCATCGAGGCCGTCCGGGAGGCCGTCCGGACCCGAAGCCCCTTTGAGCTGGAGCACCAGATCTTGCGGATCGACGGTACGCTCGGGTGGACGTTCTCCCGGGCCATCCCGCTTATGGACGATGAGGGCACAGTCGTCGAGTGGTTGGGCATGGCCAGCGATGTGACCGCCCGCAAGCAGGCCCAGGAGGCGCTGCGCGAAAGCGAGGAGCGGCGACGGCTGGCCCTCGACGCCGCCGAACTCGGGACGTGGCACGTGGATCCGGTGACCCGTGCCACGAAGACCGATGCGCGGTACCGCGCCATCTTCGGCACCACCGAGGAGTGGACGGACTACCTGCAGGCGGTCGCCGTCATTCACCCCGACGACCGGCGCGCAGTGCTTGAGGCTGTGGCGGCGGCCACGCGGCTGGACGACCCCGCTCCCTACGCCATCGAATATCGAATCACCCACTCGGACGGATCGCTGCGCTGGGTTTTTGCGAAAGGGCGGTCAAGCTTTGAGGAGACCGGCCCGACGAGGCGTGTGAAGAGTTTCGACGGCACTGTGGCCGACATCACCGACCGGAAGCTGGGCGAGGAAGAAAGAGAGCGGCTGGTCGCCCGTCTTCGAGAGCAAGACCAGCGCAAGGACGAGTTTCTTGCCACGCTGGCCCATGAACTGCGGAACCCGCTTGCCCCGATTCGCAACGGCTTGCAGATCTTGCGTCTGACACGCGGCGACACGGAAAAAATCGAGACGGTCCGCTTGATGATGGAACGCCAGGTCAGCCAGATGGTGCATCTGATCGATGACCTCCTGGATTTGAGCCGCATCAGCCGGGGCAAGATCGATCTTCGCAAGGAGCGCATCGAACTGGCCAGAGTGATTGAACGGGCCGTCGAGGCCAGCCGACCGGCCATTGAAAATGCCGGGCATGGCTTGGTCATTGAAGTTCCACCGGAGGCGATCTACGTGGACGCTGACCTGACCCGGTTGACCCAGGTGTTCTCGAATCTGTTGAACAATGCCGCCAAGTTCACTGAACGTGGCGGTCGGGTGCAGTTGGCTGTGCAATTGATGGGAGCTGAAGCCGTCGTCTCAGTCGCGGACAACGGAATAGGCATCCCGACGCGCATGCTCTCGCGTGTCTTTGAAATGTTCACGCAGGTTGACGGCAACCTGGAACGGTCGCAGGGTGGGTTGGGGATCGGCCTGTCCATCGTGCAGCAGCTCGTCCAGATGCACGGTGGGGCGGTTGAAGCGCGCAGCGACGGCCTTGGCAAAGGCAGCGAGTTTGTGGTGCGCCTGCCGCTGGCCTTGTCCCTCGTCGGGAACAAACCTGCCGACGAAGCCCACCCCGCCCGCCCCGCGGCAAGCCTGCGCATTCTGGTGGCGGACGACAACTTCGACTCAGCAAAGAGCCTGGCGATGTTGCTGATGCTTGAGGGCCACCAGACGCGAACGGCACATGACGGCCAGGAGGCGCTGGATGTGGCGGCCCTATTCAAGCCCGACGCCATACTGCTGGACATCGGAATGCCCAAGCTCAACGGCTACGAGGTGTGCCGTCGACTCCGACAGCTGGCGTGGGGCAAGAGCATTGTGGTGATCGCCCTTTCCGGGTGGGGCCAGGATGAGGACAAACGCCGATCGCTGGAAGCCGGCATAGACTCGCATCTGGTCAAGCCGGTAGACCATGCGGCCCTCCAAAAACTGCTGATCGGGGTGCCTGCGACGAGGGCTTGAGTCGGCCGCCCAGCGGCCGAACCCAACGCTAAGCAAGATACATTTCAGCGCCGTGGGCCATGGCCTCGACGACCGGCTTCGCTAGCGCGAGTGGCGCCGGCCGTTACTGGAGTGAGCCCGGCTGGCCGTGGTGGTGAGTCACCGGATTGCATGCGTGGACGGTTCAGGCGTCAGCCTGCCGCAAGTCTGTCATCCATAATTATGAATTCAGTTTCAGCATAAACGGAGACAAACGTGTTCAAAGCCCTGCAACTCAACAAGTCCGAGGCCGGCTTTTCGGCGACTGTTGTCAATATCGACGAGGCGCAACTGCCCGCTGGCGACGTGCTGGCGCAGGTCGACTATTCGACGCTCAACTACAAAGACGGCCTGGCGATCACCAACAAAGGCCCGGTGGTGCGCACCTGGCCGATGGTCGCGGGTATTGACGGCGCTGGCACGGTGCTGGAATCCACCCATGCGGCCTGGAAAGCCGGCGACAAATTCATCCACAACGGCTGGGGTCTGGGTGAGACGCGCTGGGGTCTGATGGCCGAACGCGCGCGCTTGCAGGGCGACTGGCTGGTGAAGTTGCCCAAAGCGTTCAGCACGCGCCAGGCCATGGCGATTGGCACGGCGGGTTACACCGCCATGCTGTGTGTGCTGGCGCTGGAGAAACACGGCTTGACGCCGGGCGACGGTGAGGTGCTGGTGACGGGCGCCACCGGTGGTGTTGGCAGCGTCGCCGTCGCGTTGCTGGGCAAGCTGGGCTACAAGGTGGTGGCAGCGACCGGCAAGGCCAGTGAAGAGAGCTATTTGAAGCAGCTGGGTGCGGCGTCCGTCATTGACCGCCAGGAACTTGCGGCCGCCGGCAAACCGCTGCAAAAAGAACGCTGGGCCGCGGTGGTGGATGCGGTGGGTTCACACACCCTGGTCAATGCCTGCGCGCAAACGCGATACGGCGGCGTGGTGGCGGCCTGCGGACTGGCGCAAGGCGCGGACTTTCCAGCGACCGTGATGCCCTTCATCCTGCGCGGCCTGACGCTGGCCGGCATCGACAGTGTGATGGCGCCGCTGGCGCGCAGGCAGGCCGCCTGGGACCGGCTCGCCGTTGACCTGGACCCGGTCAAGCTCGAAGCCATCGTCGAGGAGGTGTCCTTGGACAAGGCCGCAGAAAAAGCGGCGGACTTGATGGCCGGCAAGGTGCGCGGGCGCATCGTCGTCAAAATCTGAGTTGCAGCGCAAAAATAATCACGGAGACAGACCCATGACCAGCTACGCCGACTTCTACCGACGCTCTATCGATCAGCCCGATGCCTTCTGGATTGAACAGGCCCAACTGATCGACTGGCAGCAGCCTTTCACCCGGGTTTGCAACTTCGACAATCCGCCCTTTGTGCACTGGTTCGAGGGCGGCAAGACCAACCTCTGCCACAACGCGGTAGACCGGCACCTCAAAGACCGGGCTGACCAGGCCGCGCTGATTTACGTTTCGACCGAAACCGGCGCGGAGAAAACCTATTCATTTGCCGAACTGCACCGCGAAGTGCAGCGCATGGCGGCCAGCCTGCAGGCACTGGGTGTGCAAAAAGGCGACCGCGTGCTGATCTACATGCCCATGGTGGCGGAGGCGGCGTTTGCGATGCTGGCCTGCGCGCGGCTGGGCGCGATCCACTGCGTGGTGTTTGGTGGTTTTGCCAGCGGCTCGCTGGCCTCGCGCATTGACGATGCAACGCCCAAAGTGATTGTCAGTTCCGACGCCGGTTCGCGCGGCGGCAAGATCGTGCCCTACAAGCCGCTGCTCGACGAAGCCATTCGCCTGTCCAGCCACAAACCCGAGGCGGTGCTGCTGACGGACCGCGCGCTGGCGCCCATGGCCATGGTTGCCGAACGCGACCAGCTGTGGACCGACTTGCGTGCTGCCCACATGGATGCGCAAGTGCCCTGCGAATGGCTGGACTCGACCGACATCAGCTACACCATTTACACCAGCGGCACCACCGGCAAACCCAAAGGTGTGCAGCGTGATACCGGCGGTTACGCGGTGGCGCTGGCAGCGAGCATGAAACACATCTTCGATGGCCGCGCCGGCGAGACTTATTTTTCGACCAGCGACATCGGCTGGGTGGTGGGCCACAGCTACATCATCTACGGCCCGCTGATTGCCGGCATGGCCACGCTGATGTACGAAGGTTTGCCGACCCAGGGTCTGGACAAACAACCCGATGGCGGCATCTGGTGGCGGCTGGTCGAGAAATACAAGGTGACGGCCATGTTCAGCGCGCCGACTGCGGTGCGCGTGCTGAAGAAACAAGACCCGGCGCTGCTCAAAAAGTACGATCTGTCCAGCCTGCGCGCCTTGTTCCTGGCCGGTGAGCCGCTGGACGAGCCGACGGCGCGCTGGATCAGCGAGGGCTTGAACGTGCCCATCATCGATAACTACTGGCAGACCGAAACCGGCTGGCCGCTGCTCACGGTGGCCAACGGCGTGGAGCAAACGCCGAGCAAGTTCGGCAGCCCCGGCATCCCGATGTACGGCTACCGGGTCAAGCTGCTGCATGAGTCGACCGGCGAGGAGCTGACCCAGCCCAATGAAAAAGGTGTGGTGGTGCTCGAAGGCCCGACGCCGCCAGGCTTCATGCAAACCGTCTGGAAGGACGATGCACGCTTTGTCAACACCTACTGGAAAAGTGTGCCGGGCAAAATGGTCTACAGCACCTTTGACTGGGGCATCCGCGACGAGGATGGTTACTACTTCATCCTTGGCCGCACCGACGACGTGATCAACGTGGCCGGCCACCGGCTCGGCACCCGCGAGATCGAAGAAAGCATCTCTGGCCATGCCGGTGTGGCCGAGGTGGCCGTGGTGGGCGTGGCCGACAGCCTCAAGGGGCAGGTGGCCATGGCTTTTGTGGTGCCGAAAGACGGCGGCGTGCTGCTTGATGCCGCAGCCGCACTCAAGCTCGAAGGCGAGATCATGAAACGTGTGGATGGCGACCTGGGCGCGCTGGCCCGGCCGTCGCGTGTGCGTTTTGTGTCGCTGCTGCCCAAGACGCGCAGCGGCAAGCTGCTGCGCCGCGCAATTCAGGCGGTGTGTGAAGGCCGCGACGCCGGTGACCTGACGACCATGGACGACCCGGCCGCGCTACAGCAAATCCGGGACCGGGTGCTGGCTGGCTGACTTCAGGGCGAGCTTTTTACAAGCAAAAATGGCCTCCAGCCCATAGCAAACAAGCGCAAGCAGCTATCAAAACAGGAGCATGCCAGGGTCAGGGGGCCGGCAGATCAACGCTCTCGGGTGGCCATCCGGCACGCGCGCGGTCAGCCATCCAGATCCAGGCGGCTTCGAATTCACGCACGCGCGCCGGCAGGTCGAACAGCGGTGCCGTCGCCACCTCGGCTTTCACGCGCTCACGCAGTTGCTGCAGGACAGCGCGGTCACGTCCCAGCCGCAACACGGCGTCCACGTAAGCGGCTTCAGTGTCCGCCACACAATCGCCCAGCCCTGCAGCCAGCAGAATGCTGCCGCCCGCACGGGCTGCCATGCCGCTGCCTGCGCAACTGATGCCGGGCACGCCCATGCGCAGGGCGTCGAGCAGGTCCTGGCGGGCATTGATACGCAGGGTGTCCATGAACAGGTCAGCCAGCGCCAGGCTGTCCAGTCGCTCTTCACGCGTGCTTGCGGTGGCAAAACACAGGCGTCCTTCCTTGATGCCTGCGGTCTGTGCCTCGCGCCGCAGGTTGGCCTGCGCCATGCGGCCCAGCGGCGGCAGCCACAGGACGGCGTCCGGCAAGGCAGCCAGCACACGCATCCAGACGCCGAAGCTGTGGGCGTCAATGTGAAGCGCTGGCGCGAAGGCGCAGAGCACCAGCGCGTCGGCAGGAAAGCCGGCCTGCCTGCGGGTGAGCCCTGGGGTACCTGCCGGGGCGAGGCTTGCTGGCCAGCACGTGTGCGGCAGCCGGACCAGCGCGTTGCGCGGTTTGTTGTCTGTGCCGGATGCTGGGTGCATAAACACATCGGACAGGGTGTACTCGAAAGGCCCCTGGGCGTCTTGCCCGTGCCAGCCAGGATGCTGGACCTGCACCGGCGCCACGCGGCGCGCGGCGATACCCGGCCGCCACGCGAGCGAGCCAAAAGTCAGGTCCAGCCAGATGTCGAGCCGGTCCAGCCGGATGCGCAAGATGGCTTCGTTGTCGTTGAAGTGCGCGATCTCGATCACGCGATGCGGCGCCAGTGCCTGCGCCAGCACCGCCTGCGGTTGCGGCGTGGGCGCGTAGATATAAAACTCAAAGCGGGCACTGTCGTACAGAGCCAACTGCGCGGCAAGTTCTGCCGTGGCGGCTTCGTCTCGCAGGTCGCGGGCAGCGATGCCGATGCGGATTGGCCCTTGCCGCCTCAGCACATCCGCTGCTGAAAACGGGCGGCCCGGCGTGGTCGGCTGGGCCACCAACACGTCCCATGTGGCGCGGGCGATCTGCTGCATCTCATCGTCATCAAGCGGGAGCAGCGGGCCGCAGACCAGGGCCTGACGCATGTCTCGGCTTGGCACACCCATGCGTAGGGCGCTCAACTCATGCCGGACCAGCGCAAGCAGCCGATCCTGCTCCCGCCAGTCGCAGTCATGAAGCGCGTCAAAAGCGTGGCGGCTGAACAGGGTGCGTGCGTCGCCAGCTGGAAGCTGCTCACGCGAGGGCATGCCGGCCAGTGAGGCCAGCAGCGGATCGGATTGTTCAAAATCGCCACAAAGCGCCAGCGCCAGCGCCAGGCGCCCGGACAGAAGGGCGTGGCCAGGGAACTGGCGCACGGCTTTGTCAAGATGTGCGGCTGCCTCGGCATGTCGGCGCGCGCCCAGCAGCATGTCCGCCACGGTGATCCAGGCCCCGTCCTGATGGGGCGCGGCGGCCAGGCAACGCGTGGCGAGTTCGATGGCTTCGTGCCATTGGCCGTCTTGTGCGTGGATCAGGGCCAGGTGATGCAGGGCGCGCGCATGCCCCGCATCGCGCAAGAGTGCGGTGTCCAAATAGTTTTTTGCCGCCTCGCGCTCGCCGCAGGCGGATGCGGCGATGGCCAGATTGGTCGCACCTTCCGCATCGGCCAACAGTTGCTGCTCGACGGTTTTCAGGCAGGCCAGCGCCGCCTGCGGCCGCGCCAGCTCAAACAACAGCGTGGCGCAAGCCGAACTGGCCTGCACATTGCCGGGCGCCAGCGCCAGCGCGGTTTCAAAGGCCAACAGCGCCCGGACAGGGTCCCCGTTTTCGTGCGCGTCCATGCCCGCTTTCATCCATTGCCCGAAGCTGGTTGCCGGTGCTGGGCCAACTGCCGGCGGAGGCAGGGCAGGGTCTGGCGCAATCATGATTTGATTATGTGACAGACTCCTGCACAGGCCTTCGCTGACGAACCCCACTTCGCCTCACACCATGGACTTGCCTGCCGCTTCAGCACCTTCCGCCTTACTGCACCTGGTCGGCAGCTTTGACGACCCCCATGCGGGTGCGGAACGGGAGCTTGTTGATCTGGCGGCTGCGCTGGCGCACACGCGCCGCGTGACAGTCTGGTCGGTGTTGCCGCCGCATCCCTGGTACGTGCAGAGGGGCGTTCGGCAGATTCAGGCGTTTTCGGGGCAGTTTCCGCAGGGCGGCGTGCTGATTTGGGGAGGCGCGCATGTCGCCCCTGGCCTCTGGCTCAGGTATGCGCGCTTCGAGCGCGTCATCGTTCAGTGCAATCTGGCCAGTTGGGAACGCCTGTTCACGCTGATCGAGGTGTTCCGGGAATCGGTCAAACAGGAGCCCGAGCTGGTGTTTGTTTCCAGATCGCTGCAACTGACCGCCGGGCTGCCGGGCCGGGTGGTCCGCAGCCCCTTGGACATCGAGCCGTTTCTGAAGGCAGCGGGCGCACGCAAGGCCCGCTCGACGCCGGTGACGGTGGGCCGGGTCAGCCGCGATACCCCCGACAAATACCATTCGCAGGACCCCATGCTTTACCGCATGCTGGCGGCGCGCGGATGGCGTGTGCGGATCCTCGGCGGTACCTGTCTGGCAGATCAGCTGCGCGGGGTGGCGGGCGTCGAGTTGCTGCCCGCCGGCGCCGAAGACACGGTGGATTTTTACCAGAGCCTGGATATTTTTTTCTACCGGACCGGTGCCACGGTCGAGGCTTATGGCCGGGTGATCGTCGAAGCCATGGCATCCGGACTGCCGGTGGTCGCCGGCGGCCATGGGGGATACACGGAAGTCATGCTTCCCGGCGAGACCGGGCTCCTGGTGGATTCCCAGGAAGCCGCATGGGACGCATTGATCGATTTGGGTAAGGACGCGGCCCTGCGCGCGGCGATGGGGTGGGCGGGAATGCGCCAGGCGGAACAGGTGCACGGTGCAGTTGCAACGCGAGCCGCGCTGGCGGCCTACCTGGCCTGACCGTGCGCGTTGGGCTTATTTCTGGAAAACAGCCGCGCCGGTAATCAGCCCCGTCCCCAGGTCTTTGGCGTAGGTCAGGCCCGCCAGGCCGGCATTGGTGCCCATGAGCGCGCCTTTGATGTAGCCGTTGGTGCCTGTGAACATGGATGAGGTTGATGTGACGGTGACGCTGTCCGTGATGGGGGTGGTCGGCGCGAATGATGTGGTGACCGATGCGTTGACCACGTATTGCGTTGAAGAGAAATTGACAGACAAACTTGCGGCGGTAAGTGTGCCGGCGACGCCGCCCTTGATCGGTGCGGTATTGCCAGCGAGCGTGTAGGTTGCCGTGCCGCCGCCAGCCATCAGGGAGGCCATTTCAGTCGACGAAGTGGGGCGGCCCGCAATGTAATGCACATGGTTGAGCATCACCGTACCCAGATATTCCCGTTGGCCGGAAACCCAGGTTCCCCAGCCGATGAAGTTGGTGTCACTGACATTGCCGATGGATTTGAAGTCGGATGCAGGTCCGGGTGTTCCGGTCTCCGACCATTTGGAAAAACCACCCGACACATTGTTGTCCACGCTGAGCAGCTTGTTGTCGCTGAATACCGTGGTTGCCCCAGACTGTGTGGTCAGTGAGTAGAGCGTTGACCCATTGGTGCCCACCGCTGCAACGGCGATGTTGGTGAAAGTGCGTTGGACGGGACTGGTAGTGGTGGTTGTGGAGGTTGTTGTGGTTGTGGTGGTGGTGGCTGGCTTCACGGCCTCCACGATGTCAGATTTACCCGCTGCATTGACTTTCTCACCGACCGCCGTGGGCTCCTTCTCGGTGGGCGGGGTATCGACCTTCGCTTGTGTGCTGGTCCGCACCGGCGGTGTCACGCTGTCGATCACCCTGACCGACTCTCCGGCCACCAGGCCGATGCAGCCGCTCTGGTTGCAGACTTCGATTTTGTCCAGTTCGCTGGTGATGCCCAGGGTGCCGTCCGGGTTGTAGCCGACCTTGAATCCCGAGCCGCGTATGCCGATGGTGGCCGTGGTGGTGGTGAGTTTGTAGTTGTCGCGGTTGCGTTTGCCAATCAGGCCGGTGATGGCGCGCATGCTGCCGCGCAGCAGGTCCACCAGAAAGCGGTCTTCCTTGGGGTCGTTCTGGTCCACATAGTTGGCGATCTTGAACTCGGTGTTGGGTTGCAGCGAGACCAGGCCGCCGTCGGTAAATTTGACCTGCGCCCGGCCGTTGGTACCGGTGACGATGGCGTTACCGCTGTTGATGTCACCGCCTTTGACCAGTGCGATGGTCCGGCCGTCGGTCTGGCGCAGATTCACCTCTCCGGCTGTGAACTGGGCAACACCCGCCAGCGCATGGGCTTGCAGCGGGTAGGCGGCAGCCAGGGCCATCAGCAAAACGGTGCTTTTCAGTTTGAAGGGTTGTTCCATGGGTCCGCCTGAAGTGTCTTTTGGTGAAGCCGGAGCGCTTAGAAATCCCTGCGTACTGTCACGGACAACACGCGTTTGCTGAAATCGGAAATCGCGATGTTGGAATTCGTCTTGAGCAGCGAAAGTTGCGGTGTGACACGCCAGTTTACAAACGGGACCCAGGTCAGCCCGAGATTCAGGCTGGTCTGCCGGTCGCGGCGGGTCCTCAGGAACAAGGGATCGGTGCCACCGTAGCGACGCTCTTCGTACCCCATGTTGGCGAACACATCGATGTCGGCATTGATCGATTGCTGCAGGCCCGCGCGCAGGCCAGCCAGGCGGTGCCCAAGGTGGGGGACACTGGCGGCTCGCTCGTTTTCCGTCCCGGCATAGACCCCGCCAAAGGCCAGCAAACCACTGCGAAATGCGGTGGCGTACGAAGTGCCCAGGACGTACCGTTCGGCGTCACGCAGGTTTTGGCCGGGATAACGCAGCGTGGATATTTGCAGGTAGGTGCTCCACTGGCTGGCCGCATCGGGGCGGTGGGTCCATTCGCCCACCACACCGCGCTGGTCCCTCACGCCGCGGTTGTCGGCCGAGAAGCTGCCCACCTGCGCAGCCGCCGTGAATTCGTCCTTGTCGACCTTGTAGCTGGCACCGACGCTCAGATCAAACTGACGGGTATCGAAGTCGTTGTAGTCGTTGTTGAAGCGGTAGTTGCCAGAGGCGCTGGCGATCAGGGACAGGCGCGGGTCAATGACATACCGGCCGGAGATACCGGCGCCCAAGCTGTAAAAGCTGTCCTTGAGCTTGACGCCTGTGCGGTCCAGGGTCAAAACCAGTCCACCGAGTGAGGGGACCGCGACGTTGGCATTGCTGGGGCCGCTGTTGATGTTGCTGTCCATGCCGATACCCGCTTCGGCGTAAGCTTTGATCGACGACCGCGCCGCTTCCTCGTTGCGGTCGATGGCTTGTAGAAATTCATCAATTTTTCGCGCCGCCTCTGGAGGAATGCCGTCGCGTTTTGTTTCCTGGAGCACCTGGCGTGCCGCCTGGTTGTCGCCCAGGGCAAACAGCGCCCGGCCGAGTTCGGCGCGGGCGCGGGAGTTTCCGGGCTGTACGGACAGAACACGCTCCAGCGCAAATACCGCGCGTGTGAACTGACCGGTTTCGTTGGCAGCGATGCCCAGCACTGTGTCAAAGTCCGGGTCACCGGCACGCTCGATCTCGACCGCGGCCAGTTGGTCGAAGGCTTGCCGGGCTTTTCCCTGCTCCACAAGAAGCAGTGATTCGCGGACCAAAGCATCTGCTTGCGCGTGGGCAACCCCGGCAAGCAACAAGGCCGATGCGCATCCGCTGACGAACAGGGGGACCAACCGTCTAAAAAACATAATACCTATGAATTAATAACGACCACAGCTTGGCTGAAGTTTTATAGCACGCGCTTAGGTAAAGCGGTCGTTTTTTGCGGTGACTTTTGCGCACCAAGTCCACAGTCCTTCATGCGTTGTTGCGTCAGCGCGCCGGTCCTGAGGCGTGGGCACGCTGGCGGTGCGACAGCAAACGCTGACGATGTCCTGGTAAGGGTATGCCCGGTATCGGGTTGGATCCTTGCAGTCTTAATATCAGTCATTGCTTATATTTAAAGATTGCTTTCATGACCACCATGATTCAGGCTGGCGCCAAATCAGAACAGGGGCGGGTTTTTGAGCTCGCGGCAGAGCTGTTCGCCGTATTGGCGACGCCTATGCGCTTGCGGGTACTGAGCGCGCTGTGTGAGCGCGAAAAATCGGTCAACGAGTTGCTGCTTGAGATTGATACGACGCAACCCAACCTGTCGCAGCATCTGGCCGTGCTGTACCGCACCGGTGTGCTGGCCAAGCGCAAGGAGGGCACGCAGGTAATTTACCGAGTCCACAGCGAGAAAGCTGTGGCCCTGTGCCGCAGCGTGTGTACCCAGATTGCGATCGAACTCGACGAGCCGGACACGCTGGCGCCGGGAGAGGCGCTGTCACCGGTGCAGGCGGACCGCTCATGCTGAGCCGCTTCATCCGGCGTGCGCCGGAGAACTTCCTCGACCGTGAACAGATCCAGGCGGTACGCGCGGGGCGTCGCGGTTTTCTGGCTGGTGCCATGGCAGCAGCGGCTGGCGCCGTGGCGACGCGCCAGGCGCTGGCGCAGGGGGGTGATGACCCCGCCATCATGAATCTGCCCGCGCACAGCAAGGGTCTCGGCCAGCCGGTGGCGGCGAGTGGCTATGGTCAGCCCAGCGAGTGGGAGAAGAACCTGCAGCGCCGGCAAAGTCCTGGCCTGACACGGGTGCCACAGTCCAGCGTGAGTTTTGCGCCGCTGCAGGGCCTGTTCGGCATCATCACGCCCAGCGGCCTGCATTTCGAGCGGCATCACCAGGGCTGGTGGGACATCGACCCCTCCAGGCACCGGCTGATGATCAATGGCTCGGACGAGCACATGCTCAAGCGCCCCTCAGTGTTCAGCATGGACGAACTCATGCGCCTGCCCAGCACCAGCCGCATGCACTTCATCGAGTGCGGCGCCAACACCGGCATGGAGTGGGGCAATGTGGCGGTGCCGACGGTGCAATACACCCATGGCATGCTCAGTTGCAGCGAGTTCACCGGCGTGCCGCTGCGCACGCTGCTTGAGATGTGTGGCGCCGATTTCAAGCGCGCAAAATTTGTACTCGCAGAAGGCGCCGACGGCTCCGGCATGACGCGCACGATTCCCATGAGCATGGTGCTGGACGGCCAGGTGCTGGTGGCCTATGGACAAAACGGGGAGATGCTGCGCCCCGAAAATGGCTACCCGCTGCGGCTGGTGGTGCCGGGTGTGCAGGGTGTGAGTTGGGTCAAGTATTTGCGGCGCATCGAGCTCGGCGACATGCCCTATGGCACCAAGGACGAAAGCATCCATTACGTGGACCTGTTGCCCGATGGTACGCACCGGCAGTACACCAGCATTCAGGAGGTCAAGAGTGTCATCACCTCGCCCAGCGGCGGTCAGGTGTTGCTTGAAAAGGGTTTTCACACCATCACGGGCCTGGCCTGGAGCGGCCGCGGTCGGGTCAAGCGCGTCGACGTGTCGGTGGACGGCGGCAAGAACTGGAAGCCGGCGCGTCTGGAGGGGCCGGTGTTGTCCAAATGCCTGACGCGTTTCAACGCCGACTTTGTCTGGGACGGCAAACCGGCGTTTTTCCAGAGCCGTGCGGCGGACGAGGCCGGCCAGATCCAGCCGACCTACGGCGAATTGCGCAAGGTGCGCGCCTCGCGAAGCATCTATCACAACAATGCCATCCAGTCCTGGGCGCTGACAGAAAACGGTGAGGTCGGCAATGTTCAACTGTCTTAAGTCTGCGCTGGTTCTGGCCGGTAGTTGTCTGGTCGGCGCGGCGATTGCAGCAGGGCCGGCAGAAAAGTACCCTGGCATAGGCCGCGCGGCGACGCCCGCCGAAGTCAGGGCCTGGGACATTGATGTGCGTCCCGATTTCAAGGGTTTGCCCAAAGGCCAGGGCTCGGTGCGCCAGGGCGAGGTGCTGTGGGAGGCGCAATGTGCGTCCTGCCACGGCAGCTTTGGCGAATCAGCCGAGATTTTCACGCCGATTGTCGGCGGCACCTCGGCCCAGGACATGCGCACCGGCCGCGTCGACAGCTTGCTGCCGGGCGCCAACCAGCCCCAGCGCACCACCTTGATGAAGGTGGCCACCTTGTCCACCCTGTGGGACTACATCAACCGCGCCATGCCCTGGAATGCGCCCAAGTCACTGACTGCCGATGAGGTCTATGCCGTCACAGCCTACATCCTGAATCTGGGCAATATTGTCCCGGCCGAGTTCACTTTGTCCGATACCAACATCCGCGAGGTGCAGGAGCGCTTGCCCAACCGCAAGGGCATGACCACCGCGCATGCGATGTGGCCCGGCCGGGAACTGGGCGGTCAGATTCGGCCTGATGTGCAGGGTTCGAGCTGCGTGCGAGACTGCAAAAAGGACGTGACCGTGAAAAGCTTTTTACCCGACTACGCCCGCAACGCGCACGGACAACTGGCCGAGCAGTCGCGCCTGGTCGGTGCCAGTCGCGGTGCTGACACGAGCCGCCCACCGTCTGAAATTTTGATACAAAAACAGGTTCCAGCCCTTGCACAGCAAGCGCAGGCCGCTCCTGAAAAAGTAGCAAACAACACGCCAACCGGTGCTGCGGGGAGCAACGCCGTGATGCCTCTGCTGCAAAAAAACGCCTGCATCGCCTGCCATGGCATGAACAACAGGATGGTTGGGCCATCTTTCAAGGAGATAGCCAACAAATATAAAGACCATGCCGACGCGTTGAATTACCTGTCGGGCAAAATCAGGGATGGCGGACAAGGCGTCTGGGGCAACATTCCGATGCCCCCGCAGGCCCTGAGTGAGGTGGAATCCAGGCGACTGGCCCAATGGCTGGTCAAGGAGTTTTGACCTGGAACAGGGGTTGTGGGTGACTGCGGCTCGGGATAACCACCCTGTTCGGGGCCCCGGGTTTTGTGTCCAATCGTGTTCAAGTTTTAGATGAGTTGAAGTTATACCTAAAGGAGTTCAGACCATGGAACGTCGTCATTTTCTAGCCACCGGAACAGGCGCCGGCGCGCTGGCCCTGGCCGCCTCGGCTGGGTTGTCGCCCGCCCAGGCGCAAACCGCTGCAGCCTGGAACAAGCTCGCATTTGAGAGCAAGACGCTGGCAGAAGCCGCCAAGGCGCTGGGTGCAACGACCGCGCCGGCCGAAAGCAAAGAGCTGGTCCTGCAGGCGCCGGAAATCGCTGAAAACGGCAGTGTGGTGCGTGTCGGCGCGCAGAGCAACATCGCCGGCACCACGCAACTGGCGCTGGTGGTCGAGAAGAATCCGAACGCACTGGCTGCGCTGTTCGACATTCCCGCCGGCACCGACGCCAATGTGTCGACCAACGTCAAGATGGGGCAGTCGTCCAATGTGTACGCACTGGCCAAGGCCGGCGACAAGTTCTTCTACTCGGTGAAAGAAGTGAAAGTGACTTTGGGCGGTTGCGGCGGGTAACGGCTACTGCGCGGCTGTGATCCGTCGTTGCGGGTCCCGTCTGGCAATCCTCACGTACCTGAAGTACGTTCCGGTTTCCAGCCACCCGCGCCTAGGCTGACAACCGCTCGCTACGCCGATAAGCTATTTATAAAATTTGAAGGAAAGAATCATGTCAGATCCAATGAGAATCCGGGCCCAGGCCCAGGGCGACAAGACCACCGTTCGCGTGCTGGTCAGCCACGAGATGGAAAGTGGCCAGCGCAAGGACGCCTCCGGTAAAACCGTGCCGGCCTGGTTCATCCAGAACATCACTGCCACCCACAATGGCAAGACCGTCATGAGTGCCCAGTGGGGACCGGCCGTGTCGAAAAACCCCTTCATGCAGTTTGCCTTCAAGGGCGCCAAGGCCGGTGAGAAAGTCATCGTCAACTGGACCGACAACAAGGGCGAAAAACGCACGGACGAAGCCGTCATTTCCTGACCGGCAGTTGGCGGGGTGGATAACAACATGAGGAGCAAGCGATGAAATGGAAACTGTTGGGTCTGGCGGCGTTGGGCCTGCTGCCCATGCTGGCAGCAGCACAAAAGACCACGGCTGAAGGAATTGCCGAATACCGCGCCATGTTGGCCGATGGCAACCCGGCCGAGCTTTTTGAGGCCAAAGGCGAGGCCTTGTGGAAGCAGGCGCGTGGACCCAAAAACGCCAGCCTGACCCAGTGCAACCTCGGCAAGGGCCCGGGCGTCGTCAAAGGCGCTTTCGTCGAACTGCCTCGCTACTTCGCCGACACGGCGCGGGTGCAGGACCTGGAGTCGCGTCTGCTGACCTGCATGGAAACGCTGCAGGGCTTCAGCGCCGATACCATCGCCAAAACGCCGTTCGGACGCGACGAACAAAAAAACCTCGAATCGCTGGTGGCCTATATTTCGGGCGAGTCGCGCGGCATGAAGTTCAACCTGCCCCAGGCCCACACCCAGGAAAAACTGATGTATGCGGTGGGCAAACAGGTGTTCTACCAGCGCGGTGGACCGTACGACTTTTCCTGCGCGTCCTGCCACGGTGAGGACAACAAGCGCGTGCGCCTGCAGGATCTGCCCAACCTGACCAAAAACCCCGGCGCTGGTGATGGCTTCGGCGCCTGGCCCGCCTACCGGGTCTCCAGCGGTGACCTCTGGAGCATGCAGCGCCGCCTGAACGACTGTTATCGCCAGCAGCGTTTTCCGTTCCCCGGTTATGCCTCGGACGTGACGATTGCGCTCGGTGTGTACATGGGCGTGAACGGCAAGGGCGGTGTTTCCACTGCGCCCGCCCTCAAGCGTTGAATTGAGCAGGACATCATGATGAAAAACACCTCTAAAAAAGCGGGTTTGCTGGCCCTGACCGTGCTGCTGGCCAGTTGCGCCACCGGCCCGTCCCCGCAGGATGTGGCCGAAGCGACGCAAAAAGTGCTGAAGTCTTCGTTCCGGGACCAGGGCATCGCCAAAACCGCCTGGCTGGACCAGGACGCTTCCAACAAAAACTGCTCGGAAGCCCAGGGCGCTGCGCTGGATGAAAAGCTGGCCAAGGCCATTGAAGAAGCCAACCTCAAAACCGTGAAGATGCCCTCTGATGGCAAATTTATCGGCGACTGGCGGGAGGGCGAAAAAATCGCCCAGAACGGCCGTGGCATGACCTGGAGCGACGCCGCCGGCTCGGCCAACGGCGGCAGCTGCTACAACTGCCACCAGATCAGCAAGGAAGAGCTTTCCTTCGGCTCGATCGGCCCCAGCCTGTACAACTACGGCAAGTTGCGTGGCGTGGCGGACCCGGCGGCGGCGGCCAGCAAGCCCATCGTCGACTACACCTGGGGCAAGCTCTGGAATGCCAAGGCCTACAACGCCTGCTCCGGCATGCCGCGCTTTGGTCATGCCGGCATCCTGAGCGAAGCCCAGATGCAGCATGTGATGGCGCTGCTGCTGGACCCGCAATCACCCGTGAACAAGTGAATATTCCGGTAGTTTAGTGCTCATATTTGCCTGTAGCCCATGTCCAGTGGGCGCAGGCAGCTATCAAATTTATAGTAACTTAATAGATGCCTGGCGTGCCGGGCAGGATCGGCATCGCCATGAATCTGTCTCGCCGCGAGTTTTCCTCTGTCATGTCCGCCGCGCTGGCCGTTGGCTTTCCCATGGATCGGAGCGCCAATGCAGCGCAAGCCTCCAGCCTGTATGAGGTGCCGCGCTCGGGCAATGTGCACCTGTTGCACATGACAGACTGCCATGCGCAGTTGATGCCGTCTTATTTCCGGGAGCCTTCCGTCAATCTGGGCGTGGGCGCGATGCAGGGCAGGCTGCCCCACCTGGTGGGCGCGCAACTTTTGAAAGCGGCGCACATCAAGGCCAACACGCCCGAGGCGCATGCGTTCACTTACCTGAACTTCGAACGTGCGGCGCGGCAATATGGCAAGGTCGGCGGCTTCGCACACCTTGCCACCCTGGTCAAACAGCTCAAAGCGGGCCGACCTGGCGCGCTGCTGCTCGATGGCGGGGACACCTGGCAGGGCAGCGGCACTGCGCTGTGGACGCAGGGCCAGGACATGGTGGATGCCGCCAAGCTGCTGGGCGTGGACGTGATGACCGGCCACTGGGACTTCACCTACGGCGAAGAACGCATCAAGACCATCGTTGAGAAAGACTTTGCCGGCAAGGTCGATTTTCTCGCGCAAAACGTCAAGACCAGCGACTTTGGTGACCCGGTGTTCAAACCCTACGTCATCAAGGAGATGAATGGTGTGGCCGTGGCCATCATCGGCCAAGCCTTTCCCTACACGCCGATTGCCAACCCGGCCTGGCTCACACCGAACTGGAGCTTCGGCATCCGTGAAAGCGAGATGCAGGAAACCGTCAACGAAGCGCGTGCAAAAGGCGCGCAGGCGGTGGTGCTGCTGAGCCACAACGGCATGGATGTGGACCTCAAGATGGCCTCGCGGGTGACTGGCATCGACGCCATTCTCGGCGGCCACACGCACGATGGCGTGCCGGTGCCGGTGATCGTCAAAAACCCTGGCGGCCAGACCATCGTCACCAACGCTGGCAGCAACGGCAAGTTTCTCGGGGTGCTGGATCTGGACGTCAAGGACAAGAAAGTCGTCGGCTTCAAGTACCGCCTGCTGCCGGTGTTCTCAAAGCTGCTGGCGGCCGACCCGGCCATGAGCAAACTGATTGCCGACGTGCGCGCGCCCTACGAAGCCAAACTTTCGGAAAAACTCGCGGTCACCGAAGGTACGCTGTTTCGCCGGGGCAACTTCAACGGTTCGTTTGACCAGCTGATTCTTGATGCGCTGATGGACGTGCGTGGCGCCGAGATTGCGTTTTCACCGGGTTTCCGCTGGGGCACCTCGCTGTTGCCGGGCCAGGCCATCACCCGCGAACACCTGATGGACCAGACCGCCATCACCTACCCCTGGACCACCTTGACCGACATCCGCGGCGACATGATCAAGACCATCCTGGAAGACGTGGGCGACAACCTGTTCAACCCCGACCCCTACTACCAGCAGGGTGGCGACATGGTGCGGGTTGGCGGATTGACCTACACCTGCGAGCCGGGCGCGAAGATGGGTTCGCGCATCCAGAACATGCGTCTGGGCGGCAAACTCATTGATGCCGACAAGACCTACAAAGTCGCCGGCTGGGCGCCGGTGGCCGAGGCCAGCAAAAATGCCGGACCGCCAGCCTGGGAAGTTGTCGAGACCTGGCTGCAGGCTAAAAAAGTCATCAAACCGCCCAAGCTCAATGTGCCGGCCCTGATCGGCGTCGCCGGAAATCCCGGCCTGGCCTGAAACGCTGGAAATCACAGGCTGTTGACGGCCTTGTGACAATACCCGGACGCCTTTGTGGTGGTCCGGGTTTTGTCGTTGGGGCATTCGGTGGCACAATTGAAAGCGTTTCTGAAGGCCCTTCCTTGCCACAGTCGCATCCGCCAATCGGTCAAGCCGTGATCGCGGAAGGTTAATCAACCAGCCACATCCCGTTGTGGTCAGCTAATGTTTCCTCAAGGGAAACGGAGGTCAGCGTAATGAGTTCAATCCCGGCGGCATCGTCCGTGTATTCGGCCTATCAGGGCAACACCTATCTCTTCGGCGGCAATGCGCCCTATGTCGAGGAGATGTACGAAAACTACCTCGCCAACCCCGGCAGCGTGCCCGACAACTGGCGCGAGTATTTCGACGCCCTGCAAAATGTCCCTGCCGTCGACGGCAGCAATGCCAAAGACGTGCCGCACCTGCCGGTCGTCAATGCCTTTGCCGAGCGTGCCAAACAGGGTCAGACCAAAGTGGTGGTCGCCAGTGGTGCCGACTCCGAAATGGGCCGCAAACGCACGGCCGTCCAGCAACTGATTGCTGCCTACCGCAACGTCGGCGCCCGCTGGGCCGACCTGGACCCGCTCAAGCGCGCCGAACGCGACAACATTCCCGAGCTTGACCCGTCCTTCTACGGGTTCAGCGATGCCGACCAGGAAACGGTGTTCAACACCAGCAACACCTTCTTCGGCAAGGAGACCATGAGCCTGCGCGAGCTGCTCAATGCGCTGCGCGAAACCTACTGCGGCACGATTGGTGCCGAGTACATGTACATGACCGACCAGGCGCAGAAGCGCTGGTGGCAGCAAAAGCTCGAAAGCATTCGCAGCAAGCCCAATTTCAGCAAGGAAAAGAAGCTTCACATCCTGGACCGCCTGAGCGCGGCCGAGGGCCTGGAGCGTTTCCTGCACACCAAATACGTCGGCCAGAAGCGTTTCTCGCTCGAAGGCGGCGAAAGTTTCATCGCCAGCATGGACGAGCTGATCCAGCGCGGCGGCAGCATAGGCATCAAGGAAATCGTGATCGGCATGGCGCACCGCGGCCGCTTGAACGTGCTGGTCAATTCCCTGGGAAAGGTGCCTGCCAATCTGTTTGCCGAGTTTGACCACACCGCGCCGGAAGATCTGCCCAGCGGTGACGTCAAGTACCACCAGGGCTTCAGCTCCGACGTGACGACACCTGGCGGCCCGGTGCACCTGAGCCTGGCGTTTAATCCTTCCCACCTCGAGATCGTTAACCCGGTGGTTGAAGGTTCGGTCCGTGCCCGCATGGACCGCCGCGCCGACCCCAAAGGCCTGCAGGTGCTGCCGGTGCTGGTGCACGGTGACGCAGCCTTCGCAGGGCAGGGCGTGGTCATGGAAACACTGGCACTGGCCGAAACACGGGGTTACTCCACCGGCGGCACGGTGCACATTGTCATCAACAACCAGATCGGTTTTACCACCAGCGACCCGCGCGACAGCCGTTCGACGCTGTATTGCACCGACGTTGTCAAGATGATTGAAGCGCCGGTGTTGCACGTCAACGGCGACGACCCGGAAGCCGTGGTGCTGGCAACCCAGTGGGCGCTGGAGTTCCGCATGGAATTCCAAAAGGACGTGGTGGTCGACATCATCTGCTTCCGCAAGCTTGGACACAACGAGCAGGACACACCGGCGCTGACGCAGCCCCTGATGTACAAGAAGATTGCCCAGCACCCCGGCACGCGCAAGTTGTACGCCGACAAACTCTCGGCCCAGGGCATGGGCGAGACGCTGGGCGATGACATGGTCAAGGCCGTGCGCGCCGCACTCGACGCCGGCAAGAGCACCTTTGACCCGGTGGTGACCAACTTCAAAAGCAATTACGCGGTCGACTGGAGCCCTTACCTCGGCAAGAAGTGGACCGATGCCGGTGACACCGCCATCCCGATGGCCGAGTGGAAACGCCTGGCCGAAAAAGTCAGCACCATTCCCGCCACCGTGACAGCGCACCAGCTGGTCAAGAAGGTCTATGACGACCGCGCGGCCATGGGTCGAGGCGACATCCCGGTGGACTGGGGCATGGGCGAACACATGGCCTTTGCCTCGCTGGTGGCCAGCGGCTACCCGGTGCGTCTGTCGGGCGAAGATTGCGGGCGCGGCACCTTTACACACCGCCATGCCGTGATTCACGACCAGAGCCGCGAGAAGTGGGATACCGGCACCTACGTGCCTTTGCAAAACGTCGCTGAGAACCAGGCGCCGTTTGTGGTGATCGACTCCATCCTGTCCGAAGAGGCCGTACTCGCTTTTGAGTACGGTTACGCCTCCAATGATCCGAATACGCTGGTGATCTGGGAAGCCCAGTTCGGCGATTTCGTCAACGGCGCGCAGGTCGTGATCGACCAGTTCATCGCCTCGGGTGAGGTCAAGTGGGGCCGCGTCAACGGCATCACGCTGATGCTGCCGCACGGCTACGAAGGCCAGGGCCCGGAGCACAGCTCGGCGCGCCTTGAGCGTTTCATGCAGTTGTCGGCCGACACCAACATGCAGGTGGTGCAACCGACAACTGCCGCACAGATCTTCCACGTGTTGCGCCGCCAGATGGTGCGCAACCTGCGCAAGCCGCTGGTGATCATGACCCCCAAGTCGCTGTTGCGCAACAAGGACGCGACGTCGCCGCTGAGCGAGTTCACCAAGGGCAGCTTCCAGACCGTGATTCCGGACAGTCGAGAGCTCAAAGCCGACAAGGTCAAACGTGTGATCGCCTGCTCGGGCAAGGTCTATTACGACCTGGCCAAAAAGCGCGAGGAAAAAGGCCTGGACGACGTTGCCATCCTGCGCGTCGAGCAGTTGTATCCTTTCCCGCACAAAGCGTTTGCCAGTGAGCTCAGGAAGTACCCGAACCTCGCCGAGGTGGTGTGGTGCCAGGACGAGCCGCAAAACCAGGGCGCCTGGTTCTTTGTGCAGCACTACATCCACGAGAACATGTCGGACGGCCAGAAGTTGGCTTATTCAGGCCGGGCAGCTTCCGCGTCGCCCGCCGTCGGGTATTCGCACTTGCACCAGGAGCAGCAAAAGGCGCTGGTGGACGGTGCCTTCAGCAAGCTCAAGGGCTTCATCCTGACCAAATAAGAAACGGCTGCACGCGCTGCTTGGCGCGTGCCTGGTCTATCTCCCACATAACGAAAGAATTTACATGGCTACCGTAGAAGTCAAAGTCCCCCAGTTGTCCGAGTCTGTTGCTGAAGCGACCATGCTGCAGTGGAAGAAAAAAGTCGGCGATGCCATCGCCATCGACGAAATCCTGATCGAGATCGAAACCGACAAGGTGGTGCTGGAAGTGCCGGCCCCGGCGGCCGGCGTGTTGTCCGAAATCCTGGTCGCCGATGGCGGCACCGTGGCCGCCGAGCAACTGATTGCCCGCATTGACACCGACGGCAAGGTGGCGGCAGCAGCGCCCGCAGCCGCAGCCGCAACTGCAGCGCCTGCACCGGCAACTGCCGTGACGTCAGCACCCGCGCCTGCCGCAAGCGGCGGCAGCATGGCCGGCGTCGCGATGCCCGCTGCTGCCAAACTGATGGCCGACAACCAGTTGGCTTCCGGTTCCGTGGCCGGCACCGGCAAGGACGGCCGTGTCACCAAGGGTGACGTGTTGGGCGCCGTGGCCACCGGATCTGCTCCTAAATCAATAGCTGCCAGCCCAATTCCGACAGGCGCTCCAGCCACTTCCTTGCCTCAAGTGGCAGCGCCGGCCAAGGCGAATGATCTCGGCGACCGCCCCGAGCAACGCGTGCCCATGAGCCGCCTGCGCGCGCGTATCGCCGAGCGCCTGCTGCAATCGCAATCGACCAACGCCATTCTGACCACCTTCAATGAGGTCAACATGGCGCCGGTGATGGAGATGCGAAAACGCTTTCAGGAAAAGTTCGAGAAAGAACACGGCACCAAGATCGGCTTCATGAGCTTCTTCGTCAAGGCGGCCGTGCATGCGCTCAAGAAATACCCGGTGCTCAATGCCTCGGTGGACGGCAATGACATCGTCTACCACGGCTACTTCGACATCGGTATCGCCGTCGGTTCGCCACGCGGTCTGGTGGTGCCCATACTGCGCAATGCCGACCAGATGAGTTTTGCCGACATCGAAAAGAAGATCGCCGAGTACGGCGCCAAGGCGCGCGACGGCAAGCTGGGCATTGAAGAGATGACCGGTGGCACCTTCTCGATCTCCAATGGTGGCGTGTTTGGCTCCATGCTGTCCACCCCCATCATCAACCCGCCGCAGTCGGCCATCCTTGGCGTGCATGCGACCAAGGACCGCGCCGTGGTCGAAAACGGCCAGATCCTGGTTCGCCCGATGAACTACCTGGCGATGAGCTACGACCACCGCATTGTCGACGGCCGTGAAGCCGTGCTTGGCCTGGTGGCGATGAAGGAAGCGCTGGAAGACCCGGCCCGCCTGCTGTTTGACATCTAAGGAGCCACCCATGTCCAAACAATTTGACGTGGTCGTCATCGGCGGCGGCCC
This sequence comes from Polaromonas sp., assembly GCF_043778355.1. Taxonomy (GTDB): domain Bacteria; phylum Pseudomonadota; class Gammaproteobacteria; order Burkholderiales; family Burkholderiaceae_C; genus Polaromonas. The sequence continues at coordinate 36,518 of NZ_JAYWHI010000042.1, forward strand.
GGGTGGCTACATTGCCGCCATTCGCGCCGCACAACTGGGTTTCAACGTCGCCTGTATCGATGAGTGGAAAAACGCCAAGGGCGGCCCGGCCCTGGGCGGCACCTGCACCAATGTCGGCTGCATTCCCTCCAAGGCGCTGCTGCAATCGTCGGAACATTACGACCACGCCAGTCACCACTTTGCCGAACACGGCATAGCGGTCAAGGGCCTGGAGCTCGACGTGGCCAAAATGCTGGCCCGCAAGGACAACGTGGTCAAGCAGAACAACGACGGGATCGTCTACCTGTTCAAGAAAAACAAGGTCACCTTTCTCCATGGGCGCGGCTCGTTTGCTGCGGCCAAAGAGGGCTTGTACGAGATCAAGGTGACCGGTGCCGCCGAGGAAAGCATCACCGGAAAACACATCATTGTGGCCACCGGTTCCAACGCGCGTGCCTTGCCTGGCGCGCCGTTTGACGAAGAAAACATTTTGTCCAATGACGGTGCTTTGCGCATAGGCGCGGTGCCAAAGAAGCTGGGCCTGATTGGCTCGGGCGTGATCGGGCTGGAGATGGGCTCGGTCTGGCGCCGTCTGGGCGCTGAAGTGACAGTGCTTGAAGGCCTTCCCACCTTTCTGGGCGCGGTCGATCAGCAGGTCGCCAAGGAGGCCAAAAAGGCTTTTGACAAGCAGGGTCTGAAAATCGCGCTTGGCGTGAAGGTCGGTGAGATCAAGAGCAGCAAAAAGGGCGTCAGCATTGCCTACACCGATGCCAAGGGTGAAGCCCAGACGCTGGAGGTGGACAAGCTGATCGTCTCGATTGGGCGGGTGGCCAATACGATTGGCTTGGCACCCGACGCCGTCGGCCTGAAGCTCGATGAGCGCGGCGCGATTGTGGTCGATGGGGACTGTAGAACCAATCTGCCCAATGTCTGGGCTGTCGGTGATGTGGTGCGCGGCCCGATGTTGGCGCACAAGGCCGAAGAAGAAGGCGTGGCAGTGGCTGAGCGCATCGCCGGCCAGCACGGTCATGTCAATTTCAACACCATTCCCTGGGTGATTTACACCAACCCTGAAATCGCATGGGTCGGCCAGACCGAGGAGCAGCTGAAGGCGGCTGGACGTGCTTACAAGGCCGGCACCTTCCCCTTCATGGCCAACGGCCGCGCGCGCGCACTGGGCGACACCACCGGCATGGTCAAGATGCTGGCCGATGCCGCCACCGACGAGATCCTGGGTGTGCACATCGTCGGGCCCATGGCCAGCGAATTGATTGCCGAATGCGTGGTGGCCATGGAGTTCCGCGCCAGCTCGGAAGACATCGCCCGAATCTGTCATGCCCATCCGTCGCTCAGCGAAGCGACCAAGGAAGCGGCGCTGGCCGTCGACAAGCGCACCTTGAACTTCTGATCGCGCTGGTCAAGGCCACGATGTCGGTTACTTCGGAGTACGCGTCCGAGCTGAAGAGCAGGGGGTACACCAGCGATCCTGCGCAGTTGCGCGCGGTCGCTGAGCTGGAGCGTTGCGCCACCGAGTGGGCCGCCTTCAAGGAACAGCGTTCGAATGCGCTTAAAAAGCTGATCAACCGGCCCGACATCCCGCGGGGGGTTTACATGCACGGCGGTGTTGGGCGCGGAAAAAGCTTTTTGATGGACTGCTTTTACAACGCGGTTCCGCTCAAGAGAAAGACGCGACTTCATTTTCATGAGTTCATGCGGGAGGTCCATCGCGAGTTGCGTGACCTCCAGGGTATGGCCAATCCGCTGGACGAGCTCGGCAGACGCATTGCAAAGCGTTACCGGTTGATCTGCTTTGACGAATTTCACGTCGCAGACATCACCGACGCCATGATTCTGCATCGCCTGCTGACGGCGCTGTTTGACAACGGGGTGGGTTTTGTCACCACGTCCAATTTTCGCCCTGACGATCTCTATCCGAATGGCATGCATCGCGAGCGCATCTTCCCGGCGATTGAGCTGCTCAAGGAAAACCTTGAAATCCTGAGTGTGGACAACGGCACGGACTACAGGCGACGCACGCTGGAGCAGGTGCGTCTGTATCACACGCCGCTGGGGGCACAGGCTGACGCCGAGATGAAGGAAACTTTTGACCGCCTGGCCGAGTCCCAGGATGAGTCACCGGTATTGCAGATCGAATCCCGCCAGATCCATGCCCGGCGCAAGGCCGGGGGGGTGGTGTGGTTCGACTTCAAGACCCTGTGTGGCGGGCCGCGTTCACAAAACGACTACCTGGAGATCGCCACCCAGTTTCATACCGTGTTGCTCAGCGATGTACCTTACATGCCGGTGCGCATGGCGTCCGAGGCCCGGCGCTTTACCTGGCTGGTGGATGTACTTTACGACCGCCGTGTCAAACTGATCATGTCGGCCGAGGTGTTGCCCGAAGCGTTGTACACCGAAGGCCCCCTGGCCCACGAGTTCCCAAGGACAATTTCCAGGCTCAATGAAATGCAATCCGCGGAATTTCTGGCGACTGAACGGCGCGACGTGGACACTACCCTGACATGAAACAATCACTTCTTATACTGCTTGCACTCACATTCGGTGTCATGGCTGCGGCGCAGCCGAGGGAAGACCTTTTTTCGGCGGCGGCACAAAAGGAGCGCGAACGTATCAACACCGAACGTGTGGCCCTGGAGGCCGGGTTTGACAGGGAAGAAGCTGCTTGTTACAAAAAATTCTTTACCAACAGTTGCCTGAAGGAAGTTCAGCCACGCCGACGTGAAGCCTTGGGCCTGTTGCGACAGCAGGAAATTGCCCTCGATGACCGGGAGCGCAAGGAAAAAGCCGCCGCCCAGATCCGGAAAACCGAGGAAAAATCATCCGCCGAAGCCCTGCAGGAGGCGTCCGAGCGCCGCGCCCAGGCCTTGCAGGAAACGCGGGAACGGGCGGAGCGGACGCAGCAGAAGGCCGACGAACGGGGCACCCTGAAGCAAAATGAAGCGCTCAATGCCGCCGATGCGGCAAACAAGGCCAGGGGGTCTCAGGAGAGAGCGCAGGCCCGCGCAGACAAGAAAGCAGCCGTTGCTGACGAAGTTGAAAAATACAACGACAAACAGCAGGAAGTGAAAGAGCGCAAAGCCAGTCGCGATCAAAAACAGCGCGAGCAGACCAATGCGCCCGCCAAATCCCTGCCCACGCCGCAATAGGGACCCTGCGACTTTATTCGAGGGCTTCGAGCTTGACGATGACCAGCGACAGGTTGTCACCGCCACCGTGAGCGCGAGAGCGGGCTTTCTGAATCAGAAATTCCGTTGCTTCGCGCGGTGACAGCATCGACAGTGCGGAACCCATTTCGTTGGGACTGAAGTAGTGCCACACGCCGTCACTGCAGGCAATCAATGAATCGCCTGGGCGCAACTGAGGTATGAAATGCTGGGTGACCGGTGGGCCTTCCTCGGTCCCCAGGCAGCCCATCAGGATATTGGACTGCGGGTGGACGTTGGCTTCGTCTTCGCTGATCTCTCCCTGGTCCACCAGCATTTGCACGTACGAGTGGTCGATGGTGCGCGTGACCATTTTGGCGCCGTGAAAATGATAAACGCGGGAATCACCGGCATGGACCCAGTGGCAGTCACCGGCGGGATTGATCAGAAATGCAGCGAGCGTGCTGTGCGGCTCCTGTTCGGCAGAAATGGCGGTCAGCCGAATCACGGTGTGCGCTTCTTCCACCAATTGCTTGAGCATCAAGGGCGTGTCATCGCTGGCCGGCGCATAGCGCTCAAACAATTGCCTGGCGGTCATCATGACCTGGTCAGATGCCTTGCGCCCGCCGCTGCGTCCCCCCATACCGTCAGCCACGATGCCGAGCATGCAACCGGCAACGCGCGGGTGGCTGAGCAGGGCTACCTGATCCTGCTGATAGTCGCGGTCTCCCTTGTGAATCCCGGTGGACGCTGTGATTCGATAACCTTTGGACATATTCAGTGGCCGAGCCATGGGGACTCGATTTATCTCCGTAACCGACGTATTATCAGACGAAGCAGCCTGCGCACACAAAACCTTGGACATAAATCTACACTCCCCGGAGCGCCGCCTGATTGACCTCAAAATCGAACATGCCGACCTCAATGCCCTGGTGGACATCACATCGCACGCGATTCCAATCGATGAGTTGATGCTCAGGCGCCTCAAGAAGCGGCGCTTGCTGCTGCGCGACCAGATCGCCGAGATCGAGAAGTCGCTGGATCCTCCCGAACCCGCCTGATGGATCTGGCGTCCCAAGTCCTGGCGGCCTTCGCCCCTGAGGGCGTGTTGTCGCGCGCCACCGAGCACTTTGTCCCCCGCACCGGGCAGACCGAGATGGCGCTTGCCGTTGCGAGTGCGATTGAAGGGGGCTACCCGCTGGTGGTCGAGGCGAGTACCGGTGTCGGCAAGACCTTTTCCTACCTGGTTCCGGCCTTGCTCAGTGGTGAGCGTGTGTTGTTGTCGACCGCAACCAAGGCCTTGCAGGACCAGTTGTTTGGACGCGATCTGCCGACGCTGGTCAAGGCCTTGGGAGTGCCTGTCAGCACCGCCTTGCTCAAGGGGCGTGGCAGTTATCTGTGCCTGCACCGCATGGAGATGGCGCGTCATGATGCGGGCTTTCCCGGGCGCACCTCGCTGAGCGCGCTCGCCAAGGTAGAGAAGTGGGCGCGGGGCACCGCAACCGGCGATCTGGCAGAACTGCCGGGCCTGGACGAACGCTCGCCGGTGATTCCCTGGGTGACATCCACGCGTGAAAATTGTCTGGGGTCGCCGTGTCCGCGGTTTCGTGCCTGTCATGTCAATCAGGCGCGCCGCGAGGCGCTCGCAGCGGATGTGGTGGTCATCAACCACCATCTGTTTTTTGCCGATCTGGCGGTGCGTGAGTCGGGCATGGCTGAATTGCTCCCCACAGTGCGCATCGCCATTTTTGATGAAGCGCACCAGCTCAATGAAACCGGCGTGCAGTTTCTGGGCAGGAACCTCTCGACAGGTCAATTGCTGGATTTTTCGCGCGATATGCTGGCCACTGGCATGCAACTGGCGCGCGGGCTGGCGGACTGGCAGGTCCTGGCGAGTGCGACCGAGCACGCGGCACGCGATTTGCGCCTGTCCGTGGGCAAGGCTTTCCCGGGCAGTAAACTGCGTTGGAACGACGCTGTACCGGAAGGCTTGAGTGCCGAAGCGTGGTCAACCGCGCTGGCAGCACTTGGTGGCGCACTGCAGGTTGCCTGCGAAGCGCTGGATAGCGTCACTGAAATTGCGCCTGATTTTGTCCGACTGCACGAACGCGCGCTGGAACTGGCCGCACGTGCCGAGGCGTTTTCAGCGCCGCCCGAAGCAGGCGCGGTTCGCTGGCTGGACGTGGGAACGCAGCTGCGCCTTGTCGAGTCGCCGCTGGACATCGCGAAGGCCATTGAGCCCCGTGTGTTCGCCGACGATAAGGCGGCTGCGAAGTCCTGGATATTCACATCGGCCACTCTCGGCGATGACGAGCGCCTGAGCTGGTTCACCGAGCCTTGCGGGCTGACGCAGGCGTCGGTGCTGCGCGTTGGCAGCCCGTTCGACTACGCACGGCAGGCTGCGATATACGTCCCGCGCAACTTTCCGAAACCGGGCGACCCGGCCCATACCGCGGCGGTGGCATCGTCGGCGGCAAGCTGGGCGCGCCGGTTACGTGGGCGCACCATGGTGCTGACCACCACCTTGCGCGCCCTGCGCGCCATCGGTGAAGCGCTGCAGGCGTCTTTCGACAGTGCGGGCGATATCGAGGTTCTGGTGCAGGGTGCGATGCCCAAACGCGAACTGATTGAACGCTTCCGCCAGGGGGGCGATGGCGGGGGGCGTGCATGTGTGCTGGTCGCATCTGCATCGTTTTGGGAAGGCATTGACGTGCCAGGCGAGGCGCTTCAACTTGTGGTTATCGACAAGTTACCGTTTCCACCGCCCAACGATCCCATGGTGGAAGCCAGGTCACGGGCGCTGGAGTCGGGCGGTAAAAGCGCTTTCAACGACTATTTTCTTCCGGAGGCCGCCGTGGCGCTGAAGCAGGGCGCGGGCCGGCTGATTCGACGTGAAACCGATCAGGGCGTGCTGGTGGTTTGTGACAACCGGCTGGCCGTCATGGGTTATGGCAAACGGCTGCTGCGGGCCTTGCCCGCCATGCAGAGGCTGGCATCAGAAGACGAGCTCAATGATCGGCTGGACCTGCTTACCAGAAGCGGTACCACGGCGTCTCAACCGATCTGAAACCCTTGGTCAGGTACTCGCTTTTCGGGTAGCTTCTTTCCATCACGCGTTTGGCGTCATCGCGCAGCTGGACCATGCCTAACGCATCGTAGGATTTGTACAGGATAAACAGCGCGTCTTCAAGCACCGGCACGTCGCGGTAGTCGGTGAGGGCGGTCTGCGCACGGTTGATGGCCGAAATGTAGGCGCCACGGGTGTAGTAGTAGCGCGCCACATGGACTTCATACTGCGCCAGCGAGTTGACGATATACGTCATGCGCAGGCGCGCATCGGCGGTGTACTTGGAATCGGGAAAACGACTGGACAAGTCCTTGAACGCGTCGAATGATTCCTTGGCGGCTTTCTGGTCACGCTCCGACAAATCCTGTCGGTACAGAAAACTGAACAGGCCCAGATTTTCGTTGAAGGTGACCAGGCCTTTGAGGTACAGGGCGTAATCGATGGCCGGGCTGGCTGGATGCAGCTTCATGAACCGGTCGAGCGTGGCCTGCGCCTGCGCCTGCTCGCCGCCCTTGTACTGGGCGTAGGCTTTTTCAAGCTGCGCCTGCTGGGCCAGCGGGGTGCCGGCGGCCCGGCCTTCCAACTTCTCAAACAGTGGAATGGCTTTGTCGTAAGCGCCGGAGTTTGCTTCTTCTCGGGCTTCCGCATAAATCTTGTTCGGGCTCCACGCCGCAGTGGGGTCCTTGACGGTCGTCGAGGAGCAGGCAGAAAGCGCAAAAACGCAGGCCAGCACGACTGCGGCAACAGGGCGGGTGGCGGGAACAACCGATAATTTGGTGGACAACATCGCAATTGATCCTGTTAATGACTGATTCTGAACAAAGCAAATTGATTATATCGAGCGCCAATGCCGAGGAGACCTTGTCGGACGAGATCGCCGACGAGCTGGAGGCCGGTGCCGGGTTCGAGTTGCGACAGGTCGTGGTGGCTGCGGGCAGCCACGGGGAGCGACTGGACCGCACACTTGCGCAGGCGGTGCCTGAATTTTCCCGCAGCTATCTGCAGCAGCTGATCGCTGCCGGGGCGGTGCAACTCAATGGCGTGACGGTGACCAAGTCGGCGGGGCGCGTCAAGGCTGGCAATACCTTGCAGGTCGAGCTCAAACCCACGCCGCAGAGCCAGGCCTTCCGGCCAGAAACCATGGCGCTGGAGATTGTGTTTGAAGATGAACACTTGTTGGTCGTCAACAAGCCGGCCGGGCTGGTGGTGCATCCGGCGCCCGGCAACTGGAGCGGCACGCTTCTCAATGGTCTGCTTGGCCGGGATCCACAGGCCAGCCTGCTGCCGCGCGCCGGCATCGTGCACCGGCTGGACAAGGACACCAGCGGACTGATGGTGGTGGCGCGCAAGCGCCAGGTGATGGACCAGTTGGTGGCCATGATTGCTGCCAGAACGGTCAGCCGGGAATATCTGGCGCTGGCTCACGGCGAATGGCAAGGCCCGGCCGCGCGCCAGGTGGACGATCCGGTAGGCCGCGATCCGCGCAACCGGCTGCGCATGGCGGTGGTGGACCTGGACCGACATTCCGGCAAGACCGCGTCCACCGGCATCTTCAGGCTGGCCAGCGACGGCGGGTTTTGCCTGGTGCGCTGCAAGCTGCAGACCGGCCGGACCCATCAAATCAGGGTCCACATGGCGGCTATCGGCCATCCGCTGGTGGCGGACGAGGTTTATGGCGGAAAGCCCGCCGCCGGGATGGCGCGCCAGGCTTTGCATGCCTGCCGGCTGGCCTTTACGCATCCCGTGACCCGAGAGGCGCTGGAGTTCCTGTCGCCGCTACCGGCTGACCTGGCCGCCGCCGTGGCCGAAATGGGGCTGGGATACAATCAAAGCCAGTAGTTTTCTGCTACCCGCACACGGCGCACCCTGATGAGGTGCTTGCGCATGATGTGAATTGCGCTGCCAGGCGCCTTGACCTCGACTACTTTCGGAACCAAGACCATGAATACGACGGATGCGAAGCGCGTCCTCGAAACGGCACTGATTTGCGCGCAACAGCCACTGCCTGTTCGCGACATGGGTGTTTTGTTCAACGGGGCGCTCACCGCGGACACGCTGAAGTTGTTGCTTGAGGACCTGCAAAACGATTGGTCCGGGCGCGGCGTGGAGCTGGTGCATGTGGCTACCGGCTGGCGATTTCAGAGCCGGCCCGAGATGCGTGAGTTCCTCGACCGTCTGCATCCCGAAAAGCCGCCGCGCTACACCCGTGCCACTCTGGAGACGCTGGCCATCATTGCCTACCGCCAGCCGGTGACGCGCGGTGACATGGAGGACATCCGCGGGGTGACCATCAACAGCCTGCTCCTCAAGCAACTTGAGGACCGCGGATGGGTGGAAGTGATCGGACACCGCGAGACCGTGGGGCGCCCCGGCCTGTATGCGACAACGCGGCAGTTTCTGGACGACCTCGGCGTTGAATCGCTGGACCAGCTTCCGGCCATGGACAACGCGGCCGGCCAGGCGTCCATGCTGGAGCAAATCGAATTCGGCCTGGCGGGATCGCCCGCTGGCGACGATGTACTGGCATTGGATGCGCCGACGCATGTCCTGAGTGATGGCGACTCCGAAACCGCGCTCCCCAGCGAAACAGAGGCGGCGTTGGCCGGAGCCAGCCCTGCCGAGCCGGCAGACTTTGACAGCTTGCAGGAAGCCCCGCCTGCCGGCCTGGCCTCTCCAGATTCCCACGCCTGAATGACCACCGCATGAACCCCAACGACAATCCGGCTCCGGCCGTTCCGGCCCCCCAGATTGAAGAGCCAAACAAGGCTCCCGCCCATAACCAGCAAGCGCAGGAAGCTCCTGATTTGATAGCGAATGAAATCGCTGCAGACGAGACCAGGCCGTCTCGCCAGGCCCCGCCCTCAAGCGCACCAGCGAACCGCTTCGACGACGTGGTCACTGGTCAATTCGACGCTGACGAGGAAGATGTCGCAGTGGAGTTGGCTAAACGCGTATTGCTGCCCCAGCCGGAAACGCCCAAATTGCACAAGGTGCTGGCTCAGGCTGGCCTGGGTTCGCGGCTCGAAATGGAGCAACTGATCCTGGAAGGGCGGATTTCTGTCAATGGCGAACCGGCCCACATCGGCCAGCGCATCCAGTTCGGCGACACGGTCAAGGTCAATGGCAAGCCCATCCGGGTGCGGATCGATCCGCCGCCGCCGCGTGTGATCGCCTACCACAAGCCCTCTGGCGAGGTGGTATCCCACGACGATCCGCAAAACCGGCCGACGGTGTTTCGCAAGCTGCCCAAGCTGTTCCAGGGCAAGTGGCAGTCGGTCGGCCGACTGGACTTGAACACCGAAGGTTTGCTGCTGCTGACCAGTTCCGGCGAGCTCGCCAACAAACTCATGCATCCGCGCTTTGGTCTGGAGCGCGAGTATGCGGTCCGGGTGCTGGGTGCCCTGAACAATGAAGAGAAAAGACGCCTGCTTGACGGCGTGCAGCTCGACGACGGTCTGGCCCAGTTCAGCACCATCGAAGCCGGTGGCGGCGAGGGTGCCAACTGCTGGTACCGCGTGACGATTTCCGAAGGGCGCAACCGCGAGGTCCGCCGCATGTTCGAGGCTGTAGGCCATGCTGTCAGCCGCCTGATCCGCATCCGTTACGGCGCCGTGGTGCTGCCGCGCGGTCTCAAGCGCGGAGCTTTTGTGGAGCTCGACGAACGCGACATCTGGGCCCTGACCAGTGCGGTCGGGCGTTCGGAGTCACGCGCCGACCCGCGCGGGCCTAAAACGCAGGCTGAGGCTGAAGACGGCACGGGTGAGTCCCGCCCCGCACGCGGTCCACGCCGCAACGACAGGTCGCGCGGTGGGCGAGGGCGCACGGACGCTGGAGCGGCCCGGCCGCCGGAGCAACAAGCTGCGTCGGGCCAGGACGATGGCGAGGAGACCGGACCCCATGAGTTTCAGCCGCCCATGCCCCGCAACGACGCGCCGCGTGACGCCAACCGGCGCCGTGGCGGCGGCGGCAAGGGCCGCGGTCCGGGTGGGGGCAACGGCGGGTCTGCCCCGCGTTCCGGCCCGCCGGGAAACTTCGGTGGCAATCCAGGCCAGGGCCAACGTCGCCGCGATGACGGCGGTGGCCGCGGCGACCGTGCCGACAAGGGGCCCGGTGGTGCACAGCCCGACCCGATGAAAACGTCTTTCGGCTACATCGGTGCCGAAACCTTTACCCGTCAGCGCCAGGCCCAGGGCCCGCGGCGCGGCGGGGGCAATGGTCCTGCTGGTGGCGGGACCGGCCAGCGGCGCGGCGGCACAGGGGGCAGTGGCGGAGGCGGTGGAAACCGGGGCGGCGGGAACCGGGGCAATGGCGGTGGAAACCGGGGCGGAAACCGCTGAATCCCCCTCCGCATGCACGCATTTGTCCAACAGGGCGATTGACGGCGGGTTAAAATCAGAGGCTTTATTCGATTTGAATAAATCCCCAAGAAAATCAAGGTTAAGGAAATCTCATGGCGATCGAACGCACTCTCTCCATCATCAAGCCCGATGCAGTGGCAAAAAATGTCATTGGTCAAATCTACGCACGTTTTGAGGCCGCGGGCCTGAAAGTTGTTGCTGCCCGCATGGCGCACCTGTCGCGCGGTGAGGCTGAAGCGTTTTATGCCGTGCACAAAGAGCGTCCGTTCTTCAAGGATCTGGTGACCTTCATGATTTCCGGTCCGGTCATGATTTCCGCGCTCGAAGGCGAAAACGCCATCCTGAAACACCGTGACCTGATGGGTGCGACAGACCCGAAGAAAGCCGCTGCTGGAACCATCCGCGCCGACTTTGCCGACAGCATCGATGCCAACGCCGTGCATGGCTCTGACGCCGTTGAAACTGCCCAGGTGGAGATCAGCTTCTTCTTCGCGGGCATGAACATCTATTCGCGCTGATATGGCCCCCACGCTTGTCGCTACGTGTACGACGCTGCCCCCCGATGGGGCCGTCGCTTGCGCGGGGCGGCCCTTCGCGGCGCGTGGTTGACGCCCGCGCTTTCACGCCATGACCGCCAACCTGCTTGATTACGATCTGGAAGGGCTGGCGGCCTTTTGCGAAGGCCTCGGAGAAAAACGCTTCCGCGCCACCCAGCTTTTCCGCTGGATTCACCAGAAAGGCGCAGCAAATTTTGACCAGATGACCGATCTGGCGAAATCGCTGCGTGAAAAACTTCCCGCTTCCGCCCACATCCAGAGCCTGAAGGTGGTGTCACGCCATGATTCGGCGGACGGCACCATCAAATGGCTGTTCGACGTCGGTGCCGGCGACGTGATCGAGACGGTTTTTATTCCCGAGTCCGACCGCGGCACTCTGTGTATTTCCTCGCAGGCTGGGTGTGCCGTCGGCTGCCGCTTCTGCTCGACGGGACACCAGGGCTTCAGTCGCAACCTCACCACCGCCGAAATCATTGGCCAGCTCTGGTTCGCCGAGCACTTCCTGCGCCAGCATCTGGGCAGAAGTGATCGGGTTGTTTCCAACGTCGTGATGATGGGCATGGGCGAGCCGCTGCAGAATTATTCACAGTTGCTTCCGGCATTGCGCGTCATGCTGGATGACCATGCCTACGGCCTGTCGCGCCGGCGTGTGACTGTGTCGACGTCGGGCGTGGTGCCCATGATGGATCGCCTCGCCCAGGATTGCCCGGTGGCGCTGGCGGTGTCCTTGCACGCGCCGGAAGATGTCCTGCGCAGCAACCTCGTGCCGCTCAATAGAAAATACCCGATTGCGGAGCTGCTTGATGCCTGCAGTCGCTACCAGAGCGCCGCACCCCGCGACTTCATCACTTTTGAATACTGCATGCTCGATGGCGTCAATGACCAGGCCGAACACGCGCAGCAACTGGTGGCCCTGATGCAAAAACATGCGGTGAGTGGTCTGTCGTGCAAGTTCAACCTGATTCCGTTCAATCCCTTCCCGGCTTCTGGACTCAAGCGCTCCAGCATGCCGCAGGTGATGGCTTTTGCGAAGATTCTGATCGAAGCGGGCATCGTGACCACGGTACGCAAGACGCGTGGTGACGACATTGATGCTGCGTGTGGCCAGTTGGCCGGCGACGTGCAGGATCGCACCGGCGTGCAACAACGCATGGCATCACAGCGGCAGGGTATGCTCAAGGGCATCAAGGTAGTCTCCAGGGAGGTCGGTGTATGAAGCTTGTCCGTAGCGTGATCTGGCTTTCCGCCTTCTGGGTGGCGGTGCTGATGGCTGGCTGTGGCGCCAGTCCGGGTGCCGCTTCGGGCGCTGGCGGGCGTGCCGAGATCATGACCGAATCGGACGAAACCGATGGGCGCAGGCGCGCGCGCATTCGCCTGGAACTTGCCGCCAATTATTTTCAGCAAGGCCAGACCAATGTCGCGCTTGACGAACTCAAGCAGGCGCTGGCAGCCGACCCGACCTTTGCCGATGCCCACAACCTGCGCGGCCTGGTTTACATGCGGCTGAACGACAACGTGCTGGCCGATGAAAGTTTTCGCCGCGCCCTGGCGCTCAATCCGCGCGATGGCGATGTGCTGCACAACTATGGCTGGCTGCTTTGCCAGCAAGCAAAATACGGTGAGTCTTCGGCCATGTTTGAACGCGCGATTGCCGCGCCTGGTTACGGTGGACAGCCTAAATCACTGATGACACTCGGTGTTTGCCAAATTCGCGCGGGGCAGACGGCGCAAGCCGAGCGAAGTTTGTTGCGCTCCTACGAGCTTGACGCCGGTAATCCCCTGACTGGCTACAACCTGGCCAACCTGCTGTTTCAGCGGGGCGACCTCACACGTGCGCAGTTTTACATTCGCCGCCTGAACAACAGCAATCTGGCGAACGCGGAAACCCTCTGGCTCGGTATCAAGGTAGAGCGCGGGCTGGGAGATCGGGAGGCCATGCTCCAGTTGGCTGATCAATTGAGAAAACGCTTCGGTGCGTCGCGCGAGGCAGCCGCTTATGACAAAGGGGCCTTCAATGAGTGATTTTGATGGGCAGGGACCCGGTAATGCTGCGGTGCCGATGGAGGAGTCGGCGCGAGGCGAGTCGACAGCAACGCCCCTTAGCGCAGGAACCCTGCTCAGGCAGGCGCGCGAGGCGGCTGGCCTGCACATTGCGGCTTTGGCCGTCGCGCTGAAGGTGCCGGTGAAAAAACTTGAAGCGCTGGAGTCCGACCGGCTGGACTTGTTGCCTGATGCGGTTTTTGTGCGTGCCCTGGCCTCCAGCGTTTGCCGCACACTCAAACTGGATGCGGCCCCCGTGCTGGCGCTGCTGCCGCAAACCGGTAAGCCGCGCCTTGATCACCAGAAAACCAGCATCAACACGCCATTTCGCTCTCCAAGTGATGGACCGGGTCCCTCTTTGTGGGCGCAGGTATCACGGCCGGCGGTTCTTGCCGGGCTGCTGCTGTTGCTGGGTGCGTTGGTCATGATCTTTTTGCCCGCGGTCCAGCAGCAGGAGATGGCGGCCCAGCCGCTGGCGGGCCCCGCTGCGTCCACCCCCCAAGCGACGTCGGCCAGTGTTTCGGCATCTCCTGCGCAGGTACAGGAAAGCCCCAGCCCCGCGTCATCCGAAAGTCCGGTTGTGACGGCTGCTCCTACAGGTGTCATGTCTGCCACGCCGGCGACGGCGCCCGGTTTGTCGGCAGGATCTGCGCTTCTTCTGCCGGCTGCAAGCCCCGCCGACGCTCCAGCCGCCACAAGTGTCCAAACAACCACATCCTCCGCGACGGTGGCCGGGGGTCTCATCGTGTTCACGGCCAAAGGTGAATCCTGGGTGGAAGTCACTGATGCCAAAGGTGTGGTGGTGTTGCGCCGCACTCTGGCCGCCGGTGAGGTGGCTGGCGCCTCAGGTGTTTTGCCGCTGGCTGCTGTGGTCGGCCGGGTTGATGCCACGCAGGTCCAGGTGCGCGGCCGGGCCTTCGATCTCGGCGCGGTCGCCAAAGACAATGTCGCACGGTTCGAGGTGAAATAATGGCTGCCTGTTTACCGATCGACTCGGCTGCGCCCAAGGCACGTGTGTCCGCCCAGGCACGGGTCGTCTGGGGTTCGCGCGTGGTCACGGTGGGCGGTGATGCGCCGGTGCGTGTGCAGTCCATGACCAACACTGACACGGTTGATGCCATAGCCACTGCCATCCAGGTCAAGGAACTCGCGCTGGCTGGCTCCGAGATGGTTCGCATCACCGTCAACACGCCCGAAGCCGCCCAGGCCGTGCCTTATGTGCGTGAGCAGCTGGATCGCATGGGCATTGACGTGCCCTTGGTCGGCGACTTTCACTACAACGGCCACCGTCTGCTGACCGATTTTCCTGCCTGTGCCGAGGCCCTGTCCAAGTACCGCATCAATCCCGGAAATGTGGGCAAGGGCGACAAACACGATCGGCAGTTTGGCCAAATGATCGAGGCGGCTGTGCGCTGGAACAAACCGGTGCGTATCGGGGTCAACTGGGGCAGTCTCGACCAGGAGTTGCTGGCCAGCCTGATGGACGAGAACAGCCGCCGCCCACAACCCTGGGACGCCAAACAGGTGATGTACGAGGCCCTGATCACCTCGGCCATTGATTCCGCCGTGCTGGCCGAACAATTGGGCATGGACAAAAACCAGATCATCCTGTCGTGCAAGGTCAGCGGTGTGCAGGACTTGATTTCGGTGTACCGCGAACTGTCAAAACGCTCGCGTTACGCCTTGCACCTGGGCCTGACTGAAGCCGGCATGGGTACCAAGGGCACGGTAGCCTCCAGTGTGGCCCTGGCCGTGCTGCTGCAGGAGGGCATTGGCGACACCATCCGCGTGTCGCTGACGCCCCAGCCCGGTGAAGCACGCACCCAGGAGGTGGTTGTCGCTTCTGAAATCCTGCAATCGCTGGGCCTGCGCAGCTTTGTGCCCAGCGTCACGGCTTGTCCCGGTTGCGGCCGCACGACCAGCACCACCTTCCAGGAACTGACCAAGGAAATTGACGACTTCCTGCGCGCCCAGATGCCGGTCTGGCGCGAACAATATCCGGGTGTTGAAAAGCTCAAGGTTGCCGTGATGGGCTGTATCGTCAACGGTCCCGGCGAAAGCAAACATGCCGACATCGGCATTAGCCTGCCGGGGTCCGGAGAGGCACCGGCGGCGCCGGTCTACATCGACGGCGAAAAAAGTGTGACCCTGCGCGGTGACCGTATTGCGCAGGAATTCCGGGTCATTGTCGAAAACTATATTGAAAAGCGCTTTGGCACGCAGATTGCCCAGGTCGCTTAAAAAACTCCATGGCTGAAAAACTGACTGCCGTCAAAGGCATGAACGACATATTGCCGCCCGATTCGGCGCGTTGGGAGTGGTTCGAAGCCAGGGTGCGCGCGCTGATGGCGCGTTATGGCTACGCCAACGTGCGCACGCCTATCGTCGAGCCGACGGCGCTGTTCGTGCGCGGTCTTGGCGAGGTGACCGACATCGTCGAAAAGGAGATGTATTCCTTTGTCGACGCCATGAATGGTGACAGGCTCTCACTGCGGCCCGAAGCCACTGCCGGCATTGTGCGCGCGATGATCGAGCACAACGCCTTGTACAACGGGCCCATGCGCGTGTGGTCGGCGGTGTCGCTGTTTCGTCATGAGCGGCCGCAGAAAGGGCGTTACCGCCAGTTTCACCAGATTGACGTTGAGGCACTGGGGTTTGCCGGCCCCGATGTGGACGCCGAGCAGATCCTGATGTGCCGCGCCTTGCTGCGCGATCTGGGCATCCCGATGGCGCATGTGCGGCTCGAACTCAACAGCCTGGGCCAGCCGAACGAGCGCATGGCCCATCGCGCCGCGTTGATCGCGCACTTCGAGGCGCATGCGGAGGTGCTGGATGAAGAAGCCACGCGCAGGCTGCACAGCAATCCGCTGCGCATCCTTGACACCAAAAACCCCGCCATGCAGGCGGTGGTCGAAGCGGCACCGAAGCTGATGGACTTTCTCGGGGAGGCCTCGCTCGCACACCTGAACGCGGTGCGCGCGGTACTCGACGCGGCGGGGCTGGTCTACCGGATCAACCCGCGCCTAGTGCGCGGCATGGATTACTACAACCTCACCGTGTTCGAGTGGATCACCGACAAGCTCGGTTCGCAAGGCACGGTCTGTGGCGGCGGCCGCTACGACGGCCTGTTCGAGCAGTTGGGTGGCAAGCCGACGCCGGCGGTCGGCTGGGGCATGGGCGTGGAGCGCATGCTGCTGCTGCTCGAGGCGGTCGGTGTGCTGCCGCCCGAGGCTGCGCCCGACGTCTATGCCATCGTGCCATCGGCAGAGGTCATGCCCACCGCGATGGCGGCCTGTGAAACCCTGCGCATTGCTGGTATCAATGTACAGATGCACGCCAGCGGCGCTGACGGTGTGGGCAGCATGAAGTCGCAGTTCAAAAAGGCTGATGGCAGCGGCGCGCGGTTTGCCCTGATTTTTGGCCAGAATGAACTGGCCGAGGGGCGCGTGGCCGTCAAGCTCTTGCGCGGTGAAAAGGCCGATGCCGCGCAGGTCCAAACGCTGCAGCCGCTGGACGATATTGCGTCCTGGGCGCACAGTCTTCGCCGGGGCGGCTGACGGCAGCCCCCTACAATCAGCACAAATCCCTGTGCTTGTGCATATGGCATGAGGCATCCACACATCTACCGGACAGAACAAGAAGCGTTTTATGGCAAAACATCTCGATTTGGAAGAACAGGAGCAACTTGACGAACTCAAGCACTTCTGGAAGCAATACGGCAACCTGATCACCTGGGGTTTGATCGCGATTTTCGGCAGCTTTGCCGCATGGAACGGTTACCAGTACTGGCAGCGCAGCCAGCAGGCACAGGCCGCCGTCATGTATGACGAGGTGGAGCGCGCGGCTAGCTCCGGGGACGCAAGCCGCCTGGATCGCTCGCTGGCCGATATGAAAGACAAGTTTGGCGGCACGGCTTTTGCGCAACAGGCGGGGCTGCTCGCGGCCAAGACCTATTACGACAAGGGCAATATCGATGGCGCCAAAGCCGCCCTGACCTGGGTGGCCGGCAAAAGTGCCGATGAGGGTTACCAGGCGATTGCCAAGCTGCGACTGGCTGGCGTGCTGCTTGAAGCCAAAGCCCATGATGAAGCGCTGCAGCAGTTGTCGGGCACCTTTCCCAAGGATTTCACGGCGCTGGTGGCAGACCGGCGTGGCGACATCTTCGCTGCGCAAGGCAAGAAAAGCGAAGCCAGAACTGAATACGAAAAAGCCTGGAAAGGCATGGACGAGCGCACCGAGTACCGGCGGCTGGTCGAAGTCAAACTCAATGCGCTCGGCATCAATCCGTCAGCAGCATTGCCCGTCCCTGCAGCAGCCGCTGCAGCTTCTCCCGCATCCGCCCCGGAGGTCAAGCCGTGATTTTAAAGTCCTTTAGGCCTCTGGCCCTTTCTGGCAAAGCGTCAGCAGCTATTGTTTTTATAGCGCTTTTGTCCGGCTGTTCAATGTTCAGCGGATTATTCGGCAGTTCGGTCAAAAAGCCGCAACCCGCAGCACTTCAGCCGGTGGTTGCGTTGGTGCCGGTTCGTCAAGCCTGGACCGCGCGTATTGGTGAAGTCGGGTTTCCGCTCGAAGTCGAGGTGACGGGTGACGCGGTGGTGGTTGCCAGCGCAGATGGCACGGTCGCTTCGCTCGACGCGCGCACCGGGCGCGATCTCTGGCGCACCAATATCGGCACGCCGATTGCTGCCGGTGTCGGCAGCGATGGCAAGCTCGCCGCTGTGGTCACACGCGCCAACGACGTGGTAGCCCTTGCCGGCGGCCGCGAAGTATGGCGCCAAAAACTGGCGGCGCAGGCTTTCAGTTCGCCTTTTGTCGCTGGTGGACGGGTGTTTGTGCTGGCCGCCGACCGGTCAGTCAACGCCTTTGACGGCCAGACCGGACGCAAGCTCTGGACCCAGCAACGACCCAGTGAGCCGCTGGTGCTGCGCCAGTCGGGCGTCATGCTGGCCGTCGGCGATACGCTGGTGGTGGGCCTGGCTGGCCGGCTGACCGGGCTCAACCCGCTCAATGGCAGCATTCGCTGGGAGGCGCCCATCGCGTCGCCGCGCGGCATCAATGACGTCGAACGCCTGGTGGACCTCGTGGGCACAGTGAGCCGCAACGCCAACACCGTGTGCGCTCGGGCCTTCCAGGCCAGCGTTGGCTGCGTCGATGCGGAACGCGGCACGCTGTTGTGGAGCAAACCGGCCAACGGCGCGCAGGGCGTGGACGGCGATGACAGCCTGGTGTTTGGTACCGAGGCCGACGGCAGGGTGCTGGCCTGGCGCCGCGCTGATGGCGAAAGCGCCTGGAACACGGACCGCCTGCGCTACCGCAGCCTGACCTCACCGGTGGTGGTGGGACGCTCCATCGCGATTGGCGACTCCGCCGGTTTTATCCACTTGTTATCACGCGCCGATGGCGCCCTGATGAACCGACTCACCACCGACGGCTCGCCTGTGGTGGCTGCTCCTGTGTTGGCCGCCAACACGCTGGTCGCGGTGACGCGGTCCGGCAATGTGTACGGCTTTGCGCCCGAGTGATTCCAACCAGCCTGATAGGCTGTGAAACGTATTGATGAAACCTGTTCTCGCCCTGGTCGGTCGCCCCAATGTGGGCAAATCGACAATTTTTAACCGACTGACCAAGTCGCGCGACGCGATTGTGGCCGACTATGCCGGCCTGACGCGCGACCGCCACTACGGCAATGGCCGCCTGGGTTCGCAGGAATTCATCGTCATCGATACCGGCGGCTTCGAGCCCAAGGCCGTCGATGGCATCTACAAGGAAATGGCCAAGCAGACTCGCCAGGCGGTGGCGGAAGCTGACGTTGTCGTGTTTGTGGTCGACGCACGCGCGGGTGTGAACGCCCAGGACCACGAAATTGCCCGGTATCTGCGCAAGCTCGGAAAACCGACGGTGCTGACGGCCAACAAGGCCGAAGGAATGACCGAGGGCGTTCAATTGTCCGAGTTTTTCGAACTCGGCCTGGGCGAGGTCCTTGCCGTGTCCGCTTCTCACGGCCAGGGCATGCGCACGCTCGTGGAGATGGCGCTCGCACCCCTGAACCTGCCGGATCCGGACGAGGAGGGCGAACCCGCCGACCCAACGGTGATCAAGCTCGCGGTCGCTGGCCGGCCCAATGTCGGCAAATCGACACTGATCAACACCTGGCTCGGTGAGGAACGCCTGGTGGCCTTCGACCAGCCGGGCACGACACGCGACGCGATTTCGGTGCCGTTTGAAAAAGCCGGTCAGAAATTTGAACTGATTGACACCGCCGGACTGCGCCGCAAGGGCAAGGTTTTTGAGGCGATCGAGAAGTTTTCCGTGGTCAAGACCCTGCAAGCTATTGAAAGCGCCAATGTGGTGCTGCTTTTGCTGGACGCGACCCAGGGCGTGACTGACCAGGACGCCCACATTGCCGGCTATATCCTTGAAAGCGGTCGCGCCGTGGTACTGGCGGTCAACAAGTGGGATGCGGTGGACAGCTACCAGCGCGAAACACTGGAGCGTTCCGTCGAGACACGCCTGGCCTTCCTGAAATTCGCATCGATCCACAATATTTCCGCCATCAAGCGGCAGGGGCTCGGTCCGGTCTGGAAATCCATCGTCCAGGCCCATGCCTCGGCCAACCGCAAGATGTCGACCCCGGTGCTGACTCGCCTGCTGCTGGAGGCAGTGCAGTTCCAGAGCCCGCAGCGCGCCGGCATGTTCCGCCCCAAGCTGCGCTACGCCCACCAGGGCGGCATGAACCCCCCCATCATCATCGTCCATGGCAATTCGCTGGAGCATGTGACGGATGCCTACAAGCGCTTCCTGGAAGGACGCTTCCGCAAGGAGTTCGAACTGGTAGGCACGCCGCTGCGGATCCAGATGAAATCGTCGAGCAACCCTTTTGCTGACAAAGATTCAGCGTGAGCGCCTGCATGCGGCCCAATAGCGTGTGGTAAGGTGAAGTTCTACCAACTCTTGAACACGGAAAATATCGTGAGCAATAACAAAGGTCAGCTGTTGCAGGACCCGTTCCTCAACACTTTACGCCGTGAGCATGTGCCAGTGTCGATTTACCTCGTCAACGGAATCAAGCTTCAGGGCCAGATCGAATCTTTCGATCAGTACGTTGTGCTGTTGCGCAATACCGTCACCCAGATGGTCTACAAACACGCCATCTCGACGATTGTCCCCGGTCGGGCCGTCAATTTCGCGGCGGCCGAAGCTCCGGAAAGTCCAGCCAGCTGAGGCCTCTGGACACCCCGGCTACATCGCCCCCCCTGGCCATTCTGGTCGGGGTTGATCTGGGCGGTCCTAATTTTGATGCCGGCCTGGAAGAGCTGGGCCTGCTGGCCCAGACTGCCGGCCTGCAGCCGGTCGCGCGCGTGGTATGCAAGCGCCGAGCGCCCGACGCGGCGCTGTTTATCGGTAGCGGCAAGGCCGACGAAATCAAGATGCTGGCTCTGGAAACCGGGGCCAGTGAAATCCTTTTTGACCAGTCCCTGAGCCCCGCCCAGCAGCGCAACCTCGAGCGGGTGCTGGCCCTGCCGGTCAACGATCGCACCTTGCTGATTCTTGAGATTTTTGGCCAGCGTGCGCGTAGCCATGAGGGCAAGTTGCAGGTGGAGCTTGCCCGCCTGCAATACCTGTCAACGCGTCTGGTGCGGCGCTGGTCCCACCTGGAGCGACAAACCGGCGGAGCGGGTGTGCGCGGCGGTCCGGGCGAAAAGCAGATCGAGCTCGACAAACGCATGATCGGCGAGTCCATCAAGCGCACCAAGGAACGCCTCACCAAGGTCAAGAAGCAGCGACAAACCCAGCGCCGGCAACGCGAGCGGAGAAATGCCTTCACGGTCTCGCTGGTGGGTTACACCAATGCGGGCAAGTCCACACTGTTCAACGCCCTGGTCAAGGCCCGTGCCTACGCAGCCGACCAGCTGTTTGCCACGCTGGACACCACCACGCGCCAGCTCTACCTTGGCGATGCCGCGCGTTCCGTCTCGCTGTCCGATACCGTGGGCTTTATCCGGGACCTGCCGCACGGCCTGATCGATGCGTTCGCCGCCACTTTGCAGGAGGCCGCCGATGCGGATTTGCTGATCCATGTGGTCGATGGCGCCAATCCGGATCATCTGGAGCAGATCGAGCAGGTACAGCGGGTACTGGCAGAAATCGGCGCGGCCGAGGTGCCGCAGATTCTTGTGTTCAACAAGCTTGATGCCCTTGAAAAATCACGCTGGCCGGTGCAACTGAGTGACAGCTTCGAGGTCAAGGACGCGTTTTCGGATACCGGCAAACGCGTGGAGCGTGTGTTTGTCAGTGCTCAAAGCGGCGAGGGCCTGCCCTTGCTTCGCGAGTTGCTGGCCCGCTACGCAGCATTGCCGCCCGAGGAAGATACCCCCCAAATCAGTGAGGCTGTCGCGTGATTGGGCACAATGTCGGAGTATTGAAAAAAAATGAGCCTGATTCCATGAACCTGAACCCTGTGCTACAGACACTGACGACTCTTCCGGCCCAACTGGGGCAACGCTTGCGGGGCATGTTCAATTTGAACGACCCCCGCTGGGGCCGTGACGACGACAACAAGGCGGGCCCGGACGACAACAAACCCGAAGCCGGACGCGATGAGCCGGCCCCTGCCAAGCCGCCGGCTCCGAATCGCCCTCAGCCCCAAGGCCAGGGTCCCAACCAGGGCCCCCCGGATCTGGATGAGCTGTGGCGTGACTTCAACCGCAAGCTCGGCGGCCTGTTTGGCGGTAACAAGTCCGGCCAGCGCAGCCGGGGTACCGGCGGCATGGGTGGGGGCGGTGGCAGTGGCGGCCCTGGCGGCTTTCAGCCTGACATGAAAAGCGCGGGCATCGGCGTCGGTCTGATCGCCGCCGTGGCGGTGCTGATCTGGCTGGGGACCGGATTTTTCATCGTGCAAGAGGGTCAGCAGGCCGTCATCACCCAGTTTGGCAAGTACAAATCGACCGTGGGCGCAGGTTTCAACTGGCGCCTGCCTTACCCGGTGCAGCGCCATGAGATGGTCGTGGTCACGCAAATCCGTTCGGTTGATGTGGGTCGCGACACCGTGATCAAGGCCACCGGCTTGCGCGAATCGGCAATGCTGACCGAAGACGAAAACATTGTCGAGATCAAGTTCGCGGTGCAGTACCGTCTCAGCGATGCGCGTGCTTATCTGTTCGAGAGCAAGGACCCGGCAGGTGCGGTGGTTCAGGCTGCCGAAACCGCCGTGCGCGAAGTGGTTGGCAAGATGAAGATGGACTCGGCCCTGGCCGAGGAGCGCGACCAGATCGGGCCGCGCGTGCGGGTGTTGATGCAAACCATCCTGGACCGCTACAAGGTTGGCGTTGAAGTCGTCGGCATCAACCTGCAGCAAAGCGGTGTGCGTCCGCCCGAGCAGGTGCAGGCATCGTTCGACGATGTACTCAAGGCCGGTCAGGAGCGCGAACGCGCCAAGAACGAAGCCCAGGCCTATGCCAATGACGTGATCCCGCGTGCCGTGGGTTCCGCATCTCGGCTGAAGGAAGAGTCCGAAGCCTACAAGGCTCGTATCGTGGCGCAAGCCCAGGGTGATGCGCAGCGCTTCCGCTCGGTGCTGACCGAGTACCAGAAAGCGCCGCAGGTCACGCGTGACCGCATGTACACCGATGCCATGCAGCAGGTCTATACCAATGTGACCAAGGTGCTGGTCGAATCGAAGCAGGGCTCCAACCTGCTCTACCTGCCGCTCGACAAAATCATGCAGCAGTCGGCGCAAAACGGCCCTGCTGCGGGCGGCGATGCCGCCACCTTGCCAGGGGTCGCCAGCGTGCCCTTGAGCCCTGGCGTGCCTGCCGGCACCGTTGATTCACGCGTCCGGGATGCAGCACGCACCCGCGACCGCGATACCCGTTAAGAGGACAAGATCGTGAACAGAGTTGGATTTATCGCCTCATCGCTGCTGGTGCTGCTTGCACTGGCCAGTTCCATGTTGTTTGTCGTTGATCAGCGCCAGTTTGGCGTGATTTATGCGCTCGGACAGATCAAGGAAGTCATCACCGAACCGGGGCTGAACTTCAAGTTGCCGCCGCCTTTCCAGAACGTGTCGTACATCGACAAGCGCCTGCTCACCCTGGACAGCACCGATGCCGAGCCGATGCTGACGGCCGAGAAACAGCGTGTGGTGATTGACTGGTATGTGCGCTGGCGCATCACCGATCCGTCGGAATACATCCGCAATGTCGGTCTGGATGAGCGGGCAGGGGCCAACCAGCTCAACCGCGTGGTGCGCAATGCTTTCCAGGAAGAAATCAACAAGCGCACGGTGAAGGACTTGTTGTCGCTCAAGCGCGAAGCGCTGATGGCTGATGTCAAGGCCGAGGTGCTGCAGGTGGTGCGTGGTGCCAAGCCCTGGGGCGTGGATGTGGTCGACGTGCGCATCACACGTGTGGACTATGTGGAAGCCATCACCGAGTCGGTCTACCGCCGGATGGAGGCCGAACGCAAGCGCGTGGCCAATGAACTGCGTTCTACCGGTGCGGCGGAAGGCGAGAAGATTCGCGCCGATGCAGACCGCCAGCGCGAAATCACGATTGCCAACGCCTACCGCGATGCCCAGAAAATCAAGGGTGAGGGCGACGGCCAGGCGGCTGCGCTTTACAACGAAGCGTTTGGCCGTGACCCGCAGTTTGCCCAGTTCTACAGAAGCCTGGACGCCTACAAGGCCAGCTTTGCCAAGAAGAGTGACGTGATGGTGATTGATCCTTCGTCGGAATTCTTCAAGGCAATGCGCGGTTCCGGCGCGGGCGCAGCGCCCGCGAAGAAGTAAGCCATCCTGGACAGCAGCACCCTCTGGCTCGCGCTGGCGTGCCTGCTTGTCCTGGAGGGGCTGTTCCCCTTTCTCTCGCCCGGCGGCTGGCGCCGCATGTTTGAACAGATCCTGGCCATGAGCAACGGCCAGATCCGTTTTTTCGGCCTGTGCAGCATGATTGCCGGCGGGATCTGGTTGGCGTTTCTGCTCTAGCCAGGACAGTTCTCGCCAGCTATTTGCGCCCGCGCGGCGCATCCGGCCACCAGCGCGCCGAAAACGGCCCCCAAGCCCGGTAAAATCCTGTTTTTAACAGCGCACGATAAATACATGCCCGCCTGGTCGTCATCATGGCAATTGCCGGATCAAATTGCCGATGTCCTGCCCTCCGAGGCGCGTCACATCGAAGAACTGCGTCGTTTGTTTCTCGATACGGCGCGCAGCTACGGTTACGAGCTGGTCATGCCGCCGCTGCTCGAACACCTCGAATCCCTGCTGACCGGCACCGGTGAGGCGCTGGATCTGCAGACTTTCAAGCTGGTGGACCAGCTTTCCGGCCGCACCCTGGGCCTGCGTGCCGACACCACACCGCAGGTGGCGCGCATCGACGCCCATCTGCTCAATCGCCAGGGCGTGGCCCGCCTGTGTTACTGCGGCCCAGTGCTGCACACCCGCGCCGACCGCCCGCATGCCACACGGGAGCCCTTGCAGTTCGGCGCCGAGATCTACGGCCACGCCGGCCTGGAGGCCGATCTGGAAGCGCAGTTGCTGGCCCTCGAAGGCCTGAAGGCTGCTGGCGTCACCGAGCTCTCTGTGGACATGGCCGACGTGCGCATCGTCAGCAGCCTGCTGGCCGGCGCGAAGCTCAAGGCCTCGATGCTGGCGCGCATCCACGCCGCGCTGGCCGTCAAGGATGCCAGCGAACTGTCCAGCCTGATGACCAGCCTCAACGGCGAGTTGCCTGCGGCGGCGCGCGAGGGACTGCTAGCGCTGCTGCAGATGTATGGCGACGACAAGGTGCTGGCCGAGGCCGAAAAAGCCTTCAAGTCGGTGCCCGAAGCGCTGAAGGCGCTGCAGAACCTGAAATGGCTCGCGACCCATGTGCAGGCGCTGGCCGGTCCGGTCCGGATCGCCTTCGACCTGGCCGACCTGCGCGGTTATGCCTATTACAGCGGCACCCGTTTTGCCATTTACGGTCATGGCCAGCGTGCCGGCGGGCAAGGCGCCGAACTGGTGCGCGGCGGCCGTTACGACGAGGTCGGCGCGGTGTTCGGGCGCAATCGCCCGGCGGCCGGTTTCAGTCTGGACCTGAAAGAACTGGTCAGCGTGCTGCTGCCCAAACCGCTGCGCCCCGCCATCCGTGCGCCCTGGGGGGAAGATACTGCCCTGCGCGCTGCCATTGCCCAATTGCGCGCCAGCGGCGAAACCGTGGCCTGCGTGTTGCCCGGCCATGAACATGAAGTCGACGAATTCGATTGCGACCGCGAACTGGTCAGCCTGGCCGGCCAGTGGCAGGTCCGGCTGCTCGCAAAAGCGCCGGCCTGATCGCCGTCCTGCGTCGGCATTTCCCATCCATTCTTAACGAGTAAACGAAGATGACAAAGACAACTGCCGCAACCGCCGGCCGCAACGTGGTGGTCGTGGGTACCCAGTGGGGTGACGAGGGCAAGGGCAAGCTGGTGGACTGGCTGACCGAAAGCTCGCAGGGCGTGGTGCGTTTCCAGGGCGGCCACAACGCCGGCCACACACTGGTCATCAACGGCATCAAGACCGCGCTGCACCTGATTCCCAGCGGCATCATGCGGCCGGGCGTCAAGTGTTACATCGGCAACGGCGTGGTGCTGTCGGCGGCCAAGCTGTTTGAGGAGATCGAGGGCCTCGAAAAAGCCGGTGTCGAGGTGCGTTCGCGTCTGCGCATCAGCGAAGCCTGCCCGCTGATCCTGCCTTTCCATGTGGCGCTCGACGTGGCGCGCGAAACCCGCCGTGAAACCGGTGGCACGGTGAAGATTGGCACGACCGGCCGTGGCATCGGCCCAGCCTACGAAGACAAAATTGCCCGCCGCGCCTTGCGCGTGCAGGACCTGAAACACCCCGAGCGCTTTGCCGCCAAGCTGCGCGAGTTGCTGGACCTGCACAACTTCGTGCTGACCGGCTATCTCCATGCGCCGGCGGTTGAATTCCAGCCGGTCTACGACGAGGCGATGCGCCACGCTGAACTGCTCAAACCCATGATGGCCGATGTCTCGCGTGAGCTCAACGATGCCAATGCGGAAGGCGCCAACCTGCTGTTCGAAGGCGCGCAGGGCACGCTGCTCGACGTGGACCACGGCACCTACCCGTTTGTCACCTCCAGCAACTGCGTGGCCGGCAACGCGGCGGCCGGTGCCGGTGTCGGGCCGGGCATGTTGCACTACATCCTGGGCATCACCAAGGCCTATTGCACCCGTGTGGGCGGCGGGCCTTTCCCGACGGAACTTGATTGGGAAACACCCGGCACCCCGGGTTACCACATGAGTACCATAGGCGCCGAAAAAGGCGTGACGACGGGGCGCAGCCGCCGCTGCGGCTGGTTTGATGCGGCGCTGCTCAAACGCTCGGCCCAGGTCAACGGCCTGTCAGGCCTGTGTATCACCAAGCTCGACGTACTCGACGGCATCAAGACCCTGGAACTGTGCACCGGTTACGAACTCGACGGCCGCATCGTTGACATCCTGCCCATGGGCGCCGAGGAAATTGCCAATTGCAAGCCGATCTACGAAAGTCTGCCAGGCTGGACCCAGAGCACGGTGGGTGTCACCGACTATGACAAGCTGCCCGAGGCGGCCCAGCGTTATCTCCAACGCATCGAGGAGGTTACCGGTGTGCCCATCCACATGATCTCGACCAGCCCGGACCGCGACCACACCATCTTGCTGCGCGACCCGTTTTTGGCCTGAGCCGAGCCGCAAAAAATAGTCAAATTGGCCTCCAGCCCATGACGGACGGGCATAATCAGCTATCAAATCAGGAGCTTTTTCCATGTTGACCGAAGACGGCAAACACCTTTATGTCAGTTATGACGAGTACCACAACCTGATAGAAAAGCTGGCGATCAAGATCCACCAGTCGGGCTGGCAGTTCGACACCATTCTGTGCCTGGCGCGCGGTGGTATGCGGCCCGGCGACATCCTGTCGCGCATCTTCGACAAGCCGCTGGCCATCATGTCCACCAGCTCCTACCGCGCCGACGCGGGCATGACCCAGGGCAACCTGGACATCGCGCGTTTCATCACCACCCCCAAAGGCGAGATTGCTGGCAAGGTGCTGCTGGTCGACGACCTGGCCGACACCGGCCACACCCTCAACGCCGTGATCCATCAACTGCGCAACAACTACAAGCCCATCACCGAGCTGCGCAGCGCGGTGATCTGGACCAAGGGTGTGTCGACCTTTCAGCCTGATTATTCGGTGGAGTTTTTGCCGACCAATCCGTGGATTCATCAGCCCTTTGAAGGGTATGACGCGCTGCGGCCGGCGCAGTTGATGGAGAAGTGGAAGATCTAGAGTCCGCGCTTGCCGACTGTGATCGCGGACCTGATCCGGGAGCCATGTTGGTTTGCTCGTGCGGTTTGAGTTCGCCAACAAGCCGGGGGTTGCCCGGCGGCAACTCACTTTTCTTTTGCGTCGCCAAAAGAAAAGTAAGCAAAAGAAAAGGCGACCCGATGGTCTGGGTCCCTCCGCTTCGCTACGGGCAACCTGCGGTGCTCGGCAAAAGCGGGGTCTCGCTCGAACTCGGCTTCGCCTCAGACAATCGCGAGCCCTGATCCGCTTTTACCTGCGCTCCTCGGCCCAGCCCGACGGGTGGAAGAGAAGACCAATACCGCACACCAAATACCGAAGAAATCCGGAGCAGAAGAAGCGCAGCGCTTCTTCTGCGGGAATCCCAACAGACCGTCATGTTTGCACGCGGGCGCAGCACACGCGGCCATATGAGGCTCCCTTCTCTCGCCCAGCGGGGCGAGGGAAGGGCGGGGGGTTGGGAGTGGGGAGTTGAAACTACCGAAGGGCGCGAGACGGGGACGCAGCGTGACGCCCACCTCTCTCAGGTGATGCCCTCTCTCCCCCGGGAGATATCAGCAGCCGTTAACATGGCTGCATGAGCGACAAGTCCACCCAACTGATTCACCACGGCTACAAGCCGCCCGCCGGCTTTGATGCGGTCCAGCCCGGCATTCACAAAGCTTCCACCATCATCTTTCCCAGTGTGGCAGCCCTGCGCCAGCGTGACTGGAAACACAAAACCGGCTACACCTACGGCCTGCACGGCACGCCGACCACCTTCACGCTGGAGGAGCGTATCTGCACGCTGGAAGGCGGCCGCTTTTGCACCCTGGTGCCGAGCGGCCTTGCCGCCGTGGCGTTGGTGGACATGGCCTTGCTGAAGGCCGGCGATCAGGTGCTGATTCCCGACAACGCATACGGCCCGAACAAAACCCTGGCGCAAAACGAACTGGCCGGTTGGGGCGTGAGTTTCGCGTATTACGACGCCATGTCGCCGGCCGACTTGGCGGCCAAGCTGACGGCGAACACCCGGCTGGTCTGGCTGGAAGCGCCGGGCTCGATCACGCTGGAGTTTCCCGACCTGCCTGCGCTGGTGGCTGCTGTCAAGGCGCATACGGAGGTCCATCCACAGGGCATCGTGACCGCGCTGGACAACACCTGGGGCGCGGGCATTGCCTTCAACGCCTTCGACATGGGCGCCGACATTTCGGTGCAGGCCCTGACCAAGTACCCGAGTGGCGGCGCCGATGTGCTGATGGGCTCGGTAGTCACGCGCGACGAGGCGCTGCACCAATTGGTCAACTTTTGCCACATGCGTGTCGGTTACGGCATCAGCGGCAACGATGCTGAGCTGGTGCTGCGCGGCCTGAACACCATCGCGCTGCGTTACGCGGCGCAGGATGCCACCACACGCGCTTTGGCCGGCTGGCTGCAGCAACAGCCGCAGATCGAAGCGGTGTTTCACCCCGCCTTACCTGGCTCACCGGGTCATGCGGCTTGGCAGCGCGACTGCACGGCGGCGGCCTGTCTGGTCAGCGCGGTGTTCAAGCCCGGCTACAGCCAGGCCACGCTGGACGCCTTTTGCGACAACCTCAAACTGTTCAACATCGGCTACAGCTGGGCTGGCCCGATCAGCCTGTGTGTGCCGTATGACGTGCCGGCCATCCGGACGGCAGACTGGCCTTACCAAGGCGGGTTGCTGCGGTTTTCCATAGGACTGGAAGCGCTGTCCGATCTGCAGGCGGACCTGGGGCAGGCGCTGTCCATGATGCAGTACAGTTAGGGCCTGTTCCTGAAGAAAGCACGCTGTGGCAACTCCCAATTATTCCTACGAAAAACGCCAGAAAGAGCTGGCCAAAAAGAAGAAAAAAGAGGAAAAACTCAAACGCAAGGCCGAAGGCAAGCCAGATCTGCCGGATGACGACACGCCCGATGGTGAGTCTGGTGATGCCGGCACGCCCCCAGCCGAACCTGCAGCCTGATCACGGATCGGCCAGCCAACATATTGAACGAAATAGGGCTTCAGCCCTTGCAGAACGGGCGCAGGCAGCTAGACTTTTTATAGCAGTTTCGCCGCAAAGGCTCCGTCGGGACAGACATCCTGTCCCCCGGAGCTTTTTTCTTGGGCGCTCGGTGAAGCCGCGTTTTATGCCGCAAGCAGGCTGCGCGCCAGCGCATCCATGGCCACCGCCGTGTGGTCGCGCGGTGCCAGCACCTGGGCTTTCTCGTACTGCGTGAAGTTGCGCCGCATCGACTGCAGGTAGACCGGGTCGTAGTGCTGCAGCAGCAGCTCGCGCACTACCGAGGCGACATCGCCGCTGCGCGCCCGCGCCTGCCAGTCACTTACCACGTCCTTGCCACGCGCCTCGGTCAGTGCGCCCAGCCGATCGCAGAAAAACGCGGTGTCCTTCACGAAAAAATCATAGTCTTCCAGCAGCAGCTCAACCCGTTCGTCTTCGCTCAACTCAAGCTGCAAACACGGTGCGGCGCGCATGGCGGTGATCAGGCCCTCAGGTATGGCCACGTTGCCGACTTTTTTGCTTTCGCTTTCGATGTAAACTGGGCGGGTTTCATCAAAGCCTTTTAGCGCCGACCAAATCAAACTGTCGTAGGCTTTTTGCGTCGGCTGCGGCAGGCCGGGTATCACGCCGAGTACGGATGAGCGATGGTTGGCCAGCGCCTCCAGGTCAAGTACTTGCGCACCCTGCGCGGCCAAAGCTTGCAGCAAGCGCGTTTTGCCAGAGCCGGTTGTGCCGCAAATCACGCGGTAATCAAACCGCGCGGCAAG
>NZ_JAYWHI010000043.1:0-3791 GCF_043778355.1 Polaromonas sp.
CCCGTGAAAAGTTACAAGATCGCCTGTATTCCAGGCGACGGCATTGGCAAGGAAGTGATCCCGGCCGGCCAGCAGGTGCTGCAGACGCTGGCCGCTACACAAAAAAATTTCAGCTTCGACTTCACGTCCTTCGGCTGGGGCGGTGACTGGTTCCGCCAGCACGGCGTGATGATGCCGGACGACGGCCTGGATGCGCTGCGTGGCATGGACGCCATCCTCTTCGGCTCGGCGGGTGACCCGCATATCCCCGACCACATCACGCTGTGGGGCTTGCGTCTGAAGATCTGCCAGGGCTTCGACCAGTACGCCAATGTGCGGCCTACACGTATCCTGCCCGGCATCGACGCGCCGCTCAAGCGCTGCACGGCGAAAGACCTGGACTGGGTCATCGTGCGCGAAAACTCCGAGGGCGAATACGCCGGCGTCGGCGGGCGTGTGCACCAGGGCCATCCGATCGAGGTCGCCACTGACATGTCCATCCTGACGCGCGCCGGGGTCGAGCGCATCATGCGCTTTGCCTTCCGTCTGGCGCAGTCGCGCCCGCGCAAGTTGCTGACCGTGGTCACCAAATCCAATGCCCAGCGCCACGGCATGGTGATGTGGGACGAGATCGCGCTGCAAATCAGCAAGGAGTTTCCGGATGTGGCCTGGGACAAGGAACTGGTCGACGCCTGTACAGCGCGCATGGTCAACCGCCCGGCCTCGCTGGACACCCTGGTCGCCACCAATCTGCATGCCGATGTGCTGAGCGACCTGGCGGCCGCGCTGGCCGGTAGCCTGGGCATTGCCCCCACCGGCAACATCGATCCCGAGCGGCGTTACCCCTCGATGTTCGAGCCCATCCACGGCTCGGCCTTCGACATCATGGGCAAGGGCCTGGCCAATCCGGTCGGCACCTTCTGGTCTTGCGTGATGCTGCTGGAGCACCTCGGTGAAAACGCTGCGGCGCAGCGCCTGATGCAGGTCATTGAGCAGATCACTGCCGACTCCTCACTGCACACCCGCGACCTGGGCGGCAAGGCCACCATGGATCAGGTGACCCAGGCCGTGTGTGAACGCCTTTCCGGCGCGCGGGAAGAAACCCGCTGCGCAGCTTGAAACATGAATCAAGAGTAGATTCACACATCATTAAAACCGAAGGAGACAAAACCATGAAGAAGCTGATTTCCCTGCTGAGTCTTGCCCTGCTGGCGCCAGTGGCGCTTGCCCAGGCCTGTCCCGACAAAAACGTGTTGTACTGGCAGGCCTTCCCGCCGGGCGGCGAGTCCGACCTGTCGGCACGCCACCAGCAGGTGGTGCTCAAGAAGAAGTGCCCAGCAGTTGACACCATCATCCAGTACAAGGCGGGCGCTGGCGGCGCGCTGATGTGGTCGCAGATGAACCAGCTTCCGCCCGATGGGTTGAACATCGTCGGCGTCAACCTGCCGCACATCGTGTTTCAGCCGATCGAGGGCCAGGTGCAGTACAAAACCGCCGACGTGACGCCGGTGTTCTGGTTCCACTTCACACCCGACGCGCTGGTGGTGCCCGAAAACAGCCCGCACAAGACCTTTGCGGATTTCATTGCCGCTGCGAAAAAAGACCCCGGCAAGATGAGCCTGGGCGGCTCCGGCCTGAACTCGGCCAACCACGCCTCGCACGAGCGGCTAAATGCCGCCTTCGGCATCAAGAGTACGTATGTGCCTTACAAGGGCACGGGCGACATGGCGCTGGCCGTGGTGGGCAGCCA
Source organism: Polaromonas sp. (assembly GCF_043778355.1). Lineage (GTDB taxonomy): Bacteria > Pseudomonadota > Gammaproteobacteria > Burkholderiales > Burkholderiaceae_C > Polaromonas. Next base: position 1,730 of record NZ_JAYWHI010000043.1, read on the forward strand.
GATTGATGGAGCGGTGACCTACACCGCCTTTGCCATCAACAACAAAGGCAAAACGCGTGCGCTGGCCGTGGCCATGGACAAACGCCATCCACTGCTGCCCGATGTGCCGACCTTCAAGGAGCTGGGTGTGGACTGGGTCGACGGTGCCTACCGCGGCATTGGCGTTCCCAAATCGACCCCGCCGGAAGCCCGCAAGAAAATCGCCGACATGTGGGCTGCGCTCAACAACGAGCCCGAGATGAAGGAGCTCGCAGCCAAAAGCGGTTTCGAGCTGGTCAATGTGGGACCGGACCAGATGGACGCTTTTATGAAAGACAAGACCCGGCTGTACACCGAAGGCGCGCAGCGTTTGGGGCTGGGTAAAAAGTAAAGTAACTGGCGGTAGCCGCGCCGCCGGCAAGGCGCGGCCGCCAGCAAGTTTCTGGCGGAGTTACCAGCGGGTTACGGCGGCACAATAGGGCCTGGAGACACCGAATGACCGCACCGAATCCCGCCACCGCCCCCCGTGCCTTTCTTGAGCATCTGTACCAGGCCGCCGTGCAACGCGCGCTACCGCTGCACAACACCGCCGCGTTTCTGCCCCCACCGCCGAAAGGCCGCACCATCGTCATCGGCGCCGGCAAGGCCGGCGGCTCCATGGCCCAGGCGGTCGAGGCTTTGTGGCCGACTGATGCGCCGCTGGCAGGCCTGGTGGTCACGCGTTACCACCACATTCCGCCGCGTCCCGAGGGTTTGCCGCAACGCATCGAAATTGTCGAAGCCGCGCACCCGGTGCCCGACGCCGCCGGGCTTGACGCCGCGCAGCGCATCCTGCAGATGACGCAGGGCCTGACCAAGGACGATCTGGTGCTGTGCCTGATCTCGGGTGGTGGTTCGGCCTTGTTGACTCTGCCCGCAGACGGCTTGAGCCTGGAAGACAAACAAGGCATCAACAAGGCCCTGCTCAACAGCGGCGCCAACATCGGTGAAATGAATTGTGTGCGTAAACACCTGTCGCGCATCAAGGGCGGGCGGCTCGCTGCGGCCTGTGCGCCGGCGAGGGTGGTGACGCTGACCATCAGCGATGTGCCTGGCGACGACCCGTCGGTGATTGCCAGCGGCCCGACCGTGCCCGATGTCACGAGCTGCGCTGATGCGCTGGCGATTTTGAAGCGCTACAACATTGATATTCCCGCTGCCCTGATGGCGCAGCTTGAAAGCGGCGTGCTGGAGACCCCCAAGCCGGGCGACAAGGCCTTCGAGGGCCATGCGGTGCACATGATTGCTACGCCACAGCAGTCGCTGGAAGCTGCGGCGGCTGCGGCGCGTGCAGCGGGGCTTGCGGCTTACATCCTCAGCGACGAGATGGAGGGCGAGTCGCGCGAAGTCGGCAAGGTGCATGCGGCCATCGCGCGCACCGTCGCCCGATCTTCTGAGTCCTCGCGCGCCGTGGCGCTCAAGGGCCAGCCCTTCAGCAAACCCTGCGTGATCCTGAGCGGCGGCGAAACCACGGTGACCGTCAGATCCCGTCAGCCCGGCGACGCCAAAGGCCGCGGCGGCCGTGCGGGTGAGTTCTGCCTGGGCCTGGCCTTGGGCCTGCAGGGTCAGCCGGGGGTGTATGCACTGGCCGCAGACACCGACGGTATCGACGGCATGGAAGACAACGCTGGTGCTTTCGTGGCGCCCGACACGCTGCAGCGTGCAGTGGCCCAGGGCATGAAGGTGGACCGCTTCCTGGACCGCAACGACGCTTACGGCTACTTCGAGCCGCTCGGTGATCTGGTGGTCACCGGGCCGACGTATACCAATGTCAATGACTTCCGGGCGCTATTGATTTTGTAGCTGCTTGCGCTTGCTGCGCAAGGGCTGGAGGCAGAAATGACTGTCATCCCGGACCCCGGATCAAGTCCGGGGCAGGCCCGATCCGGGATCCATCTTTTGCTTCCACGAGCCGTTGGGTGTGCCTGCGCCAGTAGGCCGGGGGGTGCCCGGCAGCAACTCACTTTCTTTTTGCGTCGCCAAAAAGAAAGTAAGCAAAGAAAAAGGCGACCCGATGGTCTGGATCCCCTCCGCTACGCTCCGG
>NZ_JAYWHI010000044.1:0-3733 GCF_043778355.1 Polaromonas sp.
CGATGGAGGTCTGTGCATTGAGCATGTGGGCTGCCACCAGCAGCGCCGCCAGCTTGGGGGTGTCGTTGACGGCACGCGCAAAACAGATCAGGCTGGCGGAAAAAATGTGCAGCCGGTCCAGCATGCGGGCAATCGCCAGCCGGGCCAGGGGCGGCGCCAGTTGGTCGCATTGGGTGTTGGAGCCCATCACCAGTTGAGGAGCGGTTATCTGTTGCAGCACAGGGCCGGAGGACACGGCAAGCACAGGCGGTGCAATGACGCAGGCGCAATCTGTGTCGGCGCGCCGCAGCAACAGTAGCCGCCAGGCAAGCCAGCCCAGCACGGCAGCCAAAACCGGGCTCAGCAGCAGAGGCAGTACAAAGGTGTTGCCGAGCCGGGCTAACTGCAACTCAGCCGGGCTGGCCGACAGTCCTGCCCCCACCAAACCGCCCAGCAGGGCATGGGTGGTGGAAATCGGCAGTCCCGCGCGTGTGGCGATGATGACCGTGAGCGCTGCCGCCAGGCCCACACTCACGATGAAGCGCGGGGCGTCCACAACAAGCGCCGGCAGCAGGCCTTTGCCTGAGAACTGCTGTACCAGGCCGTTTGCCAGGTACAGCGACAGCAGGCTGCCGGCGAGGGTAGCCAGCGTTGCAAGGATCAATGCCTGGCGATAGCTCAGGGAGTCTGAACCCCAGACGGTGGCGAAGCCCTTGAAGTTGTCGTTCGCGCCGTTTCCGAAGGCCAGAAAAAGTGCAACGGCGATAAGCAGGTATTCCATGGCGTGGCGGGAAATAAATCAGCAGCATCCGACGGGGCCGCAAAAACCAGCGCTATTACCCTGCGCACCGTTAAACGGCAGGCTGGTGCCGCAGCCTTCAAAAATGCCGTAGTGCGTGTCAAAGTTGCCGATAAAGCTGAAGTGCGGCGCCAGGCGCGTGCCGTGCAGCATGTGCCAGGTGTTGCCGCAGACCGGGAACACCTTGCCGGTCTGGATGTCGTGGTGTTTGTCGAGCACAAAGCGATCGGCCTGACCGGGAATGCTGCCCTGGTAGATGACCGCCTGACCATAGTCCTCGCAGGCGGACTCCAGCGCGGCGAGCTTGAACAGCCGCCAGGTTGCTGAATAAAAGCGCAGGTTGCCGGTGCGCGCGGCGAGTTGCGGGTCGGTGATATCGAGTGGCCGGTCTTCCACCAGGCGCGGGTCGGCAAAGCCGTGACCTTGGGCCAGGCGTTCGAAGTCTTTCCAGTACAGCGCGCCGCCCAGGCATTCGCCGTACAGCACAGGGTCGTTTTTGACCGTGGCCGGTACGCGGCGGTCGGCATACACATCGGAAAAATAAAACTCGCCGCCGGGCTTGAGCAGGCGCTGCACGCCGGCCAGCACCGCGTCCTTGTCGGGCGAGAGGTTGACCACGCAGTTGGAAACAATCACGTCAAAGCTGCCGGGTGCCAGTCCAAGTTCGTCCAGCCGCTCGATGTAGCCGTGCAGGAATGTCACGTTGTCATGGCCAAACAGTTCTGCATGGTGGTCTTGATGGGCGCGCGCCACGGCGAGCTGTTCATCGGTCATGTCGACGCCGACCACCGAGCCGCTGGGGCCGACCAACTGTGCCAAGGCATACACGTCGCGGCCGGAGCCGCAGCCCAGGTCCAGCACCCGGCAGCCCTCCAGCAGCGGCGGGCAGACCAGGCCGCAGCCGTAATAACGCGACAACACCTCGGGATGGATGCGCGCGAGAAGCGGTTTGAGCCATTCGGGCATGGCACTGACGTCGCAGCAGGCGCTGGTCTTGAGGTCGGACGTGCCCTGCAACTGGCGGCCGTAGTAGTCGGTGACGATGTTGTAGGTCTCGTTGCTGTTGCTCATCGCGGTTCTTTCGGAAGTAAGGTTGCTATGAAATCAGGAGCTGCTGGCGCTTGTCCGGTATGGGCGGGGGGGCGATTTGGCTTGAAATTTAGGGCCTTTGAAGCCGGCTGGCAGGTGGGCCAGGTCTGCCGCTTCGTCGATGTCGTGCAGCACCGGCCCCTGCCAGACGTGCAGGTCCAGAGCGGCCAGGCGACGCAGCGTTTCGGCGGCGACAGAGGATGTGCTCCACGCCATGTGCGTGAAGATGGCGGGGCAGGGCGCGCGCAGACCGATCAGCACATACCCACCGTCGGCCACCGGCAGCAGCACCGCGTCGTGTTGCGTCAGTTGCCGGGCCGCTTCGCGCAGATGCGCGCTGTCCAGCGCCGGGCAGTCGGTCCCGATCAGCAGCACCGGGCCCGCATGCAGGGAGAACGCGCGCTGCATTGCGCGGTCCATGCGTTCACCGAGGTCGCCATCGCCCTGCGCCGTCAGTTCCACACCTGCGGGCAGCGCCACACCGCGCCAGGCCGCATCGTCCGGCGCCGGGCTCGCACACAGCTCCACAGCGTTCAGGCCCGCCGCAAGAGCTTGATGCAGGGTGTGGTCCAGCATGGCGCGCGCCAGCGCCGCTGCGCCGTCCGCGCCCAGGGCGGGGATCAGACGGGTCTTGACGGCACCGGCTTGCGGCGCCTTGGCGAAAACAAGCAGACGGGTCACGGGGACCTCACTTGTATAACTCGGCCAGGCGTTCTGGCGCCACGCCGCGCCAGTAGGCAAAACGCAAGCGCCACATCAGCAGCACGGTGCGCCACGTGCCCCGTGTCTCCCAGCGCCGACCTGAAGTCAAGACCTTGGCGCGCAGGCAGGCGGGGCGGGAGAGCCTGCGCAAACGGGCCGACATCTCGATGTCTTCCATCAGCGGTTGCACCGGAAAACCGCCTACCGCCGCAAAGGCCGCGCGTGTCATGAACATGGCCTGGTCGCCAGTGGCAATGCCGGTCCAGCGCGAACGAAGGTTCATGAAGGCGGCGACCACACGCAGCAACGGTGGCTGGCCGAAGATCTTCACATCAAAGCGGCCCCAGACCTGCGCGCCGCTGGCCAGCGCCCGAATCATCAAGGTACTGGCATCTGGAGGCAGCAGGGTGTCGGCATGCAGAAACAGCAAGACGTCGCCGCTGGCGTGTTGAGCGCCTGCGTTCATCTGCAGCGCGCGGCCACGCGGCGCATGGACCACCCGCGCCGCAGCAGCCTGCGCGTGCACCACCGTGCCGTCCAGGCTGCCGCCATCGGCGACAATGAGCTCTGCGCCCTGCGCGAGCAGTGGCGCCAGCGCCTGAAGGACCGCGTCCAGGCCGTCCGCTTCGTTGAGCACCGGCATGACGATGGACAAGGCGGGTGCGGCCATGGTCACCGGTGGCGCAGGTTCAGGATGCCAGGGCGCCGCCGCAACTGCTGCCCTGGCCGGCGGTGCAGCCGTAGCAGTGCCCAGCCACGCGGATGGCTTGTTCGTTGATGTCGGACCTGAGCAGATCACGCAGATGGCGCTGCACACCCGAGGTGCCGAGCGGCAGGCCGAGCTGCTGGTTGAAGTCGCAGTCCGACAGCCAGCCTTGCCAGTCCACACTGACCGTGCTGCGGCACATCACGCCGGCCAGGTTCTGCTGCTGAAAGCTGCTCTTGAGCAAGTCCATGTAATTGTCAAACGTGCCTTTGGAGACCAGGGTGGAGCCAAAACGCTGGATCGGCATGTTGGTCAACGCGTACAGCTCATCGAACACAATGCCGAAATGCGCCAGCAGTTCCCGCTTGTAGTCGGCCTGCAGCCCCTGCTGCTCAGGCGGCAGCGACGGTCCCTGCGGGTTGTAAACCAGGTTCAACGACAGGCCGGAGCCGCTCTGG
>NZ_JAYWHI010000045.1:0-3721 GCF_043778355.1 Polaromonas sp.
CGAACGCGAGCTTGAAAAGGTCATGAAAGACTTCGTGGCCCAGCGCTACAACCTGCTGCTGTGCTCCACCATCATCGAAACCGGCATCGACGTGCCCACTGCCAACACCATTGTCATGGCTAGAGCCGACAAGTTCGGCCTGGCGCAGTTGCACCAGTTGCGTGGGCGTGTCGGCCGCAGCCACCACCAGGCCTATGCCTACCTGATGGTGCCCGACATTGAAGGGCTGACCAAACAGGCCAGTCAGCGGCTCGAAGCCATCCAGCAGATGGAAGAGTTGGGCTCAGGCTTTTACCTGGCCATGCACGATCTGGAAATTCGCGGCACCGGCGAGGTGCTCGGTGAAAACCAGAGTGGCAACATGATGGAAATCGGCTTCCAGCTCTACAACGAGATGCTCAACGAAGCCGTGTCTTCCCTGAAGGCCGGACGCGAGCCCGATCTGCTGTCCCCCCTGAACGTCAGCACCGAGATCAACCTGCACGCCCCGGCCCTGCTGCCCAGCGACTACTGCGGCGATGTGCATTTGCGCCTGAGCTTCTACAAGAAGCTGGCCACCGCCAAAACCACTGATCAGATCGACGCCCTGCTCGAAGAAATCGTGGACCGCTTCGGCAAACTGCCGGCGCAGGCGCAAACCCTGATCGATGTGCACCGCTTGCGGGTAATCGCCAAACCTTACGGTGTGGTCAAGGTCGATGCTGCGCCCACGCTGATCAACATCACCTTCAAGAAGGACCCACCCATCGACGCGATAGCCATCATGCATTTGATCCAGAAGAACAAACACATCAAGCTGGCTGGCAACGACAAGCTGCGCATAGAGCGCGAACTCAAGGAACCCAAGGACCGCGCGCAGATGGTGCGTGATGTCTTGCGTTCACTCGGACAACCCACCACGGAGACTGCCCCCGCATGACACCTGCTGAAATCTCTCCCGGCCTCGTTATCAACATGTCCACGCCCGACCTGAAGCTCAACGACTTCAAGCTGATCGCCTTCGACATGGACTCGACCCTGATCAACATCGAATGTGTCGATGAAATCGCCGATGCCGCCGGGCGCAAGGCGGAGGTCGCCGCCATTACCGAGGCGGCCATGCGCGGCGAGATCACCGACTACAAGGACAGCCTGCGCCGGCGCGTGGCCCTGCTCCAGGGCGTCAGTGTCGAGAGCATGGACGGCGTTTACCACGAGCGCCTCAAGCTCAACCCCGGTGCCGCCGAACTGGTGCACGCCTGCAAGGCGGCCGGCATGAAGGTGCTGCTGGTCAGCGGCGGCTTCACCTTTTTCACCGACCGCGTCCAGCGCGAGCTCGGCATCGACTACACGCGCTCGAATGTGCTGGAAGTCGAGGACGGCCTGCTCACCGGTCGTTTGGTGGATCAGCCCTGGGGCGACATCTGCGACGGTGAGGAGAAGAAAAAAATGCTGCTGGAGACCTGCGCCATGCTGGGCATCACACCCGCACAGGCCATTGCCATGGGGGACGGCGCCAACGACCTGCCGATGATGGGTGTGGCCGGCCTGTCGGTGGCCTACCACGCCAAACCAGCGGTACGCGCGCAGGCCATGGTGGCCATCAATGAGGGCGGGCTGGACCGGCTGCTGGAGGTCGTGTCCTGATGTTTTTGCTCAAGCGGTTTGAAAAACTGCTGCACGCCTACCCGGACGCCGAGCCGGCATTACCGCCCAAGGGTTTCATCGCCTTCATCTGGGCTGCCTCCCATGGTGCGCGTGGCTACATCCTGCTGCTGTCTGCCCTGTCGGCGACCATCGCGATTTTCGACGCGCTGCTGTTCGCCATGCTGGGGCGCATTGTCGACTGGCTGGCGGTCACGCCACCGGCGAACTTCTGGCACGAGCGCGGGTCCGTTCTGGTACTGCTGCTGGTCATCGTGGTCGCCAGCGTGGGGGTGGTGGCGCTGCAGACCATCGTCAAGCACCAGACCCTGGCGATCAACTTCCCGATGCGGCTGCGCTGGAACTTTCACCGGCTGATGCTGGGCCAGAGCCTGTCCTTCTACCAGGACGAATTTGCCGGGCGCCTGACCACCAAAGTCATGCAGACCGCGCTGGCCGTGCGCGACACGCTGTTTGTGATGGCCGACGTGCTGGTGACCATGGGCGCCTATGTGGTGACCATGACCTTGCTCGCGGGCTCCTTCGACATGAAGCTGGTGTTTCCCTTTCTGCTCTGGCTGGTGCTGTACATCCTGTCGCTGGCCTACTTTGTGCCGCGCCTGGGCCACATCGGCAAGCAGCAGGCCGATGCACGTTCGTTGATGACCGGCCGCATCACCGACGCCTACACCAACATCGCCACCGTCAAGCTGTTCTCGCACACCCAGCGCGAAGCCGGTTTTGCGCGCGCCGCGATGCTGGACTTCATGAAAACCGGGCACCGCCAGATGCGCCTGGTGAGCCTGTTCGAAATTGTCAACCACACGCTCAGCATGGGCCTGATCATCGGCATGGCCGGCACCTCGCTGTGGTTGTGGTCCCAGGGCGCTGTTGGCGCCGGAGCGGTGGCGGCAGCTACCGCGATGGCGTTGCGCCTGCAGGGCATGTCGCACTGGATCATGTGGGAAACCACCAGCCTGTTTGAGAGTGTGGGCACGGTGCAGGACGGCATCAACACGCTGTCGCGCGCGCGCACCATCGTCGATGCGCCGGATGCCCGCGCGCTCGACGTGCCGCGCGGCGAGATTCGTTTCGAGCAGGTGGACTTCAACTACAGCGCCAGCGGCCCGCGCGTCATCAATGGCTTGACACTGACGGTGCGACCCGGTGAAAAAATCGGCCTGATCGGCCGTTCCGGCGCCGGCAAGTCAACACTGGTCAACCTGCTGCTGCGTTTTCATGACCTCAGCGGTGGTCGCATTTTGATTGACGGGCAGAACATTGCAATGGCGACACAGGACAGCCTGCGCAGCCACATCGGCATGGTCACGCAGGACACCTCCCTCCTGCACCGCTCGGTGCGCGACAACATCGCCTACAGCCGTCCTGGCGCCAGCGATGCCGACGTGCGCCAGGCCGCTGAACGCGCCGAAGCCGACGCCTTCATCGCCCACCTGAGCGACCCACACGGCCGCACCGGCTACGACGCACACGTGGGCGAACGCGGCGTCAAACTGTCGGGCGGGCAGCGCCAGCGCATCGCGATTGCGCGCGTGATGCTCAAGGACGCGCCCATCCTGCTGCTTGACGAAGCCACCAGCGCGCTCGACTCCGAGGTGGAGGTCGCGATCCAGGGCAGCCTGGACACATTGATGCAAGGCAAGACAGTGATTGCGATTGCGCACCGACTGTCAACCATCGCCGCGATGGACCGCCTGATCGTGCTCGACCAGGGCCGCATTGTTGAAGAAGGCGACCACCGCAGCCTGCTGGCCAACGGCGGCCTGTACGCGCGGCTGTGGGCGCACCAGAGCGGCGGCTTTCTGAGTGATAACCTCAAGGCAGAAGAGGAATACGCAGCATGAGCTTTGGAAAAACCACGCCTCTCCTGCGGATTTTTGACGAACACAGGGCACGAGAGTTTTACCTCGACTTTCTGGGCTTCAAGGTGGACTGGGCGCACCGCTTCGAGCCCGGTCTGCCGCTGTACCTGCAAGTGTCCAAAGGGGGCTGTGTGCTGCACCTGTCAGAGCACCACGGGGACTGCAGTCCCGGTGCGGCCCTGCGTATTGAAACCGACGAGCTGGAGGCCTTTCAC
>NZ_JAYWHI010000046.1:0-27781 GCF_043778355.1 Polaromonas sp.
ACGCAAATTTTGGGGTGCAGCCTTCGTCCGCGCCCTGGGCGCAGCCGTCGGCCAGGCCAATCGTCCAGTTGTGCAGCGGGCAGGCCACGCTGGTGCCGAACACAATGCCCTGCGACAGCGGGCCGCCCTTGTGCGGGCAGCGGTCCAGCAGCGCAAACACCTGGTCGTCCGCGTTGCGGAAGACGGCCACGGCGATGCCACGCTCCCGCGTCACCCGGCGCGCGCCCAGCACCGGGATGTCGGTGACCAGGCAGATTTTTTTCCATTCGCTCATGAGAAATCCTTTTTAGCCGAGTACACGGGCATACATGCCGGTAACGCGGTCCATGACCTGGAGCAGGTTTTCGCTGCTCACGAAAACATCGTTGGCGGCCTTGGCGCCGCTGACGCGGGCCTTCAGCGCGTTGTCGAAGAAGAGCCACTGGTTGTCGGCCAGCGCCAGTTCCTGCCGGATCTCGGCCGTCGCTTCCGGTGCATTGCGCAGCAGTTCCAGCGCTGGCACAAACTCCTCACGGGCCTTGTTGATTTCTCGCAGGCTCATGGCGCTCTCCACGTTCCAGTGGTTGGCCAGGTAGAACTGCGCCATGCGCTGCGACAACATGCGCTGACGGCCGGCGATGTTGACCAGTTTCGCGCCAGGCTTACCGGCCTGCTGCTCGAACAGGGCCGTGCCCTTGTGGGCCAGGGCCAGCACCTTGCCGGCCTGGTCGAGCACCGCCTTGGCCTTGTCCTGTGCCGGAACGGCGCCGACCAGCAGGCTTTTGTAGTCCGACCAGGCGGACTCCAGAAGCACATAGGTATCGCGGGTTTCACCGGCCGGTGCAAAGGTCTTGAGTTCGACCTGCTGCCGGTCGAACAGTGCGATGGACTGGTCCAGTACCCGGCGGGCCGACTCGGCCTGAATGCCCTGTCCCATGCCGAACCAGGCCTTGGACATGCGCTGCGACAACATGCGCTGGCGACCGGCCTTGTTGATGGCATCGCCGAGTCCGGCGACCTGTGCGTGGGCCGGCAGAAGCGCGGCCAGTGTCAAGCCGCAGAAAACGCGGCGCTGAAGGGAGTGAGTCATCGGTGTTGTCATCCTGGAGATCGCGGGCTTCAAGCGGGGAGGGCGGAAAACTGCCGGGTATCGACCGCAGCTTCCTTGAGGTCAAACCACGGGTCGGGCTCGCCGTCGAGCGCAAACTGCAACTGTTCCCAGAGCTTCTTGCGGCCCTCGTGGTCTTCGAGGATTTTTTTCTTGACGTAGTCCAGACCGACGCGGTTCACGTAGTGCACCGTGCGCTCCAGGTACCAGCCTTCCTGGCGGTACAACTCGCAGAAGGCGCCGGTGTATTCCAGTACCTCGGCGGCGGTTTTGAGCTTGGTGAAAAAGTGCGCGACTTCGGTCTTGATGCCGCCGTTGCCAGCGATGTACATCTCCCAGCCGGAATCAACACCAATGATGCCCACGTCCTTGATGCCGGACTCGGCGCAGTTGCGCGGGCAGCCTGATACTGCAAACTTGACCTTGTGCGGCGCGTACATGCGCCACATCGCACGCTCCAGGTCCTTGCCCATTTGTGTGCTGTCCTGGGTGCCCATGCGGCACCACTCGCTGCCGACACATGTTTTGACCGTGCGCAGGGCCTTGGCGTAGGCGTGGCCCGAAGGCATGCCGATGTCTTTCCAGACGTTTTGCAAATCCTCTTTTTTCACCCCCAGCAGGTCGATGCGCTGGCCGCCGGTGACCTTGACGGTCGGGATCTTGTACTTGTCCACCGCGTCGGCGATGCGGCGCAGCTCGCTGGCCGTGGTTTCGCCGCCCCACATGCGCGGAATCACGCTGTAGGTGCCGTCTTTCTGGATGTTGGCGTGGCTGCGTTCGTTGATGTAGCGGCTTTGCGGATCGTCTTTCGCTTGCTTGGGCCAGGTGCTGATCAGGTAGTAGTTGACAGCGGGGCGGCAGCTCGCGCAGCCATTGGGTGTCTTCCAGTCCATGAATTTGAAGGTATCCGCAATGGTCATCAACTTGTTGTTGCGGATCGCGTCGCGAACGGCCTGGTGCCCGTGGTCGGTGCAGCCACACATGGCCTTGAGCTTGGGCGTGGCCGAATAATCGCCGCCGGCGGTGAACATCAGGATTTGTTCGACCAGCCCGGTGCAGGAGCCGCAGCCGCCGCTGGCCTTGGTGTGTTTGCGCACCTCGTCGAGCGTGAACAGACCTTTTTCGCGAATCGCCTTGACGATGGTGCCCTTGCACACGCCGTTGCAGCCGCAGACTTCAGCGTCGTCAGCCATTGTGGCTGCCTTGTTCTGACCTTCATGGCCGGCGTCGCCGAGATTCGATTCGCCGAACATCAGTTTGTCGCGGATGCCGGCCACGCTGCGCCCGTCGCGCAGCAGCTTGAAGTAGTAGCTGCCGTCGACGGTGTCGCCGTAGAGGCAGGCGCCAATCAGTTTGTCGTCCTTGAGCACCAGCTTTTTGTAGACGCCGCCGAAGGGGTCGCTCATGACAATTTCTTCGGTGCCTTCGCCGCCCATGAATTCGCCGGCAGAAAACAGGTCAATGCCGGTCACCTTGAGCTTGGTCGAGGTCAGCGAGCCGGTGTAGCGGCCAATGCCGAACTGCGCCAGGTGATTCGCCGCCACCTTGGCCTGTTCAAACAGCGGCGCCACCAGGCCGTAGGCAATGCCGCGGTGTGCCGCGCATTCGCCGACCGAATAAATACGGGCGTCGGTCACGGTTTGCATGGTGTCGTTGACCACAATGCCCTTGTTGCAATGCAGGCGCATCGATTCAGCCAAAGCGGTGTTGGGCCGTATGCCGACGGCCATCACCACCAGATCGGTGGCCAGTTCGGTGCCGTCCTTGAATTTGATGGCCTTGACGCGCGGTAGCGTGTCAACCCCATCTTCGCGGCCGTCCGGCCCACCCACCAGCTCCTGGGTCTGCGCGCCCATCAAAAACTTCAGGCCCCGGTCTTCCAGCGACTTCTGCAGCAGCTTGCCCGCCACGCTGTCGAGCTGGCGCTCCATCAAGGTCGGCATCACATGCACCACGCTCACAGACATGCCGCGCAGCATCAGGCCGTTGGCGGCTTCCAGGCCCAGCAAGCCACCGCCGATGACCACGGCATTTTTGTATTTGACTGAGGCGTCAATCATGGCGTTGGTGTCGGCAATGTCGCGGTAGGCAATCACGCCCTGCAGGTCTTTGCCGGGAATCGGCAGGATGAAGGGATTCGAGCCGGTGCACATCAGCAGGCGGTCGTATTCTTCTTCGGTCCCGTCATCGGCACGCACGATGCGCTTGATGCGGTCCACCTCAACCACTTTCTTGCCGGCGTGCAGCGTGATGTGGTTGTCTTTGTACCAGTCCCAGCTGTTGAGCACGATCTCATCGAGCGTCTGCTCACCGGCCAGCACCGGGCTCAGCAGGATTCGGTTGTAGTTGGGATGCGGCTCGGCGCCAAAAACGGTGATGTCATAGAGATCGGGCGCGACCTTGAGCAATTCCTCGATGGTGCGGACACCGGCCATGCCATTGCCGACCATCACCAGTTTTGATTTTTTCATGCGCTCACTCCAGATTGATTCAGGGGGGTCATCGCAAGCGCCATGCCACGGGCCAGGCCAGCCATGGCGGGTGAACCGGCATGCCGGCGCTGTAAATATGAGGTTGGAACCATGATGCTCTCTCCCGTTAAACAGGGACCCGATCGTCTGATCGGCATGAGGCACACCATTACGCACGTCGTTATGCGCAGAACCCGCAGTGCTTTCGCTAAGGTTGGGCGCTCCGTTACGCCCGCGAAGGTTTACGCAAAAGTTGTGCCATATCATGGTGCGGCCACGCGGTGTTATCGTCCCGGCCAGCAACTTGGCGTGCGACTTGCGTTCCCAGCAGGCAGTTTCCCCTCTCAGAACCTGACTTTTATGACCTCCGCACTGGTGATTTTGAATGGCCCTGCCGGTCCGCATCCGCTTGCGGCTGACCTCGAAGCGGGGGGCATTGACGTCCTGGGCACCGTGTATGGATGCAGCAAACTGGTGCAGGAGGTGCTGCGCCAGGGGCCCGACGTGGTGATCTGCGATGACCCGGTGCCCGCGGAGGCGCTGTTCAGGGCGCTGGCGCTTGTTGGCGAGACCTCTCCCCGGCCAATCATTGTGTTCACCACCGATGCCGATGCCGGCCGGATCACCCGCGCCACCGAGGCAGGCATTCACGTTTATGTGGTCAAGGGGTATGAGCAGCAGCGTTTGCGGCCACTGGTCCATCTGGCGCAGGCGCGCTTCAAGCGTGAGCAGGCGCTGCGTGAGGAAATGCGTGACATCGCTGGCCGGCTGGAAGAGCGCAAGGTGGTGGACCGCGCCAAGGGCATCCTGATGCGGGCCAGAGAGGTGTCTGACGACGATGCCTTCAAGATGCTGCGCACGGCGTCCATGCACAGCAACCAGCGCCTGGGCCAGGTGTCGGAACACATCATTCATTCGGCGCGTTTTGCGGAAGATGTGAACCGCTCCGGCCAGTTGCGCATGTTGTCCCAGCGGCTGGTCAAGGGGGTGTTGCTGCAACTGGCGGGCGTGCAGCCCGAGCAGGTGCAACTGTGGCTGCAAGACTCGGTCGTGCGCATCGATGCCAACCTGGCAGCGCTGGAGAAGAGTCTGTCCCAGCCGACCTTTGGTGACCTGCTGGCGCAGATTCAGCGCACCTGGTCACAGCTCAAGCCCTTGCTGCAGGGCACACCGGCAGCCGGCCACATGCTGCAATTGGACGCACTGGCCGAACAGTTGCTGCAGCAGGCCGAGCGCCTGACCGGCAGCCTGGAAAGCGCGGGCGCCATGCCGCCGCTGCAGGTGCTCAACCTGGCCGGACGCCAGCGCATGTTGAGCCAGCGTTTTGCGAAATTCGCGCTGGCCGGGATACTGGGCGCGCGGGCCGGCATGGCGCCGGACCCGCAGGGCCTGGACGAAGCCAGCGCGGCCTTTGAGGAGGCGCTGGCTTACCTGAACACCATCCCGCTGAGCAGCAAGGACATTCGCGCATTGCTGGAAGCTGCCGCCGTGAGTTGGGCACAGATGCTGGCCGGCAGTGCGCCCGCCGGACTGGCCAGGCCGCCGGACCTGGCGCGTGTGGCCACAGCCAGTGAAGAGCTGCTCGATATCTTCGACAAGCTGTCGGTGCACTACGGGCGCAGCATGCAAATGCTGGTGGGCTGATGGGCCGCATGGGTCGTTTTGCTGCAGTGCACCAAGTTTGGGCGCGAAACTTGCTTGCTTTGGTGCATGGCTTTTGACATAGACATCGGGTTCGCATCGCTCGCCGGCCGCAAGGACGTCAATGAGGACTTCTGCGCCGCCATGCTGCCGGAGCCGGGCCAGCAGGGCATGGGCTCCATCGTGGCGATTGCCGACGGCGTCAGCACCGGCGGCATGGGCAAGGAAGCGGCTCAAACCACTGTGACCAGCCTGGTACGCGACTATTACGGCACCCCAGAAACCTGGGACACCACGGTGGCGCTGGACCGCATCATCGGCGCGCAGAACGCCTGGCTGGCCGGATTGAACCGGCGCCGCCACCCGGCGCTGGGACTGACCACGCTGACGGCCCTGGTGCTGCGCGGCCAGTCTTACGCGCTGGCGCATGTGGGCGACACCCGCGCCTATCTGCTGCGCGAAGGCCGCATGACGCAACTGACCACCGACCATGTGATGGACCACCCCGACCTGCGGCACCAGTTGCTGCGCTGCGTCGGGGCGGAAGACCGGCTGGTGATGGACTACACGCAGGGCGACCTGCAGGTGGGTGATGTGTTTGTGCTGTTGTCTGACGGCGTGCACAACGTCATGTCGGACAAAAAGCTCCAGGCGCTGGTCAGCGCCGACGCGCCGCCGAACCTGGAAGGGCAGGCGCAACGCATCAGCCGCCAGATGGTGGACGCCGCGATGGCGGCCGGTACAGCCGACAACGCCACCGCGCTGGTGGTGCGCGTGCTGGGCTTGCTCGACGCCACGCTGGACGATGAAAGCCGGCGCGCGCTGACCTTGCCCGTGCCCGGCAGGCTCAAGGTCGGCGACAGCCTGGACGGCCTGACCGTGACGGCGCCGGTGGCCGATAACGGCATCAACGTGCTTTACCAGGTCAGGTGGAATGGCCCCGTTACCGGCGCTGCTGCGGCCGCACAGGTCCCCAGCGGCAAGCTGTACGCCCTGAAAACCCTGCACCCCGCGCGCGCGCATGACCCGCAGGAGCGCGCGATGCTGGCGCACGAAGCCTGGCTGGCCAGGCGCATGGGTTCATCCCGCGTGGCCGACCATCTGGTGCATCTGCATGAGCGGCTGCCTGGTGGCGGTGAGCCGGGCGCGTTTTACCTGCTGTATGACTGGCATGCGGGCGAGACCCTGCAGCAGATGCTGGACCGCAAACACCGCTTCAGCCTGCCCCAGGTGCTGGCGCTGGCCACGCAGGCGGTCACGGCGCTGGGTTTGCTCCATCGCCAGCACGTGATCCACCGCGACATCAAACCGGCCAACCTGCACCAGGGGGAAGACGGTGTACTTCGGGTGCTGGACCTGGGGGTAGCATTGACCGGGCGCGAGCCCGAGGCCATGCGCAAGCTGCACGCCGGCACACCGAGCTACATCAACCCCGAGCAGTGGGGCTTCAGCAGCCGGGCAGCGGCGGCGGGCAAGGACGGCCCGGAAGAAATGCCCGACGCACGAAGCGACCTGTTTGCACTGGGCGTCAGCCTCTACCAGTTGTTGACCGGCAAGTTGCCCTACGGTGAGGTGCTGCCGTACCAGGCGGGCCGTTATTACCGCGACCCCACGGCCCCCAGCCGGCACAACCCGGAAGTGCCGATCTGGCTCGACCATGTGGTGCTCAAGGCAGTGGCCCGCGACAAACGCCAGCGTTTTGAAACGGCCGAGGAGTTCTTGCTGGCGATTGAACGCGGCGCCTCGCGCTTCCTGACGGCGCCCGCCGCAACCCCCCTGATCCAGCGCGACCCGGTGGCGCTGTGGAAGATCGGTCTGGCGCTGTCGGTGCTGCTCAACCTGCTGCTGGTGGTCTGGCTGCTGTTTTTGCCCACCTGAGCGCGTTGGTGATTTTGTCGGCATTCAGGACCATTTTTGACCCCAGCCCATGCTGGATGGTCCTGAACAGCTATTGATTTTGTAGCAATGATTTAGGCCGACAGACCCAGCAACTCGATGCCGTCGAGCGCAACAGTGCGTTCCTGCAGGGAAAAACGCTTGCGCCGGCCAATCTTGACTGCGCCGGCCACCTCGCGCAGCAAGGTGGCGCTGGCGGCAATTTTCCAGCCCACCTTGTTGGCTTCCTTTTGCAGCAACATGCTGGCGCTGACGGTGTCGCCCACCGGCAGGATCTGGGATTTTCCGCGCAGCGCGTCCTGCAGTTTGGCCAGCGTCACGGAGCCGCTGTTCAGGCCCACGCTGACTTCAAAAAGCGGCAGCGCCCGACCGGGGAAATGGCTGGCCAGAAAGCCCTGCACGCGCTGGGCCGAGGTGATCAGGCCCAAAGCGGCTTTGGTGGCACGCAGGCCATTGTTGACGGTGTCGGTGTCTGTGCTGTCCACAAACACCGCCAGCAGGCCTTCGCCGACAAACTGCATGTGGAAGGCGCCAAACAGGTAAACCGTGTCGCCGGCGTTGTTGTAGAACTGGCGCACCACCTCGCTGAGCTCGGTGCTCGACAGCTTCTCGGCCAGCGCCGGGAAGTTGACGACATCGACAAACAGCACGGTGGCGCTGGCAAATACCTGATCCTGCACCATGGCGTCAGCGGAAGGCCATTTCTCGCTGAGCTCGGCCAGCAGTTTTTCTTCGTACAGGCGACTCAGCCGCTTTTTCTGCTCGTGCAGGGCGGCGTCTATCGCGGTGCCGACCGCCTGCGCCTGCGCGGTCTGGCGCATCAGGTGTTTGTTGAGCTGGGTGGCAACGGCATCGCGCAACTCATCAAAAACCAGCGGCTTGGTCAGGTAGTCGTCGGCCCCGCTGGACATGCCGCTGCGCATGTGTTCACGCTCCTGCAGCGAGGTCAGCAAGATGACGGGTGTCGCCTGAATGGACGGATCCGCGCGCAGGGCCTGCAGCATGGAAAACCCGTCCATCACCGGCATGTTGACATCGCTGACGATCAGATCCGGACGGTAGTCACGCACCAGTGCAAGTCCCTCGGCGCCGTTTTCCGCCTCCATCACCTCATAACCTTCGAAGCGCAGCGCCGCAGCGATCAGCGTGCGGATCGTTTCGTCATCGTCAATTGCCACAATCATGGCCATCTTTTTATTCCATTAAGCAGTGAACGCAGGTTTTGAGCTTACCAGCGCTTTGTGCCTGTTTCTGGATAAGTCCTGATGCTGCCCCGGCGGATCCAAACCGGTTCGCAAGGCGGTGCCGGTTAGCTATCAAGTTGATAGCTTGTTAGCCATGGTGGGTATGGGCGAAGTGCCGAAAACATGCTGAATCTGCGCCGATCACGCACTGCGTGCGCGGCACGGGGACCCTTTTAGCTTCGGCCCCGCTGCGCTTAACTTTTCTGCGAAAAGTTAGCCTGCACTGAAAGGGAGGCCAGGCGCTGCCAGCGCCTTATCGGCTGCGCCGATCACGCACTGCGTGCGCGGCCTCCCTTTTCAGCCCAGGTGCGGGTCCAGCGGATCTGCATGACCCTGAGCATCACCAGCATGCCCACGGACAGCGCTGCAAAGAAGAAAAATCCCCACATGTAGCTGCCGGCATATTGTTTGGACAGGCCCATGGCGTTGGGCACCAGGCCGCCGCCCAGGGCACCGATCTCGCCGATCATGGAGCCGGCCACTGCTGTGGCCAGCGGCCAGCGCAGCGGCACCAGTTGAAACAGCGCGCCGTTTCCAGCCCCCAGCGCTGCAAAACACAGCATCACCAGCAGCGTGGTGCCGACCAGCGAACTGCCGGCCAGACCGCACAGCACCAGCGTGACGGCGATGGTCAGCAGCACCACGCTCAGTGTGTTCACGCCGCCCCAGCGGTCCGAGATCCAGCCGCCGAAAATCCGCAGCGCGGCGCCCATGAAAGCCGCCAGCATGGACAACTGCCCGGCTTGCACCTTGCTCACGCCAAACTGGTCGTAGTAGTACGAGGGCAAAAAGGTGGCCAGGCCGATGAAACCGCCAAAAGTCACGGCGTAGATCAGGCTGAAGGCCCAGCCGTCTTTTTCGAACAGGCAAGCCACGTGTTCGCGCAGCGTGGCGTGGCTGTCCACGTCGTCAGGCTCTTTCGCGAAGAGGATCATGGCGATCAGCGGCAGCAGCATGGCAATGGCTGCGATGCCGTAGACCGACTGCCAGCCAAAACGCTGCGCCAGTGCCGGCGCAATCAGGACCGACACGGCGGTGCCGACGTTGCCGGCACCCACCAGGCCCATGGCCAGGCCTTTGTAGCGCGCCGGGAAGGAGCCCGAGCCCAGGCTGAGCGCCACACCAAAACTGGCGCCGGCGATGCCCAGCAACACTCCCATGGCCAGCAGGCTGCTGTAGGAGTCCACAAAAAAATAACCGAACAACAGCGCCACCATGATCAGGCCCATTTCGACCAGCGTGGCGTTTTTGCGGCCGATGTACTGGGCCAGCACCCCGAGCGGAAAACGCATGAGTGCGCCGGCAAAAATCGGCACCGACAGCATCACCCCTTTTTGGGTGGGTGACAGGTTGTAGGTCTCCGAGATGAAGGGCGCCATGGCCCCGTTCATGACCCAGATGCAGCAGGAAAACGCAAAGTAGAAGAACGCAGCGCCCAATGTGGGCGCGTGGCCTGCTTTTAGAAAAGTACGGAACCCGGACATGGTGCAAACGCTTTCTGTGAAGATGGTCTATTCACGGAATCAGTGCGAGAAACGTGCCACCTTGGGGCATGCAAAAGTGCACCCTTGCGGAGCAATTTGATTAAGCAGGCGCGTTTCCAGGCGGTCGACGCACGCTTTGTGGGCGTCTGCCCGCTAGATCAGCGGGGTCATTCACATTTTTGCCCGCACGATCTCGCCGTTGACATAACTGGACGTGCAGTGCCGCACAGAGCTCAAAGTACCCCGGTCGCAGTAATATTTATCGCGTGACGCAGGCCTCAGGCCGCTTTTTCCACATGCCCCTGGCGGGTGTAGAGGAAATCGATCACGGCTTTTCGATAACCGAGATAACGGATGTCCTCGGCCAGCGCCACACGCGAACGTGGCCTCGGCAGATCGACACTCAGCACCTCGCCGATAGTCGCCGAGGGGCCATTGGTCATCATCACAATCCGGTCGGACAGCAGCACCGCCTCATCCACGTCGTGTGTGACCATGACGACCGTGCTCTGCGTGGTGGCGACGATCTGCAGCAGTTCGTCCTGCAGCTTGGCGCGGGTCAGCGCGTCGAGCGCACCGAAAGGCTCGTCGAGCAGCAGCACCTTGGGCTCCATACACAGCGCGCGGGCAATGCCGACCCGCTGCTTCATGCCACCTGAAATTTCGCCAGGACGTTTTTGCGCAGCCGGGGTCAAACCGACCATGGCCAGGGCCGCTTCAGTGCGGGACTTGAGCTGGGACCGGTTTTCTGTGGCGCCGAAAACGCGTTCGACGGCGAGGTAGACGTTTTCATGGCAGGTCAACCAGGGCAGCAGCGAATGGTTCTGGAACACCACTGCGCGTTCGGGGCCTGGGCCTGCGATTTCACGGTTGGCGCAGAGCAGTGCGCCCTGGGTGGGGGTGGTCAGCCCGGCGATCAGATTGAGCAGCGTGGATTTGCCGCAGCCCGAGTGGCCAATGAGCGTGACAAACTCACCCTTGGCGACGGTGAGGTTGACATTTTTCAAAGCACAGAACGGTCCTTTTTTTGTTTTGAAGGTTTGTTCGACGCCCTGGACTTCGATGTACTTTGTGGTCAGTGAGCTCATGGGGTGTTCCTTTTTTGGTTCATGTGGCTCACGTTGCTGCCTCCCCTGGGTTGAAGATGGCTGGGGGCAATAAGGTGTCGGCAGCCGAAGCCGTTCGCCGGGGCGCTGATCCCCGTGCCGGGGCCCCTCATCGCGCCGCTCACGTCGCTACCTCCTAACGGTCGCGGGTGATTTGAGGCGGGAAGGTGTCGGTAGCCGAAGCCGTTCGCCGGGGCGCTGATCCCCGTGCCGGGGCCCCTCATCGCGCCGCTCACGTCTTCACCTCCTCAAAAGTGAATGCGGTTGCCAGCTTGATCAGTGCAAATTCCAGCAACAGCCCCACAATGCCGATGACAAAAATCGCGATGATAATGTTTTTCACGTTGAGGTTGTTCCACTCGTCCCAGACCCAGAAGCCGATACCGACGCCGCCGGTCAGCATCTCGGCGGCCACGATCACCAGCCAGGCGGTGCCGACGGCCAGGCGCACGCCGGTGAGCATGTAAGGGAGTACGGCAGGAAACAGAATCTTGGTGATGATCTTCCACTCGCTGAGGTTGAGCACGCGCGCCACGTTCATGTAATCCTGAGGCACCCGCTGCACGCCGACCGCCGTGTTGATGATCATGGGCCAGATCGAGCAGATGAAAATCGTCCAGATCGCGGCCGGGTTGGCGCCCTTGAACACCAGCAGGCCGATGGGCAGCCAGGCCAGTGGCGACACCGGACGCAGCAGGCTGATCAGCGGGTTGAACATGCGCGAGAGAAATTCAAAACGGCCAATCATGAAACCCACCGGAATACCCACCACGGCCGCCATGCCGAAGCCGAAGGCCACACGCTGAAGTGAGCTCAGGACGTTCCAGCCCACGCCCTGGTCATTGGGGCCCTTGCTGTAGAACGGGTCGCTGAACAGCACAACCGCCTGTTTCCAGGTGTCCAGAGGCGAAGGGATGCTGCGGGCCGTGCCGACAGACACCAGCTCCCACACGCCGACCAGCAGGGCCAATCCGAGCAGGGGCGGAAGAAACGCCATCCAGACGCCGCGCCAGTCGACAGGTGTTTTGCTGGTACCGGGCTGGCTCGCAGCAGCCGGGCTGTTCATGGCAGCAACCCCTGCTGCGCTTGCAGCGACAGTATGGGTAGCGGGCTTGACCATGCCCGGCGTCAGAGTCGACGAGGCAACGGGAGCCTCGTCGAAGGGGGTGTGAAAAACAGCGCTGACCATGGTGCGTTCTCCCGTTCAGACTTTGATCTTGAAACCGTCGGCGTACTTTTTCGGGTCTTTGCCGTCCCAGACCACCCCGTCGATCATCTTGCTGCTGCGCATGACTTCTTTGGGAATACTGGCCTTGGCGGCGGTGGCAGCCTGCTTGTAAATATCGATCTGGTTGATCTGTTTGGCCACGGCCAGGTAGTCCGGATGCTCCTTGAGCAGGCCCCAACGCTTGTGCTGGGTCAAAAACCACATGCCGTCGGACAGATAAGGGAAGCTCACCGCGCCGTCGTTGTAGAACTTCATGTGGTTCGGGTCGTCCCAGGTTTTTCCGAGGCCGTTCTGGTAGCGGCCGAGGATGCGCTGGTTGATCACGTCGACACTGGTGTTCACATAAGACTTGTCGGCCACGGTCTCGGCCATCTTGTTCTTGTTGCCCAGACTGGCATCTATCCATTTGCCGGCTTCAATGATGGCGGCGGTCACGGCGCGCGCGGTGTTCGGATTCTTCTTGACGAAATCGGCGGTGGTGCCCAACACTTTTTCAGGGTGATCTTTCCAGATGTCCTGGGTGGTGGCGGCCGTGATGCCGATGCCGTCGGCGATGGCGCGGTGGCCCCAGGGCTCGCCGACGCAATAACCATCCATGTTGCCGACGCGCATATTGGCCACCATCTGTGGTGGCGGCACGGTGATGACTTTCACGTCTTTCATCGGGTTCACGCCGACGCTGGCCAGCCAGTAGTACAGCCACATGGCGTGTGTGCCCGTCGGGAAGGTCTGGGCATAGGTGTATTCGCGCTTTTCGGCGGCCATCACCTTGGCCAGCGACGCAGCGTCCACCGCACCCTTGTCAGCGAGTTTTTTGCTCAGTGTGATGGCCTGGCCGTTCTGGTTCAGCGTCATCAGCACCGCCATGTCCTTCTTGGGGCCCGAGGTGCCCAGGTGCACGCCGTAAATCAGGCCGTACAGCGAATGCGCCATGTCCAGCTCACCGCTGACCAGCTTGTCGCGCACGCCGGCCCAGCTGGCCTCCTTGGTCGGGATGATGGTGACGCCGTATTTTTTGTCGATGCCCAGTACCGATGCCATGACCACGGACGCGCAGTCTGTCAGTGGAATGAAACCGATCTTGACTTCCTTCTTTTCCGGGGCGTCCGATCCCTGGGCATAGACCACCGCGCGCAAGGCCGGACTGATGCCCGCAGCGCCGACGGCGGCGGCCTGCAACACGGTACGACGGGTCAGTGAAGATTTCAGCAGTTCGGTCATGGTCGGGGCTCCAGAAGTGAAAACAAAAAGTGAAAACCGGGGCAAAAAACAAAAAAGGCGCTCGACCCGAACAAGCACAAGACATGTGATTGCAGGGTGCGAACGCCTTTGTTCATGGAGGCAAACCGCTTCGCCGTTGAAGTGGACTGCCTGTTGCCTAAGCACTGAGCAAAACCTGTGCCAGTGCCTGTTCCTAACAATTCTCTTTCCGTTTGATTACAAAATAGGCCTGCAGCCCATATCCAGAGGTCGTTAACAGCTATCAAATTTATAGCTGCTTTAGCTGCGCCTTTGGGGGAGAGGCAGACTTTGCAGTGCTGCACTCATATTGTGCGCCGCACCATTTCGGCGTGAGGCGTGCCGTTTCAGCCCAGCAAGTCCGCAGCGTCCAGCATGCGCTGCGCAACCTCACCCAGGCGCAGGCCCTTGTCCATCGCGGCCTTGCGCAGCTTGTCGTAGGCTGCTTTTTCAGTGAGGTTTTGCCTTTGCATAAGCAGGCCTTTGGCGCGGTCTATGATTTTGCGGTCCTGCAGTTCGGTCCTGACGTCGGCGAGTTCGCGCCGCAATCCCTGCTCATGTTCGAAGCGCGCCATGGCCACATCAAGAATCGGGCGGATTCGTTCCGGCGACAAACCGGCCACGATGTAAGCGGATACACCCGCTGCGACCGCATCTTTCACGTGACTGGTGTCGTTGTCGTTGGTAAACAGCACAATCGGGCGCCGTGCGTCGCGGGTGGCCATCACCACATGCTCCAGCGAATCGCGTGCCTCGCTTTCTGCGTCCACGATGATCATGTCGGGTTGCAACTGGGCCAGCCGCTCATAAAGAAAGGTGTCGGCGGGCAGCACAGCCACGACGTTGTAGCCGTTTTCCAGCAGGCCGATGCGCAACTGCCGCGAGCGTTCGGCCTGGGCTCTGGCATGGCTGTCCGTGCTGATGCCTTCCAGCAAATCCGGAGCAATGATGACCAGGCGCAGGGACTGGGAAGGAGTCATGGCTGCTGAGCTGCAAGATTTGAGCCAAACCTTACACTCGGAACATGATTGTTTTGGGAATTGAGTCCAGTTGTGATGAAACCGGCGTGGCGCTGGTGGACAGCGCTGGCGCAGGAGTGCCGCGCTTGCTCTCACACGCTTTGCACAGCCAGATTGCCATGCACCAGGCCTATGGCGGTGTGGTTCCGGAACTGGCCAGCCGGGACCACATCCGGCGCGTGTTGCCATTGACTGAACAGGTGTTGGCCGATGCAGGGCAAACATTGAAGGATATTGATGTGGTGGCGTTCACGCGCGGACCGGGTCTTGCCGGTGCGCTGCTGGTGGGCGCGGGTGTGGCGTGCTCGCTGGCGGCTGCGCTGGGCAAGCCGGTGCTCGGGGTGCATCACCTCGAAGGCCACCTGCTGTCGCCTTTTCTCAGTGCCGATCCGCCTGAATTCGCCTTTGTGGCCCTGCTGGTCTCGGGTGGTCACACCCAATTGATGCGGGTGGACCGGGTTGGCAGTTACGAATTACTCGGCGAGACCATTGACGATGCGGCCGGCGAGGCTTTTGACAAGTCTGCGAAATTGCTTGGCCTGCCTTATCCGGGCGGCCCGCATCTGGCCCGGCTGGCCCTGGGCGGCGACGCCCAGGCGTTCAAACTGCCCCGGCCCTTGCTGCACAGCGGCGATCTTGATTTCTCCTTCTCGGGGCTGAAAACCGCGGTGTTGACGCAAGCAAAAAAACTGGGCCCGGTCATCAGCGAAAAAGACCAGGCTGATCTGGCCGCCTCGACGCAGGCGGCGATTGTCGAGGTGCTCGTCAAAAAATCGCTGAAGGCGCTGGCGCAGACCGGTCTGAAGCGACTGGTGGTCGCCGGCGGCGTGGGCGCCAACACGCTGCTGCGTGAGCAGCTCAATGCCGCCTGCGGCCAGCGCGGAATCAGGGTGCACTATCCGGAGCTGAACCTGTGTACCGACAACGGCGCGATGATTGCCCTGGCGGCCGGCATGCGTTTGCAGGCCGGCATGGCGCAAGCCAACACAGCCTATAGCTTTGATGTCAAACCGCGCTGGCCGCTGGGCTTGCTGCCCGCCTGAAACATCACGGACAGGTGGGCAAGGGCAGGGTGGCCAACACCTGTTGCCAGAGGCGCCGCCAGGGCGCCCAGTCGTGCCCGCCGGGGGTGGTGAACACGCGCTGAGGCGGCAGGGTGGCTGCGAGCAGGCGGTGGCTGTCGGCGAAACGGTCTTCCGTGCCATAAGCCAGGTAGAGCGCCGGCGAGCCGGAACCCGCCGGCAACTTCGCCTGGGTCTGCAGCCAGCGCCAGAGCCGCGTGTCAGCCTGTTCCGGCGGCAGGGGGCCGGTGGGCGCCTGCCAGGCAAGCAGGCCGCCAGCCGCTGCAATCTTGTGGGTCAGTTCGCGCTCGCCCAAATAGGGTGCCACAGCGACGATGCCGGTCACCCCGCCGGGCATCTGCTCCTCGTGGATCAGCGCACCGAAACCACCGACCGAAATGCCGACCAGCCAGATCGCCCGGTACCCGGCAGCCCGTGCCGGCACCAGTACATCGGCCTCCAGGCGGTCGATGACGCTGCGCTGCGTGTAATACGCCATGTGTGCGTCCGCCATCACGATGTCGGCGCCAATGCGCCGCTGCCGCACTTCCTGCACAAAACCCTCGCGAACGAACTCGTCAATGCTTGAATAAGCGCCCGGCAGGAACACCAGCAGGGTGTCGGCTTTTGCGCTGCAGCTTGATCGGTACACGTCGGTCGCAAGGGGCACCGTGGCTGGCCGCAGAAAGCTGCAACCCGATACCAGCAGCAGCCCGGCGCAAAGGGCGGGCAGGAAGACACGTGAAGAAAAGGTCATGCCCCCATTCTGCGGCGATACGGGCCGCCCTGCCGGTAAATTTTTGTTTGTCAATGACAAGGCCGCCTCATGGGCGGCCTTGTCGGAGGAAAGCTCAGCGGTGGCTGCCGCTTATCCCATCAGTTGATCGCAAGCTGGGCCACATTGCTGACCGGAATTTTCTTGGCCAGGGACAGGGTCAACACGCCGTTTTCAAGCTTGGCCGTGCTGGCTGCAGTGTCGATCTCCAGTGGAAAACGGTAGGCGGCTTTGACTGTCCGGGGCGCTTCAGCCTTGCTGCTGATGCGGACCACATCGCCCTCGATGCCGATGTCCAGTTGCTCCTTGGCCAGCCCCGGCACATCGAGTTGCAGTGAATAGGCTTTTTCGCCATCTTCTACCGTGGCAGCCTGGGTGCCGCGCGCACCGGACAAGGCGCCCAGCGTGTCGTCCAGGAATCTGTCGAGCGCGCCGTTGCTGATCAGCGCCGGACTGTGGCGCTGGAAGCGGGAAGCAGGGCGAGTTGCGAGTGAGTAGAACATGAGACCTCCAAAGGTTGAATGGGGGAAATTTCCCCTACACTTCGCGGCTCTCAACCGTGATCGCCGCATGCACAGCAAGTAGGCGTGGGCGGGTGTATTTCAAGGAATTTTTTGAATGTATTTTTTTGCGTCTCCCCTCTTGAAACGTCTCGCGCTGACCCTAGCGGCCTGCGCCGGTTTGTCATCGCCGGCTTTGCTGGCGCAGTCTGCAACGGCGACTCAGCCGCCTGTGCGCGTGGCCTTGATTGAAAGCCTGTCCGGGCCTTTCGCCAACACCGGCGAAGCGGTGTTTCGCAACCTGACCTGGGCGGCGGAACGGGTCAATGCGCGCGGTGGCATCAAGCTGCCCGGCGGCAACCGCGTGCTGGTCTTCGAGCGCTACGACAGCAAGGGTCAGAACGAGGAAGCCCTGTCGGCACTGCGTTCGGCGATAGACGATGGCATCACCCTGGTGGCCCAGGGCAACTCATCGTCAACTGCCGCAGCGTTGATCGACGCGATCAACAAGCACAACGACCGCGAGCCGGGCAAACGTCTTCTGTTCATGAACTATTCGGCGGTGGATCCGGTGCTCACCAATGACAAATGCAGCTACTGGCATTTCCGTTTTGATGCCCATGCCGACATGCGCATGGCGGCCTTGATGGATGTGCTCAAGGACGACAAGGCGCTCAAGAGCGTCTACCTGATCGGTCAGGACTACAGTTTCGGCCAGGCGGTGGGGCGGGAGGCGCGCAAGCAGTTGGGCATTCAGCGCCCGGACATTCAAATTGTCGGTGACGAGTTGCACCCCATCGGACGGGTCAAGGACTTTCTGCCCTATGTGGCCAAGATCAAGGCCAGTGGCGCGCAGGCTGTGTTGACCGGCAACTGGGGCAATGACCTGACCCTGCTGGTGAAGGCCGCCAGAGAGGCTGGTTTTGAGGGCAAGTTCTACACTTTTTACGGCAACGCGCTCGGCGTGCCGGCGGCCCTTGGCGACGCCGGTGTCGGCAAGGTAATCGCGGTCGCCGACTGGTTTCCCAATGCGGTCAGCGCCCAATCCGAAACTTTTTACCAGTCCTTTCGCCAGCGGTTTCCCAAACCTCAGGACGACTATGTTCACATGCGCATGCAACTGATGGTGGAGGCGCTGGTACAAAGCATCGAAAAGGCGGGTTCTGTCGAATCGGCTGCGGTCGCCGCGCAACTGGAAAAGGCGGTGGTGCTGTTTGCCGGCCACCAGGGCGTGATGCGCGGTGCCGATCACCAGTTCCAGCAGCCTTTGCTGGTGGCCGTGATGGACAAACAGGGTGCGCCGGGGGTCAAGTTTGACGTGGAAGGATCGGGTTATGGCTTTCGCGTGATCAAGACCATTGCTGCGGCGCGTGCCGAGCAGCCGCACACCTGCAAGATGGTCCGTCCCTGAAAGGTCTCCATGCGACAGGTTGTTCTCGATCTTGAAGAGTCCCTGATCCGTCAGGTGGCCAATGCCGGTATCGGGCGCAGCGATGTGCTCAAGTTCTGGTTTGGCGAGAGTGATGAAGTCACCCCGGCCTTTATTCGGGAGGCCGCTGCGCGTTCGCTCAGCGAAGGCGAGACTTTTTATGCGCACAACCTCGGGCTGGCCGAACTGCGCGAAGCCATCGCCGCCTATTGCAGCAACTTGCGCTGCACCGGGGCGACGCCTGTGGGGGCCGACAGAATTGCGGTCACGTCGGGCGGTGTCAATGCGCTGATGCTCGCAGTGCAGGCGGTGGTGGACGCTGGCGATGAGGTGGTGGCCGTGACGCCGGTCTGGCCCAACCTGACCGCGCAGCCGGTCATCATGGGCGCGCAGGTGCGGTGCGTGAGCCTCAAGCCAGTTGCGGGCCGGTGGCAGCTCGACATGGACGAGCTGCTCAAGGCGGTCACCGTCCGTACCAAACTGCTGATCGTCAATTCACCCAACAACCCGACCGGCTGGACCTTGAGTCGTGCGGAGCAGGAACTGTTGCTGACGCATTGCCGCAAGACCGGCACCTGGATCCTGGCTGACGAGGTCTACGAGCGCCTGTATTACGAAACATCGCAAAGTGGATGCGCCCCGAGTTTTCTGGACATCGCCCAGCCGGACGACCGGCTGATGGTGGCCCACAGTTTTTCAAAAAGTTTTTTGATGACCGGCTGGCGCCTGGGCTGGCTGGTGCTGCCGGCGTCGGCCACGACGCACATGGGCAAGCTGATCGAGTTCAATACCTCCTGCGCACCGGTCTTCATCCAGCGTGCCGGCGTGGTGGCCCTGCAGCGCACCGACGAAGTGACGCCGCAGGTGGTGGCGCACCTGAAAAGCTGCCGCGACACCCTGGTGCCCCTGCTTCAGGCTGTGCCGGGTGTCGAAGTGTCCCCCGCGCCGGGCGGCATGTATGCCTTTTTCCGGCTGGCCGGGCAGGGTGATGCGTTCGATACGGCCAAACGTCTGGTGGTCGAGGCCGGTTTGGGGTTGGCGCCGGGTGATGCCTTCAGCGTCGACCGCTCGCCAGCGATGCGGGGCTGGCTGCGCTGGTGTTTTGCCAGCCAGGACCTGGGCCGGCTGAGCGACGGTGTGGATCGCCTGGCCGGCTGGTTGAGGCAACCCTGAGCCATCCTGGGCTATAATCCAAGGCTCTGCAAAAAAATGGGCGCCTCGCACGAGGCACACGCTGCAGAACACGACGGTACCGGTCAACTCCCACTTCGGGAACACTGCGCCGCTCGCAAGTTACACAAGGAATATTCATGATCGAGAAATCCATCAAGGCCGAGATCGTCAAGGCCAATGCACGCGCCGCCAACGACACGGGTAGCCCGGAAGTCCAGGTCGGCCTGCTGACCGGCCGCATCAATGAACTGATGCCCCATTTCAAAACCCATGCCAAGGATCACCATGGTCGCCGTGGCCTGCTGCGCATGGTGAGCCGCCGCCGCAAGCTGCTGGACTACCTGAAGTCCAAGGACGCGGCCCGTTATGTTGCGCTGATCGCCAAGCTTGGCCTGCGTAAATAATCGCTGATACGACTGCAAAGCGCCTGAGTTAGTTAACTAGCTCAGGCGTTTTTTACTTCGGAGCAAGGCAAAACGATCACGCGCTGTGTCATTCCACAAGAAAAGACCTGAAACCGCAGGCATTTTGTGGAATGGCATCGTGTTCTGCCAGCCGCCACTCCGGGCCTCCGGCGCTGCCTCAAGCGCCTGAATCTAGTGGAGAAAAAAACATGAGCATTTTCAATAAAGTCACCAAATCGTTCCAGTGGGGCCAGCACAAGGTCACCATGGAAACCGGCGAAATCGCGCGTCAGTCCGGCGGCGCCGTGATGGTGGACATGGACGGCACCGTGGTGCTGGCCACCGTGGTTGCCAAGGCCGACGCCAAGCCTGGTCAGGACTTCTTTCCCCTGACAGTTGACTATCTTGAAAAAACCTACGCCGCCGGCCGCATTCCCGGCAGCTTCTTCAAGCGTGAAGGCCGCCCCAGCGAGTTTGAAACCCTGACCTCGCGCCTGATCGATCGCCCGATCCGCCCGCTGTTTCCTGAAGGCTTCTTCAACGAAGTCCAAGTCGTGATCCACGTGCTGTCGCTGAACCCTGAAGTTGAAGGCGACATTCCCGCACTGATCGCTTCAAGCGCCGCCCTGTCGATTTCCGGCATCCCGTTCAACGGCCCGATTGGTGCCGCGCGCGTGGCCTACATCGACGGCCAGTACGTGCTGAACCCCGGCAAGACCCGGCTCAAAGACTCCACCATGGACCTGGTGGTGGCCGGTACCGAAGCTGCCGTGCTGATGGTTGAGTCCGAAGCCAAGCAACTGTCGGAAGAAATCATGCTGGGCGCCGTGGTGTTTGGCCATGAGCAGGGCAACATCGCCATTAACGCGATTCATGAACTCGTTCGTGACGCCGGCAAACCGGTCTGGGCCTGGCAGGCGCCTGCCAAAGACGAGCCGCTGATTGCCAAGGTCAACGCGCTGGCTGCCGCCAAGCTGGAAGCTGCTTACCAGATCCGCGCCAAGCAGGCTCGCACGCAGGCTTGCCGCGTGGTGACGTCCGAAGTCATGGCTGCGCTCAAGGCCGACGGCGCTGCCTTTGACAGCGTCGCTGTCGAAGGCATGTTGTTCGACATTGAAGCCAAAATTGTGCGCAGCCAGATCCTGTCCGGCGAGCCGCGCATTGACGGTCGCGACACCCGCACCGTGCGTGCGATCGAAATCCGCAACAGCGTGCTGCCCCGTACCCACGGTTCGGCGCTGTTTACACGCGGCGAAACCCAGGCGCTGGTCGTGACCACGCTGGGTACCGAGCGTGACGCACAGCGTATCGACGCCTTGTCGGGCGACTACGAAGACCGCTTCATGCTGCACTACAACATGCCTCCGTTCGCCACCGGCGAAACCGGTCGTGTCGGCAGCCCGAAACGCCGTGAAATCGGTCATGGCCGTCTGGCCAAACGCGCGCTGATCGCCGTGTTGCCCTCCAAGGAAGAATTCCCGTACACCATGCGTGTGGTCAGCGAGATCACCGAGTCCAACGGCTCCTCGTCGATGGCGTCGGTCTGCGGCGGCTGCCTGTCGCTGATGGACGCTGGCGTGCCGATGAAGGCCCACGTGGCCGGTATCGCCATGGGCCTGATCAAGGAAGACAACCGTTTTGCCGTGCTGACCGACATCCTGGGTGACGAAGATCATCTGGGCGACATGGACTTCAAAGTCGCCGGTACCACCGCCGGTATCACCGCGCTGCAGATGGACATCAAGATCCAGGGCATCACCAAGGAAATCATGCAGGTCGCGCTGGCCCAGGCCAAGGAAGCCCGCATGCACATCCTGGGCAAGATGCAGGAAGCCATGGGCGAAGCCAAGGCTGAAGTTTCTGACTTCGCGCCGCGCCTGTATGTCATGAAGATCAACCCCGAGAAAATCCGTGACGTGATCGGCAAGGGCGGCGCCGTGATCCGCGCGCTGACCGAAGAAACCGGCACGCAGATCAACATCGAGGAAGACGGCACCATCACCATCGCGTCGAATGACAGCGCCAAGGCTGACGAAGCCAAGCGCCGCATCGCCGAGATCACCGCCGAAGTCGAGATCGGCAAGGTCTACGAAGGCGCGATCACCAAGATCCTGGACTTCGGTGCGCTGGTCAACCTGATGCCCGGCAAGGACGGCCTGCTGCATATCAGCCAGATCGCCCACGAACGTGTCGAGCGCGTGACCGACTACCTGAGCGAAGGCCAGATCGTCAAGGTCAAGGTTCTGGAAACCGACGAAAAAGGCCGCGTCAAGCTGTCGATGAAGGTGTTGCTGGACCGCCCTGCGCAGGGCCAGGATCAGGGTTGATTTGCTATTGAATTTGTAGCTGCTTGCGCCCGCTAGATATGGGCGGCAGCTACAAAATACTTAAAAACTTCATGCAAGCAGTTGAAATTACCAGCTATGGCGCGCCGGACGTGCTGCGCCTGGGTGAGCGGGCCGACCCGGTGGCGGGTGCGGGCGAGTTGCTGATTCGCGTGTCCGCCTCCGGTGTGAATCGGCCGGACGTGTTGCAGCGAACCGGCAATTACCCGGTTCCACCGGGCGCTTCTGATATTCCAGGGCTGGAAGTTGCCGGCGTCGTCGTCTCTGGCGACGCCGCGGCGATGGCGCAGGCGAATCTGAAGGTCGGCGACCGCATTTGCGCGTTGGTGGCCGGCGGCGGTTATGCCGGGCTGTGTGTTGCGCCGGTCGGCCAATGCCTGCCGGTGCCGGAAGGCTTCAGCGACATTGAGGCAGCGTCCTTGCCGGAAACCTTTTTCACGGTCTGGAGCAATGTGTTTGACCGCGCCCGGCTGCAGAAGGGTGAAACGCTGCTGATCCAGGGTGGCTCCAGCGGCATCGGCGTCACCGCGATCCAGCTTGCCAAGGCCATGGGCGCGACCGTGATCGTGACAGCTGGCAGCGACGAAAAATGCGCCGCCTGTCTGAAGCTCGGGGCCGACCACGCGATCAATTACAAGACCGCTGATTTTGCCGAAGAGATCAAGACAATCACTGCCGGAAAAGGCGTGAACGTGATCCTCGACATGGTCGCCGGCAGTTATGTGGCGCGCGAAATCGGTTGTCTCGCCGAGGACGGCCGTCTGGTGTTTATTGCCGTGCAGGGCGGCACCAAAGCCGAATTTAATGCCGGCCTCGTACTGCGCAAGCGTCTGACCATCACCGGCTCCACGCTGCGTCCGCGCTCCATCGAATTCAAGACGGCGATTGCCCAGGCACTTACGGACAAAGTCTGGCCATTGCTGGCCAATGGCAGCATCAAGCCGGTGATTCATAGCACGTTTGCGGCGGCTGATGCGGCCCAGGCGCATGTGCTGATGGAGTCCAACCAGCACATCGGCAAGATCGTTCTGACCTGGTAAAGCACTGCAAGCCATGAAAAAACTGATCGCAGGAAACTGGAAGATGAACGGCAGCCTGGCTGCCAACGAGGCCTTGCTGCGCGAGATAGCGGCTGGCCTGTCCGGACAGCCCGCATGCGCGATTGCGGTGTGTGTGCCTGCGCCTTACCTGTCGCAGGTCCATGCCCTGCTGGCGGCAACGCCGGCCGTGGCGCTTGGCGCGCAGGATGTCTCCAGCCAGACATCCGGTGCGTTCACCGGTGAAGTCGCTGCCTCCATGCTGAAGGAGTTCGCCTGTCGCTACGTGATTGTGGGTCACTCCGAGCGTCGCCAGTACCATGGTGAAACCGACGCGCTGGTGGCCGACAAGGCCAAGGCCGCACTGGCTGCCGGCGTCACACCGATTGTGTGTGTCGGTGAAACGCTGGCCGAACGCGAGGCCGGTCAGACCGAGCAGGTGGTCAAGCGGCAGCTGGCGGCCGTGATCCACACCAATGGTCATTGCATCAGCGAGATCGTTGTGGCTTACGAGCCTGTCTGGGCCATAGGCACCGGCAAGACCGCGACGCCTGAAGAAGCGCAGGCGGTCCATGCCGTGTTGCGCGCTCAGCTCAAAGCGGCGAGTGACCAGGCGGCACGTGTGAAGATTTTGTACGGTGGCAGCATGAATGCTGCCAATGCTGCGTCCTTGTTGGGCCAGGCCGATATCGATGGCGGCCTGATTGGCGGTGCGTCGCTCAAGGCCCCGGATTTTTTGAAAATTATTGCTGCAGCCCCCATCTGACGGGAAGCATGCGCTATTAAATTAGGAGTTGATATGAATGTTTTGCTGACGGTTGTTCTGGTGGCCCAAATGGTTTCCGCACTGGGCATGATTGGTCTGATTCTGGTCCAGCATGGCAAAGGCGCCGACATGGGCGCGGCGTTTGGCAGTGGCGGCTCCGGCAGCCTGTTTGGTGCCAGCGGCAGCGCCAATTTTCTGTCGCGCACAACGGCGGTGCTGGCTGCGGTGTTTTTTGTGTGCACCCTGGCGCTGGCCTATTTCGGCAATGCCCGCCCGCAGACCGGTTCCAGCGTCCTCGAAGGCTCATCGCTGACGGCACCTGTGCCTGCACTACCGGCTTCCGGCGCGGCGCAGATTCCGGGCACGACCACGCCCTCTACCGTTCCCGCGACCACTTCTACGCCGCCTGCGCCGGGTGTTCCTGACTCAGGTCAAATTCCGACGAAATAGAGTGGCGAACACGCCGCTTTCCACAGGGAGCGGCGCAATTTCAGGGTAAACTCTGAGACTGCCCGGAAAGCCAAAACCGCAAGGTTCCTCATGCCATCCGGGCACTTAAAAACCGCGGACGTGGTGAAATTGGTAGACACGCTATCTTGAGGGGGTAGTGGCGAAAGCTGTGCGAGTTCGAGTCTCGCCGTCCGCACCACTTACAGGCATGAGCGGCACTGCACGGGCCAGGCTGATCACCTTGAACAGCACACTGGCACAAGGCAAAGCAGCTTCCAGAAGTTGAATTGACGATGAACCTCGACCAATACCTTCCCGTCCTGTTGTTTGTTCTGGTCGGCGTTGCTGTCGGCGTGGTGCCCCAGGTGCTGGGTCGGCTGCTCGGTCCCAACAAGCCCGACAGCGAAAAAAACTCCCCTTACGAGTGTGGCTTCGAGGCCTTCGAAGATGCCCGCATGAAATTCGATGTGCGCTACTACCTGGTCGCCATCCTGTTCATTCTTTTCGACCTTGAAATTGCCTTCCTGTTTCCCTGGGCCGTGGCGCTCAAGGAAATCGGCGCGGTGGGTTTCTGGTCGATGATGATTTTTCTGGGCATTCTTGTCGTGGGTTTTGCCTACGAGTGGAAAAAGGGCGCCCTGGACTGGGAATAAGAAAAAGATTCCGAGGGTCTGTCGCGACAGGTTCGCAGCGCTCCACGAATAAGGCACGGTTATGTCACTTGAAGGTGTTTTCAACGAAGGCTTCATGACCACGAGTTACGACTCGGTGGTCAATTGGGCCAAAACCGGATCGCTCTGGCCCATGACGTTTGGTCTGGCTTGCTGCGCGGTCGAGATGATGCATGCGGGTGCCGCGCGGTACGACATCGACCGTTTCGGCATGTTGTTCCGTCCCAGCCCACGCCAGTCCGACCTGATGATCGTCGCTGGCACCCTGTGCAACAAGATGGGTCCGGCCCTGCGCAAGGTGTACGACCAGATGTCCGAGCCGCGCTGGGTGTTGTCCATGGGGTCGTGCGCCAATGGTGGTGGTTACTACCATTACAGCTATTCGGTCGTGCGCGGCTGCGACCGCATCGTGCCGGTGGATGTCTATGTGCCTGGCTGCCCTCCGACGGCTGAAGCCTTGATGTACGGCATCATCCAGTTGCAGCAGAAAATCCGCCGCACCAACACCATAGCGAGGGCTTGATGGGTCCCTTGCATCCTGCTACTGCCGAGCAGCTCGCAGCCATTGTCACCGCTGCCCTGGCTGAAAAAGCCAGACGTGTCACTGTCGCCTTTGGTGAAGTCACCGTCGTTGTGGCTGCCTCCGACTACCCCGCTGCTGCCCTCATCCTGCGCGATGCCAAGGGCTGCCAGTTCGAGCAACTGATTGATCTGTGCGGCCTCGACTACTCCGAGTACGCCGACGGCCGTTACGATGGCCGGCGCTTTTGTGTCGCCACGCATTTGCTCTCCATCAGCCTGAACCAGCGTGTGCGCCTCAAGGTGTTCTGTGATGACGACGATTTCCCGGTTGTGGCCTCGCTCAACGAGGTGTGGAATGCAGCGAACTGGTTTGAGCGTGAAGCCTTCGATTTGTTCGGCATCATTTTTGAAGGTCACAACGACTTGCGTCGCATCCTGACCGACTACGGTTTTATCGGCCATCCTTTCCGCAAGGATTTCCCGACCACGGGTTACGTCGAGATGCGTTACGACCCCGAGCAGAAACGTGTGATCTACCAGCCGGTCACCATCGAGCCGCGTGAAATCACGCCGCGTGTGATTCGTGAAGATAACTATGGGGGGGTGCAGTAGTCCTTTGTCGTTGCGGGCTTGACCCGCAATCCACGGTGGCGTGTCCACCAGCATGGATGCCGGATCGAGTCCGGCATGACAAAGCAGAGGCAAAACCAAACATGGCTGAAATCAAAAACTACACGCTTAATTTCGGGCCCCAGCATCCGGCTGCCCACGGTGTGCTGCGCCTGGTGCTCGAGCTCGATGGCGAGGTGATCCAGCGCGCCGATCCGCACATCGGCCTGCTGCACCGCGCCACCGAAAAACTCGCGGAGAGCAAGACCTACATCCAGTCGCTGCCCTACATGGACCGGCTCGACTACGTGTCGATGATGTCCAACGAGCATGCCTACTGCCTGGCCATCGAAAAACTGATCGGCGTGGATGTCCCGGTGCGCGCCCAGTACATCCGTGTGATGTTCTCCGAGATCACGCGCCTGCTGAATCACCTGTTGTGGTTGGGTGCGCACGGTTTCGACTGCGGTGCGATGAATATCCTGATTTATTGCTTCCGTGAGCGTGAGGCGCTGTTCGACATGTACGAAGCCGTTTCCGGCGCGCGCATGCATGCGGCCTACTTCCGTCCGGGCGGTGTGTACCGCGACCTGCCGGAAACCATGTCTCAGTACAAGGTCAGCAAGATCAAGAACGCCAAGGCCATCGAAGCCCTGAATGAAAACCGCCGGGGCTCTTTGCTGGACTTCATCGAGGACTTCACCGCCAAGTTCCCGAAGCTCGTCGACGAATACGAAACCCTGCTGACTGACAACCGTATCTGGAAACAGCGCACGGTCGGTGTCGGCGTTGTGTCGCCAGAGCGCGCGCTGAACCTCGGCTTCACCGGCCCCATGTTGCGCGGCTCTGGTTTTGCCTGGGATTTGCGCAAGCAGCAGCCTTATGACGTCTACAGCCAGATGGACTTCGATGTGCCCGTCGGCAAAACCGGCGACTGCTACGACCGTTACCTGGTACGTATCGAGGAGATGCGCCAATCCAACCGCATCATCAAACAGTGTATTGACTGGCTGCGCGTTAATCCCGGTCCGGTGATCACCAGCAACCACAAGGTGGCTGCGCCCGACCGCGAGTCCATGAAGTCGAACATGGAAGAGCTGATCCACCACTTCAAGCTGTTCACCGAAGGTTTTCACGTGCCCGAGGGTGAAGCCTACGCGGCGGTGGAGCACCCCAAGGGCGAGTTCGGCATCTACATCGTCAGTGATGGCGCCAACAAGCCCTACCGTCTGAAGATTCGCCCGCCGGGCTTTCCGCACCTGGCCGCCATGGACGAAATGTCGCGCGGGCACATGATTGCCGATGCAGTTGCCGTGATCGGCACCATGGACATTGTGTTCGGCGAGATTGACCGGTAAACCGCATGAGTTCCACCATGATTCCAGCACACACACAGGCGCCAGCGGCGTCCTTGTCCGAGCAGGCTTTCGTGCGCTTTGCGCGTGAAGTTGCCAAATACCCGGCGGACGGCAAGCAGTCGGCGGTGATGGCCTGCCTCACCATCGTTCAGGAAGAGCTCGGTTTTGTCAGTGCCGAGAGCGAAAAAATCGTGGCTGATTACCTGGGCATGGCGCCGATTGCCGTGCATGAGGTCACCACCTTCTACAACATGTACAACCAGAAG
>NZ_JAYWHI010000047.1:0-27231 GCF_043778355.1 Polaromonas sp.
AGCCTCAAATTATATACCGGTTTTTTAGTCCCGGTCAACAAAAATTTAACTTTTTGCCTGCTTGCTGATTACTTTGCCTGTCTTGGGAAATCCTGCGATTTACCTCGAGACTTGCAGCGTTTTCAACGCGCTTTGAGGTTGTTGACTGTGATCAGTCGAGCCTTAGATTCTATACCGGTTTTTTCATCCCAGTCAAAACAAATTCAAAAAAATCTGCTTTTTCTCCGAAGCCCTTGTCTGCCGACAAGCGACTTCATTAACGAGGTCATTCATCAGCAGAGCCATCGACTATAGCACGGCTTTTTATGCCTTCCGGTCAGGATCCGAAAGTCCTGCACAGGCGCGACCTGCGCCGCGCGTCTAGCCGATCACGTCACAAGGTCAATGGCAGGGCGCGCAAACGCTTCCCCGTCAGCACGAACAGGGCGTTGGCCACCGCAGGCGCCAGCGGTGGGACGCCGGGTTCGCCGACGCCGCCGGGTGGCCGGGTACTTCCAACCAAATACGTCTGTACCAGCGGGGCCTGTGCAAGCTGCAACATCGGTGAATCGGGAAAGTTCTTTTGCTGCACCACGCCCGCATGGATATCCACCCGCCCGTACAGCGCAGCCGTCAGTGCAAACACCACCGAGCTCTCCATCTGCTGGGCAACGATGTCGGGGTTAACCACGGTACCGCAGTCGATGGCGCACACCACACGGTGGACGCGTGGCTGGCCGCCGGCCAGCGACACCTCGGCCACCTGCGCAACGATGGAGCCGAACGATTCGTGCAAGGCGATGCCCCGCGCCTGTCCTGCGGGCAATGTGCGTCCCCAACCGGCCTTGTCAGCAGCCAGATTCAGCACCGCCAGATAACGCGGGGCATCTTTCAGCAGGTGGCGCCGCAGGCTCAAGGGGTCCTGACCGGTTTCAAAGGCCAACTCATCGATAAAACCCTCGGAGAAAAAGGCGTTATGTGAATGCCCGACCGAACGCCAGAAGCCCACCGGCACCCCTTTGCGCGTGGCCACATGTGTCATATGCTGGCTGGGAAAGCCGTAGGGCAGGTCAAAAAGACCCTCGGCCGTGGTTTTGTCGGGCGTGTCCATCGGTCCGGCCAGGCCGGGAGCGCCTCGTTCCAGCCAGCGTGGGGTGATGGCGTCACCGGCGGACCTGATGCGCAGGCTGTTGACACGGCCGTCGACATCCAGCGACGCGCGCAAGCGCGCCACCTGCATGGGACGGTAAAAGTCGTGGGTGCTGTCTTCCTCCCGCGACCAGATCAGTTGCACCGGCCGGCCACCGCAGTCCATCGCCACGCGCACCGCCTGGGCGATGTAGTCCACTTCCAGGCGGCGTCCAAAGCCGCCGCCCAACAAGGTGACGGTCACCGTCACGTCCTCCAGCGGCACGCCGGCCACACGTGCGGCAATGGCGGCAGCCATCTGCGGCACCTGGGTCGGCACCCATAAAAACACCTTGCCGTCGCTGACCTGGGCGGTACAGTTCATGGGCTCAAGGGTGGCATGTGCCAGATAGGGCGCGCGATACACGGCTTCGATACGTCGGGCAGCAGCCGCTTCGGCCTGGTCGGTGTCGCCCTGCTCATGAAAAACAAAGCCCTCCTCCGTCTGGAGCGCCGTCTCCAGCTCGACTTCGATCTGGCGCGAGTCCAGCGCCCCAGCCGGCCGCTGCTGCCAGTCAACAGCCATGGCCTGTGCCGCCTGCTGCGCCTGCCACCAGCTTTTGCCGACCACGGCAAAACCGGCCGTTGAGCCCGCGTAGGCCGGTAAACGCACAAAACGCTCGATACCCGGCATGGCCAGCGCGGCGGGAATGTCCATTGCACCGGGCGCGCCGCCCAGCATCGGACACAGACGGATGGCGGCATACAACATGCCAGGCAGTCGCACGTCCAGCCCGAACCTGGCTGTTCCGTCGACTTTGGCCGGTAGATCCCGGCGCGGCGCGCTTTGGCCGATGACTTTCCAGTCCTTGCGCTCTTTGAGCGTGACCTCGCCTGGCGGCGTGGCAGCCGCAAATTTGGCCAGTTCCCCATAGTGGGCTGATTTGCCCGAGGGGTGCGAAATGACACCGTCGCTGACTGTGAACTCGGCCACCGGCAAGCGCCATTGCAGGGATGCCGCGCCCAGCAGGGACGCGCGGGCTGTGGCCGCCGCCGTGCGCAGCACGGTCCAGGCGTCCGCCACGCTGCTGGAGCCGCCGGTTGCATTGATGCCCAGTTCACGCGCCAATTTACCCACCACCCACTCGCCGGCCTCAACTTTGAACGGGCGTTGTTCGACTTCCAGCGGGTGAAAAGGCAGGCCGGCAAGCAACATCGCAACATTGCCATAGATCGCGTCGGAACCTGCCTGCTCTATCCGTATGCGCGCCAGGGGCAGGTCCAGTTCCTCAGCCACCAGCATCGGCAAGGCAGTGTGAACGCCCTGGCCCATCTCGCTACGCGGCATGGCCAGCACCACCGAACCGTCGGTCAGAACCTTGATCCAGCCATTGAGTGCGATTTCACCTTCAACCGGCGGCCAGAGCCGGCCAGCGCCCGTGCGCGAGCGCGGCGGCAGCAAGCCCCAACCCACGACCAGCGCGCCAGTCGCCCCAGCGGCGCTGAGCAGCCAGGCGCGTCGTTTCATGCCCGCTTCTTCACGACAGGGCCAGACGGAATGCCCGCCGCACGTTTGATCGCCACCCGGATCCGCTGGTAGGTGCCACAGCGGCAAATGTTGGTCATGGCCGCGTCAATGTCGGCATCGGTCGGTTTGGGCGTCTTTTCGAGCAAAGCCGCCGCCGCCATCAACATGCCGGACTGGCAGTAGCCGCACTGCGGCACCTGTTCGGCGATCCAGGCCTGCTGCAGAACATGGGGTTTGTCCAGCGTGCCCAACGCTTCAATGGTCTGGATGCGTTTGCCGGTCAAGGTCGATGCTGGCGTGACACAGGCGCGGACCGCCAGCCCGTCCACCCGCACGGTGCAGGCACCGCAGGCCGCCACCCCACAGCCAAACTTGGTACCCGTCATATTGAGCAGGTCGCGCAACACCCACAACAAGGGCATGGCGGGGTCGGCATCGACCTGAACGCGTCTTCCGTTGATCTGTAATTCCATGAACCAGGCTTCCGGTGTGCTCAGCAGGTCGGGGAAGGTGCGCCGCTGATTCCGCTCCAACTATAGCGACGACTCCGGACGCGCAATAGCCCGAAAACCAGCATGCGAAACGGCACACCCGGATAATCCCTGACAACATGGCATTAATTACACTTCTTGACGCTCAACTCGCTTTTGGGCACGTCGCCCTGCTGGACCACGCAGATTTTTCGCTCGAAACCAACCAGCGCATCGGCCTGATTGGCCGCAACGGTACCGGCAAGTCCTCGCTGCTCAAAATCCTGGCCGGGCTGGAAAAACCCGACGACGGCACCTTGCAACTGCAGCAAAACCTGCGCATCGCCTACGTGCCGCAGGAGCCGAGTCTGGACCCGCACGCTACTGTTTTCATAGCTGCTAGCGCAGGACTGGCAAGGGCCAGGCACATTGTTGAGCAATATTTGGCGGCCGACGAACACACCGACCTGGACGCCCTGCAGTCGGAAATCGAGGCGCTGGACGGCTGGAACTGGGAGCAACGCGTCGAGGAAACCCTGCACCGCCTGCACCTGGACAAGGACGCCATCGTTGGCTCGCTGTCTGGCGGGACCAAAAAACGCGTGGCACTGGCCCAGGCGCTGGTCGCCAAACCCGATGTGCTGCTGCTCGACGAGCCGACCAACCACCTGGACCTTGATTCCATCGCCTGGCTGGAGGAGTTGCTGGTCAATTTCAACGGCAGCATCATCACCATCACCCACGACCGGGCCTTTCTGGACCAGGTCGCCACGGCGATTGTTGAGCTGGACCGCGGCAAACTGCTGACCTACCCCGGCAATTTTGCGCAGTACCTGATTCAAAAAGAAGAACAGATGGCGCAGGAAGCCGTCATCAATGCCAAGGCCGACAAGCTGCTTGCGCAGGAAGAAGTCTGGATCCGCAAGGGTGTGGAAGCGCGCCGTACCCGCAGCGTGGCACGTATTGGCCGGCTCGAAGTGTTGCGGGACAGCCGGGCATCACGACGCGATGCGGTCGGCCGCGTCAACCTCGACGTCTCCAGCGGTGAAAAAAGCGGCAAGATCGTGGCCGAACTGACCGACGTCAGCAAAAGCTTCGGCCATCCGGGCAGCGAAAAAATCATCGTCAACAAATTCAGCGGCACCCTGCTGCGCGGCGACAAAATCGGGCTGCTGGGGCCGAACGGCGCGGGCAAGACCACGCTGCTCAAGCTGATCCTGGGCGAGCTTCAACCCGACGTGACCACGCCGCCCGGCAAGATCCGCCAGGGCGCGAATCTGCAGGTCGCCTACTTCGACCAGATGCGCGACAGCCTGGACCTGGACGCCACGCTGGAAGACTTCATCAGCCCCGGCAGCGAGTGGGTCGAGATCAACGGCCAGAAAAAGCACGTCAAGAGTTACCTGACCGACTTTCTGTTTTCACCGGCGCGCGCCAACTCGCCAGTGCGCACACTGTCGGGCGGCGAGCGCAACCGCCTGCTGCTGGCCCGCCTGTTCGCGCGACCAGCCAACGTGCTGGTGCTCGACGAGCCGACCAACGACCTGGACATCGACACCCTGGAGCTGCTGGAAGACCTGCTGCAGAACTACGAAGGCACAGTGTTTCTGGTCAGCCACGACCGGCGCTTCCTCGACAACGTGGTGACCAGCACCATTGCCTACGAAGGCACACCGGAGAACCCCGGCTTCTGGCGCGAATACGAAGGCGGCGTGACGGACTGGCTCACGCAGTCCAAACGCGCGGCGCAAATCACTGGCGGCGGCAAAACCCCCGCCAGTTCTGTCGCAGCCAAAAACACAAGCAAAAACACCGCCCAGCCCATGAAGGACGGGCGCGAAGCGCTATCAAAAAAGAAACTGAGCTACAAGGAACAGCGTGAGTTCGACGGCCTGCCGGCGTTGATCCAGCAGCTCGAATCGCAGCAAAAGGCGATCGCGCAGGAACTGTTCGACGGCACGCTGTACACCAGCAACGCCAAACGCGCGGCCGAACTCAATGCCCGCAACAGCAAGATCG
The DNA here is from genome assembly GCF_043778355.1 of Polaromonas sp. Lineage (GTDB taxonomy): Bacteria > Pseudomonadota > Gammaproteobacteria > Burkholderiales > Burkholderiaceae_C > Polaromonas. Next base: position 5,125 of record NZ_JAYWHI010000047.1, read on the forward strand.
AGGAAGAACTGATGGACGCGCTGCAGCGCTGGGAAGCGCTGTCGGCCTGAGAAAGGGGCGCAAATCCGCTTCACCGTTCGCGTTGAGCCTGTCGAAACGTCTTCCTCAGTCAATGTTGGTGGAAGGCCTCGACAGGCTCAGCCAGCACCGACTAACCAGGCCAGGCGTGTCGAGGCAGGCGCCTACATGACTTTGCGCAAGTGTCGGTCGAACCGGGGCCACGCCGAAACAGCTGCTTACGCTAAAGTGGCTGCAACTCCAAAGCCCCTCATGAACCTCCGTGCGCCGCAAGCTGCCTGCCTGACTTCCCCCGCCTGGCGCTGGCTCGCGCTGCTGACGCTGGCGGCATGGCTCAGCGGCTGCGCCTCGCTGCCGAGCGAGGTGGACCGGCCGGTCTCCACGGCGCTGGCCAATCCTGAACAAACCCGTATCGGCAATGCGGTGCAGCAGCGTGCCGCAAAGGCCGGCACCCTCAATGACTCGGGTTTTGCGCTGGTCAACAGCGCCGAGTTGGCGTTTACCAGCCGCATGGCGCTGATCGACGCCGCGCAGAAAACGCTGGATATCCAGTACTACGCCATCCACGCCGACGAAACCACCGAGCGCATGTTCGACGCGATGCGCGCCGCCGCCGCACGCGGCGTGCGTATCCGCATCCTGCTCGACGACTTCAACACCGCTGGCAAAAACGCGCAGGTGCTCAAGATCGCTTTCGAGCCCAACATTGAGTTGCGCCTGTTCAACCCGCTGCCGGGTAACCGCCGCTCGCTGTTTTTCCGCATCCTGGGATCGCTTAAAGATGTGGACCGCATCCAGCGGCGCATGCACAACAAGATTTTTGTCGCCGACAACGCGGTGGCCATCACCGGCGGCCGCAATCTGGGTGAAACCTATTTCGGCCAGGGCGAGGGCACCAACTTCGTCGACGCCGATGTGCTGGCCGCCGGCCGCATTGCCCGCGAACTCTCACGCAGCTTCGACCTGTACTGGAACAACCCGCTGGCCTACCCCGTGCAGTCGCTGATGACCCGGGACGAAATCGAGAAGATCAAACCGCCGCCCAAGGCTGCAGCCGCCTCGCCGCCACCGGCCGTCGCCCAGGCGCCCGACGGCCCGTCGGTCCAGCCCCGGCCTGCGGCGCCCGCCACCGCGCCAGGTGTGCGCACCACCACCGCACCCGACGGCACAGTCAGCGTGATCGAACCCCTTCCCGACAGCACCAACCTCGCGCTGCTGGACTGGACCTGGGCGCCGGCGGTGCTGCTGGTCGACAAGCCATCCAAAATTGCCGCCGATGCCGACGATGTGCAACAGGCGCAGGACACCACCGTCGACGGCCTGCTTCAACTGATGTCGCAGGCCAGCGGCGACCTGCTGATCGTCTCGCCCTACTTCGTGCCCGGCCAACGGATGATGGACCAGTTCGCCGCCATCCGGCAAAAAGGCGTGCGCATCCGCGTGCTCACCAACTCGCTGGCCTCCAACGACGCGCCCGCCGCCCATGTCGGCTACGCCCGTTACCGCAAGGATCTGCTGGCGCTGGGCATCGAGATTTACGAAATGCGCGCCGAGCAGGAAGGCTCGCTGACCAGCTTCGGCTCCACCGGAAGCTCCGGCTCGGCCGGCGGTTCGCGCGCCAGCCTGCACTCCAAGATCGTGGTGCTGGACCAGCGCCTGCTGGTGATCGGCTCGATGAACCTGGACCTGCGCTCGCAATTGCAGAACACCGAGGTCGCCCTGGCGATCCGCAGCCCCAAACTCGCCGGTGAAACCATTGCGCTGATCGAGCCGGCCATGGCACGCGGCGCTTACAAGGTCGAACTGGTAGACGGCCAACTGCTCTGGCGCGCACCGCAGGGCTCCAAACTGGCGGACACCCGGATCGAGCCCGATGCCAGCACCGGCCTGAAGCTGATGCTCAAGCTGATCGGTCCTTTTGCGCCGGAAGAAATGCTTTGAAGTCGCGTTGAGCAGGCGGGGACTCGTTCACCTTAACCGACACCGGGGCAAACATCGCGTCCATCCAACGCTGACGGGCTCTTTGGCCCGAATGGCCCCAAAATACGCCCATGAACCCCGCGCCCACCCCGCTCGCCCTTCCCCACTTCTGGGCTGACCTCAAAAGCCCCGACTTTGCCCGCATCGACGCGGCCGCAACCATTGCGGTGTTGCCGGTCGCTGCCATTGAGCAGCATGGCCCGCACCTCCCGCTCAGTGTGGACACGGATCTGGTCAATGGCGTGATCGCACACTGCCTGCCGCATTTGCAGGCCGCGCCAGTGCTGTTTTTGCCGACACAAACGATTGGTCGCAGCATCGAGCACATTGCTTTTTCCGGCACCCTGACGCTGGGGGCGGCCACACTGATCCAGAGCTGGGTGGACCTCGGCGAGTGTGTGGCGCGCACCGGCATCAGGAAGCTGGTGCTGCTCAATGCCCACGGCGGCAATGTCTCGACGCTGGACATTGTCGGCCGCGAGTTGCGGGCGCGGTTTGGCCTGACAGTGTGGATGGTCAACACCTTCAGCCTGCCGCTGCCGGCCGAGGTCAAACAATTGTTTGGGCCGGACGAGGAGCGTTTCGGCGTGCACGGCGGCGATGTCGAGACCTCGATGATGCTGGCGCTGCACCCGCACAAGGTGGACATGGCACTGGCGCAGAACTTCCACTCCAGCAGCCGGGACCGTGCGCAGGCTTTCGCCATCCTCGGCAATGGCAGCAGCGCCAAGCTGGCCTGGGCCGCGCAGGACCTGCATGTGGCGGGTGCGGCCGGCAATGCAGCGGCGGCCACGGCCGAAAAAGGCGTGGCCGTGTTGCAGGCCAGCGGGCAAGCGCTGGCACGGCTGTTGCACGAGGTTCAGCAACTCACAGCGCTGGCCTGAGCCCCCCCGCAGCCCTGACAAAATCTGGGGGCCTCGGCTGACACACCGCAGACACCCGTGCGATCAACAATGTAAATTCGTGCCTCTGCGCCCTGAACAAGGATTGACCATGCGAGCCCTGTTGCTTTCCCTCCCCACTTCACGCGTTGCCGTGTTGCCGCTGTGTGCCACCCTGGCCCTGGGCCTGGCGGCCTGCGGCGACACCGCCAAACTCCCGCCCGGAGCCGATATGGGTGCCACGCCGACACTCCCCGCGCCGGTCAAGTCGCTCATTCCCACCGTGAACATTGCACCGGCCCAAGGCTGGCCCGCCGGTGTGATGCCGCAAGCCATGGCGGGCATGACGGTCACCGCGCTCGCTACCGGCCTGGACCACCCGCGCTGGGTCTATACCCTGCCCAACGGCGACGTGCTGGTGGCCGAGAGCAACAAGCCCGCCAGGCCGGACGCCGGCTTCAGCATCAAGGGATGGATCACGGGTGTGGTGATGAAACGCGCAGGCGCGCAAGTGCCGAGTGCCAACCGCATCACCTTGCTGCGCGATGTCGACGGCGACGGCAAGGCAGAAACCCGCACGGTATTCATGTCGGGCCTGATGTCGCCGTTTGGCATGGCGCTGGTCGGCAAGGAACTGTTCATTGCCAACGCCGACGCGCTGGTCAAGGTGCCTTATGAAGAGGGCCAGACCGCCATCATGGCTACGCCCGTCAAGGTGGTGGATTTGCCGGCCGGCATCAACCACCACTGGACCAAAAATGTCATCGCCAGCCGCGACGGCAGCAAGCTTTATGTCACGGTGGGCTCGAACAGCAACATCGGTGAAAACGGCATGGACATCGAGGTGGATCGCGCGGCGATTCTTGAGGTCGACCCCAAAACCAACACACGCCGCCTGTTCGCCTCCGGCTTGCGCAACCCCAACGGCATGGGCTGGGCGGCTGACGGTTCGCTCTGGACCGTGGTCAATGAGCGCGACGAAATCGGCAGCGACCTGGTGCCCGACTACCTGACGTCGGTCAAGGACGGCGCGTTTTACGGCTGGCCTTACAGCTACTTCGGCCAGAATGTGGACGATCGGGTCAAGCCACCGCGCCCCGATCTGGTGGCCAAAGCCGTATCGCCCGACTACGCGCTGGGCGCCCATGTGGCACCGCTGGGCATGGTGTTTACCGAAGGCAACAGCCTGCCGGCGTCACTGGCCAGCGGTGTGTTTGTTGGCGAACACGGGTCATGGAACCGCAAACCACTGAGCGGCTACAAGGTGGTGTTTGTGCCCTTCACCGGCAGCAAACCCTCTGGCAAACCGGTGGACGTGTTGACCGGTTTTGTCAGCCCGGACGGCAAGGCCTATGGACGGCCCGTAGGCGTGGCGATGGACAAACGCGGTGCGCTGCTGGTGGCCGACGATGTGGGCAATGTGATCTGGCGCGTCAGCGGCAATGTTGGACGCTAACACGGTTTTTCAGCGTGCTCGCTATGTGTTTTGGCTGCCAGCCCTTTGACAGCGCTCACAAGCAGCTATAAAAACAATAGCAAATGACTCACGAATAAGTGATCCAGCTTGCGTGTTCGGGCGCATCCAGGTGCGGCAGCGTGTTGTAGGTCACCAGCATGTGGCGCTTGGGCGTGAAGGCGAACTCGGTCACCGAGCAATTGCGTATGCGCAGATTCAGTTCAATCGTGACCTCAGGCGCCGTACCCAGCACATGGCCAACCGCCGTGGCGATCGGCCCGCCGCTGGAGACGAGCAGCACGTTGCCGCTGTGGTTGGCGCGGATGTGGTCCAGCACGCCGGTGACGCCGGCTACGAAGTCGGTGTAGCTGGGCATGCCTTTGGGGCTGACGACTCCGGCCATCCATTGCGCCAGGCCGTCTTTCAGGAGACGGAAGTGACTGCGGTACATCTCGGGCGAGGTCGGCTTCTCCAGCTTGTGCGGATGGATCGCGCCGATCACCGCTTCGCTGTCGTATTCATTGAGCCCGGGCCGCTGCGCGGCATCCATCGCCACGCCCATGCCCTCGCAGATACCGGCAAAGGTTTTCATCTGGCGTTGAAGCGTGCCGGTAAACGCCGCCTCGAAGCGGATGCCTTTGTACTTGAAGTATTCGCCCAGACGCAGACTCTGCCGGTAGCCCATCTCGCTGAGCACGTCATAGTCGTCGGCGCCAAACGAGGCCTGGCCGTGGCGCACGAGGTAAAGGGTTCCCATGAACAAATTGTGGCGACAAGCCCGCAAGCGTCCAGTCGCAGGCGCGACGCTTTAGCCGCCCAATAGCACCTTGGCGACAGTGGCGGTATCGACGTTGCCTCCACACAAGGTGGTTCCAACGACCCGTCCTCGAAGTTGCGCGCGCTCCTGCATCGCTGCTGCAAAGCTTGCCGCGCCAGCGCCTTCGGCCACGTTGTGGGTGTCGGCATACAGGTCGCGCATGGCTTGCGCCACCTCCTCGTCCGTCACTTTCACGACGTGGTGAATGTGCGGCGCAATGATGTCCAGCGCCGACGCATCGGCAATGCGGCAGGCCATGCCGTCGGCGAGTTGTGTGGTCACCGGCGCTTCGACCACGCGGCCGGCAACCAGCGAATCGGCATAGGTGGTGGCGTGGGCGCTGACCACACCGACGATGCGCAGGCTGCGGCCTAGCGCGAGTTTGGCGGCAATCGCCGCACAGGCGCCCGAACCCTGGCCGATCGGCACATACACCACATCGAGTTGCGGCACCGCCCGCATGAACTCCCACCAGTAAGTGCTGACGCCGCTGAGCAGGTCGGCATGGAAACTCGGCACCATGTGGGCGCCGTGTTCTGCCGCCAGCCGCATCGCGTGTTCGCGGCTTTCCTGGAAGTCGTTGCCGTGTTCGATCAGCGTGACCCCGAGTGCGCGCATCGCCGCATTTTTTTCCAGCGAGTTGCCCTGCGGGACCACGATGGTGCAGTCCACGCCATGCGCGCGTGCCGCCCAGCCCATGCTTTGCCCGTGGTTGCCGCGCGTCGCGCTGACCACTTCGGCCGGCAAGGTGCCGCGCTGCTTGAGCGCATCGAAATAGGTCAGGCCGCCGCGTATCTTGAAGGCGCCGACAGGGGTGTGGTTCTCGTGTTTGATCCAGCAGTCGGTGCCCAGGCGCTGGCTGGACATGCCCCAGCGGTACTGCGGCGTGGCCTGGAACTCGCGGTAGACCACGCGTGACGCGGCTTCGATCTCTGCCAGCGAAGGCAGCGCATCGAGGTGGGTTTCTTTCAACACAGCGTTCATGCCGTTCTCTTTTCTGTCAGCAATCGCAGCGCCAGCAGGCCCAGCACCGTGCCCATGACATAACGCTGCACCCGCATCCAGGTGATGTTGCGGTTCAGGAAGACGGCGAGCCCGGCCGCGAAAAAGATGATCACGGTGTTGATCACCAGGCTGACAGTGATCTGCACCGCACCCAGGCTCAGGCTTTGCAGCAATACCTGGCCACGTTCGGGGTGCAAAAACTGCGGGAAGAAGGACAGGTAAAACATCGCAACCTTGGGATTCAGCAGATTGGTCATGAGACCCATGAGAAAAAGTTTGCGCGGCGGGTCGTGCGGCAGGGCGCGGGTTTCGAACGGCGACAGGCCACCGGGCTTGACGGCCTGCCAGGCCAGGTACAGCAGGTAGAGCGCGCCGGCAACCTTGAGCGCGGTGAAGGCGACTGGTACCGCCAGCAGCAGCGCACTCAGACCGAAGGCCGCGCCCAGCAGGTGCACCACAAAACCGAGCGCTACGCCCGCCAGCGAGACCATGCCAACAGCGCGGCCCTGGCACAGGGTGCGCGAGATGCAATAAATCATGTTGGGGCCGGGTGTCAGCACCAGCGCCAGCGCGACAAGTGCGAACCAGGTGAGTTCGGTCATCGTGAGCATCTAGACTCCTTTTGATTCAAGCATGACGCGGCCACGCGGCGTGTTCAGCGTGGCGATCAGGTTGGGCGTGCCGGGGCTCACGCCCACACCGGCGAGGCCGATCGCGGCATACGCGGCCTGCAGCTTTTCCGGGCGTGGATGGCTGGCCTGCAGCGCCTCCAGCGTCACGCCCGAGGCCGGCATGGCATGAAGCGGATGGGCGGCCTGCGCCGGATCTTCGCCGGCCTCGCCCCACTGGATCAGCGTCGGCAAGGTGCCGTAGAACAGGCGCTGGCCGTCGTCGCGCACGGTGATGCGCCAGCTCAGCAGGCCAGCGGTGGTCTGGCGCGAGGCGGCCACCACGGCGCCGCGATCCAGGCCCTGCGCGGCCAGTGCCTTGACGGCGGAGACCACGCCCGGAACGCTCGCAACAAAATGCAGCAACTGCGGCCCCTCATTGACGACACGTGATTGCAGAAGCGGGTCGTCCATGTCGAACCAGCGGTGTTTTCCGGGCGCACGGGTCGGCGTGACGCCGGGCTGGATAGCAATGATTTCGAAATAGGCGTGCGGGAAGGCCGGACTCGCGATGCTGAAAAGCCGGTTGTGGGTGCCCATCAGCGGGTGTTCGCCGCCAGGGCCAGGCGTGATGCCCAGCGTTTCTTGGCACCAGGTCACGCCCTGGTCCAGGCTGGCAGCCATGACGACGAGATGATCGACCTGCGCCGTGATCACAACATCACCGATCCATCAATGCAGGTGACCGACTGGCCGCCGACCCAGACCTGTCCTGAGCCTGTCGATGCGGCCTGCGTTGCGCCGGCCGCACTTTCGCGCGCCAGATAAACCCGGCCGGCGCGACCCAGACAAGTGCCTTGCGCCACGCTGTAGTTGTCGGGCGCGTGGCCCTCGGCCATCAGCCACTGCGCCAGGCTGGCGTTCAGGCTACCGGTGACCGGGTCTTCGTTGATGCCTATGGGTGCAGCAAAGGCACGGACTTCGAAGTCGACGGTGTCCGCAGGTGCGCTGTGTTCGCTGGGAGCGAAAGCCCGTGCCTCACGGCTTGATCGTGCTATTAAAACAGGAGCTGTTTGCGCAGCGTGAGCGCCGGCTACACCCACTTTCAGGCCATATTTTTTGAGCGCCAGATGGTCCGCTTCGAGTTGCAGCACGGTGTCGGCACTGTCCAGCAACAGGCCCAGCCAGACCGGGCCGTTGTCGAGAACCTGGGCCGCAATGATGTGTTGCGCTTTCAGGCCCAGCGCAGCCGCCACCTGCGCCAGCACGGCTGGGCTGGGCGCCGAACGCTTGACCGGTGGCGCGGCGAAAGCCCGGCGCGCGCCTTCGCTGCGGATGTGAACCAGGCCGGCCTGGCATTGCTGCACCACAAGGTCCTTGCGTTTCGGCACACCGCCCGCTTCCAGCCAGGCGTGGCAGGTGCCCAGAGTCGGATGGCCAGCGAATGGCAGCTCACCGCCGGGCGTGAAGATGCGCACCTGATAGTCGGCCGAGGCTTCGGTGGGCGGCAACACAAAGGTGGTTTCCGACAGGTGGGTCCACTGTGCAAAACGCTGCATCGCTGCGTCGTCCAGGCCGCTGCCGTCCAGCACCACCGCCAGCGGATTGCCGAAGTAGGGCTGGGCGGTGAAGACGTCGACTTGTTTGAAGTGCCTGGTTTTCATGGGTAATCGGGCAATAAAAGTGTCAGGAGAGCTGCATGTCCAGCACACCCATGCTGGCTTGGCGCGCGCGAATGCTGTCGTACCAGCGCTCGATGTGCGGCCGGCTCTGGCGCTGTTGCGGCAGGCCGAACCAGCGGTGGATTTCGCAGGCAATCGGAATGTCGGCCACGGTGAAACGCTCGCCGACCATGAAGTTGCGCTGGGCCAGGTGCGCATCCAGTACAGCCATCAGGGCCTCAACGGCGCTGTTCGACTCGGCAATCGCCGCAGCGTCGCGCTGCTCGGGCGGGGTGCGCACCAGTTGCCAGAAGCCGGGCCGGCTGGCCGGGTTAAGCGTGGTCTGCTGCCAGTCCATCCATCGCTCGGCATCGAAACGCTCGCGCAGATCGGTGGGGTACATGTCGCCAGGCGAATATTTTGCGCACAGGTAACGCACGATGACATTCGACTCCCACAAGACGTAGTCCCCGTCCTCGATCACCGGCACCAGCGAGTTCGGGTTCAGCGCCATGTAATCGGGCGTTTTGACCACGCCGAACAGGCCGCCGGCTTCGGTGCGCTGGATGTCCAGCGCCAGTTCCTGCGCGGTCCACACCACCTTCTTGACGTTGATGGAGCTCATGCGCCCCCAGATTTTCAGCATCTACTTGGCCCCCGCCGTTTCAGCAATACGGACACCCGCCGCAGGCTGGCTCTCACGGATGGCCGCGGCCAGCGCCGCCACACCGGTGTTGATCTGGTCCACGCTGGCGGTCACAAAAGACAGACGCAGCGTACGTGGATCAGCGTTGTCAGCATAGAAAGCAGCGCCCGGCACAAAAGCCACGTTTTTCTCGACGGCTTTGGGCAGCAGTTCGACCGCACGCATGCCGGCCGGCAGGCGCGCCCACAAAAACATGCCGCCGTCGGGGGTGTTCCAGCTCACGCCTTCAGGCATCTCGCGTTTAAGTGCGGCCAGCATGGCGTCGCGTTGCGACTTGTAGAGCGCGCGAATCGTCGGCACATGACGGTCCAGGAAGCCGTCCTTCATCACCTCGGCAATCATGCGCTGGTTGAAGCCGGGGCTGTGCAGGTCCGCTGCCTGTTTGGCCTGCAGCAGTTTGGGGTACAGCGCTTTCGGCGCCACCAGGAAACCCAGGCGCAGGCCAGGCGCCAGCACCTTGGAAAACGAGCCCAGATAAAGACAGCCGTCCGGGTTGCGTGCCGACAGCGGCAGCGGCGGCGGTGCATCGAACCACAAATCGCCATAAGGGTTGTCCTCGATGATGGGCAGGCCCAGTTCGGCGGTTTTGGCCGACAGCGCGGCGCGACGCGCTTCGCTCATGGTGCGGCCGGTCGGGTTCTGGAAGTTGGGCAGCACATACAGGAATCTCGCTGTTTTCCGTTCGCCCTGAGCTTGTCGAAGGGTGGCCTTCATCGCCAGGTCCATCACATCGATGCCGTCGTCATCGCTGGCCACACTGATCACCTGCGGCTCCATCGGTGTGAAAGCCTGCAGCGCGCCGAGGTAGGTCGGTGTTTCGACCAAAATGGGACTGCCCTTGTCGATCAGGATCTTGGCCAGCAAATCCAGACCCTGCTGCGAGCCAGTGGTGATCAGCACTTGCGCCGGATCCACCTGCCAGGGCAGACTGGCTGCGACCATCTCGCGCAGCGGGCCGTACCCTTCGCTGGCCGCGTATTGCAGCGCCGCCTGGCCGTCCTCACGCAAGACCTTTGCGCAGGCATCGGCGAAGGCACTGATCGGGAAGGTTTTGGGCGAAGGCAGGCCACCGGCAAAACTGATGATGCCGGGCTTTTCGGTGACCTTGAGGATTTCGCGGATCACCGAGGGATTCATTTTTTCGGCGCGTGCGGCCAGAGTCCATTGCATTTCACTCTCCTCCTTGCGGGCCGTAGAACACGACCCAAGTCACAAAATTTTTGCTGAAATTTTCAAAGTGGTGCGCCGCACCGGCGGCCACAAAAAAGCATCCCCCGCGCCGGCTTCAAAACGCTGGCCGTTGATGATGATCTCACCTTGACCGCTCTGCACAAAATACAACTCGTCTTGCGTGTGCGGCTGCTGCCGGTCCCGGCCATCGGTATTGCTGCCGGGGGCAAACACTTCCACCCGCATGCTGCCGCCCGCCATCACGGTGGTGAAGGGCTCGCCTTCCGGGTAGTCAGCAGCAGGCGCACCGGGCAGGCGTTTCAGGGCGTCGTCAAGGCTGGCTTTCATCTCAGTCCACTATAAAGAGTCGGGCGCCTTGGGGGGCACTGGAACGGTGGGCCTCGGCGCCGTCGGCCACCTGGTAACTCATGCCGGGTTTGAGCGCGAAGGTGCGCCCATCCTGGAGTTCCGTGTGCAATTCACCCTCCAGACACAGCAGGATGTGGCCCTTGCTGCACCAGTGGTCCGCCACATAGCCGGGCGTGTACTCGACCATGCGCACGCGCACATCACCGAACTGCTGGGTGCGCCAGAAAGCCTGGCCGGCCTGCGCCGAATGGGCGGTCTGCGCAACGGCTGACCAGTCGGTGGTGCCGAAAGGAATGTTGGCAATGTTCATGCGGGGTCCAGGCGGGGGGTGTGCACCGGCATCTGTTTGCCGATGAACACGGTGGCAATCACGGCCAGGCCGAAGCCGACCGTTACCGCGTCGAGTGATTCACCGAGCAGCGGCACCGCAAACAGCATGGACAGAAAGGGCTGAACCAGTTGCACCTGGCTGACACGCACCGTGCCGCCCAGCGCCAGGCCGCGGTACCAGGCAAAAAAGCCCAGCCACATCGAAAACACACCGAGGTAGGCGAAGCCAGCCCAGGCGCTGACGCGAATCGTCGTTTGCGGCCAGCTCAGCAGCGCCAGCGGCAGCGTCACCGGCAGGGAGATCAGCAGCGCCCAGCAGATCACGTGTTCGGCCTGCATGTGTTGCGACAGCCGCGCGCCGTAGCCGTAACCGACCGCCGCACACAGCATGGCCGCCAGCAGCAAGCCGTCTGCAAAGTGGATCGCTAGACCAGCAGCGCCGGACCGCAACACGGCAAATGCCACCACCAGTGCGCTGCCCAGCGCGGCGCACAGCCAGAAGCCGGTCGACGGCCGCTGGCGGTGCAGCAGCGCCCCCACCGCCGCGGTGGCCAGCGGCAACACACCGACGATCACGCTGGCATGCATGGCCTCGACATAACGCATCGCGATCGAGGTCAACAGCGGAAAGCCGAAGACCACGCCGCCGGCGGTGATGGCCAGCGGCAACCAGTCGCGCCGCTGCGGCAGCGGCGCGCGGCTCGCCAGCAGAAACAAGGCCGATAAGGCTGCGGCCACCACGGCCCTGCCCATGGCGATGAACAGGCCCGACATCTGCGGCGCCTCGGAGGTGCCGACCGCCAGCCGCGTCATCGGCAGGGTCACCGCAAATATCACAATGCCCAGCAGCCCCAGCCACAGGCCTTTGGTGATCTGTTGGGATGTCATAAAAACAGCATCCAGATGGCGGTGACCACCAGCACGGCGGCCATGGCGTAGTTGAACCACATCAGGCGCCGGCCTGTGCCGGTCGGGCCGGCCAGCCACTCTCGCAGCAGCGAGCCGGCCAGCGCATAAACCAGGTTGCTGACAAAGGCATAAGCAAGCATCACCGGCAGCACCACGGCAAAACGCAGGCCGGGGTCGCTGCGACCGGCAATCCAGCCGCTGACAATCGCCAGCGCCAGCATCCAGGCCTTGATGTTGACGAACTGCAGTGCAGCGCCCTGCCAGAAGCCGACGTTCAAACGCGCGGCGTCGGCTTCGCTGAGTTGCCGTGAGCGCGCAATTTTTGAGGCCAGCCAGAACAGGTAGGCGACGCCGATGAACTTGATCGCCAGCGCCAGCACCGGGATCGCGAGCAGCAGCGCACCCAGGCCCAGCGCGCACAGGCTCAGCAACACGCCCCAGCCGACCGGCACCGCGCAGACAAAAGGCATGGCGCGGCGCAGGCCGTGGTTGGCCGCGAGGGCGGTCGACAGCGTGGTGTTGGGCCCCGGCGAAAAACTCATGGCGGTTGCCAACACCAGCAAAGCGGTAAATTCTTGCCAATTCATGCTTCAGACTTTATAGTTCAAAACAACACACCACCAGTACAGTTAAAGGTACAAAACCGGAAACTGTATTGCCCAGTTTGTCAGCACACCGACGACCCAAGGCCTGCCCATGTTGATGAAAACCGCCGCCCAGTCGCTGACCGAACAGCTCAGCGCGCGTTTTGCCGAACGTATCCGCAGCCGGCTGTTGGCGCCCGGTGCGCGCCTGCCCTCGGTGCGGCAATGTGCGCAGCAGCAGGGCGTCAGCGTCTCCACCGTGGTCGCAGCCTACGACCAGTTGCTGGCCCAGGGCCTGGTTGAGGCGCGCAAGAACCGCGGTTTTTTTGTGCGCGATCTGTCTTCTGCGTTTGCTGCACCGGCCTCGGCCCGCTTGACGGCGGGCCCACCCACCGCGCTGTCCGGCGACCCGGCCTCGCCGGTCTGGAGCACCTCGGCCTGGATGGCGACCCGGCAGGCGCCGGTGGATGCGTCGGCGCTGATACGCGGCATGTTCCACCGGGTCAGCAACAAGCCACAACCCGGCATGGGCGTGTTTCCGCCGGAATGGCTGGACACCAGCTTCATGCCGGCCGCGGTGCGCAAGGTCACCAGCGGCAGCGCACTGCGCGATTTTTCGCTCAGTTATGGCGAACCCATGGGCGACAGCGGCCTGCGCCGCGCGTTGTCGCAAAAACTCAGCGTGCTCAATGTGCACGCGGCGCCCGAACAAATCATCACCAGCGTGGGCGCGACCCATGCGCTGGACATCGTCAGCCGTACCCTCCTGCGCGCCGGCGACTGCGTGATGGTCGAGGAGCCGGGCTGGGCGGTCGAGTTTGCGCGCCTCGACGCGCTGGGCATGCGTATCCTGCCGGTGCCACGCTCTGCCTCCGGCCCGGACCTGAACGTGATGGCGCGTTATTGCGAGACGCATGCGCCCAAACTGTTTGTCAGCGTCAGCGTGTTCCACAACCCGACCGGTTACTGCCTGAGCCCCGGCAGCGCGCACCGCGTGTTGCAACTGGCCAACCAGCACAACTTCCATATCGTCGAGGATGACACCTACAGCCACCTGGCACCAGACCACGCGACGCGGCTGTGTGCGCTCGACGGCCTGCAGCGCACGATTTATGTCAGCGGTTTTGCCAAAATCCTGGCGCCGGGCTGGCGTGTCGGTTTCATGGCTGCGCCGACGGACCTGGTGCAGCGCCTGCTCGACACCAAGCTGCTGGGCACGCTGACCACGCCGGCCCTGCTTGAAAAGGCGCTGGCCTGGTGCATCGACCAGGGCCAGTTGCGCCGCCATGCCGAACGTATACGCACCCGTCTCGATGCAGCGCGCGCGCGCAGTGTCAAGCTGGCGCTGGCGCACGGCTGCAGCTTCGCGGCCGAACCGGCCGGCCTGTTCGGCTGGGTCGACACCGGCGTGGACACCGACGCGCTGGCGCAGCGCATGCTTGACGAGGGTTACCTGATTGCGCCGGGCGCCTTGTTCCACGCGGTGCGCACGCCGACCACGCTGATGCGCATCAACTTCGCAACCACCCAGGAAGCGGCCTTCTGGAAGGTGTTCGCGCGTTTGCGCGACGCGATGTTGTGATGCGCCGGGATTTCAAGCTTTTTTGGCCTCCAGCCCCCGCCGGACGGAAGGAAGCAGCTATTAAATTGATAGTAATCAGCGTCAGCCCGGAAACGACGGCAGGGGGAAAGCAAGCATGAGCGAGAAAGAAACCATCCCCCCGGCACGTCGCACGCGACGCGGCAGCGGCGCCGTCACGCTGCACGACGTGGCGCGCCTGGCCGGCGTCGCGCCCATCACGGCCTCGCGCGCGCTCAACACGCCAGGCCAGGTCTCGGCCGAACTGGTGCGGCGCGTGACCGAGGCGGTGACCAGCACCGGTTATGTGCCGAACCGGGTGGCCGGCGGCCTGGCGTCGGCGCGCAGCCGGCTGGTGGCGGCGCTGGTGCCGACCATTTCGGGGCCGGTGTTTTTGGGCACGGTCCGCGCGCTCAACGAGGCGCTGGTGGCCCAGGGCTACCAGCTGATGCTGGGGCAGAGCGGTTACGCCGATTCGCGCGAAGACGCGCTGCTGGACGCGCTGATCAGCCGGCGGCCCGACGGCATTGTGCTGACCGGCATCATGCATTCGCCGCTGGGCCGCCAGCGACTGCTGGCTTCCGGCATCCCGGTGGTCGAAACCTGGGACCTGACACCCACACCGATCGACATGCTGGTCGGTTTTTCGCATGTCGATGTCGGCCGCGCGGTGGTGGACTTTCTTTACGCCAAAGGCCGTCGCCAGCTCGCCATGATCGCCGGCGACGACGAACGTTCACAGCGGCGCCAGCAGGCCTTTCATGCCGCAGCGCAGGCCGCCGGCCTGCCAGCGGTGCCGGTAATCACCGTACCGGCACCGACCACCCTCAAGAGCGGGCGGGCTGCGTTGGCGGAGTTGCTGCAAACTTCGCCAGGTATCGACGCGGTGTTTTGCAGCTCCGACCTGCTGGCCCTGGGTGTGATGACCGAGGCCCAGGTGCGCGGCGTTTCGGTGCCCGGCCAACTGGCAGTGGTCGGTTTCGGCGACCTCGAATTCGCCGCAGACCTGCACCCTGCCCTGACCACGGTGCGCATCGACGGCATGGCGATTGGCCGCCAGGCCGCGCAATTCATCGTTGATCGCGCAGAGGGCCGCGAGGTGGACCAGCGCGTGGTGGACGTCGGTTTTTCCATCGTGGACCGGGACAGCGCCTGACGCTGGGCGCACCTAGCGCATCCCCAAAGGCAGAATTGTGGACTTGACAAGACATTGGGTAGCGCTACCATACCCAATTGGTAGCGCTATCTTTGCGCTCTTGCCTGTCATTAATCCACCCGGCGCGCGCCATTCAGGAGACATCTCGTGAAAAAACTAATCATCACCTTGGCCATCGGCCTGTTTGCCAGCACCGGCGTTCTTGCCCAGGCCTGGCCATCCAAAACCACCAGCATGGTTGTGCCTTTCCCGCCCGGCGGCTCCACCGACACCGTGGCCCGCGCGATTTCCACCCAACTCAGCAGCAAGCTGGGCCAGCCCTTTGTGGTCGAAAACAAGGCCGGTGCGACCGGCACGATTGGCGCGACCCAGGTCAAACGCGCCGCGCCCGACGGCCACACCTTTCTGGTCACCTCACTGGGCCCGCTGGTGATTGCGCCGCACCTGATCCGCGGTGTGCAATACGACGCGCTGAAAGACTTCGACACCATCACCGTTGCCGTGCAAGCGCCCAATGTGCTGGTGGTGCCGGCCGCCTCGCCGTACAAGACGCTGGGCGCCATCGTTGCGTACCAGAAGATCAACCCCGGCAAGATGAGTTTTGCGTCATCCGGCAATGGTTCCAGCGACCACCTGACGGCCGAGCTATTCTGGCAGCAGACCGGTACCAGCGGCACCCATGTGCCCTACAAGGGCGGCGCGCCGGCCATCACCGATTTGCTGGGCGGCCAGGTCGATGCCTCCTTCCAGAACATCAATGCGGTGATTCAGCACATCAAGTCGGGCAAGCTGCGGGCGCTGGCCATCACCTCGGAAAAACGCTCGACCCTGCTGCCCGAGGTGCCCACCCTGACGGAGTCGGGCATGAAAGGCCTGGTGGTGTATTCCTGGCAGGCGGTGGTGGCGCCCAAAGGCCTGCCGGCCGACGTGCGCGCCAAAGCGCATGCGGCCATCGTCGCTGCGCTCAACGATCCACAGATCAAGCAGCAGTTCGTGTCGGTCGGCTTCGAAATCGTGGCCAACACCCCGGCACAATTTGCCAGCTTCCAGCAACAGGAATTTGCGCGCTGGAAAAAAGTCATTGAGACCGGAAAAATAAGCATCGACTGAGATGAAGCTGATTTGACTGAATAACATGCCCCAGACCTCCACCCCCCGCATCACCGACCTGCGCGTGATCCCCGTCGCCGGCCGCGACGGCATGCTGCTCAACCTCAGCGGCGCCCATGGCCCGTTTTTCACGCGCAACCTCCTGGTCCTGACCGACAACGCCGGGCGCACCGGTGTCGGTGAAGTGCCGGGTGGCGAAAAAATCCGCCAGACCCTGGAGGACGCTCGCGCGCTGGTGGTCGGCCAGGCGATTGGCTCGCACCAGCAGGTGCTGCAAAAGGTGCAGCAGCAGTTTGCCGACCGCGATGCCGGCGGGCGCGGCCTGCAGACTTTTGACCTGCGTACCACCATCCATGCGGTGACGGCCATCGAGTCGGCCTTGCTCGATTTGCTGGGCCAGCACCTGGAGGTGCCGGTGGCTGCGCTGCTCGGCGAAGGCCAGCAGCGCGAGGCGGTCGAGATGCTGGGTTATCTGTTTTTTGTCGGCGACAAGTCCAAAACAAACTTGCCTTATGCCAGCGAGCCCGACGCACCCGATGCCTGGTCACGCGTGCGCCATGAAGAGGCGGTGACGCCCGAGGCCATCGTGCGCCAGGCCGAAGCGGCGCACGCGCGTTATGGCTTCAACGACTTCAAACTCAAGGGCGGCGTGTTGCGCGGTGAGGAAGAGGTCGAGGCGATACGCGCGCTGCACCAGCGTTTTCCGAAAGCGCGTGTCACGCTGGACCCGAACGGTGGCTGGCTGCTGAAAGACGCGATCCGCCTGATGCGTGACATGCGTGGTGTGGTCGCTTATGCCGAAGACCCCTGCGGCGCCGAAGAAGGGTTTTCGGGGCGTGAGGTGATGGCTGAATTCCGCCGCGCCACCGGCCTGCCGACCGCCACCAACATGGTTGCCACCGACTGGCGGCAACTGAGCCATGCGCTGTCGCTGCAATCAGTGGACATCCCGCTGGCCGATCCGCACTTCTGGACCATGGCCGGCTCGGTGCGCGTCGCGCAGACTTGCCGCGACTGGGGCCTGACCTGGGGCTCCCATTCCAACAACCATTTCGATGTGTCGCTCGCCATGTTCACCCAGGTCGGCGCCGCCGCGCCCGGTCGCGTGACGGCCATCGACACCCACTGGATCTGGCAGGACGGCCAGCGCCTGACCAAAGAGCCTTTGAAGATTGAAGGCGGGCTGGTGCAGGTGCCGAAAAAACCAGGCCTGGGCGTCGAGCTCGACATGGCCGAGGTCGAGAAGGCGCACCAGCTCTACAAGCAGCACGGTCTGGGCGCGCGTGATGACGCGATGGCAATGCAGAGCCTGATACCGGGCTGGAAGTTTGACCCCAAACGGCCAGCCATGGACCGCTGAACCGACGAGGTCTCAAGCCGCCGCTGCGGCCTTCTGAATCTCCAGCCGCAGCGCCTGCTGCCCCAGATGGCGGTGTTGCCGCGGGGCGCCGTGTTTCTCAGTCCCCACCAGCGCTGTTTTTTGCGCCTGGCCCAGCAAGGCCGCCAGGCTTTGCGGGCGTCCGCGTGCGCCGCTGGCCTGGTAGTCGGCCAGCAGCGCGGCAGCCACGCTGGCCGCCTCCAGGCCACGCACTTGTATCAGGTGGGCGAACAACAGGTCCACCAGTTTTTCCAGCGCGAACTCATGGGTCTTGCCGGTGGTTTGCCAGAGCCAGTCGCTGAAAGCCAGGAAGTTCTGAAAGGCCGAGCCTGGCGCCAGCAACAGGTCCAGGCCGCGGGAGAAACGCCCGGAGTTGGCCACCATCTCCCAATACCGCGCAAAGCGCTTGATGCGCTGCATGGTGGCAAAGTCGACGGTGGAGTTCTGCAAAATTGTGTACGGCGTCTGCGGGTCATAGACCATGGCGAAGTCGGCCGTGTGCCGCGTGATCGGTGTGCCGCGCAGGCGCTTGAGCACACCGAACTGGATCTCGTGCGGCGCCAAGCCAAACAGGCGGTCAAAACCCTGGGCGAAACTTTCCAGCGTCTCGCCGGGCAGACCGAAGATCAGGTCGGCATGCACATGGGCGCGGCTCTTTTTGACCAGCCAGCGCAGGTTGTCGGCGGTTTTGTTGTTGTCCTGCTTGCGCGAGATGCGTTGCTGCACCTCGGGGTTGAAGCTCTGGATGCCGACCTCGAACTGCAGCGCACCATCGGGGAATTGCGCGATCAACTCTTTCAGCCGGTCTGGCAGGCTGTCGGGCACCACTTCGAAATGCACAAACACATCGGGCGCCTCGGCGATGCGGTCCAGGAAAAACTGCAGGATGCGTACCGAGTTGTCGATCTTCAGGTTGAAGGTGCGGTCCACAAACTTGAAATTGCGCGCGCCGCGCCGGTACAAGGCGTCGATTTCGGCCATGAAGCCGTCCAGTTCAAACGCCCAGGCGGTTTTGTCGAGTGAACTCAGGCAGAACTCGCACTTGAAAGGGCAGCCACGCGAGGCCTCGACGTAGAGCAGCCGCTGCGCCAGATCCTCGGCCGTGTATTCCTCATAAGGCAAGGCCAGTTCGGCCAGCGGCGGTTGTTCGCCGGCGATCACCTTCATCAGCGGTTGTGGTCCGTCGAGCAAGGCCCGGCAGAGTTTTGGAAAACTCACGTCGCCCCAGCCCGTCACCACATGATCGGCCAGGCGGCAAATTTCCTGCTGCTCGACCTCGTGGCTGACCTCGGGCCCGCCCAAGACTATTTTGATGTCCGGCCTCAGGGTTTTAAGCAGCCGCACAAGCTGTGTGGTCTCGACCACGTTCCAGATGTAAACGCCGAGGCCGATCACCTGGGGCTGCAGGGCCAGCAGCTCTTCCACCATGCGCGTGGCCGGCTGGCCGATCACAAATTCACACAGCCGCGTCTGCGACCGCAGTCCGGCGCCGCCGTGTTTGTCCATGTTGGCCAGCAGGCAGCGCAGGCCCAGCGAGGCGTGGATGTATTTGGCGTTGAGCGTGGCCAGCACAATGCGCGCGCGGCTTCCCGCATCGAAGGTGGCGGGCACAGGCGAAGCGCGGTTCATGCCAGTATTATCAAACCATGACGCAAACCCTGTTCCGCGATGACGCCTACCTCACCGAATGCACGGCCACGGTCACGGCCATCAGCGCGCAGGGCCTGGTGCTGGACCGCACGGTGTTTTACCCGCTGGGCGGCGGCCAGGCCGGTGATGCCGGCGTACTGGTGCTCGCTGACGGACGTGAAATGACGGTTGCCGACACCCGCAAGGGGAAAGACGAGCAGGGACAGTTCACCGCTGCGATTTGCCACCTGCCGGAGCTGACGGACCCGGCCGCTTCGGTGCTGGCGTATTGGCACGAAGCCGGTGTGCAGGTTGGCGACAAGGTCACCGCCCGCATCGATTGGGAACGCCGGCACCGGCTCATGCGTTTTCACACCACCACGCATCTGCTGTGCCACCTGGTGCCGCAGCTCGTCAACGGCTGCTCGATCACGCCCGACTACGCGCGGCTGGACTTCAACATGACCGACCCGCTGGACAAGGACGCCCTGACGGCCGGCATCGCGCGCCTGGTTGCTGCGGCGCACCCGCTGGTGGTCGGCAGCATCAGCGACGCCGAACTCGATGCGAATCCGGCGCTGGTGAAAAGCATGAGTGTGCAGCCGCCGCGCGGCAGTGGCCAGGTGCGCACCATACGAATAGGCGGCCCGGAGCTGGAACAGATGATCGATTTGCAGCCTTGCGGCGGCACCCATGTGGCCAACACGGCCGAAATCGGCGCCGTCATCGTCACCAAAATCGAAAAGAAAAGTGCAACGACGCGGCGCATTGTGCTGGGGTTTGCCGACTGACGCGCAGCATGCAACCGCGCAGCGGCACCGGCGACGCGCCCCAGGCCCGGCCCCGCAGGAACTAAAGGCGCAAGCGCCGCTCACACCATGACCATGAACTTCCGCCGTTTTTTATCCGCTCTGTTTTTGATAGCTGCCGGGGCCCTGCCGACATGGGCTAGCGCCCAAATAAGCTTCACGAACAAGGCTTCTCCTGGCGCCGTGGTCAGTACCGACCAGGTGCGCGCGGAGCTGCTGGCCTGGGCGCCTGACGGGGTCGAGCCAGGCAAGCCGGTCTGGGTCGGCCTGCAACTGGCGCACATCCCCGAGTGGCACACCTACTGGAAAAACTCCGGTGACTCTGGCCTGCCAACGGTGCTGGAGTGGACGCTGCCTGCGGGTATCACAGCCGGTGAGATCGCCTGGCCGACACCGAAAAAAATACCGATCGGCACCCTCGCCAACTACGGCTACGAAAACACCGTGTTGTTGCCAGTGCCGCTGACGGTGGCGCCGGGTTTTGACGCCAGCCAGCTGAACATCAAGCTCAAGGCCGCCTGGCTGGTCTGCAAAAAAGAATGTATTCCGCAGGAGGGCGAGTTTGCGTTGCAGATTCCGGTGCGCAGCTCCACCGGTTCCAGCAGCGGTGTTTTTGCAGCGGCTTTTGCCGCCAGCCCCAAGCCGCTGGACGGCGCGGGCAGCCGCATTGATGTTGCGGCCCAGGCGATCAAGGTCTCGCTGTCCGGCCTGCCTGCCAGCCTGCAGGGCAAGACCCTGGCGCTGTTTCCTGAAAGCGCCAACGTGATCGAACCGGCCGGTGCCTGGCAGCAAGCCTGGCAGGGCGATGTCTGGACCGCGCAACTGCCGCTGTCGACGCAGCGCACCGACAGCCCGCGTCTGATGCCCCTGGTGGTCGCCTTTGACAAACAGGCTTTTCGCATTGAAACGCCGGTCCAGGGCGAATGGCCGGCTGTGGCCGCCGCTGCGGTTGTGCCGCCGGCGCTCGAAGCCGCGCTCAAGGCCAATGCGGCACTGGGCGCCGCCCCGGTGGGCGGCAGCTCCCCGCCTTTGGGCCTGCTTGCCGCGCTGCTCGGCGCCTTGCTCGGTGGGCTGATCCTGAACCTGATGCCCTGCGTGTTCCCGGTGCTGGCCATCAAGGTGGTGGGCTTCACGCGCCATGCTGACGACAAACGGGCACAGGCCGTCAGCGGGTTCGCCTACACCGCTGGGGTGGTACTGAGCTTTGTGGCACTGGGCGCACTCATGCTGGGCTTGCGCGCCGCGGGGGAAGGACTGGGCTGGGGGTTTCAGCTGCAGTCACCCGCCGTGGTGGCGGTGCTGGCGGCGCTGTACACCGTGATCGGCCTGAACCTGTTTGGCGTGTTCGAGTTTGGGAATGTGCTGCCCTCAGGCCTGGCCACGTTGCAGGCCAAACACCCGGCGGTCGATGCGTTTTTGTCTGGCGTGCTGGCCGTGGCCGTGGCATCGCCCTGCACGGCGCCGTTCATGGGCGCATCGCTGGGTTACGCCATCGGTTTGCCTGCAGTGCAGGCGCTGCTGATTTTTGCCACCATCGGCCTGGGGCTGGCGCTGCCGTATCTGGCTGCCAGCCTGGTGCCCGCCATCGCGCGTGCGCTGCCGCGCCCCGACGCGTGGATGGACACGTTCAAGAAGTTCATGGCGTTCCCCATGTTTGCCACCGTGGCATGGCTGGTGTGGGTGCTGGGCCAGCAAAGCGGCATTGACGGGGCGGGCGCGTTGCTCGCGCTGCTGGTGGCTTTGAGTTTTGTGATCTGGGCGCTGACCTTGAAGGGCAGCGCCAGAACGATAGTTGCTACTATTTCAATAGCTGCTCTCGCCCTGTTGACAGGGGCTATCGGCCAAAACATCACCAAACCGATGGAGATTCCGGCCTCCACGCAGGCCAGCGCCCAGCCCGGCGGCTGGCAGGTGTGGGAGCCTGGCCGCGTCGATCAGGTTCTGGCCACCGG
>NZ_JAYWHI010000048.1:0-26749 GCF_043778355.1 Polaromonas sp.
GCAGGCGCCACCAGCGCGCTGTCGGGCCTGACGGTGACGGGCAACGACATCGCGGTGGCCAACATCGGTGGGGCAGCAGCCGGCGTGACCGGCGCAACAACGCTGACTGCCACCACCGCTGGCGCCGATACCGGTGAGATCAGCCTGAATGGCGCGCTGAATGTCAACACGCTCGCGCTGACAGCAGCGGCCTCCATTACACAGACGAATGCCCTCACGGCGACGTCACTGACTGCAACACTGACTGGTGCGACCAGTGCGCTCACCCTCAGCAATTCGGGCAATCAGATCACGACCTTGAACGCCGTCACCACGCCCGGAGGCTTCACACTCAACAACGGCAACAACAATGTGACGGTGGCCGGCAACATCACGGCTACCAACAATGCTGTGGCAATAGATGCGGGAACGGGAAGCTACACGCAGAACAACAATATCGATGTCACGGCGGGCAGCGGGCCCATCACGGTGACAGCCGATACGGTGACTATTGGTACAACGAATGCTGGCGGCAACGCGCTGGCCACCAGTGGCGTGCTGACCATCAAGGCCAAAACCGCAGCACGCGCAATGTCGCTGGCAGGCGCTTCGGGCTTTGATATTGCGGCCAACGAGATACTCGCGTTTGCAACGGGTGCCACCGGCCCCATCGTGATTGGCGATACCTCCAGCACCGGAGTCATGACGATAGGTGGCGCCATCGGCCTTGCCGGCAAAACCCTGACACTCAATGCTGGGTCGATCACCGACACCGGTACGCAAACAATCAGCGCCACCAACGTCACCCTCAACGCCAATGGCCAGATAGGCACCAGCAGTGCCAACGGCATTGACATTGCCGCGACCAATCTCAACGTCAAAACCACAGGCAATGCCAGCGCATTTGTGCGTACCGGCGCGATCAATCTGGGCGTGGGTACCAGCGGGTCAAATCTTGGGACCGGCACGCTTGACCTCACCGCCACCGGCGCAGTCACCCAGACAGCGACGACCGGCAATGTCACTGCCGGAACATTGCAGGTCAAGACCCTGGCCAATGCGGGCGCCGCAATCACGCTGACCAACAGCGGCAATAACGTGAGTGCGGTTAATTTGCAGTCCAGAAACCTGGCCGATGGTCTCAACGCGGCCGGCGCCATCCAGTACACGGACACCAATGGCTTTGACGTGGCCGCAGTAGCCACCACCGGCAACGCGACCCTCTCGGCTGGCGGCACGGTGACGCAATCGGGCGCGATCAGTGCATCGGGCCTGGCGTTGACTGGCACGGGCGGCAATCAGACCCTGCGCCACGCCAGCAATGCGGTGACCACACTGGCCGCCAACACCGGCAGCATCGATTACAGCCAGGCAGGCGCGCTGACCGTGGGCACCGTGGGCGGTGTGGTGGGCGTCACCACCGCAGTCGCCGCCAAAATAGAAACCACCGGCGCCGCGTCAGATCTCACATTGACCAATGCCGTCACTTCAAACGGCACCGGCGACGCCATTGTGCTCAAGGCGGGCAGCAGCAACTCAGCTGGAACCAGCACAGGCGGCAAGCTGGTCAACAGCGCGGGCGCCAGCGGCATTGTGGCCTCGGCTGGACGTTATCTGGTGTACAGCGGCGACCCTGGGACTACGACGGAAGGTGTGACGGGGGGTTACAGCAAGCGCTACAACACGTCCGCCAGCTTCACGCCCGGCGGAAGCGCCAACATGTTCCTGTACCGCATCGCGCCTACGCTGACTATTTCCAGCAACAACGCCAGCAAGATGTATGGCCAGGTCAACCCGGTGTTCACCGGAAACTCCAGCGGCTACATTGACGGCGATACCGCCGCCAGCGTGGGCGTCACGCGCACCAGCGCTGCAGTGTTCAACACACCCGTGGCGCAAAGTGGCATCGCCATCACCTCCGGCGCCACCAACAATGAGAACTACACCCTGGTGCTGAGCCACGGCGCCCTGGAGATCAAACGCGCGTCGATCAGCAGCGTCAGCGGTATCACCGCCAACAACAAGGTGGTGGACGGCAACACGAGCGCGACACTGAACACCGGCGCTGCGGGCTACGCCGGGCTGGTGGCCGGTGACGTTCTCTCGGTCGCCACGGCCAACGGCAACTTCGACACGCCTTTCGTTGGCGGTAACAAAACCGTGTTTGTTACCGGCATCACGTTGGGCGGCGCGGCAGCAGACAACTATGATCTGCTTGATAAAACCGCTACCACGCGGGCCAGCATCACCGACCTGTCAGGTGTTCCAGGCGCGTTGATCTTTGCGCCGCCGCCAACCCCGGTGTTCCGCGCCCGGACGGCCGGTCTGTCGGTGGCGGACGCCAATGCCTTGTTGGAAAGTACGCCAACCGCCTCAGGCGGTTGCGGTGCGTCAGGCGCGGCCGAGGGCTGCCTTTCCGTCAGTGCGCTTCGGGAAGCCACGGACCAGGCGCCGGGCCTCGTCTCGGTCACGGTGGCGGGTAATGGCGCTGGCTTCCAGTTTTCGCTGCCCTCCGGTGTGCTGGCGGGGGCAGCGGACAGCACCGTCCCGGTCGAAGTTGCTACGCTCGGTGGCCGTCCTTTGCCGGACTGGCTGCGGTTTGATGCCGACAAACAGGTGTTTGTCGCCAGCACGCCACCGCCCGGCGCTTTGCCCTTGCAGATTCGCGTCAGCAGGGGCGAGCGCTCCGCCATCGTGACCATCACCGAAGCGCAAGCCGGTACCCCCGCCTCTCGCGGCGTGGTTGTTCAGCGCCAAACTGACTCGCCAGCACGCACGCCAGGTTAGGCCACGAGCCTGGCTGTCAGAGTGTGAAAGGCCAGGAAGTGGTTTTGATGCGCAGCGGTACAGGCGTTTGCCGGTACGGCACGGCGTCCTGGCCCAGAATGCCGGCCGCCAGGGTTTGTGCCTGTCGCCCAATCGGCTCGATAAATCTGCTGACCTGCCCGTTGACGGAGATGCAGTCGCCCAGGGCGTGAATGCCCGCAACGCTGGTGGACAGCGTGTCGGGATCGACCACGATGCCCTGGCGCCAGGCCAGTCCGGCACTGCCTGCCAGTCGCCCCGGCGTTTCAAGCCCGGCGGCGACGATGATGTGGTCCACCCTGAACTGTTGGCCGCATTGCGTGCTGAGCTGTTTGGCAGGCTGGCCGGCCTCGGCAAGCCTGGTCACCTTGTCGATCTGTACCCCGCCAACAAAACGCAGCGGCAGGTCGCGCCAGGCATTGAGCAGTTGCTGCGACTGCGCTTCCGACAAACACGCGGCGAGTGGCCGGGCTTGCAGATCGAGCAAAGTGACCTGGTGGCCGGCCAGCGCCAGATCGTTGGCCAGTTCCGAGCCGATCAAGCCGGCCCCGACGATGGCAATGTGTTGCGTCGTGTCGCCCAGCGCTGCGCGAAATCGCGCGTAGGTCTGCAGATGGTTGATGCGCCAGCACAATGCAGCTGGCAACTGCGGCAGGCTGCGCGCCTGCGCGCCGTGCGCCAGCACCAGGTGCCGGTAACGCAGGGTGCCGCGGCTGGTACGCAACTGCCGGGTGGCCGTTGTGATGCTGACGGCCTGGGTATGCGACAGCAGGCGCACGCCCAGGCGCTGTGCTGCCTGCGCACCGCTTTCGCGGACAAGTTTGTCAACCGCCACGCCGCGCGCCATCGCCACTGACAGCATGGGTTTGTCATAGATGTCGCCATTGCAGGACGTGACCAGCGTGATCGGAATCCCGGCGTCACGTTCCCGCAGCGTCTGAGCCATCTGCCAGCCGGCTCGGCCTGCGCCCACGATGACCGTGCCTGCGTTGCGTCGCGCAGAACCCGCCCGCGCCGATGCCGTCGCGGGGCGCCGCGCCGAGGGAGCCGGCTGTTCGGCCACATAGGGCTCGAAGTCGGATTTGCTCACGCCACACAGCGGACAGGCCCAGTCCTCAGGAATGTCGGCAAAACGGGTGCCAGCGGCCAGGCCGCTGTCGGCGTCGCCTTTGGCCTCGTCATAAATCAGCCCGCAAGCGCGGCAGATGAACAGTTCCCAGGGCAGGCCGGAGGCATCGGTTGGCGCGGCAACAGACCGGTCTTGCGGCGGCAGGATCATGCCGGTTGCTCCTCGGCAGACAGGCGCGCTATTTCCTTGCGCAGGTGCTTGATCGCGGGCGTGACGATGGCAACAAAGTGCGACTCGCGCACACGCCGTTGCACGTCCGACGTCATCAGGTAACCGCGCGCGCCCTGATGCAAAAGCGCCGATTGTGCAGCGCGCAGCGCCAGCTCGGAGGCATGCGCACGCGCATCCAGCACATCGATCAAAAACTCGCGCTCGCTGCCAAAAGGCGTTTGCGCCAGGGTCATGATGCGCGTTGTCAGCACATCGAGTTCATCCTGCAGCGCATCGGGTCGGTCTTCGAGGAATTCATTGACATGACCGAGCTGGCGCTCCACCTTCCACATCGAGTCGATCGCGCCCTGCGCCACACCCAGGCCCATGCCGGTCTGCAGCAGGATAAATGCCGCGCGTATGCGGCCGATGAAGGGCCGCACCGGCTCGGCGATCAACTCCTTGGCACCCACAAAGTAGTCGGTCAGCCGCACCGCCCAGGTGTTGGTGCCCTCCATGGCCGAGAACGAGGGGCAGTTGCGCAACTCCACGCCAGCCGCGTCGCAGTGCACCAGGAACATGATTTCCTGCGCGCTGCCTTCCACATCCGCCACGGCGCCGAAATAGTGGTCTGGCCCCAGGTTGCTGACCCAGGGCAAGGTGCCGCTGACAAGGTGGCCGCCATCGACTTTGCGCGCGTGCAGCAAAAAGGTCTCGATGCCGGCAAAGGTTTTCATCGGATTGGACATGCCGGTGGCGCCCAGGGTCTGGCCCTTGCCGTGCCGCGCCAGCGCGGCGCCCGTCAGCGCCGGGTTGCCGGACTGCTCCATGTACACGCCGCAGACGTCATGGCACCAGACCATGAAGCCGGTAGCGCCACACACACGCGAGACCTCGGCCATGGCCTGGATCGCCAGGCCATAGTCGGCTGGCTGGTCCTCATGCGCGATGTGCGCGTTCAACGCACCCAGTTCGCCAAGACGTTGCAAAATGGACTTGGGGTAGATACCGCGCCGGTCGATGTCGTCAGCCAGTTCGGCCAGCGGGCCATCGGCCAGTGCCCGTACGGCGCTGACCAATGCAGTCGCTGGCGTGGGCACTGCCGGTTCCCGGTCGTCAGCAAGGGGTGTGCGGTCGAGAACTTCCATAAACGCTCCGGGTCAGATGACTGTTTCAGGCCAGTGCGATCTCGAATGGAATCGGATTGCGCATGCTGTTGGCCACCGGCGAATAGAAGTTCGCGTGTTGCACGATTTCGTCGAGCACCTCGCGGCTTGCATCGCCCTCGATCACCACCTTCACGCGAATCGCCTGGAAGCCCATCTCCGCCGCCTCCTTGATCGCACCGCCGGCGCCCCATGCGGCCGGGTTGCCGATGTCGCCTTCCATGAAAATTTCCAGCTTCGACAGCTTCACCTGTTTCCAGGTGGCCACGGCCGTGATGCCGACCGCCAGGCATCCGCCCAGCCCCGACAGCACAATTTCGCCGGGCGCCGGCGCGGTGTTTTCGCCGAACAGGTGCAGCGGTTCGTCGACCACCACCGGTGTGTGTTCACCCACGTAACTCAGCGAGCGATACATGCCCTGCATCACGGTGTGGACCTTGTTGGTGCCGCGCGAGGCGGGGTTGGCGCGGCCCTTGGCGGCAAAAGCCGCCAGGCCTTCGCCGTCAATGGGTTTGAGCCAGGCTTTCACGGTAGCGGTGGGTTCGATGACGGTGTCCATGGACATGGAAAGGTCTCCTGATTTATTGGAAAAAACTGAGAAAAAACGACGGCAACTCAGGCCGCCAGGGCCAGCGACGGCGGCTTGGTCTTCATCACGGGTGCGTCGGTCTCGATCGGCAGCGCGTCGTCCCGCGACCACTCGTTCCATGAGCCAAAGTACATGCGCACATCGCTGAAGCCAGCCTGCTTGAGTGCCAAAAAGGTATTCGACGCGCGCGCGCCCTTGAAGCAATACAGATAAACGGTGTCGTCGGTAGCAATGCCGGCAGTCGCGCATTCGGCCTGCACTTCCAGCGGCGACTTGAACACCGGGCCCTGCGCCGAAGGCTTCATGAAGCGGTACCACTCTATCCATTTGGCGCCGGGCAGTCGGCCCTTGCGCGGGGCAAAGTCCTTGCCGTAGGGTGAGGAGCTTTCACCGGTCCATTCGTCAATGTCGCGCACGTCAAGCAGGGCCACGTCGCTGCCCAGCGCTGCCGCCACATCATCCTTGGTCAGCATCACGTCGCTCATGGGCAGATCGGCCGGGAAGGTGGCGGCGACCGGCGTGGCCGCCTCGGTACTGACGGGCAGGCTGGCGGCTTTCCAGGCCGAGAAGCCGCCGTTGAGCACCTTGATCTTCGGGTAGCCCAGCCAGGTCAACAGGTAATAACCGCGGCAGGACTGGCCGTAACCGCTGTTCAGTGCGTCTTCGTAAAAAACGGCGGTTGCCTTGCCCGACAGGCCGACCGCGCCGAAGTGTTCGGCAAACGTGGACTTCAAGGCGGTCAGGCCTTCGGCCGTCGACGTGGCCAGGAAGGTGAAGATTTCGCGCATGTTGACGGCGCCGGGCAGGTGGCCGGCCGCATAAGCGTCAGCATCGCGTGTGTCGATGATGACCACCGCTTCGGTGCCCATCATGGCGGAGAGTTGTTCGGGGGAAACAAGAACGCTGTCGGTCGTCATGGCAATCTCCAGATGAGGTCACGGCACATGCCGTTGTGACTTCATTGCAACCCGCGTGCCAGTGTTTCGGTCTCCCGAAATTAAAGATCAAAACGCCCGCCAGCCCTTGCTCGACAAGCGCAAGCAGCTATCAAATTCGTAGCGAATAAATCTGGCGTCTCGCCAAACCATGACGCAATGTCTACAGATTGTCGACATTGTGCGTTCCCAGTTTGCGCAGCCGGTAGCTGTACTGGCGCACGGTCAGGCCCAGCGCCTGTGCTGCGCGGGACTGGTTGCCGCCGTGGTCCTTCAGCGCCTGTTGCAACTGGGCGGCAGGGTGCGACTGCACCGCCTGGTAGTCACGCACCACGGGCGGCGCCGCTGACTTCTGTCCCGCAGGCTGCGTCATGGTCTGGTTCAGCGCCTGGCTTTGCGTTTCCTGCGGCAGAAAGCGCGCCAGCTCCTCGCCCGACACCATGGCGCTGTCGGTCAGCAGCACCAGCCGTTCGATCACATTGCCGAGTTCGCGGATGTTGCCGGGCCAAGGGTGTTCCTCCAGCCGCGCCAGCGCCGCCGGTGACAGGTTGACATTGCGCTGGTTGGCCTGGTTGGTGCGGCTTAAAAAGTGCAGGGCCAGCGCACGGATGTCCTGCTGGCGTTCGCGCAGCGAAGGCAGGCGGATCGGGATCACATTGAGCCGGTAAAACAGGTCGCGCCGAAAAGTCCCGGCCAGCACGTCCTGCGCAAGGTCTCGGTTGGTCGCCGCCACCACACGCACCGCCACCTTGAGTTCGCGCTTGCCGCCCAGACGGACGATGGTGCCTTCCTGCAGCGTGCGCAACAGCTTGGTCTGCATGGCCAGCGGCATCTCGCCGATCTCGTCAAGAAATATCGTGCCGCGGTCAGCCTGCTCAAACCAGCCCGCACGTGCCGCCTGTGCGCCGGTGAAGGCGCCGCGTTCATAACCAAACAGCTCAGACTCGAACAGCGTGTCGGGAATGGCCGCGCAATTGACCTTGATAAAGGGCTGGTCGCGGCGTTGACTCGACAAATGCACCGCACGCGCAAACAGCTCCTTGCCGGTGCCCGATTCACCGAGCAGCAGTACGCTGGCGGTGGCCTCCGACACGCGTTCGAGTTCGCTGAGCGCCTGCAGCAGCGCCGGCGAGGTGCCGATGATGCCGTAACGCGCCGCGGCAGTTTCCAGCGCGCGGCTCAAAAGTTGGTTTTTGGCCTCCAGCGCGCGGGTTTTGTCAGCCACCAGCGCTTGCAGTTGCAGCAGTTGCCCGGCCAGCGTGGCCAGGATTTTCAGCACCGCCACATCGTCAGCGAGCTGCCGGTCGCGGCTGCGGATGCGATGGCAGGCGAGCACGCCGATCACCTCGCGGCCTGATGGGGAGCTTAGTTCGATCGGTAGCGCAATGAAGGCCACAGTGTCTGGCGGCAGATGCGCCCGTGCGACCGAGCGCGCCAGGAACTGTGGCTCGGCGTCAATGTCCTGCACGATGATGGGCTGCGCGGTGGCCAGCACCCGGCCGGTGATGCCTTCCCCCGGTCCGTAGCGCCCGCGCGCCATTTCTGCCCTGGTCAGCCCATAGGCATAACGGATGGCAGAGTCCGGCGCCGCAGCACCGGCAGCACGCGCGACCGGCTTGCGGTCGGCCAGGCCCTGCAGCGCAATGTCACCGACAAAGTCGGCCAGCACGATGCGGCCCCGGTTCAGTCCCAACAACTCCGACATCAGGTGCAGCATTTCGCGCAAAACGACCTCAGGCGCCAGGCTTTTGCCAATCAGGCGCATCACCTCGCTCATGAGCAGCAGCTCCTGGGCGCGCCATTGCGCCGCAGCGCCTGGTTTGGCCTGGGAGGACTGTGAGGAGGGCATGCTCCGGACTAGCAAAAAGCCAGCCATGGGCACAGCCCTGTTGCGGTTTTTTGCTTTATGGCGCAAAATGCGCCATAAAGGAACACATCGTGGCCACCCCGAGCAACTTCGCATCCGTCAAACTTCCCTTGAGTCTGGTCGAACAGGCACGGGAGGCGGCTCAGCCCTTGCGTCGATCAGCGGCAGGCCAGATCGAATACTGGGCCACTTTGGGCCGCGTCGTCGAGCATTCGGGCTTGACGGTCCAGGAAGCGCAGACAGCCATTGAGGTGTATGAGACTGCTGCACTCAAGGCGCGGCCCCACGCGAAAACGAAAGATGCACAGGCTGATGCGCTGATGACCCGCTTCATGGCCGTGGAGGCTGATGGAAGCCTGGCGCAGCATGTGCGCGATGTCATTGCCGCCAACCGAAGCAAGACATTGACCTGAGGTGGAGCAAGTCGCGCCGCTGCGCCCAAGGCGACGCAAGGGCAAGGATAAACCGGTCTTTTACTTGTTGGCAGGTCCCAATGGCGCCGGCAAGTCCACGCTGTATAAGGCGCTGCTGCAGGCAGGCACCATCCCAGACAGTGCTGAATTCGTTAACGCTGACTTGCATGAGGCGGCTCACCTGCAGCACTTAGCCGACCCGGAGCTTAGATCGGAAGAAGCCAGGCAATGGGCAGATGCGCGGCGTGCCGAATTGCTCAAGACAGGTCAATCGTTTGTCAGCGAAACGGTTTTCTCTCATGAGTCCAAGCTTGCGCTGATTGAAGGAGCACAGAAGCAGGGATTTTTTGTCATGTTGATAGTTGTGTGTCTGGACGATCCACAACGCCTGCTGGCACGGGTGGCCGATCGTGTCAAGGAGGGCGGGCATGCCGTGCCCGCCGACCGAATACTCGCCCGCTATCCGCGCACACTGGCCTATCTGGCGCTGGCCGTGCGCCAGGCGGACCTCGCCGTTTTGTACGACTCGCAGGACGTGAAACCCGGAACGCACACTGCGGTGGCCATCTGCAAGCGCGACTGGACCCAGGAGAAAGTTAGCCCATTGCCGGCTTGGGCGCAGAGGGTGCTGGGTGGACGAGCGGCGGCTTGATCACCCCCGCATCAGCGCCTCAATCTCATCGGCCTTCACCGGCACACCACGTGTCAACAAATCACAACCCTTGGCCGTGACCAGCGCGTCGTCCTCGATGCGGATGCCGATGTTCCAGAACTCCTTGGGCACACCCTTGGCCGGCCGCACGTAGATGCCGGGTTCGATGGTGGTGACCATGCCGGGCCGCAGGATGCGCGAAGGCTTGCGCATCACGGTCTGGCCGAGGGCGTCGCGCTCCTCGCGTGGCTTGCTGCCCGGCTCGGTGTAGTCGCCGCAGTCGTGCACGTCCATGCCCATCCAGTGGCCAGTGCGGTGCATGTAAAACTGGCGGTAGGCGCCGGACGCCAGCACGTCGTCGACCTTGCCGTGTTTCTTTTTATCGAGCAGGCCGGTGTCCAGCATGCCCTGGGCCAGCACGCGCGTCGCCGCGTCATGCGGGTCCATGAACCGTTTGCCGGGTTTGGTGACCTTGACGGCGGCATCCTGCGCGGCGAGCACGATGTCGTACAGCGTGCGCTGCGCCGGCGAGAACTTGCCGTTGGCCGGGAAGGTGCGGGTGATGTCGCTGGCGTAACCATCGAGCTCGCAGCCGGCGTCGATCAGGCAGAGGTCGCCGCTTTTCAGTTCGGCGTTGCCGGCGCGGTAATGCAACACGCAGGCATTGGCGCCGGCGGCCACGATGCTGGTGTAGGCCGGCCACTGCGAGCCATTGCGGCGGAACTCGTGCAGCAATTCGGCTTCCAGGTGGTACTCACGCAGGCCGCCGGGGACCGGCTGGCGCAGCATGGCGGCCGAGGTTTGCATGGCGCGCACATGGGCGGCCGCCGAAATTTTTCCGGCGCGCTTGAGAATCGCGACTTCATGCGCATCCTTGAACAGGCGCATCTCGTCAAGCACCTTGCACAGGTCGTGCTGGCTTTGCGGGCATTCGGCGCCGAAGCGGATGCGCGCACGCACCTTGCCCAGCCAGCCATCGACCTGCGTTTCAAGGCCGGCATGGGTGGCAAACGGGTACCAGACCGCCTTCTGGTTCTGCAGCAGCAAGGGCATTTTTTCGTCGAGCATGTCGGCGCTGAAGGCCGCGTCCACGCCCAACGCCCCCGGCGCCGCCTTGGGACCGAGCCGGATGCCGTCCCAGATCTCGCGCTCCAGGTCCTTGGGCCGGCAAAACAGCGTGCTGCGGCCGTCGGCGGTGATCACCAGCCAGGCGCCGGGCTCGCTGAAGCCGGTCAGGTAATAGAAATAGCTGTCGTGGCGATAAGCAAAGTCGCTGTCTCGGTTGCGCGCCACTTCGGGTGCGGTGGGCAGAACCGCGATGCCGCCACCGGCGGCCTTCAGGGCGCGGGCAACGGCGGCGCGGCGTTTTTCGTAAATGGTCATGGATGAAGCACGTTTCAGTAAGTGGAGTTCAATTCAGCCAGACGTTCGGGCGTGCCCACGTCGGTCCATGGGCCTGAATATAGCGCCGCTGAGACTTGCCCGTCCTGCATGGCCTGTCGCAGCAGGGGCGCCAGTGCGGCTTTTTGCCCGGCCGGCGTATCCCGGAACAGCGCCGGGTGGTACAGGCCCAGCGTGCTGTAGGTGAACTGTTGGGCCGCGCGAGACAGCGCCAGGCCGCTTTCGCTGATGCCAAAGTCACCCTTGGGGTTGTGTGGCGGATTCGGCACCAGATAAATATGGGCCAGCGCGCTGGAGGCTGCAAAGCGGTGTGCGTCGGACGCCGGAAAGCCGAACTCTGGCATGAACACATCGCCGGCCACCAGCCAGAACGGCGCGTCCTTTAGCAGCGGCAGGGCCGTCGCGATGCCGCCCGCGGTTTCCAGCGCGCCGCCAAACTGTGCACCCTCGTGCGAGTAACGAATATGCAGACCGAAGGCACTGCCATCACCCAGCGCTGCGGGGAACTGTTCCTCGAGCCAGGCGGTGTTAATCACCACCTCTTTCACGCCAGCGGAAGCCAGTTTTTCCAGGTGCCACGCAATCAGCGGCTTGCCTTGTACCTGCAACAAGGGTTTGGGCGTGGCGTCGGTCAGCGGGCGCATGCGTTCGCCGCGGCCGGCGGCCAGAATCAGGGCTTGCAGGGTCATGTTGCCGCTGATTATCCCCTTTTATGCATCAAATCGGCCTTTGGCCCATGTGGAATGGGCGCCAGCAGCTATTGAATTTATAGCGACCCCAACACAAGCGGTACGCGCCGACGCGCCGGCGACCGCAGCGAGGCGCATCCCGTAAAATCTGGGGTTTTCCCGTGTTCGCTGGCATGTCTCCATCGCCAGCCGGTTGCGGGAGCCGCCCCACGCCTCACTACCCACCTGGACCTCAAGTAAATGGCTGACACCACTTCCTCCCTCATGGCCAACGCCATCCGTGCCCTGGCCATGGACGCCGTGCAACAGGCCAACTCCGGTCACCCCGGCGCCCCGATGGGCATGGCCGACATGGCGGTGGCGCTGTGGGGCCGCCACCTCAAACACAGCCCGCACAACCCCGGCTGGTTCGACCGCGACCGTTTTGTGCTGTCCAACGGCCACGGCTCCATGCTGATTTATGCCCTGCTGCACCTGACCGGCTACGACCTGCCGATCAAGGAACTGAAAAACTTTCGCCAGTTGCACAGCAAGACCCCCGGTCATCCCGAGTTCGGCTACACCGCCGGCGTGGAAACCACCACTGGCCCGCTGGGCCAGGGCATCAGCAACGCGGTCGGCATGGCGCTGGCCGAAAAACTGATGGCGGCAGAATTCAACCAGGCCGACCACAGCATCGTCGATCACCACACCTATGTCTTCCTGGGCGACGGCTGCCTGATGGAAGGCATCAGCCACGAAGCCTGCGCGCTGGCTGGCGCCTGGAAGCTCAACAAACTGATCGCGCTGTACGACGACAACGGCATCTCCATCGACGGCCAGGTCGCGCCCTGGTTCATCGACAACACCCCGGTGCGTTTTGCGGCCTATGGCTGGAACGTGATTGGCCCGATCGACGGCCATGATGCCGACGCCGTGGACCGTGCGATAACCGACGCCAAAAACAGCGCCGACAAACCGACGCTGATCGTTTGCAAGACCCACATCGGCAAAGGCTCGCCGAACCGCGCCAACACCGCCAAGGCGCACGGCGAACCGCTGGGCGCCGAAGAGATCAAGCTGACGCGCGAAGCGCTGGGCTGGAACCATGCGCCGTTCGAGTTGCCCAAAGAGGCGCACGAAGCCTGGGACGCCAAGGCCAAAGGCCTGGCGCTGGAAGCCGCCTGGGACGCGAAATTCACCGCCTACAAGGTGGCGCATCCCGAGCTGGCGGCAGAATTCACGCGCCGCATGAAGGGCGAGCTGCCGCGCGCGTTTTCGCAGACTGCGGTCGATACCGTGGTCGGGGCCCACACCAAGGCCGAGACCGTGGCTTCCCGCAAGGCCTCGCAACTGGCCCTTGAAGCGTTCACTGCCAGCCTGCCGGAAATGCTGGGCGGCTCGGCCGACCTGACTGGCTCCAACCTGACCAACACCAAAAGCACGCCGGCGCTGCGTTTCGATCTGGCCGGTGACGTGGTGAAAAGCGATGCCGCCGATGGCAGCAAGCTTATCGGCCGCCACATCAACTACGGTGTGCGCGAGTTCGGCATGGCCGCCATCATGAACGGTATCGCGCTGCATGGCGGCTACATTCCCTACGGCGGCACCTTCCTGACCTTCAGCGACTACAGCCGCAACGCCATTCGTATGGCAGCGCTGATGAAAATCCGCGTGGTGCATGTGTTCACCCATGACTCGATCGGCCTCGGCGAAGACGGCCCTACCCACCAGTCGATCGAACACGCCGCCAGCCTGCGCCTGATTCCCAACCTCGACGTCTGGCGTCCGGGCGACACGGCTGAAACCGCCGTGGCGTGGGCCGTGGCCCTGCAGAACAAAAACAAGCCGACGGCCCTGCTGCTGAGCCGCCAGAACCTGCCGTATGCGCCGAAAAACGACCTCGGCGAGATCAGCCGCGGCGCCTATGTGTTGTCCGAGCCGGCTGAAGTCGGCTTGAATAAAAAGGCCCAGGCCGTGATCATCGCGACCGGCTCTGAAGTCCAGCTCGCGCTGAAGGCCCAGGAACTGCTGGCCACTTACAAAATCGCCGTGCGTGTGGTCTCCATGCCCAGCAACACCACCTTCGACAAACAGGCCACTGCCTACAAGTCGCAGGTGCTGCCCGAAGGCATTCCGCGCATCGCCGTTGAGATGGGTGTGACCGACGGCTGGTGGAAATACGGCTGTGCAGCAGTAGTCGGCATCAATTCCTACGGCGAATCCGCTCCCGCTCCGGTATTGTTCAAACACTTCGGTTTCACGCCCGACAACGTGGCCGACACGGTTCGCAAGGTATTGAAAAAATAGACAAAAACTGTCGTCCCGTGCTCGACCCGGGATCCAGGCCCCGATGCCTGGATTGCGGATCAGGTCCGCAATGACAATCCCACAGAATTCAACTTCCAGGAGCAAAGCAGATGACGATCAAACTAGGTATCAACGGCTTCGGCCGTATCGGGCGCAATGTCTTGCGCGCAGCTGTGCAGAATTTCAGCGACATCGAGATCGTCGGCATCAACGACCTGCTCGAGCCCGACTACCTCAAGTACATGTTGCAGTACGACTCGGTGCATGGCCGCTTCAAGGGTGATGTGTCGGTCGAGGGCAACACCCTGATCGTCAACGGCAAGAAAATCCGCCTGACGCAGGAGCGTGACCCGGCTGCGCTCAAGTGGAACGAGATCGGCGCCGACATCGTGCTCGAAGCCACCGGCCTGTTCCTGGACAAGGCCTCCGGTGAAAAACACCTGGCTGCCGGCGCCAAAAAAGTTATCTTCTCGGCGCCGTCGAAAGACGATACCCCGATGTTTGTTTACGGCGTCAATGACAAGACCTATGCCGGTCAGGCCATCATCTCCAACGCGAGCTGCACCACCAACTGCCTGGCGCCGATTGCCAAAGTGCTCAACGACAAGTGGGGCATCAAGCGTGGCCTGATGACCACGGTGCACGCAGCGACCGCCACCCAGAAAACCGTGGACGGCCCGAGCAACAAGGACTGGCGCGGCGGCCGCGGCATTCTGGAAAACATCATTCCCTCGTCCACCGGCGCAGCCAAGGCGGTCGGTGTGGTGATCCCCGAGCTCAACAAAAAGCTCACCGGCATGTCCTTCCGTGTGCCGACCTCCGATGTGTCGGTGGTGGACCTGACCTGCGAGCTGAACAAGGAAGCCACGCTCAAGGAAATTTGCGCCGAAATGAAAGCGCAAAGCGAGGGCGCGCTCAAGGGCATCCTCGGCTACACCGAAGACAAGGTGGTGGCTACCGACTTCCGCGGCGAGACCTGCACCAGCGTGTTTGACGCTGACGCCAGCATTGCACTGGACGGTACCTTCATCAAGGTGGTCGCCTGGTACGACAACGAATGGGGTTACTCGAACAAGTGCCTGGAAATGGTGCGCGTGGTCGCGAAGTAATTCGCCGGAGCACCCAATAAAAAAGCGCCTTCGGGCGCTTTTTTATTGGGCAATCGACAAGGCACTGCCGACTCCTTCGCACAACAGGCAAACCCTCGGAGTATTGACGACCTGTGGCTGCCCACGTATGGTTGCCCGATGCCGGGCCCATGCAGCGCGGCGCAGGGGGGCGTCATGCAGGATCCGGCGTTTCGGGAGTGGCTGGTCGGCAAAAGCTGGGCGCAGGGCGTGCGTTACAGCAAGGTCGTGGCGTGTCTGCTGCCACCCGCCGCCCTGGCCGTTCATGCGCCGTCCATCTCCGTTGGTTGGGATGCGTTACCGGCCGCCTCCTTGTGGTTGCTGGGCTGGCAGATCACCGCCGAACTCTTTTTTCTCGGTATTGTTGCCACCGACCGCCTGTTGCCGCCATCGCGCAGCCGCGAAGTTCCGCTCTACCTGGCCTGCATCGGTGCGGTGGCGCTGGCGACCTGGATAGGCGCGGCGGCGGCCTGGCGACGCGGTGACCTGTCGATCTACGCCGCCGGGCTGACCTTTGTCGCGACCGTGATGTGCACGCCGCATCCTGTGCGCCGCCCCCTGTACCTGTTCAGCTTTGCCGTGCTGGGGCTTGCCGCGGTCTGGCGGTACGGCGACGCGGCCCGTGTGCTGGCAATGCTTGTCAACCCCTTTTGTGTGGTGGTTCTGTGTTTGGAGCTGGACAAGTTCACCTACGCGCGTAACCTCGAACTCTTCACCGAGACACGCCGCGCTGAGACCGAACGCGCCCGTGCCGACCAGGTGCTTTACAACGTGCTGCCGGCCCCGATTGCCGAGGAACTCAAGCGCGACGGCAAGGTCAAGGCGGTCAAATTCGAAAACATGGGCGTGTTGTTCGCCGACATTGCCGGCTTCACCCGTTTCTCGCGGACCTTGCCACCCGATGCGCTGGTACTGGTGCTCAACGACATCTTCTCTGCCTTCGATGAACTCGTGGAGCGGCACGCGCTGGAGAAAATCAAGACCATCGGTGACGCCTACATGGTGGTGTCGGACCAGCGGCTGGACAGCCTGGCGCAACTGGCCCTGGACATGAACGAAGCCTTGCAGCGCTACAACCGCATCAACGGAACCCGGCTGGGCATGCGCATTGGCATCCACGCCGGTCCGGCGGTCGCCGGGGTCATCGGTGTGAAACGCTTTCTCTACGATGTCTGGGGTGACACCGTCAACGTGGCCAGCCGCATGGAAAGTACGGGCGCGACCGGTGCCATCCATGTGACCGAAGCCGTGTATCTGCAAACACGCGGGAAGTTTGAATTCAGCGCGCGCGAAGCCCTGGAGATCAAGGGCGGCGGCAGCTTGTCCACATACTGGGTGCTGGGTCCAGTGACTCCGGTCGGCGGCAAGCAGTCTGGCGCGCCGTTGTCATTCGGCCCTGCCGAGGCGCCCGCGGTCAGCTAGCCTGTTCGCCAGCGCGGCCCTCACCGCCGGCCACTCGCTGTCGAGGATGGAAAAGTAGACCATGTCGCGCCTGCGCCCTGACGCCGCCATCAGGTGTTGGCGGAAGACACCTTCCTCGACCGCACCGAGGCGCGCCAGCGCCTGCCGCGACTGCTGATTGAGCACCTCGGTCTTGAAGACCACCCGGATCAGGTTCAGGCTTTCAAACGCGTACGTGAGCAGCAACAGCTTGGCCTCGGTGTTGGCGCCGCTGCGCTGGCAGGCAGGCGAGAACCAGGTCGCGCCGATTTCCAGTCGCCGGTGCGGCAGTGCGATGTCCATGTAGCGCGTGCTGCCGATCACCTCGTCATCGCTCTGGCGCACGATGGCAAAGGGCAGGCTCAGGCCGCGCTGCTGCTCATCCAGCGCCTGCACCACATAGGCCCGCATGTCGTGTTCGTCGTTGATGGCCGCAGGCTGCAGCCGCCAGAGTTCCGGAAACAGGCCCGCCCGCGCCAGCCCCGGCACATGGTCCAGGGTCAAGGGCTCCAGCCGGATGTGCATACCAGACAGGACAACGGGGGAAGGCGACACGGCCAGCACCCGTCAGCGTGCCAGTACCAGGGTCAGGCTGACCACGGCGATGACGGCTACCAGCGCCGTCACACCGGCCAGCGCCAGCACGCGGATGCGGTTGGTCTCGGCGCGACGGATCAGCTGGGTGTTCTGCTCGGCCAGCGCCTTGATCAGCTCTGACGATGCGAGCATCTGTTCGTGCAGGTCGAGGGTGGCGCTTTCCAGTGCCAGCACATGGGCCTGCAGCGCAGCAATGGCCTGGCCCTCCGGCGAAAGTTGCACACCTGTGCCGGTGTTTGCGGGCGGGACCGGCGGCGGTTTCTTGCCGACAGCATGCCAGAGTTTTTTGGCGCCGTCGGCGACCTTGGGCGCATTTTTGATCACGTCCGACCAGGGAACCATCTGTAACACCGCCAGCCAGCCAATCGCCATAAATCGCCTCTTGAGAAATGTGGCACCGGTGAGTGCCATCGCCGCCCGCCTGCAGGGGCCCAACCAGTTTACTTGCCCACATCACTGCACCCGCAGCACCAGCGGCGCCGCGGGTTCGGTCATGCCTCAGGTGCTGGAAGGTGGCAACTTGTCTACCGGTCGCTCCTTGCGCCCGCCCGGATGCACCGCAAACCGTGCCGGGTCGCGGCCGTGCACCGGCGTGTCGCTGTCAAACGACCAGCCGCCGAATTGCGTGCGCTGGTATTCGGCCATGGTCTGCGCGATCTCGGCCTGTGTGTTCATCACGAAGGGGCCGTACTGCGCCACCGGTTCCGCAATCGGTTTGCCCTGCAGCAGCAAAAACTCACCTTCGGCATCGCCGTTGACCAGCTCAACCGCAACATCGGCGCGGATCTCGATGGCCGACGGGCTGCGGATGTCCTGGCCGCCGATGGCTACCGAGCTGCCCTTGAAGAAATAGAGCTGGCGGCGCGTGCCGGTGCCTGCGGCGGCCGGCACAGTCCAGCGTGCGCCCGGCGCCATGCGCAGTGTCCAGATCGCCACGTCGGCCTCCGCCTGCGCGGCCCAGGAGTCAGGGGGTGGCGCGAGCGGCGAGTCAGTACCCTGCAAGCGCCCGGCGATCACTGCAACCTCGGTGCTGCGCCCCGCGTCGTCCGTGGCGGTCACGCGCGGAATGTCCTGCGACCAGAACATGGTGAAGTGCGGCGCGCTCATCTTGCTGCGCGCAGGCAGGTTCAACCAGATCTGGAACAGCTCCAGCGGGTTGTCGTTGAGGGGGTCGAGCAGCGGAAACATTTCTGCATGCACGATGCCTTTGCCGGCCGTCAGCCACTGCACATCGCCGCCGCCGAAACGCGCAGTTGCACCCAGCGAATCTGAATGGTCGACCAGGCCTTTGCGCACGATGGTCACCGTCTCAAAGCCGCGGTGCGGGTGCGGCGGAAAGCCGGGTACCTTTTCGCCGTGATACATGCTCCAGCCGTCCCTGCGGCTGAAGTCCTGGCCGATGGCGCGGCCAGCCAGCGAGGCCGCCGGCCCCATGGCGGCATTGGCCCGCGGGTAAGCGTCGTCGTGGTAGGCGCAAAATAAAAACGGATCCATGGTTTCCCATGGGAAACCAAGGGGCTTGACCTGGACAATCGGGGTGTTTGCGGGGGTGGCAGACATGGCAGTGGCTTTCGGACGTGGGTGGCTCAATCAGCAAAGATGTGCTTTCCCGGACCGGATTTCAAGGGCTGGTCAGCAGATACTGCTGCCGATTCGGGACAGACTGCGGTGCAGCCGTCCTACAGCAGGCGCGTTGTGCGGGGCCTATCTTCAACGTTCGTCCTTTGCATCTGCCAGAAATAATTTTGGAAGTTCATGGCCGAGGCAGAAAAAACTGCCTGCGCATTTCACGCGCATGTTTCGCTCAACTCCTAAGGACTCCCCATGAAATATTCCATCTTGCTGGCCGCCCTGGTCGCTACCCTTGGCCTGACCGCTTGTGAGCGTACCGTTGTTACGCCAACCCCTGCTGTTGTAACCGTGCCTGGTCCTGCGGGCCCTGCTGGCGCCACCGGCAGTACCGGCAGTACCGGTTCTACAGGTTCTACCGGTTCCACGGGTTACACCGGTGCGACTGGTTCTACCGGTGCCACTGGTTCCACTGGCCCTAGCGGCGGTGCAACTGGTGCCACAGGCGCTACCGGTGCCACCGGTGCTACCGGCGCAACGGGCACTATGGGCTCTACTGGATCGACCGGTGCCAAGGGCGCAACCGGCGACACCGTGATTGTTGTTCCAGCCAAGTAAGCCTTAGCATCGGGCCGTCTGCGGACGGCGCCAAGCGCAAAAAAGCGCCAGCCACTTCGGTGACTGGCGCTTTTGTCGTTTGTGCGCTTCCGGCTCAGGCCTTGAGCTTCCAGCCGGTTCGGAAAATCCACCACACCGCACCCAGGCACAGCGCCAGGAAGCCGAGAATGGCCGCTACGCTGATGCCGACGTTGACATCGGCCACGCCGTAAAAACTCC
Source organism: Polaromonas sp. (assembly GCF_043778355.1). Classification (GTDB taxonomy): domain Bacteria; phylum Pseudomonadota; class Gammaproteobacteria; order Burkholderiales; family Burkholderiaceae_C; genus Polaromonas. The sequence goes on from NZ_JAYWHI010000048.1 coordinate 19,635, forward strand.
AGCGGAATCCGCTGATCAGATAGACCACCGGGTTGAACAGCGCGATCTTCTGCCACAGCGGCGGCAGCATGTTGATCGAGTAAAACGCGCCGCCCAGAAAGGTCAGCGGTGTCACCACCATCAGGGGCACGATCTGGAGCTTCTGGAAGTTGTCAGCCCAGAGCCCGATGATGAAACCAAACAGGCTGAAGGTCAGCGCGGTCAGCAGCAAAAAGCAGAGCATCCAGAACGGGTGGACGATGCTGTAGGGAACAAACAGCCGCGCCGTCGCAAGAATCAAGAGACCCAGCAGCACCGACTTGCTCGCGGCTGCGCCTACATAACCCATCACCACCTCAATCGACGACACCGGTGCCGACAGCAGCTCATAAATCGTGCCCGACCATTTCGGCATGTAGATGCCGAAGGCAGAGTTGGAGATACTTTCGTTGAGCAGCGACAGCATGATCAGGCCGGGGATGATGAAGGCCCCATAACTGATGCCGTCAATGTCGCCCATGCGTGAGCCGATGGCCGCGCCGAACACCACGAAGTAGAGCGAGGTCGAGATCACCGGCGAGGCAATCGACTGTGTCAAGGTGCGGAACGTGCGCGCCATTTCAAAACGGTAAATCGCGCGGATCGCGTGCCAGTTCATGCGGCCTCCTTGAGCTTGCCGGCCTGATCGCCGGCATGGACCAGGCTCACGAAAATATCTTCCAGCGAACTCTCGCTCGAATGCAGGTCCTTGAAGTCGATGCCCAGCGCAGCCAGCCGTTTGAGCAGCTCGCCGATGCCGGTTTCCTCCTGCTGTGTGTCGAAGGTGTAGATCAGCGTGTTGCCGCCATCGCCGAGTTCCAGCGGCAAGCCGGCCAGCGCCTCGGGCATAGCCTGCAGCGGCGCGCGCAGTTGCAGCGTGAGTTGCTTCTTGCCGAGTTTGCGCATCAGCACCACCTTGTCTTCCACCACAATCAGCTCGCCCTTGCGAATGACGCCGATGCGGTCGGCCATTTCCTCGGCCTCCTCGATGTAGTGCGTGGTCAGGATGATGGTGACGCCGCTGTCGCGCAGCTTGCGCACCATCTCCCACATGCCCTGGCGCAATTCGACATCGACGCCGGCAGTCGGCTCGTCAAGAAACAATATCTGCGGTTCGTGCGACAGCGCCTTGGCAATCAGCACCCGGCGTTTCATGCCGCCCGACAGCGTCATGATCTTGCTGTCCTTCTTGTCCCAGAGCGACAGGTCGCGCAGCACTTTCTCAATGTGCGCCGGGTTGGGTGCTTTGCCGAACAGGCCGCGGCTGAAACTCACGGTGGACCAGACGGTTTCAAACGCGTCGGTCGAGAGCTCCTGCGGCACCAGGCCGATCTTGGCCCGCGCCGCACGGTAGTCGCGCACGATGTCGTGCCCGTCGGCCTTCACCGTGCCCGAACTGGGCTGGACAATGCCGCAAACGATGTTGATCAGTGTGGTTTTGCCGGCGCCGTTGGGCCCGAGCAGCGCGAAGATCTCACCGCGCCGGATGCGAAGGTCCACTGACTTGAGGGCTTCAAAGCCCGAAGCGTAGACCTTGCTGAGCTTTTCGATGGAAATGATGTCTGGCAAAGCGGGGTTCCGGTTGATGCGGGCGCCATGATGCCGCGCCAGCCTGCGCCACTGTAACTGGATCGCATGAAATCTGCTGGCGCCGGCGTGGCACCGCTACTTCACGCGCCGGTAAGTCGCCGTCATGAAACGCTTCCAGCTACCGTCCGGTTGCAGGGTTTGCGAATGGAGCGTACGTTCGTCCCTGCTGATGATCGTGATCACGTCCTGGTATTTCGCCGTGGTGCCGTCGCCCGTGAAGCTCGGGCCTTCGGTGTCCAGCGCCAGCACTTTTTTGGCGGCGTCGAGTTGGCCCTCGTAGAAAAACATGCCGGGCATCATGGAGCCTGCCCAGCTCCCGACAAATTTCTTCTTCTCGATGTCATAACCGAGCGTCATCAGCATGAAGCCGGTATCGGCGCTGCCGGGCATCTCACCCTCACCTTCGGAGACCACAAAAAAGCCGCCCAGTGCGCGCACATGCTCCTTGCCCGTGGTCCGGCTGGCGGGTTGGTCCGGACCCATGTCGCATTCGCCGACCATGGTCCAGTCGCCCAGCATCTGCTGTAGCCACACATGTTCCTGTTGAGGTTTCGCGTCCATCATTTTCTTATCTCCTTGGGTTGTTGACAGGGGTTACTGCCGTTCACAGGTAGCCGGTGATGGGGGGCGGGTTGGCCCAGTCGTCATGGGCGCCGTCTTCGTAGCGTATCGGTGCGGCCGTCAGCTCATGGGGTTCGACGTCGTCCAGGCAGGCCACATTCACGCAAAAGAAGTCGCCGCCCATGACGGGTTCGCTGGCGCTGACGAAAGCGTAAACGCCGCAGGTCTTGCAAAAGGTGTGGTCAATCGAGCCCTCGCCGAAGCGGTAGTGCGTCAGGTTTTCCGCCCCTTCAAGCAGCCGGAAAGCTTCGGACGGGACGTGGTTCTTCCACATCCGGGTCTTGCCGCAGAACGAGCAGTTGCAGCGCAGCGTCGATGCGAACCACGGGCCAGGCCGAACTTGAGGTGAGCGCTGGCCTGCCGGCGCGAGGTCGATGTCGCACGCAAACTTGACCGCGCCGCAGTGGCAACTTCCGTGTCGGGTCTGAATCACTGTGGTGCTCCCGGAGTCAGGCCGACGCGGTCATGACCATCCAGGGCACGCCGAACCGGTCGCGCAGCATGCCGAAAGAGGAGGTCCAGAAAGTTTTGGTCAGGGGCATCTGCACGCTGCCGCCTGCGGACAGCGCGTCGAACAGGCGTTTTGTCTCCCCGTCGCTGTTGGCACTCAGCGCCAGTGTGACGCCTTTGAATTCGGCGGTTCCCGGCCCCATGCCGTCGTCGGCCATGAGGCTGGTTTCGCCAATTTTGAAAGCGGCATGCATGATCTTTTTCTCGTAGCCGGGCGGTCCCTTCATTTCCGGGTCGGGGCTGTCACTCCAGCGCATCAAGGTGGTCACTTCGGCGCCGGCGCTCTTTTTGTAGAACTCCAGCGCTTCTTCACAGCGCCCTTCAAACGAAAGATAGGATTGGACTTTCATCAAATTCTCCTGGGAGTGGTTTGGGTTGGAAAAATAAAAGTGACGCTGCAGGCCGTCATACAGCCGCAAGTTCTCCGTCACCCTGGGTTCATATGGCCTCCGCCAGCCCGGCGGGTTCGGCCAGATCAGGGAAAGGTTCGCGCCAGGCCGGCAGCGTATTCATTTGCGCATGCCAGCGCCGGATCTCGGGAAAATCCTGCAACGGCAGCTGCGCCTGCTGCGCGTACGGCAGCGTGATGGCGACGGCAAAGTCCGCAACGCTCAGGGCATCACCCAGCAGGTAGCTGCGGCCGCGCAGATGTGCTTCCAGCACGGCGGCAAAACCCAGGAAACCTTGCGTGGCTTTCTGCACCTCGCCGGGGTCGGGCCCGCCCATGCCGAAACGCGACTTGATCACGTGTTCGAAGTACAGCGTGCCGGCCTGCGGCGCAAACGCGGTGGCGTCCCACATCAGCCAGCGCAGCACCTCGAACTGGCGAGCGTCCGTGGGCCACAGGTCGGAGCCGGCCTTGCGCGCCAGGTAACACAGGATGGCGTTGGACTCCCACAGCGTGACGGCGCCGTCCACCAGCACCGGCACCTTGCCATTCGGGTTCATGGCTAGAAAAGCCGGCGTCTTGTGTTCGCCCTTGCCCAGGTTCACGTGGACAAATTCCACCGGCAGGTCCAGGTGGCGCGCCAGCGCGCAGACCTTGCGCGGATTCAGCACGTCGAAGTAATAAAGCTTCATGCCGACCCTCCGGCTTCTTGATAGGCCTGCTGCAGCCTGGGGCCGTCCAGCTTGATCATCTGCATCATCACTTTCATGACATGTTCGACCTTGCGCGGGTCCTTGTCGGCCAGCACCGTGCGCATCACGCTGGGCACGATTTGCCAGGACACACCGAATTTGTCGGTCAGCCAGCCGCAGGCCTGCACGCTGCCGCCCGCCGACAATTTGTCCCAGAGTTCATCCACTTCATCCTGCGTCGGGCAGTCGACCATCAGCGACATGCCGGGCGCGAAGCCGAAGTCCTGGCCCGCATTGAGCACAAAGAAGGTCTGGCCGGCGATCTCGAAACTCCCGGTCATGAAGCTGCCCTTGGGGACCGGGGCGCCCTCGCCATAACGCTGGGTCGCTCCCGCCTTGGCGTTTCTGAACACCGAGGTGTAGAACTTCAGCGCGTCTTCGGCCTGGTCCTTGAAGGTCAGGAAGGGGGTGATTTTCTGCATGTCTGTTCTCCTTGTGAAAGCCGGTCAGGTGCGCGCCGAATATCTCGGGCTGTCTTGTCCCAGCTTGAGAACAAGGTTATTGTGTACACCGTCCACAAAAGAATAACAAAGATAATGGACACTGTCCACATTAATTCGTAACAAGCCATGAACAGCCCGTCCGAGCCCCCGGCCACCCCCGCCGCCCGCAGCACCTATCGCCATGGTGACCTGCGGCGTGTGCTGCTAGAAGCCGGCATTGAGCTGGCGCGGGCTGGCGGGCCCGACGCCGTGGTGCTGCGTGAAGCCACGCGCCGCGCCGGCGTCGCGCCAAATGCCGCCTACCGCCACTTCGCCGGCCGCGACGCCTTGTTGCAGGCGGTACGCGCCGCGGCTTTGTCGGCGGTGGCCGGCGCGATGGAAGCCGAGCTGGCCGCTTTGCCCTCCCATCTGGCGCCGGCAGACTTCGCCCGCGCCAGCGTGCGCGCCGTTGGCACCGGCTACCTGCGCTTCGCACTGGGCGAACCCGGCCTGTTCCGCACCGCCTTTGCGCGCTCCGACGTGCTGATCCAGGCCACCCCCGAGGCGCCGACCGCCGGCCCCGGCGGGCTCAATCCCTTCGAACTGCTGGGCGCCGCGCTGGACCGGCTGGTGGCGGCCGGCGTGATGCCGCCGGAGCGCCGGCCCGGCGCCGAATACCTCGCCTGGTCGGCGGTGCACGGACTGGCCATGCTGGTGGTGGACGGTCCGCTGGCCCCGGTGATCGGCCCGCAGATGGCGCAGATTGGTCAGCGGCTGATCGACATGGTGGAAAAGGGGCTGTAGCCGCGGTTTTAAGCCAAAGCGGGCACTGGCCCATGTCCGTCATGGGGGAGCAGCTATCAAATCAGGAGCAATAGCAGATTGCCCGCATGGATCCCGGATCAGGTCCGGGATGACAAGTCAGGAACCAGCAGACTTCTCTCAAAGGGTTTTCTTCGGCACAAAACCAATCACCAGACCTCGGGCCGTCACCGTGATCGCGCCGGGCTCCAGGCCCAGGCCATCGGCCAGCATCAGGTCTTTTGGCTGCAGCTTGTGCAGCACCACTTCAAGCAGCGACTGCTCGGCCAGCGACGGACCGTAGGCCTGTAGCAGAGCGGCAGGCCCTGGCGGCAGGCCGGACAGGCTCAGGGTGTTGACCTTGAGTTTGTGCGCGCGTATCGACTGGTCGCTGGCTTCGTAACGCAGCGCAAAGTCCACGTCGAAGTTGCCGCTACTGCTGCTGGACAGTGCCGGGCCGGCGGCATCGACCACCATCACGGTGCCCAGCCGGTTCTGCTCGGGCAGCAGGCGCAGCCGCGGTGGCTGCAGCGTCAGCGCCAGCAGCCCGCCGACGGGGTAACGCATCGGAAATTTTTCGGCCACCGCCTGCTGCAATTGCGCGCTGGTCACGGTGTAGCTGGGCTGTGCGTGCGCGCTGGTTGCGGCCACGACGAACGCGGTCGGTAGTAACAACAGCCACTGTCTGCGTTTCATGGGTTTCCTCAAAGTGCAAGTCTGTCAGATGGCGAGCTTGCCTGATCGTTCCCTGCGCGCGTGTGGTGTTTCTTCCCGTCTTCATGTTGACCACATCTGGTAACGCAAAGACATCTGCCGCGCACATGACTACATGGCCGCATGACCCTCGCACCGCTTAATGAATGCTTGCGGCTGCATCTGGCCGTCCATTCAGGAGATTCACCATGATGATCAAGACCACATTGCTGCTGATTGCCGCCGCCGGCCTGACGGGTTGCGCCGTCTACCCCGCCTACCCCGCCGCGCCCTACGGCGCGGTGTATGAGCCGGCTCCTGTGTATGTGACGCCAGCGCCGGTATTCATAGGCGGGGCGGTGCACCTCGGTCATCCGCGCGGCTACAGCCGCCCGCATCCACACGGGCATCGCCCTCATCATCCGCATCTGCACAGACCGGGCCGGCATCACCACTGAATGCGAACCGCATGTAAAGCGGGTGTGCAGGTTGCAACGGTATGTGTTCAAGGTCAACAGCACAGTTGGCTGCCCCGTTGAACATCTGGTCATGTGACATCACCCTGATGACTCAAACCGTTTTCAAAGGACTTCCATGAACAAATTACTCGCTACCCTGATGACCACCCTGATCGCCGGCGCCGCATTTGCGCAAACCCCGGCACCGGTGACGCCTGCCGTGCCTGCCACGCCTGCGGTCGTCAAGGCCGAGGCCAAAGCCGAAAAATCTGTTGCTGCTGCCGTGAAAAGCGAAGCCAAGGTCGACGCCAAAGCCGACGCCAAGGTTGACAAGGCCGAAGCCAATGCCGCCGAAAAGAAAACCAAGGCGCTGACCAAATCAGCCACCACCAAGGCCAAGGCTGATGCCAAAGTTGTCAAGGCCGACGCCGAAGACAAGACCAGCGCCATGGCCAAAGCTGAAAAAACCGATGCCAAGGCCGATCTCAAAGCCGACAAAGCCGTGATCAAGGCCGACACCAAGGTCGACACCGTGCGTATCAAAGCCGCAGGCGACAAAGCCACCGCCAGCGCAGAAACTGCTGGCGTCAAGGCAGAAGCCAAGGCCGACGTGAAAGCCGCCGGCAGCAAGTAAATGCTCCAAGGGGGTTGCGGGTTCGTCCCGTGACGCCTTTTTGAAAGACAGGCTCCGGCCTGTCTTTTTTTATGGCGGCATGGGTCCACCACAATTCCTGTATGGTCGGCGCATGCGCATCCTCCTCACCCTTGTGCTGCTCAGCGCCGCGCTGGCTGCTGCGCAGACAACACCACCCGGAAAGCCGCAAGACGCGCTGGCCCTGGCGGTCCGCTCCCAGGCCGTGCT
>NZ_JAYWHI010000049.1:0-9933 GCF_043778355.1 Polaromonas sp.
AACGGATAGGAACGCGGCCAGCGTTTCGGGCCGGTGAGTGTGGCGCCTTACTACTTGGCCTCGATCAAACCAGCGGCTTTGCCGTCGATGTAGAGCAGGTAGTCGGCAAAACCAAAGCCGGTGTTGAGCGGGAATTCGCGGAGGGCGACGCCACGGGCTGCGTGGATGTTGGCATCTGCCATGTTGCAGACGTGCCAGCCTGCTTGCTGCAACAGCGCGTCTATGCTGACTCTGGCTTTTTGCTCTGGCGTCATTGCTCTTCCCTCTGGCCCATTCTAGGTGAGCACCAATCGATAGCCATCCCCCAATGAGAGGGCACACAGCTAGCACCGGGCGGACAACAGAAAATCCGCCCTTTAACCTGCGATTGGAGGACAAATCAGCCGCCAGCCCACAAATGGCGGGCGCAAGCAGCTATGTAATTTGTAGCGACTGGCAGCCTGACACCGTCGTCAAGACGCGCGCTTCAATGGCACTCCAAACCCCCGCGCCACCGCCTCCCGCCCCATCATCGCCCGGTACCACCGCAACACATTCGGAAAATCCGCGAGATCGACCTTGTGTCGCTCATGCCGCCAGACCCAGCCGACGATGGCGAAGTCGGCGATTGAGATTTCTTCGCCAGCGAAGAAGGCGTGGTCGGCCAGGCGGCGGTCCATCACGCCGTAGAGGCGTCTGGTCTCGGCCATGAAGCGCTCGAGGCCGTAGCGGCGCTCGGCTTCGTCTTTGAGTGCGATGAAGTGGTGCACCTGGCCGGGCATGGGGCCGAAGCCGCCCATCTGGAACATCAGCCACTCCATCACCGCGACGCGGGCGCGGGGGTCTTTGGGCAGGAAGGTGCCGGTCTTTTCAGCCAGGTAGATCAGGATGGCGCCGGACTCAAAAATACTGATGGGTTCACCGCCCGGACCGTCGGGGTCGATGATGGCGGGGATCTTGTTGTTGGGGCTGATCTTCAGGAAGTCGGGCGCGGTCTGCTCGCCCTTGGTGATGTCCACCACGTGCACGTCGTAAGGCAGGCCCATTTCTTCGAGCGCGACGCTGATCTTGCGGCCGTTGGGGGTGTCGAATGCGTAGAGCTGGATGGGCATGGTGGGTTGGTGAGGGGTGTTTCGGGTGGAAGGCAGTCTGCCACAGGCTAGAGGATGGTGCTGGGGCGCGGTCAAGCCCAACCGTTCGGGCTGAGCCTGTCGAAGCCGCTTCTGAGCTGGGCGGGCCCCTTCGACAGGCTCAGGGCGAACGGGAAAAAGACGGGTGCGGGAACGGGGGCATGGATCCCGGATCGAGTCCGGGATGACAGTCGAGGCGTCCCGGATGACACGTCCCTCCCCGCTTGTCATTGCGGGCAGAGCCTGTCCCGGACTCGATCCGGGAACCCGCAATCCATGTGGGCCACACGCGCCGGTGGTTCATGTTGCATGGATCCCGGATCGAGTCCGGGATGACAGCCGGGGCAGGGATGACACTCCTTCCCCGCTTGTCATTGCGGGCTAGACCCGCAATCCATGTTGGCTCAATACTGCAACTTGCTACCTTCTGCCAGCCGCGGCGATACTGGCGGCATGACGCCTCGCCGCCCTGCCCTCATCACCTGCATCGCCGCACTGCTGGCCCTTGTCAGCAGTCTGGCCTTTGCCGCGCCGCCCGCCAATGACACGCTGCGCATAGGCTCCAAACGCTTCACCGAGTCCTACATCCTGGCGCAGGTGCTGGCGCAGACGGCTGCGCCGCACACACCCACGCCGCCCTCGGTGCTGCAGGGCCTGGGCAACACCGCGATTGTTTATGAGGCGCTGCGCTCCGGCAGCATCGACCTCTACCCGGAATACGTGGGCACCATCAGCCTGGAGATCCTGAAAAGCAAAACGCCGATGACGCTGCAGGCGATGAACGCCGCGCTGGCGCCGCTGGGCCTGGGTGCAGCGGTGCCACTGGGGTTTAACGACGGTTATGCGCTGGCCATGCGCGAAGACAATGCGCAGCGCCTGGGCATCACGACACTGACCGATCTGGCCAAACACCCTGCCCTCAAGCTGGGCCTGTCGAACGAGTTCATAGGCCGGGCCGACGGCTGGCAGGGCCTGGCCCAGCAGTACGGCACGCCGCAAACACCGGTGGCGCTGGACCACGGGCTGGCTTATGACGCGATTGCGCAAAAGCAGGTGGACGTGATCGACATCTACACCACCGACGCGAAGATTGGCCACCTGGGCCTGCGCGTACTGACGGACGACAAGGCGTACTTTCCGCGTTATGACGCAGTGCTGCTGTACCGGCTCGATGTGCCGCAGCGTTTTCCCAAAGCCTGGGCGGCGCTGCAAAAGCTGGAGGGCAGCATCAATGAGACCGCGATGATTGCCATGAACGCGCGGGCTGAGCTGAAAGGCGTGGCGTTTGATGTCATCGCCCGGGATCATCTGGTGGCCAAAGCGGGCGGCACACCAGCCGCAGCAGCGGGCACAGGCGCCGACACCGGCCAGCGCGGCTTCTGGGCCAAGCTGTTTGGCCCCGATCTGGCGCGGCTGACACGCCAGCACCTGGCGCTGACGCTGATATCTGTCGGCGGTGCGGCGCTGCTGGGCATTCCGCTGGCGGTGTGGGTGTTTCCGCATCCGCGCCTGCGCGCCGTGGTGCTGGGCGCCACCGGCCTGCTGCAAACCGTGCCTTCGCTGGCGCTGCTGGCCATGCTGATTTCTGTGCTGGGCCTGATTGGCACGGTGCCGGCGCTGATGGCGCTGATGCTGTACGCCCTGCTGCCCATCATGCGCAATACCGTGACCGGCCTGGGCGAGGTCTCAAGTGGTCTGCGCCTGGCCGGGCAGGCGCTGGGCATGACTGCGGGCCAGCGCATGCGCCTGGTCGAGCTGCCGCTGGCGCTACCGACGATTCTGGCCGGCCTGCGCACCGCAACCTCGATTGCCATCGGCACGGCGACGATTGCCGCCTTTATTGGTGCCGGTGGTTTTGGCGAGCGCATCGTCACCGGGCTGGCGCTGAACGACGGCCAGTTGCTGCTGGCCGGCGCCCTGCCCGCCACCTTGCTGGCGCTGCTGAGTGAGGCGCTGTTTGAAGGCGTGGAGCACTGGCTGCGACGGCGCCAGGGCGCAAGTCCGGGATGACAGTCCAGGGTCTGGGAGAAAGTGATTTGTCATTGCGGGCAGAGCCTGTCCCGGACCCGATCCGGGAACCCGCAATCCATGGGTGCTCACACGCGACTCTGGTTGATGTGACATGGATCCCGGATCGGTGTCCGGGATGACATGCGGGGCCCCATGACAGTGCAGGGGATCCCGAAGAAAATCGCCCGTCAGCCCATGTCCTGCCTGCGTGAGAAGCTACTAAATCGATAGCAGATTGTCAGTCCAGCTTGATGTTGGCGGCTGCCACCACTTCAGCCCAGCGCTTGCGCTCCTGGTTGAAGAACTTGTCCTGCTCGGCCGACGACATGGTCACCACCTCGGCGCCCTGCCCGGTGAGCCGGGCGCGAATCTCGGGGCTGCGGATGATCTTGATCAGCTCGGCGTTCAGGCGGTTCACGATGGGCTGCGGCGTGCCGCCAGCCACCAGCACACCCTGCCAGGTACCCGACTCGAAACCGGCCAGGCCCTGCTCCTGCAAGGTCGGCACGTTGCCGATCAGCGGCATGCGTGTGGCCTTGGAGACGCCGAGGATCTTGAGCTTGCCGCTCTGCACAAAAGGCAGCGTGGCCAGCATGCCGTTCATCAGCACCTGGGTCTGGCCGGCGACGGTGTCGTTCACCGCCTGCGAGCCGCCCTTGTAGGGGATGTACTGCCACTTGGCGTTGCTGGCGCGCTCGACCGACACGCCGGCCAGGTGCGGCGCGCTGCCCATGGCGGTGACCGCAAAGTTGAGCTGGGATTTTTGCGACAGGGCCACCAGCTCTTTCAGGTTGTTGGCGGGCACCGAGGGGTGCACCACCAGCAAATGCGGCGAATAGGCCAGCATGGTCACGCCGCGCAGGTCTTTGCTCGGGTCGAAAGGCAGCTTGGTGTAAACCGAAGGACTGATGGCCAGCGCGCCGGTGTCGCACAGCAGCAGCGTGTAGCCGTCGGGCGCGGACTTGGCGACCAGGTCGGCGCCAAGGTTGCCGTTGGCGCCGGCGCGGTTTTCAACAATCACAGGCTGCTTGAGCGCCTCCGACAGCGCCTGACTGATGGAGCGGCCAATGATGTCCGACGAGCCGCCCGGTGGGTAAGGCACGATCAGGCGGATCGGTTTGGACGGCCAGTCCTGCGTCTGTGCCTGCACACCTGAAGCGGCGGCCAGGCCCAGGGCCACGGACGATGCGAGGACCTTGCGGCGATTGAGTGTCATGCTTATCTCCTGAATTCGTTGTTGAAAATTGAAGCGCTCAGGCCTTGGCGACTTCGTGACCCGCCATCAACTCAAGGGCACGCACCAGCGCCGAGTGGTCCAGGTCCTGCATGCCGTTGGCGCTGCAGACCTGCATCAGTTGTGCGGCGCTGGCGGTTTGCGGCAGGGCCACGCCCAGCGAGCGCGCACCGCTGAGCGCCAGGCCCAGGTCTTTCTGGTGCAGGCCGATGCGAAAGCCGGGGTTGAAGGTGCGCTTGATCATGCGTTCGCCGTGCACTTCGAGGATGCGCGAGGCGGCAAAACCACCCATCAACGCCTGACGTATCTTGGCCGGGTCGGCGCCGGCCTTGCTGGCAAACAGCAGGGCTTCACCGACGGCAGCAATATTGAGTGCGACGATGATCTGGTTGGCGACCTTGCAGGTCTGGCCGTCGCCGTTGCCGCCGACCAGCGTGATGTTTTTGCCCATCAGTTCAAACAGCGGCTTGACGCGCTCAAACGCGGCATCAGGCCCGCCGACCATGATGGTCAGGCTGGCGGCCTTGGCGCCAACTTCACCGCCAGAGACCGGCGCGTCGAGGTAATCGGCGCCGAGTGCGTTGATCTTTTTGGCGAATTCCTTGGTGTCCATCGGCGAGATCGAGCTCATGTCGACCACCGTCTTTCCCTTGGCGTTGCTCTTGAGGCCGGCAGCGACGCCCTTGTCGCCGAACAGCACTTTCTGCACGTCAGGCGTGTCGGGCAGCATCATGAAAATGATGTCGGCCTTCTCGGCGACTTCCTGCGCCGAGGCGCAGGCCACGGCCTTGCCGGTCAGCAGGTCGGCAGGCACCTTGCTGCGGGTGGTCAAAAAAACCTCATGGCCGGCGTTGGCCAGATGGCCCGCCATTGGCGCGCCCATGATGCCGAGGCCGATAAATCCAAGCTTGCTCATAAAAATACTCCTGGTTCAGTAAAAATTCTTGTGGCCAGAACCCGAAATTCAGAAGGCGGGGCCATGGATCCCGGATCGAGTCCGGGATGACAATTCAAACTGCATCTCCTTGCCTGTCATTGCGGGCCTGACCCGCAATCCATGTCTTCATCCACCTTGTCTGTTCAGGACTACCGCGTACGGATAACCCAAAAAATCAGGCCAGATACTTGTCGCGCAGGGCCTGCGTGGCGCCACGGAACACGCCGAGGTCGCTGCCGACGCCAACAAACGTGGCGCCCATTTCCATGTAGCGGCGCGCATCGGCTTCCACCGGTGCCAGGATGCCGACCGGTTTTCCGTGCGCCTTGGCGGCGGCAAAAATTTTCACCATAGCGGCCTGCACGTCCGGGTGGCCGGCGTTGCCGAGATGGCCCAGTCCAGCGGCCAGGTCAGACGGACCGACAAACATGCAGTCCACGCCGTCGATAGCGGCAATCTCGCCGGCTGCCGCCGTGCCGGCGATGCTTTCGATTTGCACCATCACACAGATGTGGTCATTGATGGACTTGAAGTAGTCCGGCACGGAGCCGTATTTGTTGCTACGCTGGGACACCGACACGCCACGTATGCCCTGAGGCGGGTAACGCGTGGCCGACACGGCGCTGGCGGCCTGCTCGGCGCTTTCCACAAACGGAATCAGAAAGTTGTAGAAACCGGCGTCAAGCAGGCGCTTGAGCTCGACCGAGTTGTTGGAGGTCGGACGCACCACCGGCGCGCTGCGGCTGTCTTTGAGCGCCATCAGTTGCGGGATGTAGGTGGCCATGTCGTTGGGCGAATGTTCGCCGTCGAGCAGTATCCAGTCAAAGCCGGCCACACCCAGCACCTCGGTGGTGATGGCGCTGGACAGCGAGGACCAGCAGCCGATCAACTTCTTGCCGGCCAGCAGGTCGCGCTTGAAGCTGTTGGGGAAAGACTGGTAAGGCGTGATGGATGTCATGGTGCTTGCTGTTGCTTTCTCAAATTTGTTTCGGTTCTATTCGGCCTTGATATTGGCGGCCTTGATGACTCTGGCCCACTTGTCGACCTCTTCCTTCTGGTAGGCGAGCAGTTGCGCGGGCGTCATGGTGGAGGGCTCCATGCCAAATCCCTTGAGCTTGGCCTGCACATCGGGCTGGGCCAGCACCTTCATCACTTCGGCATGCAACCGGTCAACGATGGCTTGCGGCGTGTTTGCCGGAACAAACATGGCCTGCCAGGAGACCATGTCGAAGCCCTTCTGGCCGCTCTCGGCGATGGTCGGCACCTGGGGGTAGCCAGGAACGCGCTGGCTGCCCGTGATGGCGATAGGGCGCAGCCGGCCGCTCTGGATGTGGGGGCCAACGACCAGGCTGGTGTCGAACATCATGTCGAGCTGTCCGCCGACCAGGTCCTGAACGGCGGGAGCCGAACCCTTGTACGGCGCGTGCGTGAACTTGACGCCCGACTGGCTGGCCAGCAGCTCCAGCGCCATGTGCGGCGAGGTGCCGATGCCCGGCGAGCCTGAGCTCAGACCGCCATTCTTGGCGCGGCTGGCCTTGAGTACATCGTCCAGCGTGCGCAACGGGCTGCTGGCGGGCACCACCAGCAGCAGCGGGCTCACGCCCAGCATCGCGATCGGTGCGAACGATTTCACCGGGTCATAGCCGATCGGTGTGGTGTAGAGGCTGACGTTGATCGAGTGCGAGCTGATGGTACCGCCCAGCAGTGTGTAGCCGTCGGCTGGCGCGCGTGACGCAATCGCCGAACCCACGCTGCCACCGGCGCCGCCCTTGTTGTCGATCACCACGGGTGTGCCCAGCGCGCTGGACAGCGGCTGCGCAATCAGGCGGGCAATGGTGTCGGTATTGCCGCCAGGTGGAAAAGGCACGACATAGGTGATGGCCTTGCCGGTCGGCCAGGCGCCTTGCGCCCATGCGGGACTCGCGCTCAGGGCACTGGCGGCGGCGGCGATGGCTGTGTGGATCAGGGTACGGCGTTGCATGGTGGTGTCTCCTTGGGTGGTTATGAGCGAAAAAATCAGGTCACGGGTGCCGGGTTGAACAGCACCAGCGCGTTGTGCAGCTTCCAGTGTTCAGCCCAGGTCTTCTTGCGGCCGCTGGCGACGTCGAGCATCAGATGGAACATCTCCCAACCCACGTCGGCGATGCTGGCCTCACCGTCGGCGATGCGGCCGGCGTTGATGTCCATCAGGTCATGCCAGCGGCGCGCCAGGTCGCTGCGGGTGGCGACCTTGATGACGGGACACTCGGCCAGGCCATAAGGCGTACCGCGCCCGGTGGTGAACACATGCAGGTTCATGCCGGCGGCGAGCTGCAGCGTGCCGCAGATGAAGTCGCTGGCCGGCGTGGCGGCATAGATCAGGCCTTTTTGCCTGAGCTTTTCACCGGGGGCCAGTACACCGCTGATCGGCGAACTGCCCGACTTGACGATGGAGCCCATGGCTTTTTCGACGATGTTGGACAGGCCACCTTTTTTATTGCCGGGCGTGGTGTTGGCGCTGCGGTCCACCAGGCCTTTTTGCAGGTAGGCGTCGTACCAGGCCATCTCGCGGATCATGGCCTGCGCGACTTCGGGCGTATTCGCGCGCGAGGTCAACTGGTCAATGCCGTCGCGGACTTCGGTGGTTTCAGAAAACATCACGCTGGCACCGGCGCGCACCAGCAGGTCGGTGCAAAAACCAACCGCCGGGTTGGCGGTCACGCCGGAAAACGCGTCGCTGCCACCGCACTGCACACCGACCACCAGCTCGCTGGCGGGCACGGTCTCGCGGCGGCGCGCATCGAGCTTTTTCAGGTGCAGCGCGGCGGCCTGCATGATGGAATCAATCATGGACATGAAGCCCACATGGCTGTCGGACTGCAGGCAGACCACGTCCAGCTCGGCATCAGCAGGCTTGCGTTCGTCAACGATCGCAAAACTGCCGGGCGGCAGCAGGCGCTCCGGCTGCAGCTTCTCGCAGCCCAGGCTGACCACCATCACCTCGCCGCCGAAGTTGGGGTTCAGGCTGATGTTGCGCAGTGTGCGTATCGGGATGATGGCGTCGGGTGCGTCGATCGCCACGCCGCAGCCGTAAGTGTGTTCGAGGCCGACCACATCATCGACGTTCGGAAACTTCGGCAGCAGCTCGGCCTTGATGCGTTTGACCGCGAAGTCCACCACACCGGCCACACACTGCACCGTGGTGGTGATGGCCAGGATGTTGCGGGTGCCGACCGACCCGTCGGCATTGCGGTAACCCTCGAAGGTGTAGCCCTCCAGCGGCGCCTGCACGGGCGGCCTGACGGTGGCGATCGGCAGGCCTTCGAGGCCGCGCGCGGCCGGCATCTCCAGCAGGCGCTCATGCACCCAGCTTCCGGCGGGAATGTCTTTGAGCGCATAACCAATCGGCACGTTGTAACGCAGCACCGCCGTGCCTTTGGCCAGGTTCACCAGTGCGACCTTGTGGCCTTGTGGAATGCGGTCCACCAGCACCAGGCCACCCGCCAGCACGGCGCCCGGCGGCAGACCGCCGTCGTTGGCAACGATGGCCACGTTGTCCGCATCGTGCATGCGGATGGTGATGGGCTGGCGCGTGTCAGTGTTCATCTGAAGTCGACGATTTCTACCCAGTTCGGGTTTTTGCCGGCAGGCTGGCTCTTGCCCGCACCGGGCAGGCCGGTGGCGCTGTCAATCACATGCAGCGAGACGCCGTGCGAGTCCTGGCCCGCAGCGACCAGGAAGCGGCCGGTTGAATCGATGGCAAAGCCGCGCGGGGTTTTTTCGGTCGGCGTGTGGCCCACAACCTGCAACTGACCGGTGGCGGCGTCGACCTTGAAGGTCGTCAGCGTGCTGGACGTGCGCTCCGAACCATAAAGAAATTTTCCGTCGGGCGCAATCTGCAAGTCGGCTGCCCAGACCTTGCCGGCAAAATCCGGCGGTACCACGGTGCTGCGCTGCAGATGGCGCATGCCGCCCTTGGCTGCGTCATAGGCAAACACGTCCACGCCGCCATCGAGTTCGTTGAGCAGGTAGACGTATTTTTGTGACTTGTCCCAGAGGAAATGGCGCGGACCGGTTTTGGTTGGCAAGACATTCACAAGCGCAGGTTCATTGGCACTCAGCGTGCCGCTGGCCGCATCAAACCTCCAGCTCGACAGGTTGTCGCCGCCCAGGCTGGTGGCAAACACATAACGCCCGGACGCATCGGCATGGATGGCATGCGCGTTCGGCGCCGTACGGACCAGTTGCTGCACCGCGCCCACCAGGCCGTCGTTCCCAATGCTGTTGACGGTGATCTTGTTGCCGCCGTAAGAGGCGGCGAACAGCCACTTGCCGGTCGGGTCCAGATCGATGTTGGCCATGCTGTCGGCCAGCGCCGCCTCGCCCAGCTTCTCCAGGCCACCCGTTGCACTGTCGATGGCAAAGGTGGTGACACGAAAAGGCTGCGAGCGACTCGCCACATAGAGGAATTTTTTGTCGCGGCTCACCACCATGGGCATGGCCGTGCCGCCCACGGGCACCGTGGCCACCGGCTTGAGCTGGCCCGCCGCGCGGTCCAGCTGCATCACCGAGATGTCCTCGCTGTCGGCGTTGGCGATGTAGACCCAGGTGGCGGACGCCACCACGCCCGACGCGGCCATCACGCCCGCCCCCACAAGCAGGAA
>NZ_JAYWHI010000050.1:0-26365 GCF_043778355.1 Polaromonas sp.
CACACCGCTTCCAGCGTGGACAACTGCTCCGGCCGGTGCGCGCGGCGTATGCGGTAGTTCGACACGGGCAGGTCCTGCAGAGACAGCCGGGGCAGGCGCTGCAGAGACGGGTTCACGTACAGCATCTTGCGGCTCTTGCGCCAGGTGCCGTCGAGCACGATCAGCCGCAGCAGTGACGGGTCCTGCAGCACATCGGGCGCCAGCGCAGGTGGCGGCGGCAAACCGGCGGCACGGTCTGACGGGAAGTCGGGGTAAAGCAGGATGTTGCGCCGGGTGTTGCCGGTCGGCAGCCACGCCTGCGCATCAAACGCCTCGCCGGTCAGCATGCGGCTGCGCGCCAGACTCAGGTGCAGCAGGCGCGCGCTGCCTTTGGCCTGGTCCTGCTCCAGAGGGTGTTGCAGAATCAACACCTCGACCTGGTTCGCCACCGGCGTGATCCAGCGGCAGATGCAAGCACTTTGCGCCCGCAGGCAGGTGCCGCAGCTGGGGCGCCTGCTCACCGGCCTATCAGCGCGAGGTAGGCCTCGCGTGTTTCCGGGTCCACCGATTTCAGCAACTGCAGGTAAGGCGTCTGGTGCCGCGCCAGCATACGCGCCGAGGCGATGGTTTTGGAGCGGCAGTACCAGTGGCAGGTGTGCTGCATCAGGAACAATTCAGCCGACAGCGTGTAGGCCTTGTCGCGCGGCGTGCGGCCCTGTTCATTTTTTGCCGCGCGCTCAATGCCCTGGGCATGCACGCTCAGGGCCTGGCGCATGTCAAAGGTGTTGTCAGGGAAAAACCGGTCGGCTTCAGGCAGAAACACCGGCAACTTGCTGACGCGGGCATCGACCACATCCACCGAAGAAAAATCTGCAGCGAAGCGACGGAACTGCTCCACCAGTTGCTCTTCGGACGTGGCCAGCATGTTCCAGATCTGCCTCTGGCGCTCCGGGTCTTTTTCGCCCAGCGCCCGGAGATAACCATCGGTCAGGCTTTCCATCAGCTTTTCCACCTGGTACCTGCCAAGATGGCTGGCCAGCAGTGCAATCCGTTTGGCCTGGGTTTTCGACTTGAGCCGGTAGGCGCCGAAGGCAGCCACCATCAGCAAGAGCACAAAAATTTCCATCGCGGCGAAGGTCCGTAACAACAATGCCCCAGTGTAGTGGCCTGCCGCCCAGGCCGACGCGTGCTGACCTGCGCGGGACACGGTGCCTTGTGCAGGCTTTTCCAATCTGGGGCAATATCACTCCCATGAACGATACCCCGCCCTACATACCCCCCGCCATCTGGTCGCCTCCGTCATCGAACGGCGGCCGCTTCGCCAATATCAACCGGCCGGTAGCCGGCGCCACCCACGACAAGGCGTTGCCGGTGGGCCGGCACCCGCTGCAGCTGTATTCGCTGGGCACACCCAACGGCATCAAGGTCACGGTGATGCTCGAGGAGCTGCTGGCCCTGGGCCACACGGGTGCGGAGTACGACGCCTGGCTGATTCGCATCCATGAAGGCGAGCAGTTCGGCAGTGGTTTTGTGGCGGCCAACCCCAACTCCAAGATACCGGTGCTGGTGGACCGCAGCGGCGCGACCCCGGTGCGGGTCTTCGAATCCGGCGCCATCCTGCAGTACCTGGCCGAGAAGTTTGGCGCGTTTTTTCCAGCGGGTGGTGCCGCGCGTGCAGAGTGCCTGTCCTGGCTGAACTGGCAAATGGGCAGCGCCCCTTTTCTGGGCGGTGGTTTCGGCCACTTCTATGCCTACGCCCCGAGCAAGATGCAATACCCGATCGACCGTTACGCGATGGAAGTCAAGCGCCAGCTCGACGTGCTGGACCGTCATCTGGCCGAGGTGCGCTACCTCGCAGGCGAGGACTACACGATTGCCGACATGGCGGTCTGGCCCTGGTACGGCGCTCTCGTCAAGGGCCAGCTGTATGAAGCCGGCGAGTTCCTCCAGGTGCAGACCTACACCAACATACTGCGCTGGACCGACGAGATTGCCCAACGTCCCGGCGCCCGGCGCGGCCGCATGGTCAACCGAACCTGGGGCGAGGCGTCCAGTCAGTTGCATGAGCGTCATGCGGCGAGCGACTTCGACACCCGCACGCAAGACAAGTTGGCGCCATGATCACGCTTTACGACTGCGCCACCGCCCCCAGCCCGCGGCGTGCGCGCATCCTGCTGGCCGAAAAGGGCGTGGCGCATGACACCGTGCAGATTGACCTGCGCACTGGCGAACAGATGGCCGAGGCCTACCGCCAGATCAACCCGCAGTGCACCGTGCCTGCGCTGCGCACCGACGAAGGCGTGATGCTCACCGACAATGCGGCGATTGCCGCCTGGGCCGAAGCGCATTTCCCCGAGCCGCCGTTGCTGGGCAGCAGCGCACTGGACAAAGCCGAGATTGCAAGCTGGCAGTGGCGCATCGAGTTCGAGGGCCTGCTGGCGATTGCCGAATGTTTTCGCAACAGCTCGCCCGGAATGGCCAACCGCGCCCTGCCGGGACCGGTGGACTACCCGCAGATCCCCGAACTCGCCCAGCGCGGCCTGACCCGCGTGCAGCAGTTTTTTGCGGTGCTCGATGCGCGGCTGCGCGGTCGCGAGTTCATCGCGGCAGACCAGTTCAGCATGGCCGACATCACCGCTGTGGTGGCGGTGGATTTTGCGCGCATCGTCAAGCTCAAGCCGGGTGAGCAGCATCCTGAGTTGCTGCGCTGGCGTGCGGCGATGGCGCAGCGCCCATCCATGGCACTTTAAGGGCGCACTGGCTTACACGCGCTCGATCACCACGGCAATGCCCTGCCCCACGCCAATACACATGGTGCACAGCGCATAACGACCGCCGGTGCGGTGCAACTGGTTCACCGCAGTGGTGATCAGGCGCGCGCCCGATGCACCCAGCGGATGCCCCAGCGCAATGGCGCCGCCGTTCGGGTTGACGCGTACGTCGTCGTCTTGCAGGCCGAGCAGGCGCAACACCGCGAGGCCTTGGGCAGCAAAAGCCTCGTTGAGTTCGATCACGTCCATCTGCGCCAGGCTCAAGCCGGTCAGTGCCAGCACTTTTTCAGTGGCCGGCGCCGGACCTATGCCCATGATGCGCGGTGGCACGCCCGCCGTGGCCATGCCAACGATGCGCGCACGGGGCGTGAGACCGTTCTGCTTTGCCGCTTCTTCGTTGGCGATCAGCAAGGCACAGGCGCCGTCGTTGACGCCCGACGCGTTGCCGGCGGTGACGCTGCCGTCAGGCCGCACCGCACCCTTGAGTTTGGCCAGCGCTTCGATCGAGGTTTCGCGCGGGTGTTCGTCCTTGCTGACCACCACAGCGTCACCCTTTTTCTGCGCAATGGTGACCGGCGTGATCTCGGCATCAAAGAAGCCGGCCTTCTGCGCAGCAACCGCCTTGAGCTGTGAGGCGAGCGCCATCTTGTCCTGGTCCTCGCGGCTGATCTTGTATTCCAGCGCCACGTTTTCAGCGGTTTCCGGCATGGCGTCCGTGCCGTATTTTTCCTTCATCAGTTTGTTGACGAAACGCCAGCCAATGGTGGTGTCGTACATCTGGGCAGCGCGGCTGAAGGCGCTTTCGGCCTTGCCCATCACAAACGGAGCGCGGCTCATGCTTTCAACGCCGCCGGCAATCATCATGCGGGCTTCGCCGGCCTTGATGGCGCGTGCCGCCGTGCCGACCGCATCCATGCCGGAGCCGCACAGGCGGTTGATGGTGGCACCGGGCAACTCCAGCGGCAGGCCAGCCAGCAGCGTCGCCATGTGGGCCACGTTCCGGTTGTCTTCACCGGCCTGGTTGACGCAACCGTAAATCACGTCGGTCACGGCCAGCCAGTCCACCTTGGGGTTGCGCGCCATCAAGGCCTTGAGCGGTACGGCGGCGAGGTCATCGGTGCGCACACTGCTGAGTGCGCCGCCGTAACGGCCGAAGGGGGTGCGGATCGCGTCGCAGATAAAGGCTTGATGACTCATGTTGGTTTTCCGGTGACAGGGGTTCTGATGATTCGGGATGCAGGCAGCTTAAATCGCGATAGGCAAACCGACGAGTTTTTCCAACTCGTCATGCGCCAGCCCATCGACTTTATCAACAAGTTTGAGACCCTGCGGCGTGCATTCCAGTGTGGCCAGGTCAGAGTAAATACGCTTGACGCAGCCCATCCCGGTGAGCGGGTAGCTGCAGGTGCGGACCACCTTGCTCTCGCCTTTCTTGGTCAGCAGGTCCATCATGACCCAGGTCTGACGCGCACCGATGGCCAGATCCATCGCGCCACCGACGGCGGGGATCGCGCCGGGCTCGCCCGTGCTCCAGTTGGCCAGGTCACCGGTGGCGGAGACCTGGAAGGCGCCCAGCACACAGATGTCCAGGTGGCCGCCACGCATCATGCCGAAACTGTCGGCATGATGGAAAAACGCACCGCCCTTGAGCAGCGTCACCGGCTGCTTGCCGGCGTTGATCAGGTCGAAGTCTTCATCCCCATCCGCAGGCGCAGGCCCCATGCCGAGGATGCCGTTTTCGCTGTGCAGCAACACCTCCCGGTTGGACGGGATGTGGTTGGCCACCAGGGTTGGCATGCCGATGCCCAGATTGACGACCGCGCCTTCGTGGATGTCCTGGGCCACACGCGCGGCGAGCTGGTCCTTGCTTCGTTTTAGATAGGTCATGGTCAGGCCGCCCTCTTGAGACCACCGGCTTGGGTGACAACACGGTCGACTTTCACAATCTTGTGCACGTAAATGCCGGGCGTGATGATGTGCTCCGGGTCCATGCTGCCGAGTTCGGCAATCTCATGCACCGTGGCCACGGTGTGTTTGGCCGCAGTCGCCATGACCGGGCCAAAGTTGCGCGCGGCCTTGCGATAGATCAGGTTGCCCCAGCGGTCACCGCGCTCGGCCTTGATCAGCGCCACGTCGCCGTAAATTGGCATTTCCAGCACATAGCCCTTGCCATTGATCTCGCGGGTTTCCTTGGGCGAGCCGTCGCTGTTTTTTGCCATCTCGGTGCCATAACCGGTCGGCGAGAAAAACGCGCCTATGCCGGCCCCGGCGGCGCGAATGCGCTCGGCCAGATTGCCCTGCGGCACCAGTTCCAGTTCCAGCTTGCCGGAGCGGTAGAGCTCATCAAACACATAGCTGTCGGTCTGGCGCGGAAAACTGCAGATGATTTTGCGCACTCGCCCGGTCTTGAGCAGCGCGGCCAGCCCGGTGTCGGCGTTGCCCGCATTGTTGTTGACGACGGTCAGGTCTTTCGCGCCGTGGGCGATCAGGCCGTCTATCAGCTCATTCGGGATGCCGGCGGTGCCGAAACCGCCGATCAGCACGGTGGCGCCGTCCCGCACGCCGACCAGCGCATCGGCCACGGACCGGGCGATCTTGTTGATCATGAAACGTGTCTCCATCAAGGAAATTCAGCCGCTCCATTTGTTCTTATGTAGAACAAATGTTCGTATAATGAATTTTAGGAGATTTTGGCAACGATGGCAATTGCGGCATCCCCCTTGGGCACCCAGAGCCGACCGTCGCCCGTACCGGGCGACAACTATGTCCAGTCCTTTGCGCGGGGGCTGGAGGTGATTCGCTCCTTCAGTGCCCAATCGCCCCGCCAGACACTCAGCGAGGTGGCGGCGCGCAGCGGTCTTAGCCGCGCCGGCGCGCGGCGCATTTTGCTGACCTTGCAGACCCTGGGCTATGTAGACACCGACGGCAAACATTTCTCACTGACCCCGCGTATTCTGGATCTGGGTTTTGCCTACCTGTCGTCGATGCCGATCTGGAACCTGGCCGAGCCGGTCATGGAAGACCTGGTGGAGGAGGTCCGGGAGTCGTGTTCGGCCGCCGTGCTGGACGGCACCGACATTGTTTATGTGCTGCGTGTGTCTACCCACAAGATCATGAGCATCACGCTGGGTGTCGGCTCGCGGCTGCCCGCTTATTGCACCTCTATGGGCCGCGTGCTACTGGCCGCGCTGCCGGAAGCGCAGGCCATCGCTTGCCTGAAGGCCGCCAGGCCCGAGGCGCTGACTCGCCACACCGTGACGGACCTCGACGACTTGCGCCAAAAACTCGCGCAAACCCGCAAGCAGGGCTGGTGCCTCGTCAATCAGGAGCTGGAAGAAGGATTGGTCTCGATGGCCGCACCGATTCATGACCGCGCCGGCCGCACGGTAGCGGCTCTCAACATCAGCGGTCAGGCCAACCGCACCAGCGCCAGGGTGATGCAGGAGACCATGCTGCAGCCCCTGCTGCAGGCAGCGCAGGCGATTTCTCGCCTGCTGGCGGTTCAAAACAAGGGGTGAACAGCGCAGGTAACTCGGGCGAAGGGGGGGGGTCTTCAGTCCAGCCGGGGCTGCGCCCCTCGGGGGGCAGAGAGTTACACGCAGTGAACCAACGTGGGAGCTATGACTTGCGTGAGCCCATCACTAGGACGACCGCGCCCAACACCACGGCCCCGATGCTCAGCCATTGCGGAAAGTTGACCGTCTCTTTTTCTTGCACGACCAGCTCGATCGGGCCGACCTTGGCTTTGGACGACTCTTTGGTGAAGCTGAAGCCACCGGTAAAAAAGCCGACCAGGCCCAGCACGATCAGGACGATGCCCGTGATTCTCATTGCGTTCATGAAGTTCTCCTCGCCGGATATGTTTGTTGCTGAGCGACGCGCTGCCGGAATCACGCTGCCGTGGCTGGAATTTAATCGACCCGCCACAGAAGCCGCGTAGGACATTGCCGCCTGACGGGCGGGCGTGACTGAAACACCACAGTCACGGCGGGAAAACAAGCCGTGCTACGCTCACCGCATGTTCACGCCCTCACAAGCCGACGTCCGCCGTTTCTTCTGCTCTGTTTACGCCAAGACCCTCACTGGTCAACCGCTGGAAGCTATTGAAACCATAGCAAGTCAGTGGCTGGAAGAGCATCCTGAATACCACGCCGACTTTGCCGATACGGATGCGGCGCTGGCCAGAATCTACGAGGTGGAAGCCGGCAGAACCAACCCCTTTCTGCACCTGTCCATGCACCTGTCGATCAGCGAGCAGTGCTCCATCGACCAGCCGCGCGGCATCCGCCAGGCGGTGGAGTTGCTGGCGGCCAGACGCAACTCGCTGCACGACGCCCACCATGAAGCCATGGACTGCCTGGGCCAGATGGTCTGGGAAAGCCAGCGGGCAGGCAGGCCACCAGACGGAGACGCCTACATCGCCTGTGTGCAGCGCCATGCGACGAGGGATTGACCCCCACGGCTGTTCACTACGTTCGGCCGCACGTGACAAAAGACTGACCCACACGGACAAAGCCCCGCAGAGCGGGGCTTTGTTTCGTTTCCGGAGCGGAGCGGTCTAGCGGAACTTGCTCTGCGGGATCACCTTGAGGTCGCCTTCAAGAGAAGACAGGTAATTGGCCAGTTGCTTGAGTTCTGCATTGGTGTACTGTTTGGCCATGCCCGCCATGATGGCGTTGTTGCGACCGACTTTGGGGTTGTTCTCGACCTTGTAAGCCTTGAGCGCCACAAACAGGTAGTCGGCATGCTGGCCGCCGAGTTTGGCGTAGCTTGGATCAATCGGTTTGCTGAAATCGGCGCCATGGCAAGACGCGCAGTTAGCCTTGGCCAGCAGGGCGGCGACGGCGGGGCTGGGCGTTTTGGCGGTCCGGGCGGCTGGCGCAGCGGCAGCGGTCACGCCATGCTGCTCGTAATAGGCGGACAGGTCGGCAATATCCTGGTCATTGAGCGATTCGGCGATGCCGCGCATCGTCGGGTGTTTGCGGTCGCCCTTTTTGTACGCCTGCAGGGCGGCAGCGATGTACTTGCCGCTCTGGCCCGAAATCATCGGCACCTTGTACACCTCGGGGAAGCTGGCCTGATAACCCTTGATGCCATGGCAGCCGATACACATGGCGTTTTTGGCTTCGCCGGCTTTGACATCACCCTTGATGTCCTGGGAATGGGCCGCAGCGGTCGCAAGAGAGACAGCAAGAGCGAATAGCGTGGTAAACAGCTTGGTCATTTTTCGCGCACAATTCAGGTGAGGATTCGATATATCAACAGCCTGCGATTATATCTGGGCCCGCCGGGCTGGCGCCTGACCCGGCCGAATCCACACCCATTCACCCGTCTTCCCCCTCAACGCTGTTGCCCACCATGAAATTCCAAGGCTCCAAGAACTACGTCGCGACCCAGGACCTGATGCTTGCCGTCAACGCCTCCGCCACCCTGAAAAAGCCGCTGCTGGTCAAGGGCGAGCCGGGCACCGGCAAGACCATGCTGGCCGAGGAAGTGGCCGAGGCCTTGAAGCTGCCGCTGTTGCAGTGGCACATCAAGTCCACCACCAAGGCGCAACAG
The DNA here is from genome assembly GCF_043778355.1 of Polaromonas sp. Classification (GTDB taxonomy): domain Bacteria; phylum Pseudomonadota; class Gammaproteobacteria; order Burkholderiales; family Burkholderiaceae_C; genus Polaromonas. The sequence goes on from NZ_JAYWHI010000050.1 coordinate 8,310, forward strand.
GGCCTGTATGAATACGACGCGGTATCGCGCCTGCGCGACTCGCAGCTCGGCGACGAGAAGGTCAAGGACATCCACAACTACATCATCAAAGGTGTGCTCTGGCAGGCGTTCACGGCCGACGAGCCGGTCGCCCTGCTGATCGACGAGATCGACAAGGCCGACATCGAGTTTCCAAACGACCTGCTGCGTGAAATCGACCGCATGGAGTTTTACTGCTACGAAACCCGCGAACTGATCAAGGCCAAACACCGGCCGCTGGTCTTCATCACCTCGAACAACGAAAAAGAACTGCCCGACGCCTTTTTGCGCCGCTGTTTTTTCCACTACATCAAGTTCCCGGACGCCGACACGATGAAACAAATCGTCGATGTTCACTTTCCCGGCCTGAAGAAAGAGCTGCTCGCCGCGGCCATGAAAACCTTTTACGACGTGCGCAACCTGCCCGGCCTGAAGAAAAAGCCGTCCACCTCCGAACTGCTGGACTGGCTCAAGCTGCTGGTCGCCGAAGACATTCCGCTTGAGGCGCTGCAAAGCAAGGAAGACAAGGTGGCGGTGCCGCCACTGGTGGGCGCGCTGCTCAAGAACGAGCAGGATGTGACCTTGTTTGAAAAACTGGTGTTCATGCAACGCCACAACCGGTAAAAAAAAGACATGACTACTGATACGCGCTCACTGCTGCTAGAGGGTCTGTCCGACGCCATCGGTTTTATTGGCGGTGCACTGGTCGCATTCTGGTTGGGCCGCTTCTTCGGCTTTGACATCTTTGCCGAGGGTTATGGCAACAGCGCCATCGCCGGCATTGTGATGGTGGGCATAGGTGGCGGTCTCGGTCTCCAATTGGCGCGGCGCTGGCGCCGTGCGCAGACCAAAAAACGCAGTGGCGAACCATGAGTTTTGTGGAGCCCGTCGCCCTGTCAGGACGCGGCGTTGAGCTGGTGCCGCTGGCGTTGGAACATGTTGCCGGCCTGCGCGCCGCCGCCGCCGACGGCGAGTTGTGGAAGATACGCGTCACCTCCGTGCCCGAGCCGGATCAGACCCAGGCCTATATTGAAGACGCATTGAAAGCCCGCGAAGCCGGTCACCGCTTTGCGTTTGCCGTGCGCGATGCAGCCACCGGCACGGTGCTGGGCAGCACGAGTTATCACGACATCCTGCCGGCCGTGAAACGCGTCGAAATTGGCTACACCTGGTACGCCGCGCGCTCCCAGCGCACCCACATCAACACCACCTGCAAGCTGCTGCTGCTGAGCCATGCCTTCGACACGCTCGGCTGTCATGTCGTCGGCTGGCGCACCGACAATTTCAACCACGCCTCGCAGCGCGCCATCGAACGCCTGGGCGCCAGAAAAGACGGCGTGATCCGTGGTCACGCACTGCGCCGCGACGGCACGATCCGCGACACGGTGATGTACAGCCTGCGCTCCGGCGAGTGGCCAGAAGTGCAGGCCCAGTTGCTGTACATGCTCGACAAACCCAGAAAATGACCCCCAGGCTTTGCACTTCGTGTCATGCGCTGCCCCCCGAGGGGGCCGCCGCTTGCTCGGGGCGGCCCTTCGCAGCACGCTCCCGCACCGAAGTTGAGGAGAACACGCCATGTTGATCGACTTCTTCTACACCCTGCGTTCGGCCAAATTGCCGGTCTCGGTCAAGGAATACCTGATGCTGCTGGAAGCGCTGCAGGCCGGCGTGGTCGGGCCCAACAGCGGCAAGCTCGAAGATGGCGAGATCGGCGAGGGCGCGTACAAAATCGACGATTTTTATTACCTGAGCCGCACAGTGCTGGTGAAGGACGAAAAACACTACGACAAGTTTGACCGCGCCTTCGCGGCCTACTTCAAGGGTGTCGAGATGATTGCCGACTTCACCAAGGACATCCCGCTGGAGTGGTTGCGCAAAAACCTGGAACTCGAGCTCAGCCCTGAAGAAAAGGCCAAGATCGAGAAGATGGGCTGGGACGAACTCATGGAAACGCTCAAGAAGCGTTTTGAAGAGCAAAAAGAACGCCATGAAGGCGGCAGCAAATGGATAGGCACAGGCGGAACCTCGCCCTTCGGCGCCAATGGCTTCAACCCGCAAGGCATTCGCATAGGCCAGGAAAAAAGCCGCAACAAGAGCGCGGTCAAAGTCTGGGACCAGCGCGCCTACAAGGACTACGACGACACCCAGGAGCTGGGAACGCGCAACATCAAGGTCGCGCTGCGCCGCCTGCGCAAGTTTGCGCGCGAAGGCCATGTCGAGGAACTGGACCTGGACGACACCATCCGCTCCACCGCAGCCAACGCCGGCTGGCTGGACATCAAGATGGTGCCCGAGCGCCACAACAATGTGAAGGTGCTGCTGCTGATGGACGTGGGCGGCACCATGGACGAACACATCGCGCGTGTCGAAGAGTTGTTCTCCGCCACCAAAACCGAGTTCAAGCACATCGAGTTTTATTACTTCCACAACTGCGTCTATGACTTCATGTGGAAGAACAACCGGCGCCGCTTCAGCGAGAAGTTTGCGACCTGGGACATCATCCGCAAGTACAACAAGGATTACAAACTGATCTTTGTGGGCGACGCGACCATGAGCCCGTATGAAATTTTGCAGCCGGGCGGCAGCGTCGAATACAACAACGAGGAAGCCGGTGCCGAGTGGATGCAGCGGCTGACCAACGCCTTCCCGAAATTTGTCTGGATCAACCCCGAGCCGCAAGGCGTCTGGCAGTACCGCCAGAGCATCAGCGTGATCCAGCAACTGGTCAACCAGCGCATGTACCCGCTGACCATCAAGGGGCTGGAAGAGGCGATGCGTTTGCTGTCGAAGTGACGGCGGCCTGGAGCGGCATGGCCGTTCAGTGCATGAAGGTCACAGCGGCTGAAAGATGGTGCCCTTGGCAGGAATCGGACCTGCGACCTATCCCTTAGGAGGGGATCGCTCTATCCACTGAGCTACAAAGGCAGACGTGTAGTTTAACAAGGTCTCCCTGCACGTCTGGACGCTGCCAGCCAGGTTACTTGATCCTGAACGCAGTCTTGTAGGCTTCGTAAAGCCCACGCAACTCGCTGACCGGGTCGGTACTGCTGTCTATCCTCAGATCGATATTTCGAGCGTATGAATTGGCGGACGGCGCTTCGTTCAACACAACGATCGCCGCGGAGATCTTGCCCCGTCGATCGCCCCCCGCTTTTTGTCCCGCTTCCATGGCAGCCATCAACCGGTCAGCCAGCGTACCGACGGTTACCTCAAAGGTGGTACGCATCGCTTCAAGCGTTTCGCGTCCTACCAGAATGTTGCCTGCGACCACGCAATCCTTGCCCATCAGGTGCCCCTTGAAGTCGTCCGGCTTGGACCCGGTGAAGGCGGCCTGGATCCCCTTGGCATCGATGACCGACAGCTGCCTTTCCTCTCGCCGCTCGTCATTTCGCAAGGCCACGTCAAGCGCCTCCGTGGCATTTCCACCCTGACGCAAACGCTCGAGCGCATCGCGGGCCAACAGGGGATTGGTGTTGGCTTGGCTCGCGACGGCGCCAACCTTGTATTCCACCTGCAGCACACGATTACCAACCGAAAGCCGCGCCGTCGAGACCGCACCTCCGAGTGCCCCGGTGGCCGGGTCGCGGGCCACGATAGAAAAGGTGTTGTCCCAGTCCTGGCGTACCGAATCAGGGACCTGTGCGTGAGCCGACATGCCAAACGGCAAGGCAATCAACAAACGGAGAAGCAAGTTTCGCAGGTTCATCGTGACACTTTCGGATAAGAGTTGACAGGAGAAAGTAAACAGCATTAATCATGCCAGCATAACCCGCGTCAACGATGACCACTCCGTGCCTCGTCGCCAAAAAAACGAAAGGGAACCACGACTGCGCGCGGAGCTGCAGAGACAGCCCGCGCGCCACGCCGTCCGCGGAGCGCGCCTTGGACAAGCCTTAGGTGGCAAATGGCAGCGCCATGGGCAGATGGAGCCCATCCGCTGAAGAACCGGGTCAGGCCAAAACCGAGTCTTGGCCCAAAATATTCTCTGCAGGCGCTTGCGCTGCTCTCCATCCGATGCTTCTTTTTTTATAGCCAGATACGCCCTATAGATATGGGCTGGAGGCGTAAAGTCTTCAATAGCTTGGCAGGCCAGACACTCACTTCATCACCAGCCCGCCATCGACAAACAGCGTCTGCCCGGTCATGAAGCCGCTCCAGTCGGAGGCCAGAAACAGCACCGGCCCGGCCACGTCGTCGGGCGTGGCAATGCGGCGCAGCGGGGTCTGGGCGGTCAGCAGCTCGCGGACTTCTTCTCTGGTTTGGCGGCTCGCGGCCGTCGGGTAGACCAGTCCCGGCGCCACGCAGTTGACGCGTATGCCCATCGGCCCGAGTTCGGCCGCGAGGTTGCGGCTGAAGCCGACCAGCGCCGACTTGGCGGTGCTGTAGTCGTGATAAGGCACGCTGGGACGCTCGACCAGGTCGCTGGCGAGGTTGACGATGGCGCCCTGGCTGCGCTGCTTGAAATGCGGCAACACCGCCTGGCAGACGTTGAAGGTGGCGCGCACCGCGCCGTCGATCTGGCGCTGGTAGTCGGCCCAGTCCAGCTCCCAGAATAGCTTGCGCTGCTCCGGATCAAAACTGTAGGACGCAAAGGCGTTGTTGATCAGCACGTCGATGCGACCCATCTCGGCCAGCACCTGCGCCACCATGGCCGAGACGGCTGGCTGCGAGCTGACATCGGCCTGCAACGCCCAGCCGTCGCCGCCCAGCGCCTTGCATTCCGCTGCGACGGCTTCTGCAGAAGCCGCGTCCTGCAGGTAGTTGATGACAACCGCCGCGCCCTCGCGCGCAAAGGCCCGCGCAATCGCTGCGCCTATGCCGCGCCCGGCGCCGGTCACCAGCACCACCTTGCCCTTGAACTTCATGATGTTTCCTTCTACTTGGGCGGCAACAAGTCCTGCATGACCACGTCTGCTGCCTTGATCTCGCGCTGGATCATGCCGAGTTTTTTGTAGCTGTCGGCGGCTTTCTGAAACATGGCCATGTCGAGTGCACCCAGGCCGCGCGCCTGCGTGACGGCCGACACGCTGGAGGCATTGCGAAGCTGGATGATCTCGCGGTTGACTGCCGGGTTCTTGCCGTCGATCGCGCGTTTGACGGCCAGCGCAGCCGCCTCGTCCGGATTCGCAATCATCCAGGCCATGCTGTCGCGGTAGCCGGCGAGAAAGCGTTTGAGCACGTCTTTCCTGGTCTGATATGTGGCTTCGGTCACCACAAACATGTCGCTGGAAATATTCAGGTACTCACGCACGGCCATGACATTGACGTCATTGAGCCCCCGCGTGCGGCCAACCAGCAGGCCGGTGTCGGTCGCGGCGGTGGCATCAACCTGGCCCTGCATCAGCGGCGCAAAGTTCAGCAGGCCGGTGACCACGATGGTCACGTCGGCCTCGGTCAGGCCGGCCTGCTGCAGCAGCACCAGCAGGTTTTGCCGGGTGCCGCTGGACAGGCTGTAAACACCGATCTTCTTGCCCTTGAGGTCGGACGGTTTGGTGATGCCACTGGACTTGAGCGCGACCACGTTGAAGACGTTCTGCGGATAGATGTCATAAATCGCGCGCAATTTTTCACCCTTGTCGAGTGCGGCGAAGAAGGATCCGGGGTCGGTAAATGCCACCGTCGCCTGGCCGGTCAACATGTTGCGGATCGCATCGCCGCCACCGGCGCCCGGCACGTAGCCCAGGTCAATGCCACGCGCCTTGAAGAAACCCTTGTCTTCTTCGACCAGCAGGTTGGTGATCTCGGTGATCGGCTGGCTCCAGCCGGCCACCACCACCTTGTCGGCGGCATGGGCCAGGCCGCAGCCCAGCAACAGGGTCGCGGCGAGCGTACGAAGAAGAGAGGTGAAGTTGTACATGTCAGTCCTTTGAATTTTCTTTTAAATGCGGCCAGAGCAGCAGGCGCTCCAGGCCAATGGCCAGTTGATACATCACCAGGCCCAGTACGGTGATGAGCAGCAGCACGGCGAACATCAGCGGCGTGTCCATCATTCCTTGTGAAGCGATGATCAGCGCGCCCAGGCCTTTGCTGCCGCCTATGAATTCACCGACCACCGCACCGACCAGCGCCAGCACCACGGCCACGCGAAAGCCCGCCATGATGACCGGCAGGCCGGAGGGAATCTTCAGGCGCCACAAGGTCTGTAAAGGTGTGGCGCCCAGCATGCGGAACAGCTCCAGCTTGCGCGGCTCGACCTGCTGCAGACCGGTCAGCGTGTTTTCCATCAGCGGGAAAAAGCAGATCAACGCAGTGATCACCACCGTCGAAGTCATGCCGAAACCGAACCAGACGATAAACAGCGGCGCCAGCGCGAGCTTGGGCACGACCTGACTGACCAGCACATAGGGAAACAGCAGGCGGCGCAGAAAGGCCGACTCGCCCAGAGTGATGCCGCCGAGGAAACCGGCGGCGCAACCTAGCGCCAGGCCGAGAAGCAGTTCGGTGCCGGTGTGAATCAGATGCGGCCAGAAATAACCGCTGCGCAGCCCGCTCCACAAGGCCTCCCAGATCACTGAAGGCGCCGGCAGCACCAGCGCCGAAACCTGATCGCCGCGTGCCAGAATTTCCCAGCCACCCACGATGGCCACGAACAGGGCCAGGCTGGCGACACGGCTCAGCATGTCAGCACCCCGTCCATGGCGCGCCGCACCCGGGCGCACACCGCGTTGAAAGGCGCGCCGTAACGCAGTTCGCGTCGGCGCGGCCAGGGCAGATCCACCGTCAGGTCGTCGGTGATTTTTCCATTGGCCATCACAGCCACGCGGTCGGCCAGGTAAACCGCCTCGCTGATGTCATGCGTCACAAAAAACACCGTGGTCTGCGCGAGGCGGCAGATGCGCAGCAAGTCGTCCTGCAGTTCCTCGCGTGTGATTGCGTCCAGCGCGGCAAAGGGTTCGTCGAGCAGCAGCAGCGTGGGTGCCAGCAGCAGCGCTCGCGCAATCGCAACGCGGCTCTGCTGCCCGCCCGAGAGCTCGGTCGGGAAGCGCCGGCCCAGGCCGGACAAGCCCATCAGCGCCAGCAACTCTTGCGCACGCGCGTGGTCGGCCGGCAAGGGGCGGCGCTGCAATGTCACCGGCAAGAGCACGTTGTCCAGCACGGATGTCCATTCAAGCAGGGTCGGTGCCTGGAACACAAAACCAAGCTGGCTGCCCGGCTTGCGCAGGGCCTGGCCATCGACCGTGACGCTGCCGGCATCGGGCAGCAACAGGCCTGCCGCGAGTTTGAGCAGGGTGGTCTTGCCGCAACCGCTACGCCCGACCAGGCTGTGCACCTCGCCGCGCGCGATCTGCCAGTCCACCTGGTCCACCACCTGGGGGTAGGCCGGGAAGCTGTAGCTGACCCCGCGCATGTCGAGAAAGGTCTGTGCTTCAGTCAACATAAGGCGCAAGCAGTTCGGCTGCGGCTTCGGCCGAGCTGTCGATGTCCACCATCTGCACCATGTCGAGCAGGCCGAAGCGCCCGTCATGGTGCCAGCCGGCTTCGGGCGACGTCATCTGGCCCAGTGCGCAGATGCGCGTGACGCCGGCGCGGCCCAGTTGCTCGGCGAGTTCAAACAGTTCGCGCGGCGTTGCAGCCACACCGACCGTCTGCAAAAAAGCGCGGTGCGGACCCAACAGCGGGATCACGTCGGTGAGCTGATCGACGGCCACCACGCGCACCGCGCGGTTCAGCGCGCCGGGTGCCAGCGGCTGCAGATTGTTGTTGTAAACCACGGTCCAGTCACCCTCCCCCGCCACCTGTGGGCCACCGGGCGACAGGCTGCGAATTTCTTCAGCGCCGCGCCATGACGCCAGATCGGCCGCCTCGCCCAGGCTCAGTGTGCGTCGCGGGTATTTCTTCTCCAGCGCCGAGAGTTCATGCGCGAGGTAACGCGAGAATTCGTCCGGGCCGATTTTTCCGCCGCGCGCCACATAAAACACATGTGGCGAATAACAGCCCTGCTGGTCGTAACGCACCACGTCGTAAGCCGCCTGCTGCGCCGCACGTGGCGCCTTGCGCGCATCCAGCGCCGACGCCGCCACCAGACCGAAGCTGAGCTTGTGGCCAAAGGGAAGAAAACGTGTGGTGACCGGCACCTGGCGCCGCACATCGGCCAGCGCGGCATTGCCGCCGTAGGCCAGCACCAGGTCGGCATGACCGAAGAACACGCTCTCCTGCGCCTCATCGCCGCCCTTCCACCAGACCACGGCCAGGCAGTCAGCGAGCTTCGGATCGATCTCGACCAGCAGTTGTGCAAACCAGCCGGCCAGCAGCGGCTCGGCGCTCGCCACCTTGCCGACCGTGCCGGACTTGACCAGCAGGCCCGAGATCAGACTCCACAGGCACAGGCCGGGCACATTGCCGGCCCAGACATGCACCGCCACATCGGGACCGAAGGCTTTGGAAAAACCGCCCTTGGTCCGCGGCACAAAATCGTCGAGGAGTTGCGGGTTGCCAAAATCTTCGGTGAGGAAACGCAGCAACTGCGGCTTACGGAAGGTTTTGAGGTAAGCGCTCAGGCCCAGTCGCACCATCTCGACGTCGTAACCGGTCACCAGCGGCAACAGCGTATCGGCCTTGCGCCGCCACGGGTCCTGCGGGTCCAGCAGGCGGTGGATGGCTGTGTCGATGGTGTGCACGATCTGCGCCACCGTCAGCGACTTCAGGTAGTCGCGGCTGGCGCTGCGCACACGCTGCGTCAGCGCGACGATTTGCGCTTCGCTCAATACCGGCACGGCCACCTCGACGCTGCCACCTTTGCTTTCGAAGACAAGCGTCTGCCACGTCACCTCGTCGGCGCGCAGGCCAGGCAGGTAGCCGGCGGTTTCGCGCAGCAAGCTCATGCCGTGGCCGCCTGCAAAAACTCCTCTACCGCTAACGAGCAGCCCTTGGCCGCACTGCCCTGGGCGCGGCCCAGCAGCAAAAAGCCACCGTCCACTGCCACACCCACGTCTTCGGTCAGGATGGTGGTGACGGAATTGAAATTCGCCAGGTCGCAGTGCGCGAGGATGCCCTGCTGACCGCGCGGCAGCTCTTCACCACTGAGCGGCTCGACCACGCGGCTGCGTATCCAGTGCGGTCCGGACTTGACCGAGGGCAGGGTCGCATTGCCGGCGTCATAAAACTGCGTACTGAGTTCGGTCATGCCGTACATGTTGATGCAATGGCCGGCGCTGATGCCCAGCTTGGCCGAGAGCTGCGCATAAAACTCGGCCATGGACAACTCGCGCGACTGGCCCTTGAAACCACCGGTATCGAGCACGCGGCTACCGGGAGGCAAGTGAAATGTTTTTCCCAGACGCTGCAGCTCGTCAAGCAAATGCACAAAGCTGTAGCTGGCACCCAGCAGCGCATAAGGCTCGCCGGTCTGCTGCGCACGCTCGAGTTCCGCCATCACACGCACCGTGTCCAGCCCCTGCTGCGTCAGCAGGTAGTGGCTGGCGTCGGTGCCGAACTCGCGCACCGCCAGCGCGAGGTAATGCGCCAGCGAGGAGTTCGGCAGCAGTATTTCGTCCGGAAAAAGAATGCCCATGCGGACGGGATCGCCAGCGCCCATGAAACGCTGGCGGAAATTGCGGATCATGGACGCGTCGTAGACAGCCAGCGTCGGATGGTGGTGTTTGCCCTTGACCTCGGCCTGCGTGGTACCACTGGTCATGAAAGTACGTTCTGCCTGTTCCGCCGGAATGCAGCTCAGGCTCAAGGCCTTGAAGGCGCTGATGGGCACGGCGGGAATGTCGCGCCAGCTTTTGACCGTGCGCAGAGTTTTGCCACGCTGCTGGCAAAAGCGCTGGAACGGCAAGTTGTGCTGGAACTGGTGCGCAAATAGGGCCAGCGCCTGCCGGTCGAAGGCTTCGTCAGAGGGGTTGTCGTCGGCCACAAAGGCCAGCAGCTCAGCAATCAACTTGGGGGGAGCCATTGGTCACGCTTTCGGTTGCCTGTTGTTCAACAAGTGCTCCGAAAGATGTGGCAGGCCCGCACCGGGCTGCTGACAGCTCTCCTTACGTCGGTATGAACCGATTCAAGTTCGCGGGTTTGGTTCTGACCATCTCAGCCACCCTTGCTGTTTCCAGCAAGGCTGCACCCCGGAGCAGACCGAATTCTAGCGGAACAGCCCGGTCCCAGTCCAAACGCTGCATCCAAGCCTGTTTGGGGCCAGTGGACAATTTTCTGTATCGTCACCGAAAGCTGCCACAAAACCCGCCAACGACAGTAAGCTCAAGGCGAGGCATCGCGCCGATGCAAGATTAATCGCGCAGCGGCAGGTCCATGACTTTGAATCCACAAGGGGACAACAATGACTTCGACACGCATGATCCTGGCGCTGGTTCTGATGGCCGCGAACGCGGCGATGGCGCAAGAAAAGATAGTTTTCGAGTCCCACGGCACCCGGCAAGCTGTAGACGGCTACTTCTTCAAGTGCACTGCCGAAAACTGCAAGTCTGCGCTCGTCATGACGCCCACCTGTGCGGGGACCGTTGATGCAAGCGGGGCGCTCAATCCTGGCTACCAGGCCATGGGGAACAACGGCAGTCAGCGCCTGAACGTGTTTGTCATTGATCACTTTTCGAGCCGGGGACGCCGTCAGGACTGTGGAACTGCAACCAGCATGAAGGTTTCCGAGAACGACCGGCTCAACGACGTGCTGGGGGCCTACGAGATGCTCGCCAAGCGGAACGACATCGACCCATCGCGTATCGCTTACACGGGGTTTGGCGGTGCTTCCCCTATTCTGGCGCTGCAAAAAAATGTGCTGAAAAAATTGAACGGCCGGCCGGGCTTTGCAGCCGCGGTTGCGTTTTACCCGATCTGCAACGAGTTGCCCTACCGCCTGTACGACGCCTACGCCCCGCTGCTCATCCTTCATGGCGAAGCCGACAACTGGAACCCGATCCGGACCTGCCGCAGCCTGGCAGAGCAACAATCTACAGCACCACAAACTGGCAAGGTCGAACTGGTGGGCTATCCGGGCGCCCATCACGCCTTCACCATCCTCAACACCCCTCCCGGAAACTGGCCGGGCACCAACTTCACAGTGGGCAGCGATCCGGCGGCACGGGCAGACGCGTTTATGCGCTCAAGAGAATTTATTGACCGGGCCTTGGCAACCGGTGCTGCCAGCAAGAACTGACCGGACCGGAGCAGCCGAGCCTCAGTCGCGTTTGGACCACTCGACGAACTGGGGCTCGTAGCCTTTGGACTTCAGGAAGTCGGCCATGGCGTAACCGGTGCCGGCCGGCCAGCATTTGACGTCTTCGTGCGCGTAGAGTTTGTAGTCGACCAGCTCCGGTGAGAGGCTGACCTCACCATGACCAACCGCGCTGTAGGCAATGATGATCTGGTTCATGCGCTGGAAGTCGTAGACGCCAATCAGCTTGAGGTCGGTGACATCAAGGCTGGTTTCTTCCTTGATCTCTCGCGTGATGCCGCCCTCCGGCGTTTCGCCAGCCTCCATGAAGCCCGTGATCAATGCGTACATCTTCGCCGTCCAGGCGGCGTTGCGCGCCAGCAGGATCTTGCCCTGGTATTCAATCACCCCTGCCAATACCGGCGTCGGGTTGTTCCAGTGCGTGTAGTCGCAGGCCGGGCAGCGCAGGCGCGCCTTCTCGCCGCCGTCCTCCATCTGGCTGACCATGGCCAGCGGTGTCGCGCAGTTGGGGCAAAACTTGAATTCGTGGCTCATGCAATGACATCCTCATCTCATCAATTTCAAAATCTGTTGTCCGGACTTGATCCGGGATCCAGGCCCATGGCAGCCCAACTGCCAAATCAAACCAGCATGGATTGCGGGTCGAGCCCGCAACGACAGAACAAAAGAATCAGGCCGGGAACACGCCGGTCGACAGATACCGGTCTCCGCGGTCGCAGACGATAAACACAATCACCGCGTCCTTCACGGTTTTGGCGATCTCCTGCGCTACCCAGCAGGCGCCGGCAGCCGAGATGCCGGCGAAGATGCCTTCCTCGCGCGCCAGCCGGCGGCACATCTCTTCGGCGTCCTGCTGGCTGACCAGCACGGTTTCATCGACCGCGCTCGCGTCGTAAATTTTCGGCAGATACGCCTCGGGCCACTTGCGTATGCCGGGGATGCGCGAACCTTCGCTGGGCTGCGCGCCGACGATGCGTAACGCCGGGTTTTTCTCTTTGAGGAAACGCGAGACGCCGGTGATGGTCCCGGTGGTGCCCATGGCGCTGACAAAGTGGGTGATCTTGCCGTGGCTATCGGCCCAGATTTCGGGGCCTGTGGTTTCGTAATGGATGCGCGGGTTGTCGGCGTTGGCAAACTGGTCCAGCACACGGCCCTTGCCATCGCGCTGCATCTGGTCGGCCAGGTCGCGTGAATGTTCCATGCCGCCACTTTTGGGCGTGAGGATCAACTCGGCGCCGAAGGCCTTCATGGTCTGCGCCCGTTCGATCGACAGATCCTCCGGCATGATCAGCACCATGCGGTAACCCTTGATGGCCGCAGCCATGGCCAGCGCAATGCCAGTGTTGCCCGAGGTAGCCTCGATCAATGTGTCACCGGGCTGGATGTCGCCGCGCTCCTCGGCGCGTTTGATCATGGACAGCGCGGGACGGTCTTTCACCGAGCCGGCCGGGTTGTTGCCTTCGAGCTTGCCGAGGACCACATTGTTGCGTTGGGTGTTGCTTTCAGCCTGGATACGCTGCAGCGCCACCAGCGGTGTTTTGCCAATGGCGTCTTCGAGAGTCGGGTAGTTCATACCCTGCACTGTGCCATAATTTGACTCTTCGCTTCTTGCAGCCCGGGTGGTGAAATTGGTAGACGCAGGGGACTCAAAATCCCCCGCCGAAAGGCGTGCCGGTTCGATTCCGGCCCCGGGCACCACCTCCTTTGAATAGTACTCCTCTGGTTCTCGCCAACCGGCACGCCTTTGGCGGTATTGACAAAGCGCACTTCGTACGCGGGTTCGATTCCGGCTCCGGGCACCACCTCATCCGAATACCCATTGCCTGGTTTTCGCGAACCGGCCCGCCTTTGGGCGGTATTGACAAAGCACACTTCGTGCGCGGGTTCGATTCCGGCCACTGCCACCAGATACCGGCCCTTCCTTTTATGGAAGAGCCTTTTTTGTGCCTGACAAAGTTCAACCATCTGTCATTGACGTTGTTGCTACGCCAAGCCAGCGGAAAAAATGGATACTTGCCGCATGCCTGTTGCCTCTTCCCCTCCCCTGCATCAACTCCACGCCTGGCAAGCCGCCACGCTGCTGGCCCACCGCGAACTGAAAGCCGTGGACCTGGTCCGCGCCTGCCTGGACCGCATCGCCGAACGCGAGTCCGACGTTCAGGCTTTTGTGCATCTCGCCGCCGACGCCGCGCTGGCCCGCGCCCGTGAACTCGACGCCGGTGCTGTTCGCGGCTTGCTGCACGGCCTGCCCTTCGGCGTGAAGGATCTGTTCGACACCTTTGACCTGCCCACTGCGTACGGCTCGCCGATTTACGCCAACCAGCAACCCTTGGCCGACGCAGCGGCCGTGGCGCTGTGCCGCGAAGCCGGCGCCGTGCTGCTGGGCAAAACCGTGACGACTGAGCTGGCCAATATGTTCCCCGGCGCCACCCGCAATCCGCACAACCCGGCCCACACGCCCGGCGGCTCATCGAGCGGCTCGGCCGCTGCGGTGGCCGACGGCATGTTGCCGCTGGCGCTGGGCACACAGACAGCAGGCTCGCTGATCCGTCCGGCGGCATTTTGCGGTGTAGTCGGCTACAAGCCAACACACAACCGTGTGCCCAAAGCCGGTGTCAAAAGCCTGTCGGAAACGCTGGACACCGTCGGCGGTTTCGCGCGCAGCGTGCGCGACGTGGCGCTGCTGGGCGCGGTGCTGACCGGCGATGCGCGGCTGGCCGACCCGGCCGCCTTCGAGCGGGCCACCGCGCCGCGCATTGGCTGGTGCAAAACCCCGGAATGGGCGCAGGCCGACGCCGACACGCAGCAGGCCTGGGCCCAGGCCGAAAAGCTGCTGGCCGAACACGGCACACCCCTGGTGCTGCCGGACGGCCTGACTGGTTTGGTCGCCGTGCAGAAGGCCGTACAGGCCTTCGAGACGGCGCGGTCACTGAGCCACGAACGGCTGCACCACAGCCGCCAGCTCAGCGCGCCGCTGCAATCGTTGATCGCCGACGGCCTGGCCATCAGCGGCGAGACACACGCGTTGAACCTGCAAGCCACCGCCAGGGGGCGGCAGCAGGTCCGCGCGCTTTTTAATGATTGCGATGTGATCATTGCACCCAGCAGCATCGGCGAGGCGCCGGCCGGTCTGGACGGCACCGGGGACCCGCTGTTCTGCCGCAGCTGGACCCTGCTGGGCCTGCCCTGCGTGCACCTGCCGTTTGCGCGTGGGCGCACTGGCCTGCCGGTCGGCCTGCAACTGGTCGGGGCCTACGGCGACGACCACCGGCTGCTGGCCGCCGCGCACTGGGTGCACCAGCGGCTGGCGGGCTGAACCGGGCAAGCTTTTTTGATCCCAGTGCTTGCAAGGGCTTTGAATTAGGCGCATTCTTTGAGCGCAGCCATCCGCTGCGTCAGGAGTCTGTCATGCGCTCACTTTATCGCTGGTTCACCCCCCTGCTGGGCGCTTGCCTGCTGCTGACCGGGGCCCATGCGGCCACCGTGCAGCCACCGGGCGCGCAAGTCATGATGGACGCGTTGACGCGGGCCAATGCCGCTGTCGTGGGCGTCAGGGTGACAGCAGCGAGCGACGCACGTTCGGCCGAAACCCTCGGCCAGCGCCGCAGCGGCTCCGGCGTGGTGATCGGCCAGGACGGCCTGATTCTGACCATCGGGTATCTGCTGCTGGAAGCCGAACAGATCGAAATCGTCACCCAGGACAACAAAACCCTGCCGGCGCGTGCCGTGGCCTATGACCTGGCGACCGGCTTTGGATTGCTGCGGCCCCTGTTGCCGCTGCGGGGCGTGAGCGCCGCCGCACTGGGCAGCAGCCAGGAGCTCAAGCCGGGTGAGCCCCTGATGGCGATGACCGGTCCGCAGGCCAATGACGATGGCGAAGTCAGCATGACGCGACTGGTCAGCAAGCGCGCCTTCTCCGGCAACTGGGAGTACCACATCGACTCGGCGCTGTTCACCAGCCCGCCAGTGTTGGCCAGCGGCGGCAACCACAGCGGCGCGCCGCTGTTCAACAGCCGGGGTGAGCTGCTGGGCATAGGCTCGCTGTTTGTCTCGAACGCGGCTGCCGACAATGTGCGGCTGCCGGGCAACATGTTTGTGCCGGTCGATCTGCTGCGTCCCATCCTGGCCGAGTTGCAGCAATCGGGCACCAGCGTCAAAAGCCGCCGCCCCTGGCTGGGCCTGACCTCCAATGACCAGACCGGGCGCGTGCAGATCATGCGAGTGAGCAAGGACAGCCCGGCGCAACTGGCAGGCCTGGGCGCCGGTGATGTGGTGCTGGCGGTGGACGGCGCCACAGTGGCGACGCTGGAGGCTTTTTACAAAAAACTCTGGGACCGCGCCGCACCCGACACCGAGATCAGCCTGACCGTGCTGCAGGGCGCCGAGGTCAAGACGATTGTGCTCAAGGCGCAAGACCGGCTGCTGACGCTCAAAAAACCGTCGGGCATCTAGGGAAGCCCTCAACTTGAAGACGAATCGAGCGCCAGCCCATGACTGGTGCGCGCAAGCAGCTCCTGATTTGATAGCGAATCAAGGTGCGGGCAGTTCCGCCAAACCTTGCGCCACCGTCGGGTAACGCAGTGTGATGCGCAGTTCCTGCTTGAGCCGCGTGTTGTCCAGCCGGCGAGACTCACTCATGAAACTCAGCAGCAGCAGCGGCAGATCGGCTTGCGCGCTACTGCGCGCCACGCGCGGCGGACGCGGCAAGCCGTAGAGGTCGGCCGCCAGGTCAAAGTAGTCGCCCATCTTCAGCTCGGTGTCGTCGCTGGCATTGGTGACACGCTGCGGCTTGCCGCGCCACAGCGCCGCCAGGCAGGCGCGCGCCAGGTCGTCGGCATGGACGTGGTTGGTGTACACGTCGTCGACCTGCTGCAGCACCGGCGTGCCCTTGAGCAGGCGGCCACGCGGTGTGCCGCCCTCGCGGTCTGGCGCGTAAATACCCGGAATGCGTAAGGTGTGCACCCGCACGCCGCTGGAGCGGCCAAAAAAACGCAATTGCTGCTCGGCATCAACGCGGCGCTGCGCGCGCGGCGTGTGCGGGTTCACCGCTCGCACCTCACTGGCCCAGTCGCCGTCGCAATTGCCGTAAACGCCGCTGGTCGAGCCGTAAACCATGGACTGCGGCAAGCCGCGCAGGCGCAAGGCGTGCAACAGCGCCAGCGTGCGCGGATCACGCCGCCAGTCCGGCAGTTTGTCGCCCGGCGGCGGCGCCAGATGAATCACGCGGGTGGCCAGTCCGGCCAGGCGCCGCAGGGTGGCGGGCTGGTCCAGGTTGCCGGCGAGCGGCGTGATACCGCGCGCACGGAAACCCGATATTTTTTCATCGGACGAGGTCAGCGCCAGCACGCGCACACGAGAAGGCAGCTGCCGCGCCACGCGCAGGCCGACATCGCCACAACCGATGATGAGCACGCGCTGGCGGCGAAAACGCGAAGGCAGGGCGCCTAGGGGACTTTGGTTTGAGGGCAAAATTGGGGAATCTGCTGAAAACAGCGCGAGTTATAAAACAGGATTACGTCAGAGGATAACCAGTATGACTTTTACCGTCACCGTGCTGCCCAGCGGCCGCGCCTTCACCGCCAACCCCGACGAAGCATTGCTGGCCGCCGCCATCCGGCAGGGTGTCGGCATGCCTTACGGCTGCAAGGACGGCGCCTGCGGCTCCTGCAAGTGCAAAAAGCTCGAAGGCACGGTCGTGCACGGCCCGCACCAGCTCAAGGCGCTCAGCCATGAAGAAGAAGCCGCTGGTTTCATCCTGACCTGCTGCGGCGTGCCGCAGACCGACATCGTGCTGGAGTCGCGTCAGGTCACTGACGAAAGCGCCTTCCCGATCAAGAAAATGCCGACCCGCGTCAACACCATGGCGCGCGCCTCGCACGACGTGATGATCATCCGCCTGCAACTGCCGGCCAGCGATGTGTTCAAGTACCACGCCGGCCAGTATGTGGAGTTTTTGCTGCGCGACGGTGACCGCCGCAGCTACTCGATGGGCAATGCGCCGCACACCCAGATCGACAATCCTGGTGTGGAACTGCACATCCGCCACATGCCCGGCGGCAAGTTCACCGACCATGTGTTCACCGCCATGAAGGAAAAGGAAATCCTGCGCGTCGAAGGCCCCTACGGCAGCTTCTTCCTGCGCGAAGACAGCGACAAACCCATGGTGCTGCTGGCCTCGGGCACCGGTTTTGCGCCGATCAAGGCGCTGATCGAACGCCTGCAGTTCAAGGGCAGCACACGCCCGGCCGTGTTGTACTGGGGCGGCCGCCGGCCGGCCGATTTGTACATGAACGACTGGGTCATGGCCAAGGTCGCGGAAATGCCCAACCTGACGTATGTGCCGGTGATTTCCAATGCGCTGCCCGAAGACAACTGGACCGGCCGGACCGGCTTTGTGCACAAGTCGGTGCTGGAAGATTTTCCCGACTTGTCGGGCCACCAGGTGTATGCCTGCGGCGCACCCATCGTCGTCGATTCGGCGCGTGCTGAGTACACCGCAGCCGGTCGCCTGCCGGAAGAAGAGTTTTTTGCAGATTCGTTCACGACTGAGGCGGACAAGGCGAAGGCGCTGGCCTGAATTTTTGCGCTGCTCGCGTCACGCTACGTCTCGGGTTTGTTTTTGACAGTAGGACGGACTCCCCACTCCCAACCCCCCGCCCTTCCCTCGCCCCGCTGGGCGAGAAAAGGGAGCCTCATTTGGCCGCGTGCGCTGCGCTCGCGTGCAATCATGACCGCTCGTTGAGATTCCCGCAGAAGAAGCGCTGCGCGCTTCTTCTGCTCCGGATGTTTGTCCCCGCGTTAATTTCTCCCCCACCCGTCGGGCTGGGCCGAGGAGCGCAGGTCAAAGCGGATCAGGGCTTGCGATTGTCTGAGGTTCTATATTTTTCGTCAAACTGGCTTGGGCACCAAT
>NZ_JAYWHI010000051.1:0-26172 GCF_043778355.1 Polaromonas sp.
GGCGGTGACCCTGGGCGAAGCCGTCACCGACGAAGCCAGCGCCATGGAAGCCGCCGGCCTGGCGCCAAAACTGGTGCGCGGCAGTGCGCACAACTTCAAGGTGACTTATCCAGAAGATTTTGTGCTGGCCGAAGCACTGATCAAAAGCCGGACACCGGCCAAGCCGCGGGTGCGCAAGCCTGCGGCAAGTAAAACCGCGTTTGCGGTGCCCCCTACCAATGGATCCCAGTCATGAGCCAGCCTGATACGCCTGTACTTCCTCCATTCCGCATTGGCGAGGGCTGGGACACCCATGCGCTGGTGGCAGGTCGCAAGCTGATCATCGGCGGCGTGACCGTGCCGCACATCACCGGCCTGCTCGGGCACTCGGATGCCGATGTACTGATTCATGCGGTGATCGATGCGCTGCTGGGCGCGGCCGGCCTGGGCGACATCGGCAGTCATTTTCCCGACACCGATGCGCGTTTCAAGGGGGCAGACTCCGTGGTGCTGCTGCGCGAAACCGGTCGCCTGCTGGCTGAACGCGGCCTGCGCATCGGCAACATCGACAGCACCGTGGTGGCGCAGGCGCCCAAGCTGGCCCCCTATATCCCGGCGATGCGCCAGTGCCTGGCCGATGTACTGGGCCTGGAGGTGTCGCGGGTCAACGTGAAAGCCAAAACCGCCGAAAAACTTGGCCCGGTGGGTCAGGGCCTGAGCATGGAAGCGCGGGCTGTAGCGCTATTGTTTTAGTAGCTGCTTGCGCTTGCTGGACAGGGGCTTGCGCCTGATTTTTCTTGTCATTGCGGGCTGGAGCCGCAATCCATGCATGCAGAACTTACGGCGGTTGCCGATGCTGCAAAAGACAGCAGGACTTAACTCCCCACTCCCAACCCCCCGCCCTTCCCTCGCCCCGCTGGGCGAGGGAAGGGAGCCTCATTTGGCTACGTGCGCTGCTCTCGAGTGCAAACATGACGGTCGCTTGGGACTCCCGTGCAGGAAGCGCTTTGCGCTTCCTGCACTCTGGATTTTTGTTCCCGCATTGGTTTTCCCCACCCGTCGGGCTGGGCCGAGGAGCGCAGCCGAAAACGGATCAGGACGGGCGATTGTCTGAGGCGCTAGCCGAGTTCGAGCCCGACCCCGTTTTCGGCGAGCACCGCAGGTTGTCCCTGCGCGCCGGCTAAGGGGACCCAGACCATCGGGTCGCCTTTTTCTTTGCTTACTTTCTTTTTGGCGACGCAAAAAGAAAGTGAGTTGCCGCCGGGCAAGCCCCGGCTTGTAGGCGAACCACACAGCACGAGTCATCGAACATGGATCCCGGATCGGGCCTGCCCCGGACCTGATCCGGGGTCCGGGATGACAGAAACGTTTAGCCTCTGCGCAGCTTGATGTGCGCCGCCAGCCCGCCCGAGCCAGTGTTGGCCAGAGCGAACACCCCGCCCATGCGGTGCAGGGTTTTTTCAACAATTGCCAGACCCAGTCCGGCGCCGGTGGCGGCGGTGCGTGCCGCGTCGCCGCGGAAAAAAGGTTTGGTCAGGTTGTTCAGCGCATGCGGCGCAACGCCGGTGCCGTGGTCGCGGACCTTGATCAGCACCCACTGGTCGCGTTCCTTGGCCGCAATGTCGACGATGGCGATGCCGGTTTCCGGTGTCTTGCCGTAACGCCTGGCGTTTTCCAGCAGGTTGGCGATGACGCGTGACAACTCCACCTCGTCGGCCAGCACGGTGATCGGGCCAGACAGGGTGACATTGACCCGCATGTCGGCGTATTCGGCCACCGCATACACGGCCGCATCGATGATGGCGTTGAGCGACAGTGGCGCCAGTTGCGGCGGGTCGGGCCGGGCGTAGTCGAGAAACTTGTCGATGATGGCGTCGAGCTGGGAAATGTCGGCCGCCATGTGGGCGCGCGCCTCGGCGTCGGCCACGCTCATTTCGGTTTCCAGGCGCAGGCGCGCCAGCGGCGTGCGCAAGTCGTGGGAAATACCGGCCAGCATGATGACCCGGTCTTCCTCGATCTTGGAGAGTTGCTCGGCCATGCGGTTGAACCCGATGTTGACCTCGCGGATTTCACTGGTCGCCACCTGTTCGTCGAGCAGGCTGGCGTCGAAGTCGCCGTCGCGCATGCGGCTGGCGGCAAACGACAGTTGCTTGAGCGGCCGGTTGATCAGGCGCGCGATCAGCGCCGCGCCGACCAGCGACAAAATCGCCGCGGTGATCAGCCAGATCAGCCAGGTGCCGCCCTGCATGGGGCCCAGGCGCGAGGGGTCGGTCAGCAACCAGTAGGCGTCGCCGTCAATCGTGAAGCCGACCCAGACACCCGCCACGCCATTGACGGATTTGGCCACCACCGTGCCCTGGCCCATGCGGGTGGTGAGTTCATCGCCAATGCGCTCGCCGAACGGGTCGTTGACAAACAGCTCGTATTTGTCTTTGGGCTCGCGTGGCGAGATGCGCACGCCTTCTTCGTCCGCCAGGGTTTTGATCAGCCAGACCCGCGTGATGGAGTCCGAGTACTTGAGCGCCGCGCGGCTCAGGTTGACCAGCGAGGCCAGCTGCTGGGCACTTTGCACCGCGCGCGGCTCGAACTCCAGCGCCCGGAAAGTTTGCAGCCAGGCCACGATGCAGCCGATCAGCAGCAGTGCCAGAAAGAAAAAAGTGCGCCAGAACAGGCTCAACCCGACGCGGGGACGCATCTCCAGGGGAGCCGGGGCAGTTTCCAGGATCGCGGGACTGGTGCCTTGCATGGGAATGGCGGGAAAGTCTGGCAGTGGACGCGGCATCAGCGAGGCGGGAGTTGCCGTGGAAGGGTGATCGCGGGCGCGGGGTCTGTCAGTTGGTACCGTCCGGAACAAACACATACCCAATGCCCCAGACCGTCTGAATATAACGCGGTACGGCAGCGTCGGTCTCGATCAGCTTGCGCAGGCGCGAGACCTGCACGTCCAGGCTTCGGTCAAAAGGCTCAAACTCCCGGCCACGCGCCAACTGGGCGAGCTTTTCACGCGACAGCGGCTGACGCGGATGACGCACCAGGGTTTTCAGCATGGCAAATTCGCCGGTGGTCAGCGGCAATTCCTCGCCGTTTTTTTGCAGGGTGCGCAGTCCCATGTCGAAAACAAAGGGGCCAAAATTGACCACTTCCTGATCGCTGGACGGCGCGCCCGGCACCTCGGTGGCCGGACGGCGGCGCAACACGGCGTGGATGCGCGCCAGCAATTCGCGGGGGTTGAAGGGTTTGGACAGGTAGTCGTCGGCACCGACTTCCAGGCCAACGATGCGGTCCACGTCTTCGCCCTTGGCCGTCAGCATGATGATGGGGGTGCGGTCGTTCGCGGCGCGCAGGCGCCGGCAGATCGACAGGCCGTCTTCGCCGGGCATCATCAGGTCGAGCACGATCAGGTCCACGGCGTCACGCATCATGATGCGGTTCAGGGCCTTGCTGTCTTCCGCGAGGATGACTTCGAAGCCCTCCTGGGTCAGATAGCGGCGAAGCAGGTCGCGAATGCGGACATCGTCGTCCAGAATCAGGATCTTGTCGGCGCGGGGAGTGTTGCTAGCTTGGGTCATGGTGGCATCGTAATTTGTAACAGAGCCATTTTGTAGGCTAAAAACGCGGAATCCACAAAATCCGGTCACTTTGACACACTGTTACAGAACTTTCGGCTGCAATCAAGGCGGACAGCAGGCAGATAAACACCGGAGGCCATGATTGCGATGCAGGATGACAGCAGATAGGGGCCGATGATGACACGTCACTGAGCGGATGTCGCGTAAATTCCAACCCTGCGCGGTGAGCCCAGCTCCACGGCGAGCGCCCTCTTAACCCTTGAAGGAAAACCTTGAAAAATACCCGACACATCCTGGCGGCCTGTCTGTTGACCCTGGGCGGTACCAGCCTCTGGGCCCAGGCGATTCAGCCGCCGCTGCAGAACGTGGCCCAGTTGTCAGCCAGTGGCTCGGTCGAGGTCCAGCAGGACCTGCTGTCGATTTTGATGAGCACTTCGCGGGACGGAACCGACGCCGCTGCCGTTCAGAGCCAGCTCAAGGCGGCGCTGGACGCCGCGCTGCTTGAAGCCAAAAAAACCGCCCAGCCCGGCCTGATGGATGTGCGCACCGGTAACTTCAGCCTTTACCCGCGTTACAACAAGGACGGCAAGATCAGCGGCTGGCAAGGCCGGACCGAGTTGGTGCTTGAAGGCAAGGATTTTCCGCGCATCACCGCGGCCGCCGGAAGAATCCAGACCCTGACCTTGGGCAATGTCGGGTTTGCGCTGAGCCGGGAGCAGCGCGCGCAGGTGGAGGGCCAGGCCCAGGCGCAGGCGATTGAAAGCTTCAAGGCCAAGGCGCTTGAAGTCTCGCGCAGTTTTGGTTTCAGCAGCTACACCCTGCGTGAGGTGTCGATCAATGCCAACGACCAGGGCCCGGTCCGTCCACGCATGATGGCCATGGAAGCCAAGTCCGCCGATTCGTCGCCAATTCCGGTCGAGGCCGGCAAAAGCATGGTGATGGTGAATGTCTCCGGTTCGGTGCAGATGAAATAGGCGGTTGCATTCTGATTTTTTGCGCCGCGCAGCGCCGCAGGACGGAAAGGGCTGTTGACTGACAGACCGGAACGCCTGCGGCGTTTATGCTTTTGGCATGCCCCTGCCTGATACGTCTCCTGAAAACGCCGCACGCCGCGGCCCTTTTTTTGTCGTCCTCAATGCGGGCTCGGGCCGACATGACAGCGATGAGCAGCTGGCGCTGATCGCGCGCACCTTCGAAGAAGGCGGACGCGAATTCGAATTTCTGCGGATAAACGATCCGGCGCGCATCAACGACGTGGCGCGCCGCGCGGTCGAGCTCGCGACCTCGCGCCAGGGCGTGGTGGTTGCGGCCGGCGGTGACGGCACCATCAACGCCGTGGCCAATGTGGTGATCGGCAGCGGTTGCCCCTTCGGCGTGTTGCCCCAGGGCACCTTCAATTATTTTGGCCGGGTGCACGCCATTCCGCAAGACACGGCGGCAGCCGCCCGCGCCTTGCTGGGTGCGCGCATCACGCCCGTGCAGGCCGGCCAGGTCAATGGCCGCTTGTTCCTGGTCAACGCCAGCCTGGGCCTGTATCCGCAACTGCTGGAGGACCGCGAGGACTGGAAGGCCCAACTCGGACGCAGCCGATTGGTGGCTTTTCTGTCCGGCATCGCGACCTTGCTGCAAAGCCGCAAGCAGCTGCACCTGCAGATCGAGTCGGCCGGCAAGGCCGTCGCCCTGCGCACACCGACGCTGTTTGTCGGAAACAACCGCCTCCAGCTCACCCGCGTCGGTATTGACGCGCAACAGACCGATGCGGTGGCGCATGGCCAGTTGGCCGCCATCGTGGTGCGACCCATAGGCACGCTGGCTCTGTTTGGTCTATTGATGCGCGGCTTGCTGGGTCAGCTCGGTGAGGCCGATAACATCGACAGCTTTTCTTTCCGCCGATTGACCGTGACGCCGCGCGGCCTCAAACGCATCAAGGTGGCGACCGACGGCGAGATCGCCTGGATGCGCACACCGCTGGTGTTCGAGGTTGCGCCCGAGCCGCTGTTGCTGCTGGTGCCTGCGCCAGCCGACCGGGCGGAGGTCGAATGAGCCGCCGGGCCGTTCCCAAGGCGAACACCGCAGCGCACAGCGCGGAGGTTTTGATGGTGGACCGCCGGGGCGTTCCCAAGGCGAACACCGCAGCGCACAGCGCGGAGGTTTCCCAATGAGCGTTTTGCTGCAGATTTCGGACCCGCATTTCGGCACCGTGCAGCCGGCCGTGGCAGAGGCGTTGGTGCAACTGGCGCACGAACAACGGCCCGACCTGCTGGTGCTGTCAGGCGACATCACGCAGCGCGCGCGGCCGGATCAATTCAGCGCTGCGCGAGCGTTTTGCGACCGGCTGGCGATCCCGGCCATGCTGTCGTTGCCCGGCAACCACGACATCCCGCTGTTCAATCTCTGGCAGCGCGCTTTCAGCCCGTATGCGCGGTATCAGCGTGCCTTCGGCCCGCTGATCGAAACCCGCTTGCTGAGCCCCGCCGTTGTTGTGATCGGTGTGAAAACCACGCGGCGCTGGCGGCATAAAAACGGTGAGGTCTCCGCCGCACAAATCAGGCGTGTGGTGGCCGAGTTGCAGCAAGCCGGGCCCGCCCAGTTGCGGGTGGTGGTGGTGCACCAGCCGGTGATGGTGCTGCGCGCGGAAGACGAACATGACCGGCTCAACGGCTGGGAGCCGGCGGTGCGCGCCTGGGCCGCCGCCGGGGCCGACATCGTGATGGGTGGCCACATCCACCTGCCGTATGTGTGTGACATGTCGTCGCAGGTGGCGGGGCTTGGCCGGCGCATCTGGTGTGTGCAGGCCGGCACGGCGCTGTCAACGCGGGTGCGCCGCGAGGCCCCCAACTCGGTCAACCTGCTGCGTCATCAGGCGGGGCAGTCCTCGTGCTGGGTTGAGCGCTGGGACCATGCGGCCGTCAGCGGGCGGTTTGAGCTCGCGCATTCCAGTGAGCTGCTGCTGGACCGCGGTCCAGCCGGCTGAACGGGCCGCAGCTTCAGGCGGCGGCCAGCGCCTTTTTGCGCAGATGCCGGGCCACAACAACTTCCCGCAGACGGTCGTAGCTCCAGTTGAAGGCAAAGGTGTAAGGCAGAAAGAACAGCACGATGCCGATGTCCAGCACAAAGGCGTCCCACAGGCCGATGTCCAGCCACCACGCCGCCAGCGGCACCACGGCCAGGATCAGGCCAATCTCGAAGATCACCGAATGCAGGGCGCGCGCAGCCAGCGTGCGCCGGAAACCCATGCGGCGCTGGGCGCTGTCAAACATCGCGTTGAACACCATGTTCCAGGCCATGGCGATCAGCGAAATCATCAGGGTCAGCAGGCCCATGTGCGCCAGCGAATAACCGAGCAGCCAGGCGCCCAGCGGGGCGCAGATGGCGATGGCCAGCACCTCGAAACCCAGGGCGTGGAAAAAACGTTCTTTGAGGGACTTCTGAAGACTCATGACTGAATAAAGATGTCGAAAATGTTGATGGCTGTATTTTTATCGCTATTTGCAATAGATTAAAGTTGATAATCATCTGAAAAATAGATAGGTTTCCGCCATGCGCCACTCTCCCGAAGCCCTGACCGCTTTTGCCGAAGCCGCGACCCTGGGTTCTTTTTCGGCCGCCGCCCGCAAGCTTGGCAAAAGCCAGTCCACCGTGAGCACGGCGATTGCCAACCTCGAAATCGACCTGGGCCTGAGCCTGTTTGACCGCAGCAGCCGCAAGCCCGCACTGACCGACCATGGCCGGGTGGTGCTGGGCAAGGTACAGGAAATCCTGGCCGCCAGCGACCGGCTCGACCTGTCGGCCAGCCAGCTCGGCGGCGGGCTCGAAGCCCGGCTCAGTGTGGTCTGGTCCGACACCTACCAGTCGGACCGTTTTGAAGAGATGCTGAAAGCTTTCGAGCAGCGTTTCCCGGACCTGGAGTTCGAGTGCCTGATTGCCGAACACGGCGACCTGGTGTCGCTGGTGCAAACCGGCCGCGCCCACATTGGCGTGGTTGGCGCGCAGGGTGTGTACCCGCCTGACCTCGGTTCGGCCACCATTGCCGAGCAGTCGGAAATCACGCTGTTCGTGGCCACCGACCACGCGCTGGCCCGCATGACGGACATCACACCCGAGATTCTGGCCCGGCACCGCGAGCTGCGGCTGGACACCTATCTGAGCCGGGCCGACCAGGTCATGCCGGCGGCGCGTCGCTCCTGGTCGGCACCCAGTTATCTGATGCTGATGGAGATGGCGGTGCTGGGCTTTGGTTGGGCCGCGATTCCGCGCTGGATGGTCACACGGTTCGCCGTGGGCAAACTCTGCGAACTCAACGCGCGCGGCTGGCCGCAGCGCGTGCCGGTGGACGCGGTCTGGTCGCGCCAGCGGCCCTTGGGCCGCGCCGGTACCTGGCTGCTGCAGGAAATGCTGGCCGCGCCGGCCACGCCGGCCACGCCGGTTTTATAAGACAAATCGGGCCTCAGCCCATGTCCATTGGGGGCAGACAGCTATTGATTCCATAGCATAGGAAAGGGGCAAGGGCTTGCCCGGCCGCGCATGGGCCGCTGCCACGGGCACAATGAAGCCATGACTGCTTCCCCTGATTCCCCGGTTCGTTACCTGCCCGGCGTCACCGCGCTGGTGCTGGACTCCCCGCACAGTGGCACCGCCTATCCCGAGGATTTCGCTTACGCCTGTGAGCTGCCGGTGTTGCGGCGCGCCGAAGACACCCATGTCGAAAAACTCTACGACTTTGCCCCTGGCCTGGGCGTGGGCTGGATCGAGGCATTTTTTCCGCGCAGTTACCTGGACGCCAACCGCGACATCACCGAAATTGACGTCAGCTTGTTCGATGAAGACTGGCCCGGCCCGGTCTCTCGCGACAAGCGGGTGCTCGGCAAGGTGCGCCTGGGCAAGGGCCTGATCTGGCGCACCACGGATGACGGATTTCCGATTTATCAGCGCAAGCTCGGGGTGGCCGAGGTGCAGGCGCGTATCGCCAACTGCTGGCAGCCCTACCACGCGGCGGTAGCGCAGGCCATCACCGACGCACATGCGCGGCACGGCTACAGCATCCACATCAACTGCCACTCGATGCCGGCCACTGCTTCCAGCAACGCGACCGATTTTCCGGGGGAAGCGCACGCCGACTTTGTGGTCGGCGACCGCGACGGCGCCACCGCCGCAGCGCCGCTGGCGCGTCTGGTCTGCGAGCACCTGCGGGGCCTGGGCTACAGCGTGGCCTACAACCACCCGTACAAGGGGGTGGAACTGGTTCGCCGCTACGGCGCGCCGCAGCAGCAACGCCACAGCATCCAGCTGGAGATCAACCGCAAGCTTTATATGAGCGAAGAGACGCTGGAGATCAACGACGGGTTTGCGCCGCTGAAAACCAGCCTGCAGTCGCTGGTGCAAGTGCTGCTGGCCACCGACCCGCGCGGCTTGTGAACCGGCTGCAAGGGGAGTTCAACGTGGTGCTCGCTCAGCGGTTGAAAAGGTGGGCGCAATCCATCAAGCGCGACGGTGTGACGCTCTGGTTTGCCACCCGGCATTCGGGCGTTCCGTGGTACGCCAAGGCCTTGGGCATCTTCGTCGTGGCCTACGCCCTGAGCCCGATCGATCTGATACCCGACTTTATCCCGGTGCTCGGCTACCTTGACGATGTGATCTTGCTGCCTGGCCTGATCTGGCTGGCCATCCGGATGATACCGGCGCCTGTTCTTGGGGATTGCCGTGATCTTGCCGACCAGTGGATGAAGACAAAAGGCGGCAAACCGACGAGCCGTGTCGGCGCCGTTGTCATTGTGCTCATCTGGATCGGCGTCACTTTCGCGCTTTGGCATGGGGTCCTTCAGCCATGGCTTGGCGCTTGAGGCGCACGGCCACCATGGAACGGTTTTCATTGAACGTGTTGACAGGGAGACTCGATGCAGCAGATTGATTGCGTTGAATGTGTCGTCATTGGCGCTGGCGTGGTCGGGCTGGCAGTGGCACGCGCGCTGGCGCTGCAAGGCCGCGAGGTGATGGTGCTGGAGGCCGCCAATGGCATCGGCACCGGCACCAGCTCGCGCAACAGCGAGGTCATCCATGCCGGCATCTATTACCCGCAGGGCTCGCTGAAGGCGCGCCTGTGTGTGCAGGGCAAACAGATGCTCTACGACTACTGCACCGACCGCGGCATTGGCCACCAGCGCTGCGGCAAGCTGATCGTCGCCACCAGCAACGCGCAGGCCGCCGGGTTGCCGGCCATCATCGCCAAAGCCGCCGCCAACGGCGTCAATGATCTGGTGCTGCTCACGCGTGAGCAGGCGCAGGCGATGGAGCCGCATCTGGCCTGCGTCGCCGCTGTGTATTCGCCGAGCACCGGCATCGTCGACAGCCACGCGCTGATGTTGTCACTGCAGGGCGACATCGAGAACGCAGGCGGTGTTGTGGTGCTCAATTCGGCCCTGACCCATGCCCGCTGTGTTCCGACAGCTATCACTTTAGTAGCAAATGATGGCACCGAACTAGAGGCCAGAACCGTCGTCAATGCAGCCGGCCTGCAGGCGCCGGCACTCGCCGCGCGCTTCGAAGGGCTGGACGCCCGCTTTGTTCCGCGCAGCCACTATGCCAAGGGCAACTACTTCACGCTGTCCGGCCGCTCGCCCTTCAAGCGCCTGATTTACCCGGTTCCTGAGCCGGCGTCACACCTTGCTGGTCTGGGCGTCCACCTGACCCTTGACCTGGGCGGCCAGGCCAAGTTCGGCCCCGATGTGCAGTGGGTGGATTCGCCCGACGACCTGAAGGTGGATGCGGCGCGCGGCGACGCGTTTTATGCCGAAGTCCGCAAATACTGGCCGGGCCTGGCCGACGGTGCACTGATACCCGGTTACGCCGGCATCCGCCCCAAGATCCAGCCGCCGGGCGCACCGGCCAGCGACTTTGTGATCCAGGGCCCGGCCGAGCACGGTGTGGCCGGGCTGGTCAACCTGTTTGGCATCGAGTCGCCGGGGCTGACGAGTTCACTGGCGATTGGGGACCATGTCGCCGGGCTGCTGGCGCACTGACAATCAGACGGCCGCCGCCACCCGCGTGCCCTGATCAATCGCACGTTTGGCGTCCAGCTCCGAAGCCTCGTCGGCACCGCCTATCAGCGTAGTTTTGACGCCAGCCGCGCGCAGCGGCGCCAGCAGTTCGCGCAGCGGTTCCTGGCCGGCGCAAAGCACGATGTTGTCGACGCTGAGCACGGTGCCGTCGGTACGCTTCTCGCCGAAGGTGATGAACAGGCCGAGGCCGCCTGCGCCGTCGTCCCCTATGCGTTCGTAGTTGACGCCTGAGAGCATCTCGACGTTTTTCATCTTGAGTGCAGCGCGGTGAATCCAGCCGGTGGTTTTGCCCAGGCCTTTGCCGAGTTTGCCGGGTTTGCGCTGCAGCAGCGTGACCTGCCTGGCCGGCGCGGTGGGGGCAGGGCGCACCACGCCGCCGCGTACCTCGCCAGGGTCGGCCACGCCCCATTCGGCCAGCCAGGCCGGAATGTCCAGCGCGGTGGAATGGTGGGCCGGCGTGACCAGGTATTCGGCAATGTCGAAACCGATGCCGCCTGCGCCTATCAGCGCCACGCGTTGGCCG
This sequence comes from Polaromonas sp., assembly GCF_043778355.1. Lineage (GTDB taxonomy): Bacteria > Pseudomonadota > Gammaproteobacteria > Burkholderiales > Burkholderiaceae_C > Polaromonas. The sequence continues at coordinate 11,127 of NZ_JAYWHI010000051.1, forward strand.
ACAGTCGCACGGCCCAGTAGCACGTCGATATAACTGAGCACCTGGGGATGCTCCTGGCCGGGGATGCGCGGGTTGCGCGGCGTGACGCCGGTGGCGAGGATCACCTCGTCGAACTTTTGCGCGATCAGCATGGCGGCGTCCATGCGTGTGCCCAGGTGCAGACGCACACCAGTGGACGTGATGCGCTGGCCGAAGTAGCGCAGGGTTTCCTCAAACTCTTCCTTGCCCGGCACACGTTTGGCCAGGTTGAACTGGCCGCCGATCTTGTCCGCGGCGTCGTACAGATCCACGCTGTGGCCGCGCTGGGCCAGTGTGGTGGCGGCAGCCAGGCCAGCCGGTCCGGCACCGATGACGGCTATGCGTTTTTGCGCCGGCGTCATGCGGATGACCAACTCCAGTTCGTGTCCGGCGCGCGGATTGACCAGGCAACTGGCAATCTTCGCCTGGAAGGCATGGTCCAGGCAGGCCTGGTTGCAGGCAATGCAGGTATTGATCTCCTGGCTGCGCCCCTGCGCCGCCTTGTTGACGAACTCCGGGTCGGCCAGAAAAGGCCGCGCCATGCTGACCATGTCGGCGCTGCCGTCGGCCAGCACCTGCTCGGCGACCTCGGGCGTGTTGAGCCGGTTGCTGGTGACCAGCGGAATCGTGAGGCCGGCCGCGCGCAACTCGTCGCGCAGCTTTTTCGTGACCCAGGTGAAGGCGCCGCGCGGCACCGAAGTCGCGATCGTCGGCACACGTGCCTCATGCCAGCCGATGCCGCTGTTGATGAGGGTGGCCCCGGCTGATTCAACGGCTTTCGCGAGCAACACGACTTCGTCCCAACTGCTGCCATTGGGGATCAGATCGATCATGGACAGGCGGTAGATGATGATGAAGTCGGGTCCGACGGCCTCGCGTGTGCGCCGCACAATCTCGACCGCCAGCCGCATGCGATTGGCATAACTGCTGCCCCAGTCGTCCGTTCGCTGGTTCGTGTGGGTGACCAGGAACTGGTTGATCAGATAACCTTCGCTGCCCATGATCTCGACGCCGTCGTAACCGGCCTCGCGCGCCAGCAGCGCACAGCGGACAAAGGCACGGATCTGCCGCTCGATACCACCCGCGCTGAGTTCGCGCGGCGTGAAGGGCGAGATCGGGCTCTGGATGCGGGACGGCGCCACACACAGTGGGTGGTAGCCGTAACGCCCGGTGTGCAAAATTTGCAGCGCAATCTTGCTGCCCTCGGCGTGCACCGCATCCGTCACCTGCTTGTGGCGGCGTGCCGCGCCTGAGCTGGCCAGCATGCCAGCAAACGGTTTGGTCCAGCCGGCGATGTTGGGCGCAAAACCGCCAGTCACCATGAGCCCGACACCGCCGCGCGCCCGTTCGGCAAAGTAGGCCGCCATGGCAGGAAAGTGTTTGCGCCCGTCTTCCAGCCCGGTGTGCATGCTGCCCATCAGCACCCGGTTTTTCAGGGTGGTGAAGCCAAGGTCGAGCGGGGCCAGCAGGCGGGGGAAGGGGGAGGTGGTGTGGGGCATGTTGTTGTTCTCGGAGTCGAATTTGCCTGAATGGTAGTCGCAAGGTGGCTCGGGTTTTAGAGGTTTGCCAACAAGCCGGGTGGCCCCAGCGGGCAGGGCGCACGGCAGCCGGGCTCGGCCGGGCGATGGTACGTTGCAAGCGGGACGTGTTCTCTGGTGCACACGGGTAGACCGCCGGTGATTTTTGCTGGATGTGGGCTTTCTGCAGAGTCAAGGGGTTCTGGATGGCGGGTGACGCGTCGAAAACTTTTCTTCTCACCAGGAAAGAGGTAGCCTTGCAGCCCACACCGTCGAAGGGACCACCATGAAAACTTCTACCGAACTTGCCTTGAGCCTGAACCCCGCCAAGCCGCGTTGTACCCAGCCCCGCCGTTGGCTCGCCGCCATCGCAGTGCTGAGCGTGAGTTGGCCCGTGCTGGTGTGGGCTGACTGTGTGGACACGCGCAAGGCGACGGCAGCCGAGGTGGAGTTTCATGGCCGCGCCATGGCGGCACTGGTGGCGGCGCTGCCGCCCGTGCCCGTGGGCGGCAAGTTGCAGAACAAGGACAGCGTCACCACCCTCGGCCAGCAGTGCAGGGGGGTCACCGGAGACTTCAACCTCGAAGCCACGCGTTTTTATGAGTTGAACTTTCGAAAAGCGATTGTGTCCGTGGCGATCAATGTCAGACAACTTCGCACCGATGCTGCCGGGCTTTCCGAGTCTTACGGCGTGGCCAGCCCGAACCGCAGTGCGGCGCTCAGGGTGAACAATGTTGTGTGGACGGTCAGCGGCTCCGACTCTCCGTTGCGTCAGGCCCTGGTTGACGCGATGGACCGCACGCGCCTGCAGGGATGGGTGGACAAGCCCTTGCCCTCTGTCGCGGAGTCCGAAGCGCTGGCGTCCCAGGCGGTGCCCGCTGCTGTCGCCGTACCGGCGACGGGTGCGCCAGCCTCCAATGCATCCACGGTGCAAACGGCACCCCAGCCTGCAGTTGCCCCGGAGCCGCTTCGGGAGGCGGTGGATGCGGTCAACAAGCTGCGCGGCCTGTTCGGACGTTGATGCCCGCAAGTCGCCGGGGCCGCGGTCCCACAATCCCATCTGGGATAATCCCTGCATGAGCGGCAACACCTTCGGCACCCTTTTCGCAGTCACCAACTTCGGTGAATCCCACGGCCCGGCCATTGGCTGCGTGATTGACGGCTGCCCGCCGGGCATGGCGCTCAGCGAGGCTGACATCCAGGTCGAGCTCGACCGGCGCCGCCCCGGCACCAGCAAGTTCGTGACGCAGCGCAACGAGCCGGATGCGGTCGAGATCCTGTCGGGCGTTTACGAAGGCAAAACCACCGGTACGCCGATCTGCCTGCTGATCAGGAACACCGACCAGCGCAGCAAGGATTACGGCGACATCCTCAACACCTTCCGGCCCGGCCATGCCGATTACGCCTACCTGCAGAAGTACGGCATCCGCGACCCGCGCGGTGGCGGCCGGGCGTCGGCGCGGCTGACGGCGCCCACGGTCGCGGCTGGTGCGGTTGCCCGCAAGTGGCTCAAGGAGAAATACGGCACCACCTTTCGCGGCTGCATGACACAGGTCGGCGACCTTTCCCTTGGTTTCGAGTCCTGGGAGCATGTGCCCCACAACCCCTTTTTCGCGCCCGTGGCTGATGTCTCCAAACTGGAGGCCTACATGGACGAGTTGCGCAAGGGCGGCGACTCCTGCGGCGCGCGTATCCGCGTGACCGCGAGCGGCATGCCGGTCGGCTTGGGCGAGCCGCTGTTCGACAAGCTGGACGCCGACATCGCCTTTGCCATGATGGGCCTCAACGCGGTCAAGGGTGTGGAGATAGGCGCCGGTTTTGCCAGCGTCACGCAACGCGGCAGCACGCACGGTGATTCGTTGTCGCCCGAAGGCTTTCTGTCCAACAACGCCGGCGGCGTGCTGGGGGGCATCAGCACCGGGCAGGACCTGGAAGTGTCGATTGCGATCAAGCCGACCAGTTCCATCCTGACACCGCGCGAGTCGGTCAACATGGCGGGCGAGACCACCTCGGTGATCACCAAGGGCCGGCACGACCCCTGTGTCGGGATACGCGCGACGCCGATTGCCGAAGCGCTGCTGGCGCTGGTGGTGATGGACCACGCCCTACGGCACCGCGCGCAGTGCGGCGACGTGGTGTCGCCGATGCAGGCCATCAACGGCTCGGCCTGAATCGGCGCTGAACATGCCTGAAGCAGCAGCGCGGCGCCGCCAGCTGGTGCCGTTTGCGGCGCTGTCGGCCAGTTATTTCGCCCACATCGGGTTTTTCAATCCCTACCTGCCGCTGTGGCTCAAGGAGTTGGGCTTCAGCATCCTGGCGATCAGCTTGCTGACCTCTGTGCAGGCGGCTACGCGGCTGTTTGCGCCTTACGGCTGGGGCGCGCTCAGCGACCACACCGGTGAACGTGTCAAGCTGCTGCGTTATGGCGCCACGGTCGCGCTGATCAGCTCCTGCGGCCTGTGGTTGGACTTTGACTCACGTTTCGGCATCTGGTGGCTGACCGCCGTGCTGCTGGTGATGTTCACCCACACCAGCGCCATGATGCCGATGAGCGAGGCCGCGATGGCGCACCTGATCAGCCAGGGCGGCGCCTTTGATGCGCGGCGTTATGGCCGCGTGCGGCTCTGGGGCTCACTGGGTTTTCTGGTCACGGTGTTTGCTGCGGGTGCCTGGTTCGAATTTTTCGGCATGCAGCATTTTCCGGCGTGGACCTTTCTGTCGCTGCTGGCGGTGACGGTCAGCGTCTGGTGCCTGCCCAACCTGAAGGAAGCCGTTAACCCGCATGAGGAAAAAGTGCCGGTGCTTCCCATCCTTCGCCAGCGGCCTGTGCAGTGGTTTTTTGCGGCGGCGTTTTTCCATGTGCTCGCGCATATCGGAATTTACGTTTTCTTTTCGTTGTACCTGGACAGCATCGGCTACAGCAAGGCCATGATCGGCGTGTTGTGGGCGGTGTCGGTCACTGTCGAGATCGTCTGGTTCTACACCCAGGGGCGCTGGCTGCCACGTTTCAGCCTGACGGGCTGGCTGGTGATCTGCGCCGCTGCCATGACGCTGCGCATGGGACTGACCGCGACTTACGCCAGTGTGCTCGCGGTGCTGGTGTTTGCGCAGATGCTGCACGCGCTGACCTTTGCAACACACCACACGGCGTGTATCGCCTTGTTGTCGCACCACTTCCCTGGCCGGCTGCGCGGGCGTGGCCAGGCACTGTACGTGGTGGTCGCCTATGGGCTGCCTGGTGTCCTGGGCGGCCTGGCCGGCGGTGTGCTCAGTTCTGTTTATGGGCTGGGCAGTGTGTACTGGGCCTGTGCGCTGGCCAGCGCCATTGCCACCTTCTGCGCGTGGCGCGCGTGGCGGCTGCAGCGCGGGCAGGGTGCTGCCACCTCGTCTGGGGCCTGATTTGAAGGCGTTTTATACCTCCAGCCCATAGCGGACGGTTGTGAGTAGCTATTGATTTTGTAGCAAGTAAAGTTGTCATCCCGGACTCGATCCGGGATCCATGTCACATTTTCCAGAATTGCAGACCCATGCTGCATGGATGGCGGGTCAGGCCCGCAACGACAGACAGGTCACACCTTGCCGCGATCGCGAAACGGGTTGAAGCCGGTGATCAGCGCGGTGGCTGTGAGCACCAGCACACACCCCGGCACCATGCCCCAGGTGACCGGCTCGCCCAGAAAGATGCCGCCCCAGGCCACGCCAAACAGTGGAATCATGAAGGCCGCCGAAGTGGCGGCGCTGGCCGGAATCTCGCGCATCAACCGCATGCTGATCCAGTACATCAGCCCGGAGGTGAACAGGCCCAGCACCGCAACCGCAATCAGCGCACCGGTGCTGAAGTCAGCCGCCGGTACGCTGGCGCCCGCCGGCAAGAGCAGCAGCATCGCGGCGGCCACATGGACGACAGCCGAAGCCGGCAGGGCGTCGTGTTCCATGGTGGCGCGTTTCATCAGGATGGAGCCGATGCCGTAGCCAGCCGCAGCGCCGGTGCAGGCCAGCGCCGCCAGCAGCACCGGCGTGGTGACGGCGACCGGGCCGAGTTGCACCAGCAGCGCCACGCCCGCGAAACCGATGGCGCAGCCCAGCAGGCGCCGGCCGCTGAGCCGCTCTTCCCCTGCCGCAGCGGCGGCCAGCACGCCGAACAGCGGCGCAGTGGCATTGAGCACCGCCGAGTAGCCGGCCGGGATCACCAGCGCGGCCCAGTTGAACAGCACAAAGGGTGCAACCACCGTCAGCAGGCTCAGCAGCGCCAGCCGCGGCCAGGCTGCGCGCGCCGGCCAGCGCTGGCGCAACACCCGCATCAGCAGCGCCAGCACCAGCGCCGCCAGCACGCAGCGCAGACCCGCCAGCAGCCAGGGGCCGAGAGCCGGGCTGGCAATGCGCAGCAGCGGAAACGAGCCGCCCCACAACGCGGACAGGGCGATCAACTGGATAAAGTGGCGGGTTTGCATGGGACCCGTGATTGTGCGCGATTGGCCCTGCTCACGCTGTCGCCCAGATCCCGGCGGGTTGCCGGACAGGCTCCTAAAATTCTGGCTGGATAATGCCTGTTCACCCACTGAAAGCCTGAGTTCATGAAAACAGTTCTCGTCCTCAACGGTCCCAACCTCAACCTGCTCGGCACACGCGAGCCTGCCGTCTACGGTGCGCAGACGCTGGCCGATGTGGAGGCCCTGTGTGCCAAGGCTTGCGCGGCGCACGGCTTCACGCTGGACTTCCGCCAGAGTAACCATGAGGGCGTGCTGGTCGATGCGATCCAGGAGGCGGGCCGCGCCCAGGCGGCCGGCACGCTGGTCGGCGTGGTGTTCAACGCGGGCGCCTACACCCACACCAGCGTGGCGCTGCACGATGCGATCAAAGGCTCTGGCGTGACGGCGATCGAGCTTCACATCAGCAATGTGCATGCGCGCGAGTCCTTTCGCCACCACTCGTTTCTGTCGCCGGTCGTCAAGGGTGTGATGGCCGGTTTTGGCGTGCCGGGTTATGCGCTGGCAATTGCCGCGCTGGCCGGCATGGCCTGATCGGTCTCGCCTCCGCCATGTCCACCTTGCCGAAATTCCCGGTGGATGAGCGCGAGGTCGAGTTCAGCGCCATCCGCGCCCAGGGCGCTGGCGGGCAGAACGTCAACAAGGTCTCCAGCGCCATTCACTTGCGCTTTGACATCATGGCCTCGTCGCTGCCCGAGCACATTCGGGAGCAGTTGCTTTGCCTGAGCGACAGCCGCATCACGCAGGAAGGCGTGTTTGTGCTGAAGGCGCAGCAGCACCGCACGCAGGAAATGAACCGCGCCGACGCGCTGGCGCGTTTGCAGGAGGTCATTGATGGCGTGTCGGTTCCGCAGAAAGTGCGGCGTGCGACCAAGCCGACTTATGGATCGAAGCAGCGACGTCTGGCCGGCAAAAGCCAGCGCTCCGAGATCAAGAGTTCGCGCGGAAAAGTCAGCGAATGAACGCCTTATGTGGATACATCATGATTTCAGCCTCCAGCCCATGTCACACGGGCGTAAGCAGCTATTAAAAAAATAGCAAATTAACGAGCCAGAGCTTTTTCCAATGCTTGACCTTCCCCTGTCATTTCTTCACCGGCCCGCTGCTCCCTCCGCCCAACCGTGGCTGCTGGTGTTGATGCACGGCGTCGGCAGCAACGAGCAAGACCTGTTCGGCCTGGCGCCTTATGTGCCGAAGAACTTTCATGTGATCAGCCTGCGCGCGCCTTATGCGATGGGGCCATCGGCCTGGGGCTGGTTCGCCTTCACCGTCGATAAGCAGGGCGAGCGCACCATCAACGAAGCGCAGGAGGCCGCTAGCCGGGCGCTTGTTGCGCAAACCCTGGCTGCGGCGGCGCAGCAACTCGGTATTCCATCGGAGCGTGTGGTGGTCGGCGGCTTCAGCCAGGGCGGCATCATGGTGCTGTCATTGCTGCTGACCCAACCCGCGCTGATGCACGCCGCGATGGTGATGCACAGCCGGCTGTTGCAGCAGATTGTTCCGCTGGTGGTGGCTGCTGAAGAATTGAATGGCAAACAGCTCTGGCTCAGCCACGGCACGTATGACCAGGTGATCCCGCTGGCGGCGGCGCATATGATCCGGGACCTTGTGGAGTCGCTGCCGATTGAGCTCGCCTATGCCGAATATCCGAGTGCGCACGAGATCATGCAGCAGGAGCTGGCGGAGGCGGTGGGGTGGCTGGAGACGCTTGGAGCTTGAGCGACAGTCAGGCTTCCAATCCAGCTTGACTTAGGCGAGACCTCAAAAAGCGCCGCGTTCGGGCACCTCGTTCCACCTGGACGGAGCTGGTGCCCGATCGAGGCCGGACCCCTGCTCGAGCAAGGTACTGACCACGGTGCCAAGCTCCATGCCCAAGTGTTCCATGGCGGCGGCGGCGCCTCCATCCGTGAAGTCGGCGTCGAGTACAAAAGCACGGAAACTAGGCCAGTCCGCGCTTAACTGTGAGACCAGGATCCGCGCCAGATCATAGGAGAGCATGTTGCCGTCGTCATTGCGCAGGAACGACTTGCCTGACCAAAACTCCTGCATCTCTGCGTCGCCCCAGAACGAACAATGCTTTTGGTGCATCTGCTGCGGCGTCAGCGCTGCCGCTCCTCGTGGCACCAATCGCTGCTCGGTGTTGACGGCCAGACCCTCATTGAGCCAGGCCGGAATCGGCAGATGCGAAAGACAGCTGTGCGTCATTTCGTGGGCAATGATGGGTTCGATGGCATGCAAATCGGACTTGACGGTGAGGAAGTGGCCGCACCCTGCGTGGATGTACATGCCGCCACTTGCCGCAAACTCCCCGTCCTCGGGGTAGTAGTGTGAGACATAGCGGTAGTAGCTGTCCTCGTCGTCAAAAACGATCAGGATATCTTTCCCCCAGGGAGAAATCTCGGTGATCCCGTCAAGGGTGCGGGCGATTCGCTGAAGCGTTTTTGACATGAAGTCCAGTGTTGCCCTGGCAACATGGGGCTCCAGCGTTGAGAGTACAAAGGAATCCTTGTTTTCATGCAGGCGGTAGGCGGGGCCTAACGCAAGCTGCAGATGCTCAAGCCATGCGCGCTCAAGCCGTGTCCATGCGCTGGCCTGCTCCGCCGGCTCGGGAATGGTTTCTACCCATGTTTGCGCCGCCGTCCAGTCGGGTATGGGAAAACCACCTTCAAGGGACAGATGGGAGCTGAAAAGGAAGCTCCCCACACCGGGTGCGGATACTTCGGACGGAGGTGCCAGTGCCTCGGCGCCCGGGTCGTTGGCCTGTTGGTCCCGGCCGGGGGCTGGAATCAGAGATCGAAGCAGTTTTAGCATGCTGTTGTTGGCCCGCGGGATCGTCCAGGCGTCTGCCTGCGGTGATTTGGACTCCCCCATGGCGAGGAGAGCGAACGAGGAACCGACACCTTAACCCAAACGCTGCAACAAGCCCGGCACCGACCCCACCAGCAAGGCCACACCCGATGCTGTCAGCAGCCCCAGCACCACCTTGCGAAAGGTCGCTTCGCTGATGCCGATGTACAGGCGTGCCCCCAGCAGCGAGGGGATCAGCATCGCCGGGGCGACGATCGCGAACCAGGGCAGGGTGGCGGTGGTGATCACACCTGTTGCGATGTAGCTGGCGAAGGTGACGGCCAGCAACGCGAGGTTGAAGTTCTGGATGATGGCGCGCTGGCTGTCTTTTTCCATGCCGCGCAAGGTGCACCACAGCGTCGGCAACACGCCGGTGAAGCCGCCAAAGGCGCCCATGAAACCCCCGCCTGCGCCGACCAGGCCGTCGGCGATGCGGCCGCCGCGTGTAATGCGTGGCAACTGCGCGCTGAACATCATGGCCGGGCAGGCCACCACCAGCAGGCTGCCGAGCAGCGCCTTGAACATCAGCACATCCAGCTGCGGCAACAACAACAAGCCCATCGGCAGGCCCAGCAGGCCGCCGAGCACAAAGGGTGCGAGCTTCTTGACATCAAAGCCGCGTCGCACGGTGACGGCGGCAATGATCTGGCCGGTCAGTGAACCGAACACCGCCATCGCTGCCGCCAGGCGCGGGTCGATGGTCCAGGCCCAGAAGGACATGGATACCATGCCGAAGGCAAAGCCCGACAGGCCCTGTACAAAACCTGCAGTCGCGGCGCCCGCGATGATGATCAGCGTTTGTGCATCCATGCGGACAGGGCTGTCGCGTCAGACCGCGTAGTCGCTGACCGGCACACAACTGCAGAACAGGTTGCGGTCACCGTAGACGTTGTCGACCCGGCCCACGGGTGGCCAGTACTTGACCTGTTTGAGCGAGGCCAGCGGAAAGGCACCGGTTTCGCGCGAATAGGGCCGGTCCCAGTCTGTGCCCAGCAGGCTGGCCGCGGTGTGCGGCGCGTGTTTGAGCGGGTTGTTGTCTTGCGGCCAGGTGCCTTTTTCTATCAAACGGATCTCTTCGCGGATGGCAATCATCGCGTGGATGAAGCGGTCCAGTTCGGCCAGGGTTTCGCTTTCGGTCGGTTCGACCATCAGGGTGCCTGGCACGGGAAAGCTCAGTGTTGGCGCGTGAAAGCCATAGTCCATCAGGCGTTTGGCGACATCCTCGGCGCTGACGCCGCTGGTTTCCTTCAATGGCCGCAGGTCCAGAATGCATTCGTGCGCGACATGGCCGTTGTCGCTGGCGTACAGCGTGGGGTAGTGGTCTTTGAGCCGCGCGCTGATGTAGTTGGCGCTGAGGATGGCGACCTCAGTCGCCTGCTGCAGGCCTTCGGGGCCCATCATGCGGCAGTACATCCAGCTGATCGGCAGCACGGCGGCATTGCCGAGTGGTGCCGCTGAAATGGCGCCCACACCGTTGACCGGCAAACCTGCCGTCGCATGGCCAGGCAAATAGGGCACGAGGTCGGCCACCACACACACCGGACCAACGCCGGGCCCGCCACCGCCGTGCGGAATACAAAAAGTCTTGTGCAAATTCAGGTGGCTGACATCGCCGCCAAACTCGCCCGGCGCGGCCACACCGACCAGCGCGTTCATGTTGGCGCCGTCGACATACACACGCCCGCCGTGGCTGTGTACCAGCGCGCAGAGCTCTTTGACCTGCGTCTCGAACACGCCATGAGTGCTGGGGTAGGTGATCATCACGCAGGCCAGCTTGTCGCTGTGTTGCTCGCACTTGGCTTTCAGGTCAGCCATGTCGACATTGCCCTGCGCATCGCAGGCGGTGACAACCACCGTCATGCCAACCATCTGCGCGCTGGCCGGATTGGTGCCGTGCGCCGATGACGGGATCAGGCAGATGTGGCGGTGGCCTTGGCCGTTGGCTTCCAGCCAGGCCTTGATGACCAGCAGGCCGGCGTATTCACCCTGCGAGCCGGCATTCGGTTGCAGGCTGATGCCGGCGTAACCGGTGGCCTGGCACAGCCAGTCGCGCAACTGTTTGTCGAGCTCGGCGTAACCCTGCAACTGCTCCTGCGGCGCAAACGGGTGGATGTTGGCGAACTCGGGCCAGGTGATGGGAATCATCTCGCTGGTGGCGTTGAGCTTCATGGTGCAACTGCCGAGCGGGATCATGCTGCGGTCCAGCGCCAGGTCCTTGTCGCTGAGCATGCGGATGTAACGCAGCATGCCGGTCTCGCTGTGATGCGTATTGAACACCGGATGCGTGAGAAAGTCGCTGCTGCGGCGCAGGTCCGCAGGAATCAGCGATTCCATGCCTTTTTCAAAAGCGCTGACCACCGGCACGGTCTGGCCCGGCTGCGCAAAGAATGACCAGAGCAACTCGATGTCCTTGCGGCTGGTGGTTTCATCGAGTGACACACCCAGGTGATTTTTCAAGCGAAATCGCAGGTTAGCCCCTGACTGGCGGGCACGGTTAGCTATCAAATTGGTAGCTTCTCCGGTTTTGATGGTGACCGAATCAAAGGCGCCGGTGTTGGTGATTTCGTAGCCCAGCGTTTTCAAGCCCTGCACAAAAATGGCGGTATAGGTCGCCACGCGCTCCGCGATGCGCTTGAGTCCTTGCGGGCCGTGGTAGACGGCGTACATGCTCGCAATCACGGCCGGCAACACCTGCGCTGTACAGATGTTGGAGGTGGCTTTTTCGCGGCGTATGTGCTGCTCGCGCGTCTGCAGCGCCAGCCGGTAGGTCGGCTGACCGTGGCTGTCCACACTCACGCCGACGAGCCGACCGGGCAGCGAGCGCTTGAACTCGTCGCGGCAAGCCAGGTAGGCGGCGTGCGGGCCGCCGTTGCCCATGGGCATGCCAAAACGCTGGGTGTTGCCGAGCACGATGTCGGCGTCCCATTCACCAGGTGGGGTCAAAAGGGTCAGTGCCAGCAGGTCGGCGGCCACACACAGCGCAGCGCCGTCTGTATGTGCCTGTCCGGCAAGCGGGCGCAGATCATGAATGCTGCCGGTGGTGGCCGGGTACTGCGCGAGCACGCCGAAGTAGTCACCCTCGGCCATCATCATGGGCAGGGTGGTGGCAGCGGTACTGACCTTGACCTCAATGCCCAGCGGTTTGGCGCGGGTCTGGATCACCTCGATGGTTTGCGGGTGGCAGTCGCCTGCGACGAGGAAAACATGGCTTTTGCTTTTCACGCTGCGCTTGGCCAGGGTCATGGCCTCGGCGGCGGCGGTGGCTTCGTCAAGCATGGACGCGTTGGCGATCGGCATGCCGGTCAGGTCACACACCATGGTCTGAAAGTTGATCAGCGCCTCCATGCGGCCCTGCGAGATTTCGGCCTGGTAAGGCGTGTAGGCGGTGTACCAGGCGGGGTTCTCAAGAATATTACGCAGGATCACGCCGGGCGTCAGGGTACCGTAGTAGCCTTGGCCGATAAAACTCTTGAAGACCTGGTTTTTGCCCGCCATGGCCTTGAGTTGCTTCAGCGCGGCTGCTTCGGTCACCGGCGGCGGAATGGCCATGGCGCTGCTGCGCGCGATGGAACGCGGGACAATGCCGGCTATCAGTGCGCGGCGCGAGGCTGAGCCGACCACGCTGAGCATGTGGGCTTCGTCCGCCGCATCAATGCCGATGTGGCGGGCGATGAATTCGGCGGGGTTTTCAAGCTCGCCGAGCGACTTGGCGGTAGGCATCAACATGGAGAACTCCGAAAAAACAAATCTGTCGTTGCGGGCCCGACCCGCAATCCAGGCCGCGGGTTGTTGCGGCGCTGGTTCATGTGACGTGGATCCCGGATCGAGTCCGGGATGACAAGCAGGAAGACATAAAACGGGGTGTCGGGAATCAGGCTTCTGAAAACTTGGTGTAAGCAGCCTCGTCCAGCAGCGCATCAAGCTGCGACTTGTCCGACAGCCTGACCTTGAAGAACCAGCCGGCGCCCAGCGGATCGCTGTTGGCCAGCGAGGGGTCGTCGCGCAGGGCTTCGTTGACCTCGGTCACTTCGCCGCTGATTGGCATGAAGACGTCGGCGGCGGCCTTGACCGATTCGACCACGCCGGCCACTTCTTTCTGCGCAAACGTGCTGCCAAGCGAGGGCAGGTCGACAAACACCACGTCACCGAGCGCGTCCTGCGCATGGGTGGTGATACCGACGGTGGCGATGTCGCCGTCGAGCTTGATCCATTCGTGGTCTTCGGTGTACTTGAGCATGGTCTTCTCCGTTGAATAAAGTGGGGGTCCGAAATCTCAGCCGCGGAAATAGCGGGCGGGAACAAAAGGCATGGCGCTTACTTCCATGCGCACCGGCTTGCCGCGCACCATGGCGTTGATGCGGGTGCCGATGGCGGCAAAGGCCGGTTCGACATAGGCCATGGCCACCGGCTTGTCTATCGACGGCCCGAGCAGGCCGCTGGTGACTTCGCCGATGCGCCGGCCCTCGTCATTGTGCAGTTCGGTGTGTTCACGCACCGGCACACGTTCGAGTGCGATCAGGCCGACGCGCTTGCGGGCCAGGGTGGCGGGCGTGTTCAGCTGCGCCAGCACCTTGGCGGCGCCCGGAAATCCGCCAGCGCGTTCGCCGCCAGTGCGGCGCACTTTCTGGATCGCCCAGTTCAGGCTGGCTTCGACCGGCGTGGTGCGGGTGTCGAGGTCGTTGCCGTAGAGGCACAGGCCCGCTTCGAGCCGCAGCGAGTTGCGCGCGCCCAGGCCGATCGGTTTGACTTCGGGCTGGGCCAGCAGAGCGCGGGCCAGCGTGTCCGCCTGCGCGGCCGGCACGGAGATTTCAAAACCGTCTTCGCCGGTGTAGCCGCTGCGCGTGAGGAAACAGTCGCAGCCTGCGACGCTAAAACGTGCACCGGTCATGAACACGAGTTGTTCGACACCGGGGGCCAGTCGTGAAAGCGCGGTCACGGCCTGCGGCCCCTGCAGCGCCAGCAGCGCCATCTCGGGCAGGGGGATGACCTCGCAGCGGTGGCCGATTTTTTGCGCGATGTGCGCCATGTCGCCGACCTTGCAGGCGCCGTTGACGATGACGAAAATATCTTCGCCCCGGTTGAAGAACATCAGGTCGTCGATGATGCCGCCGTCCTCGTTGAGCAGCAGGCCGTAACGCTGCTTGCCCACCGCCAGGCCGATCACATCCACCGGGATCAGGGTTTCAAGTGCGGCTGCGGCGTCCGGGCCAATCAGGCGCAACTGGCCCATGTGGGACACGTCAAACAGCCCGGCCGCTGTGCGGGTGTGTTGGTGTTCGGCCATCAGGCCTGCCGGGTACTGGACTGGCATGGAATACCCCGCAAACGGCACCATGCGTGCGCCGAGTTCGAGGTGCAGCGCATGCAAGGGTGTTGTCAACAAGGGCGTATCGGTGGCGGACACAGGCGTTCTCCGGGGGCAAATAGACGACATGGTGATCAACCATGGGCTGCCCCTGCTGTCCGGTTTACCTGAGAGATTCACCCGGCGATGCGGGTTTGCTCCTTCGGTGGACGACCTTGAAGGCCGTCTCTCTCCAGTAGGGAACGCCGCTCGTCAAATGCTTGGCGAAGGGCGGTTGCCAGTCCTTTTGCCTGAGCGTTCAGCCACCAGAAAGGGTGGGCATGCGCCTTCGGCGGTTTTCGCGAGGAAAACTCTCTCCTGACGGGCTCAAGTGTAGCCCAAGGTCCGGACGCATCAGTCCCGAAACCGTGCCGCTGTGCCGGTACCCTTCCACAAGCTCAGGACGAACGGAAAAGCCGTTAGCGGTCGAGGGGGGTCTTAGTCAATCAGGGGCTGCGTAACCGGTTTGACCGGGCCGCAGGTGCAGCGCCCCCACGTGGGGCAGAGAGTTACACGCAGTAAGCAAACGGGGGGCTCTATTTACTTGGCGTAAACCAGGTCCCGCAAGGTCAGCGAGATCGCCGGGAAGTAGGTGATCAGCATCAGGCATCCGATGATCACCAGCACAAAGGGCAACAGGTGTCTGATGATCTGGTCCAGCGATATTCGTGCGACTGTGCATGCCGCAAACAGATTGACACCGAAAGGCGGCGTGATCATGCCGAGTGCAAGATTGACCACCATGATCATGCCGAAATGCACCGGGTCGACGCCGAAGTGCATGGCCACCGGCGCCAGGATGGGCGCCAGCACAATGATGGCGGCGCTGGTTT
>NZ_JAYWHI010000052.1:0-62904 GCF_043778355.1 Polaromonas sp.
TTCCATCAGTTGCCGCTTGGAGATCGCCGGTGGCCGGTTGTCCTTGCATTCAAAACTGCCGCGCACATGGCAGGCGCGTATGCGCAGCTCCAGGATGGCCGGCATATTGGAGGCTTCAGAGATGCGAAACCCATGCTCGACCATCTCCACCATCTTGCCGAGGTCGGGCCGCGGATCCAGCAGGCACATGGACGACTTCAGCGCATAGGCATGGGTGCGTTCCTGGATGACGCTGGCGCCTTCGCCGTAGTCCTCGCCGACCACGATCAGCGCGCCGCCGAGCACCCCCGGCGAGGATAAATTGGACAAGGCATCGGCCGCGACGTTGGTGCCCACTATCGACTTCCAGGTGACTGCGCCGCGCAAGGGGTAGTGGATGGACGCGCCCAGCATGGCGGCGGCCGAGGCTTCGTTGGAACAGGCCTCCACGTGCACGCCGAGTTCGTCCATATAAGGCTTGGCCTGCACCATGACGTCGAGAAGGTGAGACACCGGCGCCCCCTGGTAACCGCCCACATAAGCCACGCCGGACTGCAGCAGCGCTTTGGTGATCGCGAGGATGCCCTCGCCGTGGAAAGTCTCGCCGCTGTTCAGCCGCAGCGACTCGATTTCCTTGCTGAATGAAACTTCCAAGTGGTATCCCCTTTTTCTGTCATTGCGGGCTCGCCCCCGCAATCCAAGTCGCAGATACACGCGTCGGTGGCTCTTGCGGCATGGATCCCGGATCAAGTCCGGGATGACACCGAACGGTGAATTCCGAGGCTGGCCCGGACTGGCAAGGCGAAGTTTGGTCGCATCCACACCATGAATCAATAGAATATCCAGACTATCTGGTATTCATTCAATGCATATAAAAGACATCGACCTGAACCTGCTGCGGCTGTTCGACGCGGTCTACCGCACCCGCAATGTCAGCCGCGCGGCCGAGTTGATGGACCTGACGCAACCGGCCGCCAGCCAGGGGCTGACGCGCTTGCGCCTGCTGATTAAGGACCCGTTGTTTGTGCGTGCCGGGGGTGGCGTGCAGCCCACACCCAAAGCCGACCGGCTGGCCGGCGCGGTGCGCAGCGCGCTGGCCACGCTGGAGCAGGCACTCAACGAGTCGGCTTTATTCGAGCCGCTGCTGTCGCGCAAGGTGTTTCGCATCCACATGAGTGATATCGGTGAGGCGCGTTTTCTGCCGGAGCTGATGGTGGCCCTGCGCCGGCTGGCGCCCGGCCTGCGGATTGAGACCGCACCGCTGGCTGGTGGCGACATTGCCGCTGGCCTGGACAGCGGACGCATCGACTTTGCCTTCGGTTTTTTGCCGACTGTCAAGGATACGCAGCGCGTGCAACTGCTCAAGGACCGCTACATCGTGCTGCTGCGCGACGACCACCCGTTCACCCGCCGCCGCCGCAGCGGCCAGGCCTTGCTCGATGCCTTGCACCAGCTTGAATTTGTCGCGGTGCGCACGCATTCCGACACGCTGCGCATTCTCGAACTGCTGCAACTCGAAGACCGCCTGCGCCTGACCACCGAACATTTCATGGTGCTGCCCTCCATCGTCAAGGCGACCGACCTCGCGGTGGTGATGCCGCGCAATATCGCGCAGATTTTTGCAGCCGACGGCGGCTACACCCTGATCGAGCCGCCGTTCCCGCTGCGTGACTTCACGGTCTCGCTGCACTGGAGCAAACGCTTCGAGGCCGATCCGGGCAACCGCTGGCTGCGCGGGGTGATCGAGGAACTGTTCCGGGAGAAGACTTGAACGCAAAAGCACTGGATTGATGCCGGCAAACAGCGGCTTGGCGTGACTTTGTCATTGCGGGCTTGACCCGCAATCCATGCCTGGCGAGCCGATGCAGCGAAACATGACATGGATCCCGGATCGAGTCCGGGATGACAACCTCTTCGCTTTTGTCAGTTCATTTGACTCAAGCTGGCGCGCCAGCCACCTTGCGCCAGAAGTTTTCCGCCGCCGGCGGCACAGCAGCCTCGCTGCGAAACAGCCGAATGTCGAGTTCAATCGACCACTCGGGGCCGCCGGCGGCCACCAGACGCCCGCTGGCGAGTTCTTTGTCAATCAGGCTCAGCGGCAGCCAGGCCACGCCGCGCCCGTCGAGCGCCATGGTTTTGAGCACCGAGGCCAGATGCGCGGTGAAGACCGGCTCGCTTCCCGACTTTTCAATGGCACCGCTGCGCAGAGCGCGCACGATGCGGCCGAGTCCCGACTCGCTGCTATACGCCAAAAGGGGAACCTGTTTGTTGCTCGTAGAAAGCAGATGCCGGGCCTTACCGTTTTTTCCTGGGCTTGATACCGGCACCAGGGAGTCGCTGCCAACCTTGACCGAGCGGTACGCCGACGGGTCCAGCCGGCCCGGCACCTGCGCATGCCAGTGGCACAGCAAAAACTGCACGCGGCCCTGCAGCATCAGGGCCTCGCACTGCTGCATCACATCCGAGACCAGTTGAATCGGCCCCACCGGCGAGCCGGATTCCAGGCCACGCAACCAGGCTGGCAGGAAGGTGAAGGACAAAGCATGGGTGGACGCAAAACGCAGCGTGGCCGAGCTGGCGTCTGCCACGGCGCGTGCTTCATCGGGCACGCGCGCCACACGCGTGAGCATGTCCTGCGCCACCGACTGGAACCATTGCCCGGTCTCGGTCAGCGTGACCGGGTGTGTCGCGCGGTCGAACAGCGCCACGCCCAGCCACTCTTCCAGCGCCCGCACGCGGCGGCTGAAGGCCGGCTGTGTCATGTGGCGCTCGCTTGCCGCTCGCGAGAAATTACCAGTGCGGGCCAGCGCCAGGAAATCCTCCAGCCAGGTCAAATTCATGGGTGGTGCTTTGCGGGCATGGAACAAGAAAAATCCGGCATTGGACGCCGGGGCGGGAGGCGCCGATGATAGCCCCAACAGCAACAACTACCGAAGCCAGCCCATGAAGATCACCGACATCCGCGAAATCACCCAGCCCATCAAATCCGACATCCGCAACGCCTACATCGACTTCTCGAAGATGACACTGAGCCTGGTCGCGGTGGTCACCGATGTGGTCCGCGATGGCAAGCTGGTCATCGGTTACGGCTTCAACTCCAACGGCCGTTACGGCCAGGGCGGCCTGATCCGCGAGCGTTTTGCGCCGCGCATCCTGGAAGCCGCCCCAAGCAGCCTGCTGGACGCCAGCGGCAACAACCTGGATGCGCACAAGGTCTGGGCCGCGATGATGACCAACGAAAAGCCCGGTGGTCATGGCGAGCGTTCGGTGGCTGTCGGCACCATCGACATGGCGGTCTGGGATGCGGTCGCCAAAATCGCTGGCAAGCCGCTGTACCAGTTGCTGGCTGAGCGTTATGGCAATGGCACGCCAAACCGCAAGGTGTTTGTGTATGCGGCAGGCGGCTATTACTACCCCGGCAAGGACGACGCCAAACTGAGGGACGAAATGCGCAGCTACCTGGACCGCGGCTATTCGGTCGTGAAGATGAAGATAGGCGGGGCGTCGCTGGCCGACGACTGCCGGCGCATCGAGGCGGTCCTTGGCATGCTGGCGCCGGGCCAGCGCTTGGCGGTGGATGCCAACGGGCGTTTCGATCTGAAGACCGCCATCGCCT
Organism: Polaromonas sp.; assembly: GCF_043778355.1. Taxonomy (GTDB): domain Bacteria; phylum Pseudomonadota; class Gammaproteobacteria; order Burkholderiales; family Burkholderiaceae_C; genus Polaromonas. The sequence continues at coordinate 3,596 of NZ_JAYWHI010000052.1, forward strand.
ATGCCAAGGCGATGTCGGCCTACGACCTGTTCTGGTATGAGGAAGCCGGTGACCCACTCGACTATGCGCTGCAGGCCGAATTGGCCCCGCATTACGCCGGGCCCATGGCCACCGGCGAAAACCTGTTTTCGATGCAGGACGCGCGCAACCTGATCCGTTACGGCGGCATGCGCCCGGACCGTGACTGGCTGCAGTTCGACTGCGCACTCAGCTACGGCCTGGTCGAGTACCTGCGCACCTTGGACATGCTGAAAGAACACGGCTGGTCACCTGCGCGTTGCATCCCGCACGGTGGCCACCAGATGTCGCTGGCGATTGCCGCCGGTCTGGGTTTGGGCGGCAACGAGTCCTACCCGGACCTGTTCCAGCCTTACGGCGGCTTTCCCGACGGCGTGAAAGTGGTGGACGGTTACGTCACGCTGCCGGAGCTGCCGGGCATTGGCTTTGAGGGCAAGGCGGATTTGTATGCGGAGATGAAGGCGCTGGCGGGCTGAGCTTCGACAGGTTGATGGGCGCATGTTTACCCCGTAGCTTGCTCCCCTCGGTTTTGCGACAAGGTCGTCCCAATATATGGACATGACGACTCTGTCTTTGGTGATTGGGGCTGGCGAACTTAAGATCCGCCCGACCTCAAGCTACCGATTGCTCCCGTGAAGATTCGCCATATTGATTTTGATGACCAAAGCGTCAATCCGGAGCACCAGGCGCTGGGCATACCACCCATTGAGTACGAGGTTACTCATGCCATGGATCACCCGGTGCTTAGGGTGGCGGCTTACATGGTGGGCGCCGTGTTGATCGGCCTGACGCTTTACTTGACGCACCGGTTGTTCAATGGCTCAAGCAGCCAAAGTGGCATGATCATCATTGGCCAGGCGTTGCGAGACCCGATTTTCTGGAGCGCGGTGGCGGTGGGCTTGCTTGCGCAAACCATTGACGGCGCTTTGGGAATGGCCTACGGCATAACGTCCAGCAGCTTCTTGCTGGCCGTGGGGGTACCTCCGGCAATGGCCAGTGGCGCTACCCACTTGGCCGAAGTATTTACCACCGGGGTATCAGGCGTTTCGCATCTGAAAATGGGGAACATCAACAAGCGCTTGTTTCTCAGCCTTCTCATCCCCGGCATTGTTGGGGCATTGATTGGCACTTACATTCTGGCCAATGTCGATGGCCAGGCGCTCAAACCCTATATTAGTTTTTACTTGCTGCTGATGGGCTTGTATGTGTTCAGCAAAGCGTTCAAACGCATCCGCGCACAGCACGAAATCCACTTGAAGAAAGTAGTGCCTTTGGCCATGGTGGGCGGCTTTATGGACACCACTGGCGGCGGGGGGTGGGGACCGATTGTCACCACCACGCTGGTGGGTTCTGGCCACGACCCGAAAACTACCATCGGGTCTGTCAATTTTGCAGAATTTTTCCTGACAGTCACGGTGGCAGCATCGTTCTTCTCTATCCTGGATGAAACTGTCTGGCTGATGGTGGCTGGTCTGGCCATGGGCGGACTTGTCGCTGCGCCCTTTGCTGCATACATCACCAAACACCTGAAAACAAAAACCTTGCTGATGCTGGTCGGCACCGTCATTACCACCGTGAGTTGCTACAACCTGTACCGCGCTGTGGGAGCTTGACGCTCGGTCGAGGCCGGCCTGCTGGCAGCAGGGGTTGGCGTCAGAAACTCGGTCGAGATGGGTAGCCGCGAAGGCGTGCGCGAAGCCGTCGCTCAGGGCCTGGGGCTGGGGGTGGTCTCAGACGGCGCGTTCACCGAAGACCACCGCGTGGTCACGCTGCCGGTGGAGGGGCTGGTCCCGCACAACCACGTGCAAGTGGTGTGTCGCAAAGGACGCGCCGCTGTCCAGCTGATCAGCAGCTTTCTGCAGACGGTGCGGCAGTTGGGGGCGGTGGGCGGGGCGGGTAGCGCTACTAAAACAATAGCTGGTTAAGACCGTTGGACAGGGCTGATGGCGGTTTTTGTAATCAATGAAGGCGCGGAACGCTGCAGGAGGCAGTCCCAGACCGGACTGCCGCCAGCGCAGCCTTCTTCAAGGGCAGCATTTGTTCGTCCGTATCCGCATCGACATAAAGAGCCCGGCTGCAAGGTGGCTAAGGTGTCCGAGGCCAGGCGGGCGGCGTCCGAGTGGTCCTCAGTGGACATACAAAACGATTGATTTCACCTGACATGTATCGCTCAGGCTTGAAACACCGTCACCAGTAACAGCGTGTCCAGAAAAGCCCGCACGCCGTGAGGCTCTGCAGCGGGTAGCATGACGAGCGTTCCGGCTGCAAGCCGGGAGGCGCGCGTTGGGGTCGTGACCTCCGCCTCACCGGAAAGGCAGTGAATCGTGATCTCGCCTGGCACGTGGTGCTCAGGCAGCACATGGCCTGCGGGCAGAGCCATTCGAATCAGCTGTATCCGCGAGGTTTTCAGCAGACTGGTGCTGCTTACCCTCTCCTGGTGCGCCCCGATCATCAGGAGATCAATCACGTCCATCGCTTGTGCGTGCTTCAAGGCCATTTCTTTTTCCTGTTGACTTGTTTCACACCCGAACTTCGCCAGAACCGTGCACCGGCTGCTTTGGCGCGGGCGCCTTGCTCAGCAGACCGGCAACCACCTGCAGTGCCATTGCAATAGCACCGACGATGAACACCACGTCACCGAAGGTGCGCACCCAGCGCAGGTTCTGTAGCAGCGGCTGCTGCATGAAGTCCTCACTGCGGGCGTACCACAAGCCATGGCTGACGCTGGCGTGGAACTGGATGACCCCGATCGGCAGCAGGCTGGTAAAAATCATCAGCATCAGCCCGGCGTTCAGACCCCAGAACGCGGTCTTCATCAAGGGCGCGCTGAACGCATGGTTGGGCCGCAGGTAACGCAGTATCAGCAGCGTGAAGCCCAACGCGAGGAAACCGTACACCCCGAACAACGCAGCGTGTGCATGCACCGGCGTGGTGTTCAGGCCCTGGACGTAGTACAGCGAGATGGGCGGGTTGATCATGAAACCGAAGACACCGGCGCCCAGCATGTTCCAGAAAGCGACGGCGACAAAGCACATCATGGGCCACTTCAGCTTGTCCATCCAGTCCGCACGTGACCGGAGCCGCCAGTTTTCCCAAGCTTCGTGGCCCAGCACAATCAGCGGCACCACTTCGAGTGCGCTGAAGCTGGCGCCGACGGCCATCACAGGTGTGGTGGTACCGGCAAAGTACATGTGGTGAAAGGTGCCGGGAATACCGCCCAGCATGAACAGTGATGCAGAGGCCAGGCTTGCGGTGGTGGCCATGCGCACAGAGACCAGGCCCAGTGTCGAGAAGATGAAAGCAAGCGCCGTAGTCGCAAAGACCTCGAAGAAGCCCTCAACCCACAGGTGCACCACCCACCAGCGCCAGTACTCCATTACCGAGAGGTGGGTGCGCTCACCGTAAAACAATCCAGCGCCGTAAAAAAGTCCAATGGCGCCGACTGATGCGGTGAGCAGCGCGAGCAGATTCTTGTCACCACCCTTGGTCAGCAAGGCCGGCACCACGCCGCGCAACATCAGTACCAGCCACAGCAAAATGCCGATGTACTTGCCGATCTGCCACAACCGGCCCAGGTCCACATACTCGTAGCCCTGGTGGCCAAGCCAGAAGTTCCACTCGGGTGGCATCACCTGCGCAATCGCGAGGTAGTTGCCAGTGAAAGAACCCACAACAACAAGAACAAGTGCCCAGAACAGTACATCGACGCCGATTTTCTGGAACTTCGGGTCCTTGCCGTCATTGATGAGCGGCGCCAGAAACAGCCCTGCGGCGAGAAAACCGGTCGCGATCCAGAACAGCGCCGCCTGTATGTGCCACGTCCGCGTCAGCGAATACGGAAACCAGCGCGAAACATCGATGCCGTAGAACTGCTGGCCCTCAACCGTGTAGTGCGCGGTGAAGCCACCGACAAAGACCTGAAAAATAAACAGGGCCACGACCAGGAACAGGTACTTGCCAAGACCTTGTTGCGACGGCGTCAGCGCAAAAGTGGTCAGCGGGTCGCACGCAGCGGGTGCCGGCAGCGGTTCGTCGTGTTTGCCCAAAAAGGCCCAGGCCCACACCAGAAAGCCCACGCCCGCCAGCAGTACCACGATGCTGGCGATGGACCAGACGATGTTTTCGGCGCTGGGCTGGTTGTCGATCAGCGGCTCATGCGGCCAGTTGTTGGTGTAGGTCGCCTTCTGACCCGGCCGCTCCGTCGCGGCGGCCCAGGCCGTCCAGAAAAAAAACTGTGTCATCTGCCGGCGCCGCTCGGCGCTGGGAAGCGTGTTCTCTTTCATCGCAAAATGCTCGCGGCTTTTCTGCAGCGAAGGAGCGTCTGAAAACAGCAGGTCGTAATACGCGCCGGTCTGCGCAATGGCCTGAACGCGGCGAGCAGAAAGTTTCAGCACCTGCGCTTCATCGACCCGGTTGCCACGGTACTCTGACTTGAGCTGCTGGCGCAGGGCGGCTTGCGTCGGCCCGTCGAGCACACCGTAGGGCTTGCCATGCAGTTGTTGCGCAGCCAGGTCCAGCCAGGCGGTGAGCTCGCGGTGCAGCCAGTCGGCCGTCCAGTCAGGCGCCTGGTATGCGCCATGACCCCAGATGGAGCCCAGTTGCATGCCGCCCACCGACTGCCAGGCCGTCTGGCCGTCCAGGATGCCTTCGCGGTCGAACAGAACCTTGCCGTCCTGTGTCGTCACCTGCGCCGGTATCGGCGGCGCTTGGCGGTACACCTCCACGCCGAAGTAACCCAGCAGCGAGAAAGTAAGGATCAACACGCCGATCAGCGCGAACCAAAGTTTTTTGTAGGAGCCCATAAGATTTCCCCTGATTGATGCCCTGCAGTCCGTGCGACGCGTTGTCGCGGCAGGCTGTTTCCGGTATGAACAGGCGCTGCGTGGTTTGCGTCGCTATTGATTAAGCGGGCGGCATGGCAGGAGGAGCTTGATATAGGTCAACAGCGTGGGCATTGCCGGGTGGTGCTTACCATGGCTGCGTGCACACAAGGCGTGTTATGGGGGGCATGGCCAATGGGCCGTGGGGTGTGCCAAGTCGCACTACGGCGCTATCGATACCCGACGGCCTTGAGCACATTCTCCGCAGTGGCCGGTGCCACCATCACCACCGGCTCATGCCCCGCCTTCATAGCGCCCACTGCTTCCCGCATGGCCTCATACACACTGATCGCCAGCATGAAAGGTGGTTCGCCGACGGCTTTGCTGCCGCCTACGTTGTCTTCGCGGTTGGCTTCGGGCCACAGGTCGACCTTGAAGTGTTCGGGGATGTCGCCGGTAGCGGGGATCTTGTAGGTGCTGGGCGCGTGGGTCGCGAGGTAACCCTTGTCGTTCCACACCAGTTGCTCTGTCGTCAACCAACCCATGCCCTGCACAAAACCGCCTTCGATCTGGCCGATGTCGAGCGCCGGGTTGATGGAGGTGCCGACGTCGTGCAGGATGTCGACCTTGAGCACGCGGCTCTCGCCAGTCAGCGTGTCGATGGCGACTTCGCTGCAGGCGGCGCCGTAGCTGAAGTAATAGAACGGCCGGCCGGTCAGGGTGGTCTTGTCGTAGTGAATTTTCGGTGTGCGGTAAAAGCCGTCGCTCCAGAGCTGGATGCGGTTGGCATAGGCGGCTTTGACCACCTCGTCAAAGCTGCGCGTCGCCTTGGGTGAGATCACCTGGCCGCCCTGGAAACGAATGGCGCCTGCGCCGCAACCATCCAGGCCCGCTGCGAAGGCGGCCAGGTTGTCGCGCACGTTGCGGGCGGCGTACTGGGCGGCGCGGCCGTTCAGGTCGGTGCCGCTGCTGGCGGCGGTGGCCGACGCATTGGGCACCTTGCTGGTGTCGGCGGCCGTGCAGCGCACACGCTCGAAGGGCACGCCCAACTCGTCGGCAACGATCTGCGCAACCTTGGTGTTCAGACCCTGGCCCATCTCGGTGCCGCCGTGGTTCACCTGCACGCTGCCGTCGGTGTACACATGCACCAGCGCGCCGGCCTGGTTGAAAAAGGTTGCGGTGAAGCTGATGCCGAACTTGACCGGCGTGATCGCAATACCGCGCTTGATGATCAGGCTCGCCGCGTTCCATGCCGAGATGGCGTTGCGCCGCCGCCGGTAGTCAGAAGTTTGCTCCAATGTTGATAGCAGCGGGGCGAGAATGTTGTCCTCGACCTTCATCTGATAGTGGGTGACATTGCGCTCGTTGATGCCGTACAGGTTGCGCATGCGCACGTCGAAGGGGTCCAGGCCGAGCCTGCGGGCAATGTCGCCGAGGATGCTTTCGATCACGATCACGCCCTGCGGGCCGCCGAAGCCGCGGAAGGCGGTGTGGCTTTGCGTGTTGGTCTTGCAACGGTGCGAAACAATCTCGACGTCGCTCAAAAAGTAGGCGTTATCGGCATGGAAGATGGCGCGGTCGGCGACCGGGCCGGACAGGTCGGCCGAAAAACCGCAGTCGGCCAGCATGGTGAGCTGCAGCGCGGTCAGCAGGCCGGAATTGTCATACCCGGCGGTGTAGTCGTAGGCAAAGGGGTGGCGCTTGCCGGTGACCATGAAGTCGTCGTCGCGGTCCAGCCGCAGCTTGACCGGGCATTTGAACTTGCGCGCCGCCAGCGTGGCCCACACGGCCAGATGCCCGGCCTGCGTCTCCTTGCCGCCAAAGCCGCCGCCCATGCGCCGGCACTCGACGGTGACAGCGTTGTTCCCTATGCCCAGCGCATGCGCCACCCAGTGCTGGATCTCGCCGGGGTGTTGTGTGCTTGAGTAAATCCACCACTGGCCCTGCTCCAGCGGCAGGGCGTAGGCGACCTGGCCTTCGAGGTAGAAGTGTTCCTGCCCGCCGACTTCGAGCTGGCCGGTGAGTGTGTGTGCTGACTTTTTGAGCGCGGCTTCCGGCTCACCGCGGCGCACCACCACCTTGGGCAGCACATAACTTTGCGCGGCGTGGGCGGCGCGCGGGCCGAGCAGGGCGGGCAGCGCCTCAATGGTTTGTTTGACCAGCCGCGCTGCCCGGCGCGCCTGCATCACGGTGTCGGCCACCACCAGGCCGATCACCTGGCCGACGTGCTGGACGTCGTCGATGGCAAAGATGGGTTCATCGCCGACAAAGGTGGCCAGCATCTTGTCGCCGGGAATGTCCGCCGCCAGTACCACGCCGCGCACGCCGGGCATGGCCAGCGCCGCGCTGGCATCCACGCCGCGCAGGCGCCCGTGCGCGACGGTAGAAAGAATCGGCGCGGCATGCAGCGTGCCCTTGACCTCGGGAATGTCATCAACATAAGTGGCGCTGCCGGCCACCTGGGCGCGCGCGCTTTCGTGCGGGCGCGACACACCCATAGCCGGGCCGGGCGTGGCGGGGGCGTGCGGTGACTCGGTGGCGGGCGCGATGTTGCGTTCGCCAGCATCGGCCGCGCCACCGGGGCCGCCGCCGTCAGCGGCGGTGAAGTCGGAGTCGCGTTTGTTCATGCCTGTGCCCCTGACATGTCATTGCGGGCTTGACCCGCAATCCATGCCGGCGACGCCGCAGGCTGTGGATCCCGGATCAGGTCCGGGATGACAACCGATTCCAGATTGATGTGCTGCAGGCCCTGGCTTTCGAGCCAGAAGCGTTGCAGCAGGTTGCCCAGCACCTCGCTGCGGTAGGCGGCGGATGCGCGCATGTCGCTCAGCGGCGTGAACTCGCCGCGCAAGACGTCCATGGCTTCGCGCACGGTGGCCTGCGTCCACGCCTTGCCGAGCAGAAAAGCTTCCGTGTGCACGGCGCGGGCCGGAGTGGCTGCCACGCCGCCTGCGCCCAGGCTGACCGTCGCAACCTTGCCGTCGGCCAGCTGCATGTTGATGACCAGGCAAACCGCTGAAATGTCATCGTCGTAACGCTTGCTGATCTTGTAGGCGCGGAGCGCCTCGCCAGCCTCTGGCAGCGGCACCTTGATCCACGCCAGCACCTCGTCGGGCGCCATCACGTTTTTCCGGTAACCGGTGTAGAGCGATTCCAGCGGCATCTCGCGGTGGCCGCGCACGCTCATCAGCACGACATTCGCGCCCAGTGCAATCAGCAGCGGCATCGAGTCGCCAATCGGCGAGCCGTTGGCCACGTTGCCGCCAAGTGTGCCGGCGTTGCGCACGGGCAGGCCCGCAAAGCGTGCGGCAAACGTTGCCAGTTGCGGCCGGTCGGCGACCAGCGCAACAAAAGCGTTGGCCAGCGTGACGGCGGCGCCTATGGCGATGTGATGCGGGTAGCGCTCCACCTGCCTGAGTTCCTCGACCTGGGTGATGTCCAGCACCTGGTCAAACTGCCTGTGCATCTTGGTGACCCACAGGCCCACGTCGGTGCAGCCAGCGACAAGTTGGGCGCCGGGATGGGCGGCGCGCGCTTCAAGCAGCGCTGCCAGGGAGCGGGGGGATTTGTAAGCCAAATCGGCCTCCAGCCGATGACTGGCGGGCGCCAGCAGCTTTAGTTTTGATAGCAAATCGGCTTCGTCAAGCTTGACGGCAGGCAGTGAGGCCATCTGCTGCGCGGCGTCAAGAATCGGTCGGTAGCCGGTGCAGCGGCACAGATTGCCGGACAACTCTTCCTGCGCCAGTTCGCGGGTAATGGATTTTCCGCAAGCGACATGGTTTTGGTACATGCCAAAGAGGCTCATGACAAAGCCCGGCGTGCAAAAGCCGCACTGCGACCCGTGGCAGTCCACCAGGCTTTGCTGGGCCGGGTGCAGCGTGCCGTCGGCAGCAGCCAGATCCTCCACCGTCCACAGCGCCTGGCCGTCGACAGAATGGGCCAGCTTGATGCAACTGTTGACAGCCCGGTACGACATGCGCCCGCCCACGGCTTCGCCGACAACGACGGTGCAGGCACCGCAGTCGCCTTCGCCGCAACCTTCCTTGGTACCGGTGAGTGCCAGGTCTTCGCGCAGCACCTCCAGCAGCGTGCGGCTGGGTGGTACATTGGCGAGCGAGACCAGCTCGCCACCCCTGAAGAATTGAATGATTTTGAGAGGCGATTGAATGTCCATGCGCACTAGGGTAAGACTATTTGCCTTCAGCCGGTATACCGATCGTCATATCAGGCCAATGTACAAAAAGGTATGAAAGACCAGGCCTTATTCGACAAGATAGACCTCCATCTCATAAGGGTCTTGAACATCGTGCTGACCGAACGCAGCGTTTCACGCGCCGCCATCCGCCTAGGAATGTACCAACCCGCCGTCAGCGCGGCGCTCAAGCGTTTGCGCGAGCTGGCCGGTGACCCGCTGCTGGTGCGTTCAGGCGCCGGCATGGTGCCTACTGACGCCGGTTTGCGCATGATCGAACCTTCGGCGAGCATTTTGCGTGCCGCCGAAGTGATGTTCAGCGATGCGCGCGGGTTTGACCCCGCCACCGCGACCCACACCTTCAGCCTGGCCTGCAGCGACTACATGGACCCGCTGTTCCTGCCGCAACTGGTGGCGCAGATCAAACACCATGCGCCGCTGTGCCAGATCGACATCCACGCGCTGTCCGGCGAGTCCGACTACCGCACACGCCTGGCCCAGGGCGAGTTTGATCTGGTGGTGGGCAACTGGCCGGCACCGCCCGACGACCTGCACATGGCACGGTTGTTCGCCGACGAGGTGGTCTGCCTGGTCGCCAGCAACCACCCGGTCATGCGCCGCGGCTGGGACAGTGCCAGCTGGTTGGCGGCCGAGCACATTGCGCCGACACCGACGCACCCCGGCGCCAAAGGCGTGATCGACGTCCACCTGGACGGTCTCGGACTGCAGCGCAATATCACGGCGCGTTGCCCGCATTTCGGTTTGATCCCGGCGATGGTCGCTTCGAGCCTGCTGGTGTTGACGACGGGCCGGCAGTACTGCGAGCGCTTCACTGACACGCTGGCGGTGAAGGTGTTGCCCTGCCCGATCGCCTTTCCGCAAATGGTGTATTACCAGCTCTGGCATGAACGCACACACGCCTCGGCATCGGCAAGATGGTTGCGTGAACGGGTCAAGGCGGTGGCGGCGTCGCTACAAAAACAATAGCTGTTTATGCAGGTCAGATAAGGGCTAGAGCCTGAAAACACTTATAAAAATCAACCAGACGAGACAATGACCACTTCCACTCCCCCAGCCGGGGCACACGCTGGCGCGGCACCGCGCCTTCAGCTCACCGGCATCACCAAGGCCTACCCGGCGGTGGTTGCCAACAGCGAAGTGTCGCTGACGGTCCAGCCCGGTGAGATCCACGCCGTGCTCGGCGAAAACGGCGCTGGCAAATCGACCTTGATGAAAATCATCTACGGTGCCGTCAAACCCGATGCCGGCACGGTACGCATGGACGGCCAGGACGTGGTGGTGCGGAACCCGCAGGAGGCGCGGGCACTCGGCATCGCCATGGTGTTCCAGCACTTCAGCCTGTTTGACACCCTGACTGTGGCCGAAAACGTCTGGCTCGGGCTGGATAGAAGTCTCAGTCTGGCGGAGGTGTCGCGTCGCATCGAGACCACCACGCGGGAGTATGGCTTGCAACTCGATCCGATGCGGCCGGTGCACACGCTGGGTGTCGGCGAGCGCCAGCGTGTGGAAATCGTCCGGTCGCTGCTGACCGATCCCCGGCTGTTGATCCTTGACGAGCCGACGTCGGTACTGACGCCGCAGGCGGTCGAAAACCTGTTTGTCACCTTGCGCCGGCTCGCAGCGAATGGTTGCAGCATTTTGTACATCAGCCACAAGCTGCATGAGATCCGCGAACTGTGCACCGCCTGCACCGTGTTACGCGGTGGCAAGGTCACCGGCGTGTGTGACCCGCGCCAGGAGTCCAACGCCTCACTGAGCCGCTTGATGATTGGCGCCGAGCCACCGGCACTGGAGCACAGGGAGCTGGCGCTGGGCGCAACCGTGCTCGATGTGCGCGATTTAAGCCTGAGCCGTGAAGACCAGTTTGGCGTGGACTTGCAGCAGATCACGCTGCAGGTGCGGGCCGGTGAGGTGGTCGGGATTGCAGGCGTCTCGGGCAACGGGCAAAAAGAGCTGCTGTATGCGCTGTCGGGCGAAGACACGCGTGCACCGGCAGCAGCCATCCAGGTCGCTGGGCAGGGCGCGGGCCGGCTGAACCCGGCGCAGCGCCGCGCGCTTGGCCTGCATTTTGTGCCTGAAGAACGGCTGGGCCGCGGCGCGGTGCCGGCGCTGAGCCTGGCGCACAACCTGCTGCTCACGCGCAAGAACGCGGTCGGGCGCGGTGGCTGGTTGCAACTGCGCACGCTGCGCGCGCAGGCGGCGGCCATCATCGAGCGTTTCCATGTCAAGGCCGGCGGGCCGGGTGCGGCGGCGCAATCCTTGTCGGGCGGCAACCTGCAGAAATTCATCGTCGGGCGCGAGGTCGCGGCGAAGCCCGCGCTGCTGATCGTCTCGCAACCAACCTGGGGCGTGGACGTGGGCGCGGCCGCGCAGATTCGCGGTGAAATATTGAAGCTTGCCGGCAGCGGCTGCGCCGTGCTGGTGGTCAGCGAGGAACTGGAAGAGCTGTTTGACATGAGCGACCGGCTGTACGTGATGGCCAAGGGCCAGCTTTCTCCGCCGTTGTCGCGTGCCGAAGCCACGGTGGCGCTGGTGGGTCAATGGATGAGCGGGTTGTGGGCACAAAGTACCGTTCACTCTGAGTCCGCCCTTCGACAAGCTGAGCATGATCGGGACGCAGTGGCTTCGACAGGCTCAGCCCGAACGGGTAGTGAAGGGAGCGCGCATGCTCAAGCTTGAAGCCCGCCCGCAGCCCTCGAAGCTGTGGAGTTTTGGTTCGCCGCTGCTGGCGCTGCTGATCACGGTGCTGATCGGCGTGTGTCTGTTTGTGGCGCTTGGCAAAGATCCGGTGCGCGGTCTTCAGGTTTTTTTCTGGGAGCCCATCAAGTCACCGTATGCGCTGGGCGAACTGATGGTCAAGGCCACACCGCTGTTGATCATTGCGCTGGGTCTGGCTGTGTGTTTTCGCTCCAACGTCTGGAATATTGGCGCCGAGGGTCAGTTTGTAATCGGCGCTGTGGCTGCCGGCGGCGTCGCGCTGCTGGCCGACAAAACCACAGGCCCGTGGATTGTTCCAGCCATCATCGCCGCCGGTGTGCTGGGCGGCATGGTGTGGGCTGGCATCACCGCGCTGTTGCGTGACCGCTTCAATGCCAATGAAATTCTGGTCAGCCTGATGCTGGTCTATGTGGCCGACATGGTGTTGAGTTATCTGGTGTTCGGCCCGTGGAAGGACCCGCAGGGCTACAACTTTCCGCAAACCAAAACCTTCGAGGCGATCACGCAGATTCCGCGCCTGATGACTGGCTCGCGCGTCAGCATTGGCCTGCTGATCGCCCTGGCGGGCGCGGCGGCGTTATGGATTTTTCTGTTTCGCACCTATGCCGGGTTTGCCCAGCAGGTCGGTGGCCTGGCTCCCAGCGCCGCGCGGTATGCGGGCTTTTCCTCGCGCAAGGCTCTGTGGATTGCACTGCTGACTTCCGGCGGCGCCGCAGGTTTGGCCGGGGCGCTGGAGGTGGCTGGGCCGATTGGCCAGCTCACGCCTTATGTGCCTGCAGGGTATGGTTTTGCCGCCATCATCGTGGCTTTTGTCGGCCGCCTGCACCCGGCGGGCATGGTGTTCTCGGCCATCCTGATGAGCATGTTTTATATCGGCGGGGAGCTTGCGCAGTCGCGCCTGGGCCTGCCCAAATCGCTGACGGGTGTGTTTCAGGGCCTGCTGCTGTTCAGCTTGCTGGCCTGCGACACGCTCATCGCCTACCGGATCAGGTTCCGAAAGGGGGCTCGCTGATGGACTCGACCGCCTTGCTTGTTGCCGCGACCTTGAGCGCGGGCACCGTACTGGCAATCGCCGCGCTGGGCCTGCTGATCAACGAAAAAGCCGGCATCGTCAACCTCGGCGCCGAAGGCATGATGCTGTGCGCCGCGATTGCCGGTTTCGCCACCGTGGTGCACACCGGCAACAGCTGGCTGGGTTTTGCAGCCGGCATGGCGGCCGGCGCCTTGCTGGCCGCGATTTTTGGCGTGCTGGTGATCTGGCTGAACACCAACCAGTACGCGACCGGCCTGGCGCTGAGCCTCTTTGGTGCAGGATTTTCAGCCTTTGTCGGCATCAGCTACGTGCAGGAAAAATTGCCTGAGCAAGCCAAATATGTGATCCCCTGGCTCGGTGATCTGCCTTTTGTCGGCCCGGCGCTGTTCCGCCAGCACCCCATGGTCTATGTCGCCATGGCCTTGACGGCCGGCCTGATCTGGTTTTTGTACCGCACGCGTGCTGGCCTGGTGTTGCGCTCGGTCGGCGAAAGCCCGGAATCGGCCCATGCCCTCGGTTATCCGGTGCGGCGCATCCGGCTCCTGGCCGTGGTCGCCGGTGGAGCACTGTGCGGTCTGGCCGGGGCTTATGTCTCTGTGGTGTACACGCCCCTGTGGGTTGAGGGCATGATTGCTGGCAAGGGATGGATTGCGCTGGCGCTGACCACCTTCGCGACCTGGCGCCCGGCACGGGTGTTGCTTGGTGCTTACCTGTTCGGTGGAGTGACCATGCTGCAGTTTCATTTGCAGGGCCTGGGGGTGGATGTGCCGCCCCAGTTCCTGACCATGTTGCCCTATCTGGCCACCATCGTGGTGCTGGTGCTGATCTCGCGCAACCCGCGCTGGATCCGACTGAACATGCCGACTTCCATAGGCAAGCCTTTTTACCCCGGTTCATAATCGGGCTTTTTTCGCCAAAACCTGGCTTAACCGTCGCTACAGGAGACGACATGACTGATCTGAAAAAACGCTCACTGCTCAAGCTGGCTGCCCTTTCGGCCGTCGCATCCGCCGCCCTGATCGGTTGCGGCAAGAAGGAAGAACCCGCGCCGGCACCGGCGCCTGCGCCGGTCGCCGCCGCACCGGCCAAGCCCGAGCCGCTGAAGATCGCTTTCGCCTACGTCGGCCCGGTCGGCGATGGCGGCTGGACCTTTGCGCACGACAACGGTCGCAAGGCCATCGAGAAGGAATTTGGCGACAAGGTGGTCACCAGCTACGTCGAGAAGGTGCCTGAGTCGGCCGATGCCGAACGGGTGATCCGCGACATGGCCGGCCAGGGCAACAAGCTGATTTTCGGCACCACTTTCGGCTACATGGAGCCTATGCTCAAGGTCGCCAATGACAACAAGGGTGTGAAGTTCGAGCATGCCACCGGCTACAAGACCGCCGAGAACATGCGCACCTACGACAGCCGGACTTACGAAGGCGCCTACATGGCTGGTGTGATCGCCGGCAAGATGAGCAAGTCGGGCACCTTGGGTGTGGTCGGCTCGATCCCTATTCCTGAAGTTGTGCGCAATATCAACGCCTTCACGCTGGGCGCGCAGTCGGTCAACCCCAAGGTCAAGACCAAAGTCGTCTGGGTCAACGAGTGGTTCAACCCGCCCAAGGAAACCGAAGCTGCCACCGCGCTGATCAACGGCGGCGCCGACGTGTTGTTCCAGAATACCGACTCGTCGGCCGTGCTGCAGACCGCCGAGAAGATGAACAAGCGTGCCTTCGGCTGGGATTCGGACATGACCGCTTATGGCCCCAAGGCCCACCTCGGTTCGGCCATCATCAACTGGGGCCCGTACTACATCAAGGCCGTCAAGGACGCGCTGGATGGCACCTGGGCCACCGGCCAGGTCTGGTGGGGCGTCAAGGAAGGCGCGATCGACATGGTGTCGATGGCTGCCGACGTGCCAGACGACACCAAGAAGCGTGTGGACGAAATCAAGGCCGGTCTGAAAGACGGCAGCTTTTCGATCTGGAAAGGCCCGATCATGGACAACACTGGCAAGGAACTGATTGCCAAGGACGTGGTGGCCGACGACAAGTTTCTCGGCGGCCTGAAGACCTACGTCAAGGGCGTGGAAGGCAAAGTGCCGGGCAACTGAGGCCGCCCTGCAGCGACCGGCGGCGGGGCTGCCGCCGCTTGCTGACCCAGGCTGCCTTCGCGCAGCCTTTTTGTTTTTAGGAGCTCACATGTACCGCGTGCCCGACATCTCTGCCGACCGTTTGCCCGCCTTGTTGCAGGCCATGCCCAAGGCGGAGCTGCACATCCATATTGAAGGCTCGCTGGAGCCGGAGCTGATTTTTGCGCTCGCGCGCCGCAACGGCGTCACGCTACCTTATGCGAGCGTGGACGCGCTGCGCAGCGCCTACGCCTTCACCAACCTGCAGAGCTTTCTGGATATTTATTACGCTGGCGCCAGTGTATTGATCCAGGAGCAGGATTTTTACGACATGGCGCACGCTTATTTCGTGAAAGCTGCGGCTGACAACGTCGTCCATGCCGAGCTGTTTTTTGATCCGCAGACCCATACCGCGCGCGGTGTGGCCATGGACACCGTGATCTTGGGCCTGCACCGCGCCTGCGTTGATGCGCAGGCCGAACTGGGTGTCAGCGCCTCACTGATTTTGTGTTTTCTGCGCCACCTGAGCGAAGCAGAGGCCTTCGAAACCCTGGAGCAGGCACTGCCGTACCGCGACAAGTTCATCGGTGTCGGGCTGGATTCCGGCGAGCTCGGCAATCCGCCGGAAAAGTTTGCACAGGTGTTTGCGCGTTGCCGCGAACTCGGCTTGCACCTGGTCGCGCATGCAGGCGAGGAGGGCCCGCCCGCCTACATCTGGACCGCGCTGGATGTTCTCAAGGTCGAACGTATCGACCACGGGGTGCAGGCCATCCAGGACCCCGCGCTGATGCAGCGGCTGGCGCAGGACCGCATTGCGCTGACCGTGTGCCCGCTGTCCAATCTCAAGCTCTGCGTGTTTCCGGACCTGGCGCAACACAACCTGCGGCAGTTGCTGGACGCCGGCCTGGCCGTCACCATCAATTCGGACGACCCGGCTTACTTCGGCGGCTACATGAATGACAACTTCATACAGACCTTTGCGGCCGTCGGCATGGACACGCGACATGCTTACACGCTGGCACGCAACAGCTTCGAGGCGAGTTTTATCGATGAGGCATTGAAGCGCCGTTACATCGACCGTCTGGAGGCATGTTTCGGGGAATTCCGCGTATAAACCTGGCGTCAGAGCAAAGACAGCGCCGGGGCGTCAGGCGCGGCCGGCAGCCCGAGCACGGTGCGCACCACATGCATCAGTGCATCGGCTTCAAAAGGTTTGGTGACGTAGCCGTCGGCGCCCCCCGCCAGGCCTTTAAGCACCGCCTCACGCGTGGCCTTGCCGGTCAGCATGATGACCGGCACAGCTTTCAGCAAGGGGTGCTGGCGCAAGCGCAGCAGGATGTCGAAACCGTCGGCGTCGGGCAGCACCACATCGAGCAGGATCAGATCAGGGGCCGGTTGTTTGCGGAACTCGGTCACGACCTCCTCACGGTTGCTCGCCACCCGAACCTTGAAACCCTCGAACATCAGGTAGCTCTGGATGAATTTGGCCAGCATGGGTTCGTCGTCCACCACAATGGCCGACAGCGGTTGACCGGGATCCCGCGGTTTGGCCGGGCCGCGCGGCCTGGCTATCCTGACGTAGTAGCCGGCTTTTTTCAGCGATGCTGCCCCCGAGTCGGCCTCGGCCTCGGCCAGGGTGACTGCAAAATCGTTCATTGTTGCGGTGAACTGCTCGGTGAAGGGATCAACTTCCGCCAGCGCGACCAGCTTCTTGTCCTGCAGTGTCATGACCGCTGCTGTAAAAACACCGGCGGGAGCGGGCGTCATGCCGGCCCTGAGCTGGCTCAGGCTTTGGGAGCCGTCGATTCTTACCAGCAGTTCGATTTCGGCTGGACTGAGGGATGTCGCTCCGCTGCGCAGCTCGTCCTGGCCTCGGGTCGTGAGCGCGTAAATATCCTTGTCATGTATCTGCATCTTGGCTGATTCCTTGGCCAGGGCCGCTATTTGCCCGCGATTATCGCCTCCCGGACCTGTCAAAGGGCAATTTCTGGGCCTGTCTCGCGTCGCGCCGCACTATGATTGTTGGAAAATTGCCGCCTCATCGCCATGAAACGCCTGCTCCTGTCCCTGGTTTTCTGTTGCCTCAGCACGGGCGCTGCGGCCCAATGGATGCCGGTCATGGTCGATGAGATGGTCATCACCTATATTGACCGCAACACCTTGCGTGGCAAGGGCGGCCTGATCCGGATGTGGTGGCTGATGGACTACCAGCTGGTCCAGATCAGCGACGAAAAGGGGTATTTCTCGCGCCTGCACCAGAGCGAGTTCGACTGCAAGAACCGGCGCCTGCGCATTCTTTCGGCGGCGTTGCTGTCAGAACCCATGGGCCATGGCCAGGTGGTCTTCGAGGACCAGGTGCCGCGCAGGTGGGAGCTTGTGCGGGAGGGCAGCTTCCAGGATGCCTTGTTTGACATCGCCTGCATCAATTATTGACCTTCGGCTGCTCTTGGCTCCCAAGGTCGTTCGCTGCGCTTAACTCCCCGCGCCCTGCAGGCCGGCATGTTTGGGGGCTGGCAGAAGCGGACCCGCGTCCCCAGCTGGTGAAGAGGTGGGATCGTGTGCTGGTTCTGAGCGGCTAAAATAGTGCTTGACCCGCGTGCTGTCCCGGCGCGCTGGTGTTTTTATTTTCCGGGGCCATGTAGAGGACCACCATGTATAAAAACCTCGTGACCACAGTCGTTCCGACGCGCGTGGCCGTCTGTTTTTCCTTCCCTGTTTCCCCTTCGCTTCTGGCAGTCGCAGGGAGCAGCTCGTGAGCTATCAGGTCAAGGAGATTTTCTATACGCTGCAGGGGGAGGGGGCCAACGCGGGTCGCCCTGCGGTTTTTTGCCGCTTTGCCGGTTGCAACCTGTGGTCGGGGCGTGAGCAGGACCGCAGATCGGCGATTTGCCGGTTCTGCGACACGGACTTTGTCGGCACGAACGGCAGCTTGGGTGGCAAGTTCGCCGGGGCGGATGAACTTGCGCGCCGAATCGAAACCTTGTGGCCATCCGGTGCCGGGAACCGCTTCGTGGTGATGACTGGTGGTGAGCCCCTGCTTCAGCTGGATGCCGCATTGATTGACGCCTTGCATGCGCGGGAGTTCGCCATCGCGGTGGAAACCAATGGCACTCTGGCGGCGCCGGACGGCATCGACTGGCTTTGCGTCAGCCCCAAGGCCGGTGCACCCTGGGTGCAGCGTGAAGGCCAGGAGCTCAAGGTGGTGTGGCCGCAGCCGCAACTGGCGCTTGACGAACTGGAGGCTGCAGGCTTCACCCATCGTTACCTGCAGCCCATGGACAACCCCGAGCGGCAGCGCAACACCGAAGCCTGTATTGAGCTATGCCTGGCGCGGCCGGTCTGGCGGCTCAGCCTGCAGACCCACAAAATTACCGGCATACGCTAATGAACTACACCATCAGCCAGAAATTTTTCTTTGACGCGGCGCACACGCTCAAGCGCGAGATCGAGACTGACAGCAGCCGCCGCGTACACGGCCATACTTACGATGCGGAAGTGTTTCTGACCGGGCTGCCTGATCCCCAGACCGGCATGGTGATGGACTTGGGATGGGTGCGGCGCGAGGTCGAGCTGCTGCGCGGGAAGCTGGACCACCATTTGCTCGACGAGGTTGCCGGCCTGGGCCCGCCCACGCTGGAAAACCTGTGCCGCTTTATTCTTGAAAATCTGCAGCCGCGGTTGCCTACCCTGAGTGCCGTGCGTGTCTGGCGCGCGTCGGTGGGGGACAGTTGCACGCTGCGCCTATAACGCCTATAGGCCAATGCTTATAGCCAAAGGCTGCTGCTGCGGTAACCTTGCAAGCATGAAAGCCTGGCGCGCCTCCCTCCTCTATTTTCCCGAGCCCGCGCAGGCGGCTCTGGAGACCGATGGCCTGCTGGTGGTCGGCCCGGACGCTGCCGGCCGGCAGGTGGTGCAGGCTGCAGGCAGCTACAGTGCGCTGGCGCCGCGCTTTCCCGATCTGGACATCAGCCACCTGCCGGGCCGCATCATCGCGCCGGGGTTTGTGGACATGCACATCCACTACCCGCAGCTTGATGTGATCGGCTCGCCGGCCGAAGGCCTGCTGCCCTGGCTGGAGAATTACACCTTCCCGCATGAAAGCCGCTTTTCGGATCCGGTGCACAACAGCGAGGCGGCCACCTTCTTCGTGGACGAGTTGCTGCGCCACGGCGTGACGACGGCGCTGGCGTTTGCCACCTCGCATCCGGCCTCGGTCAACGCGCTGCTGGGCGAAGCCCAGCGCCGCAGCCTGCGGATGATTGCCGGCAAGGTGCTTCAGGACCAGAATTCGCCGGACGGTGTGCGCGACGAAACCGAACAAAGTCTGCGCGACACCGAGGCGCTGATCACGCGCTGGCATGGCGTGGACCGGCTTGGCTACGCGATCACGCCGCGGTTTGTGCCAAGCTGCAGCGAGGCGCAATTGCGCGGCGCCGGCGAACTGGCCGCCCGTTACGCCGACGTCTGGATCCAGTCGCATGTGGCAGAAAACAAGGACGAGGTCGCCTGGGTGCGTGCGCTGTATCCGCAGGCGCGCAGCTATCTCAGCGTGTACGAGCAATTTGGCCTGTTGCGTCCGCGTGCGGTTTATGCGCACTGCATCCACATCGACGACGAGGACAGGGCGCTGATGCGCGGCACCGGCACGGCCGCGGCCGTCAGTCCGACCAGCAACCTGTTTTTGGGCAGTGGCTTTTTTGACTACCAGGCAGCCGACCGCACCGGTTTTCTCTATGGCCTGGCCAGTGACGTGGGCGGCGGCACCAGCTTCAGCCCCTTCCACACCATGCTGGCCGCCTATTACGTGGGGCGCGAAGGTCAGACCAAAGCCGGCGTGTCGCTGAGCCCGCAGCAACTGTGGTGGCAGCACACCGGCGGCGCCGCGCGGGCGCTAGGCCTCGAAGGTGTGATCGGAAACCTGCTGCCTGGTTGTGAGGCGGACTTTGTGGTTCTCGACCCGCAAGCCACGCCCCTGCTGGCGCGCAAGACGGCGCAGGCCGGCAGCCTGGACGAAATGCTGTTTGCGCTGATCGTGCTCGGCGACGACCGGGTCATTGAACAGGTCGTTATTTCTCAAGCCGAATCGGCATCTGGCCCATAACTGGCGGGCGGAATCAGCTATAAAAAATATAGCAAACAAGACGTTGAACGGCGTCGGTTCTGGCTTGCCTACAATCTAGCCACACCGAGGGAAACACCGCAATGAGCATCAAAAGCGACAAATGGATACGCCGCATGGCCGAGACCACCGGCATGATCGAGCCGTTCGAGCCGGGCCAGATCCGCGAAAGCGAAGGCAAAAAAATCATCAGCTACGGCACCAGCAGCTATGGTTACGACATCCGCTGCGCGCCCGAGTTCAAGGTCTTCACCAACATCCACAGCACGGTGGTGGACCCGAAAAACTTCGACGAAAAAAGCTTTGTCGATTTTCATGGCGACAGTTGCATCATCCCGCCCAACAGCTTCGCGCTGGCCCGTACCGTCGAATACTTCCGCATCCCGCGCAACGTGCTGACCATCTGCCTGGGCAAAAGCACCTACGCCCGCTGCGGCATCATCGTCAACGTGACACCTTTCGAGCCCGAGTGGGAAGGGTATGTGACGCTGGAGTTTTCCAACACCACGCCGCTGCCCGCCAAGATTTACGCGGGTGAGGGCTGCGCGCAGGTGTTGTTCTTCGAAAGCGACAAGGACGACGTCTGCGAGGTGAGCTACAAGGACCGAGGCGGCAAGTATCAGGGGCAGGTGGGGGTGACGCTACCCATGGCTTGAGCGGCCGATGGCTCTGCCTTGGGGCAAGGGAAGGCGCGGGCGTATCGGGGTGTAAACCCATGTTACATTCGCCTGCGCTTTTTCTTAAAAACAATTCCCGAGGGAGATTTCCATGTCCATCCGCTTTTATGCCACGCTCGTGGCCTGCGTCGCCGTGACCGGTTGCGCATCCATCGTCAACGACTCGACCAATCCCGTCCGTTTTGAAACCTACGGCGCCAACGGCACGGAGATCAAGGATGCGGAATGCAAATATGAAAATGACTATGGCACGCAAGTCGTCAAGACGCCTGCCACTGTCAATGTTCGCCGCTCGTCGAAAGATCTGCAGATCACCTGTGCCAAAGCCGGTGAGTCTGACGGTCGGGGTGTTGCCATTTCGCGTGCCAATGCGGGTATGGCTGGCAACATTATTTTTGGTGGCGGCATCGGTGCCATCATCGACCACAACAAGGGAACGGCTTACACCTATCCGATGTGGGTGCAGGTCGTGATGGGCAAACTGCTCACCTTTGACCGCAGGGCGGATGTCGAAGGGCAGCCCAATCGCGGTGTGGAAATGCCCGCGCCGGTGGCAAGCAAATAGCGAGAGCTTGTACCCAAAAAAAGCTGACATCGTCAGCTTTTTTTGTGTCTGCAGGCCCACCGGGGCCGTGACTTTATTTCACCAGCAGCACCGGGATCTCGGCATCCGTCACCACGCGCTGCGCCACACTGCCCATCACGGCGCGGCCGAGGATGCCGTGGCCATGGGTACCCATGACGATCATGTGCGCTTTTTCGCGTTTGGCCGCGCGCAGGATTTCAGCCGTGGGCGCACCCACGACGGCCCGTGTCTTGAAGGTAATCTTGTGGCGCGTGAGAAAACGCTCGATGGTTACCAGCACTTTTTGCGATTCCTCGGCATGGTAAGCCGCAACTTCGGTGGCGCCCAGCATGCTGCTGACCCGTCCTGGCACCGGCGCCTGGACATTGATCACGACCACCTCGCCCTCAGGGCCGGCCAGGCTGTCATGCGTCACGAGAAAAGCCAGCGCTTTTTTGGTGTATTTGCTGCCGTCTGCAGCGAACAGTATTTTCATGAAGTCTCCTTGGTGTGAAAGTGTCAGCGTAACACCAGCACCGGCACGCTGCTGTGGGTGAGGACATGCTGGGTCTCGCTCCCCAGCAGCAGGCGCTTGATGCCCTTGCGGCCGTGCGAGGCCATGACGATCAGGTCACACTTGTGTTTTCTGGCTGCGGCCATGATGGACTCGGCTACAAAATCAGAGCGTGTGACTGCAGTCTTGACTTTGACCCCCGCAGCCTGCGCAGTCTTTTCGACGGCATTCACGATGGCCTGGCCGTCTTCGGCCCACTTTTTCTCGATGCGGCCAACATCGTCACTGGACATGGACACGCCACCCTCGAAATAACTCATGGGGTAACGCGGCACCACATTGAGCGCCACCAGACCGGCGCCGGTGGCCGCCGCGAGGTCGATCGCGCTGCGCACGGCTTTTTTAGAGAGCGTGGAACCATCGGTGGTGACAAGAATACGCTGGTACATGTCTGACTCCTTGTGTAAACCCATTCGCAGCCGAGCGTACGCCGGGCCCGCCCGCCCGGTGTTGATCCATGTCAAGTGATGCTGTGCTGGCGCTGGTTAGCCTTGGGCATGTCCACGGTCCTAGCATTTTCAGGTGACAAGACGGCCGCTGCCCGTGCCGGGGAGACATCGCACGTGGCGGCGATCGACGATCCTGCGGAATGGGCCGGCTTCAGCCGCCCTGTGGCGGGGCGTGAAGGCTGGTGGGAGTCCTACCTGTCGATCACCGGCATGTATTGCGCGGCCTGCTCACTGAGCGTGGAGCAGGCACTGTGCGGGTTGCCCGGCGTGGAGGGTGTGCAGGTCAATGGGGCCACGGCTACGGCCCGGTTGATATGGCAGGGCGGCGTCAGTCGACCGTCGGTCTGGCTAGGCGCCCTGCAACGCGCCGGTTACCGCGCTCTGCCGGCCGGTGACCTGTTGTCGGCGGTGCCGCGCTTGCAGGCGCAACGCCTGCTGCTGTGGCGCTGGCTGGTCGCAGGGTTTTGCATGATGCAGGTAATGATGTATGCCACGCCGGCCTACGTCGCCGCGCCCGGCGAGATCACGCCGGACATGCAGGCCTTGCTGCGTTGGGCCTCCTGGGTGCTGACCTTGCCGGTCATCGTGTTTTCCTGCACGCCGTTTTTCTCGTCGGCATGGCGCGACCTGCGTCACCGGCGCATCGGCATGGACGTACCGGTAGCGCTCGGCATCCTGATCGCTTTCGGCGCAAGTTCGGCCGCTACCTTCGATCCGGCATCTCCCTGGGGTACAGAGGTCTGGTACGACTCGGTCACCATGTTCGTCTTTTTTCTGCTGTCGGGACGCTTGCTCGAACAGCGCCTGCGTGATCGCACCGCCGGCTCGCTGGAAGCGCTTATGCGAAGGCTGCCTGACAGTGTGGAGCGGCAGGCGCCGGATGGTCGCTTCGAACGTGTTGCGGTGCGGCGCCTGCGCGCGGGCGACCTGATCCGGGTCTTGCCCGGTGAGGTGATCCCGGCGGACGGTCAGGTGGCGACCGGCGAAAGCCGCGTCGATGAAGCCTTGCTGACCGGCGAATCCACACCGCTGCTGCGCTCGGCCGGCAGCGCCGTGATTGCCGGTAGCCACAACCTGAGCGGCATGCTGCTGGTGCGGGTCGGCTGCGTCGGGCCCGACACGCGTTATGCCGCGATGGTGGCGCTGATGGAGCAGGCTTCGGCACAAAAACCTGACATGGCGCAAATTGCCGACTGCATCGCCAGCCCTTTTCTGCTGCTTGTGCTGCTCGCCGCCGCCGCGGCGGCGGTGGGATGGTGGCCGCTGGATCCGGCACACGCCATCAGCGTGGCGGTGGCGGTGTTGATCGTCACCTGCCCCTGCGCGCTGTCGCTGGCCACACCAGCCGCCACGCTGGCCGCTGCCGGCGCCCTGGCACGCCGGGGTGTGATGGTGCGTCGTCTCCAGGCGTTTGAAGCCTGTGCGCTCGTGGACACCGTGGTGTTCGACAAAACCGGCACACTGACCGACGACCGCATGAAGGTGGTGCGGGTGGTGACGCCTGCCGGCGCGGACACAGCGGCCATGGGGGCGCTGGCTGTAGCGCTGGCCCGGCAGTCGCTGCATCCGCTGTCACGGGCCATCGCAGACAGTTGTGCGGCAGACGAGTTGGTGGCCACTG
This sequence comes from Polaromonas sp., assembly GCF_043778355.1. Taxonomy (GTDB): domain Bacteria; phylum Pseudomonadota; class Gammaproteobacteria; order Burkholderiales; family Burkholderiaceae_C; genus Polaromonas. The sequence continues at coordinate 27,519 of NZ_JAYWHI010000052.1, forward strand.
AGCTGGAAGAGGTCTCGGGCGGCGGCGTGCGCGCCAGGGTCCGCCCGGTTGATGGTGGCGCGTCACGAACCGTATTTCTCGGCTCGGCGCTGTTCTGCGGCTTTCCCGCTGCCGCGCTGCCGTGCGGCGGACCGCAGGTGCATCTGGCCGATGGGCAGCAGTGGCTGGCCAGCTTCGAGCTCGACGAAGGCCTGCGGCCCGATGCGGCGAGGTCTGCCCGCGCGCTGCTTGCGCAGGGTTACCGGGTCGAACTGCTGTCGGGCGATCAGCCCGGCGCGGTCGCCCGTCTGGGCGCGCGCGCGGGCATCACACACTGCTTCGGTGAACATTCTCCGCACGACAAACTCGCCCACGTGCAGCAACTGCAGCAGGCCGGCCATCACGTGCTCATGGTCGGTGACGGCATGAATGACGGGCCGGTGCTGGCCTGTGCGAATGTGTCGATAGCCATGGGCCAGGCCGTGCCGCTGGCGCAGGCCAAGTCCGACTTCGTGGTGCTGGGCGGTCAGTTGTCGGCGGTGCCGGCGCTGCTGCAACTGGCGCGTTGCACCCGCCGCGTTGTGCGACAAAACCTGGCCTGGGCCGCGTTTTACAACGCTGTGTGTGTGCCGCTTGCCATCGCCGGCCTGATGCCGCCGTGGCTGGCCGGCCTGGGCATGGCCGGCAGTTCGCTGCTGGTGGTGCTCAATTCTGCGCGGCTGTCGCGCACACCTTCTGGAGACTGAATGGACATCCTGTTCCTGTTGATTCCCTTTTCCGTGGTGCTGGCGCTGCTGATCATGGTTGCGCTCGGCTGGGCGGTGTGGCGCGGCCAGTTCGAGTCGCTGGAGCCCGAAGGCGAGCGCATTCTGCATTCCGATTGACTTGTATCAAGCCGCAGGCCTTCCGCGGCACAGACACTGGGAGCGTCAAGACAAAGGTGCTTCATGAACGATCAAACAACTCCCGCGGCCCTGTACCACGATACCGCCGTCCGGCAATTTGCCCTGATGTCAGTGGTGTGGGGAGTGGTCGGCATGCTGGTCGGCGTGGTCATCGCCGCCCAACTCGCCTGGCCCGAACTCAACTTCGGCATCTCGTGGCTCAGCTACGGCAGGCTGCGGCCGCTGCACACGAACGCAGTGATCTTTGCCTTTGGCGGTTGTGCGCTGATGGCCACCAGCCTGCATGTGGTGCAGCGCACCTGCCAGGTGCGGCTGTTCGCGCCGGCGCTGGCGTCTTTTGTGTTCTGGGGTTGGCAGGCTGTCATTGTGGCGGCTGCCATCAGCCTGCCGCTGGGTTATACCTCCGGTAAGGAATATGCCGAACTTGAGTGGCCGATCGACATCCTGATCACGCTGGTCTGGGTGGCTTACGCCGTCGTGTTTTTTGGCACCATCGGCACCCGCAAGGTTCGCCACATCTATGTGGCCAACTGGTTTTACGCCTCGTTCATCATCGCTGTGGCCTTGCTGCACATTGTCAACAGCGCAGCGATTCCCGCCGGCTGGATGAAAAGTTATTCCGCATATGCGGGCGTGCAGGACGCCATGGTCCAGTGGTGGTACGGGCACAATGCCGTCGGCTTCCTGCTGACCGCAGGCTTCCTGGGGATGATGTACTACTACATCCCCAAGCAGGCCGGCCGCCCGGTGTATTCCTACCGCCTGTCCATCGTCCACTTCTGGGCGCTGATCTTCACCTACATGTGGGCGGGGCCGCATCACCTGCACTACACCGCGCTGCCGGACTGGACCCAGTCCATCGGCATGGTGTTCTCGCTGATCCTGCTGGCGCCAAGCTGGGGCGGCATGATCAACGGCGTGATGACGCTGTCGGGCGCCTGGCACAAACTGCGCACCGACCCTATTCTGCGTTTCCTGATTGTTGCCTTGTCGTTCTACGGCATGGCCACCTTCGAGGGGCCGATGATGTCGATCAAGACCGTCAATGCGCTGAGCCATTACACCGACTGGACCGTGGGCCATGTGCATGCCGGTGCGCTGGGCTGGGTCGGGCTCATCACCATGGGCTCGCTGTATTACCTGATTCCCCGCATGTATGGCCGCACCACCATGTACAGCATTCCGGCCATCGAGGTCCATTTCTGGGTGTCCACCATCGGCATCGTGCTGTACATCTCGGCCATGTGGATTGCTGGCGTGATGCAGGGCCTGATGTGGCGCGCAGTCAATGACGACGGCACCCTGACCTACACCTTTGTCGAAAGCGTCAAAGCCACCTATCCCTACTACGTGGTGCGCCTGCTCGGTGGCCTGCTCTATCTGGGCGGCATGCTGGTGATGGCCTGGAACGTCTGGATGACCGTGCTGTCCGGCAAGAAGGCCGATGCGCCCATCCCCATGATTTCTGCTGTCGCCGCTTGAGGAAAAACACAATGAGCGCCAATACTCCCGACAAAAAGCCCGGCTTCTCCCACGAGAAGATCGAAACCAACAACCTGCTGATGATCGTGTTGATCCTGCTGGTGATCGCCGTCGGCGGTCTGGTGGAGATCGTGCCGCTGTTTTTCCAGAAGTCGACCACCGAGCCGATCACCGGCATGTTGCCGCCGACCTCGCTGCAGGTGCTGGGACGCGACATCTATGTCCGCGAAGGTTGCTACAACTGCCACTCACAGATGATTCGGCCGTTTCGCGCCGAAACGCTGCGCTACGGGCACTACTCGGTTGCCGGCGAGTTTGTCTACGACCATCCGTTCCAGTGGGGCAGCAAGCGCACCGGACCGGACCTGCACCGTGTCGGCGGCAAATACAGTGACGAGTGGCACCGCCTGCACCTGGTCAGCCCGCGCGACCTGGTGCCTGAGTCCAACATGCCCGCTTACCCGTGGCTGGAGAAAGCGCCGCTCAGCGGCACTGAGGCTGCCATCCACATGCGCGCGCTGCGCAAGGTAGGCGTGCCTTTCACCGACGAACAGATCGCCGCTGCACCCGCCGACATCAAGGGCAAGACCGAGATGGATGCACTGGTCGCCTATCTCCAGTCGCTTGGCCTCGCGCTGAAATAAGGAGCTGGACATGGACATCACCACCTTGCGCATCGCGGCCACGCTGGTCTCGTTTCTGACCTTCATTGGCATCCTCGTCTGGGCCTGGTCGCGCCGCAATACGCCGGACTTCGATGAAGCCGCCCGTCTGCCTTTTGAACAGGATTGAGAACGCACCATGAGCGATTTTTTCAATGACTTCTGGTCGTACTACGTGGCCGTGCTGTCGCTGGCCAGCATCCTGGCTTGCGGACTGCTGCTCTGGCTGACCGCGCGTGTGCGCGCCACGCCGAGCGCCGACAACACCACCGGGCATGTCTGGGACGAGGATTTGCGCGAAGCCAACAACCCGATGCCGCGCTGGTGGATGGGTCTGTTCGTGCTGACCATTGTGTTCAGTCTCGGCTACCTGGTGGCCTATCCTGGCCTGGGCAGCTACCAGGGCGAACTTGGCTGGAGCACGGACGGCGAATATGCCAAGGACATGGCCACGGCCACGCGGGAACTCGAACCCGTTTATGCCGCCTACACGGCCATGCCAGCTGACAAGATGGCGGGCGATTCCGCCGCCATGGCCATTGGTCAGCGCTTGTTCCTGAACAATTGCGCGCAGTGCCACGGCTCCGACGGCCGTGGCAGCAAGGGTTTTCCGAACCTGACCGACAACGACTGGCTGTATGGCGGGACGCCGGAAAAAATCAGCGAAACCATTCACAAGGGTCGCATTGGGGTGATGCCGCCCATGGCCGCTGCCGTGGGCACCCCCGATGACGTCAAGAACCTCGCCAACTATGTGTTGAGTCTGTCAGGCAGCCCGCATGACTCCTTGCGCGCCGGTCTGGGCAAAAGCAAGTTCAGCGCCTGCGCTGCCTGCCACGGTGTCGCCGGCGCCGGTAATCCGGCGCTGGGAGCGCCCAACCTGAGCGACAAGGTCTGGCTCCACGGCTACGGCCAGGAGGCCATCATTGCCATGATCAACACCGGCAAGACCAACCAGATGCCTGCGCAACAAGGTCGGCTCACCGATGCGCAGATTCATGTGCTGGCCGCTTATGTCTGGAGCCTGTCTCCCGGCCCGCTACCGGCCCGTTGACCCCCCGACCGACGGATTCCATGCCCGACCCCGTGCCGCGCCCGCGCAAGATCATCCCCATCACCGCGGTGCCGGCAGAGGAGGGCGGCAGCGCGCTGTATGCGGCGCACCGCAAGATTTACCCGCGCACCGTCCCCGGCCTGTTTGCCCGCTGGCGCTGGGCCATGGTGTTCCTGACGCAACTTGTGTATTACGGCCTGCCCTGGCTGGAGTGGGGTCAGCGCCAGTCGGTGCTGTTTGACCTGGCCGCACGGCGCTTTTACATCTTCGGGCTGGTGCTGTACCCGCAGGACCTGATTTACCTGACCGGCTTGCTGGTCGTGTCGGCGCTGTCGCTGTTTTTGTTCACCGCAGTTGCCGGCCGCCTGTGGTGCGGTTATGCCTGCCCGCAGACGGTGTACACCGAAATGTTCATGTGGGTCGAGCAGAAGATCGAGGGCAATCGCGTGGCCCGCATGCGGCTTGATGGCGAGCCCTTCTCGGCTGAAAAGCTGGTCAAGAAATGGTTCAAGCACATCGTCTGGTTGGCCATCGCGCTGTGGACCGGCTTCACCTTTGTGGGTTACTTCTCGCCCATCCGCGAGCTCGGCATGGAATTCCTGCAGACAGGCATGGGTTCCTGGGAGGTCTTCTGGGTGATTTTCTATGGCTTGGCCACCTACGGCAATGCCGGTTTCATGCGCGAGCAGGTCTGCAAGTACATGTGCCCCTACGCGCGTTTCCAGGGTGCGATGTTCGACCGTGACACGCTGATCGTCAGTTATGACACGGCGCGCGGTGAACCGCGCGGCTTGCATGCCAAAGGCAGCGACCCGCGCGCCCAGGGTCTGGGCGACTGCATTGCCTGCGGCCTGTGCGTGCAGGTCTGCCCGACGGGCATCGACATTCGCGAGGGTCTTCAGTACGAGTGTATTGGGTGCGGCCTGTGTATCGACGCCTGCGACACCGTGATGGACCGCATGGCCACGCCGCGCGGTCTGATCCGTTACGCCACACAAAACAGCATGGCCGCGCGCTGGACGCCGGCGCAGGTACTGCGCCGGGTGTTGCGGCCGCGGGTGCTGCTCTACACCGGCTTGCTGGCCATCCTGTGTATCGGCCTGCTGGCCAGCCTGGTGCTGCGCACCCCGCTCAAGGTCGATGTGGTGCGGGACCGCGCCTCATTGGCACGTATTGCCGAGGGCGGGCAGCTTGAAAACGTCTACCGTTTGCAGATCATGAACGCGACCGAGCAGACGCAGCGTTACAGCTTGTCCGCCAGCGGCCTGCCCGGACTGGTGGTGTTGCCGGCCGAGCCGGTGGAGGTCGATGCTGCCCAGTCGCGATGGGTCGTGGTGCGTCTGCAACTGCCTTATGGCAGCGCGGCGGCCGGCTCGCACGCCGTCCACTTCGACGTGCGTTCGGCCGACGGGCGTGCGCAGGTGTCGGAAAAAGCCGCTTTCCTGGTGCCGCGTTAACTTGGAGACATGATGACGACTGAAAAAACCCCATCGGGCGATACGCCCGGCAGCGATCCCTGGTGGCGCTACCCGCTGGTGTGGATGGTGATCGCCGGCCCCGCTGCCGTGGTGGTGGCGGGTTTTGCCACCTTGTGGCTGGCGATACGCACACCCGATCCTGTGGTGGCCGGTGACTACTACCGCCGCGGCATCGAGATCAACCAGACCCTGGCCCGGGACAGGTCGCTGGCGCCGGCGCAGCAGGGGCGCAACCATGCGGCCACGCCGGCGCCCGCCAGCGGTCCCCAGCCGGCCGCACAATAAAAGGAGACTGCCATGTCAGGCCGCAAAATCATGGCCATCGCCTGGCCCGCCTTTCTGGGTGCCTGCCTGCTGGAACTGCTGGTGTTTGCTCTGGTGGATCCGCAGGACGTCCACCTTCCCGGTCAGCCGTCCGGCTGGTCGCGCCAGGCGGTCTACACCACCGCCTTCTTTGCGTTCTGGGTGGTGTGCATGGCTTCCAGCGCCCTGACAGCCCTTCTGGAAGTGCCGCCGGCAGAAGTCGACAGGCCTGCGAAGCGCTGAAGCCTGCTGGGTCCCGGCTGCAGTCGAGGTTCAGTTGCTATACAAATAATAGCGGCTTGTGACCAGCGGACATGGGTCAGATGCCAATCCGACACCAAATTCAGCCCGCGCATGGTTGTTCCCGCCTTGTCGGCGGCGTGGGCCTTCGCACAGACGGCGACCCCTACCCTGGCTGTAAGATGCGCGCACCCGTCCTGAAGAAAGCGCCGTGCCTCATTCCCCCCTTGTTCATGCTGACCATGCGGCTGCTTCGCAGCGCTCGGCTGCGTTTGCGCTTGCGGGCGTTGCAGCACTGACCTTGTTCGCGGCCCTGGCCATGGCCACAGGCTGGCGGTCCCCTGCGGCAACCTTGACCGTGCTGGCCCTGGCGGCTGCCACGGCCGGGTTCGCTTTTTTCCATGCGAGCCGCGAAGTGGTGCAGCGGCGCTCCAGCGGGCGCGCGCTGGAAGGCGCCGCAGCGCGCCTGGCTGGCCTGCTCGATTCTGCGATGGACGCCATCATCACGGTAGACGCAGAGCAGCGCATCGTGCTTTACAACCGCGCAGCCGAGAAGATTTTCGGCTGGCCCAGCGACCAGGCCCTGGGTGAGCCCCTTGAGAAACTGATGCCGGAGCGCTTTCGAGGCGGGCATGCGGGGCATATCCGGCGTTTTGCCAGCACCGGCACCACCTCGCGGCGCATGGGTGACGGCACCGTGCTGTATGGACAGCGTGTGGGTGGCGAGGAGTTTCCGATGGAAGCGTCGATCTCCCAGCTCGATACCGCCGACGGCAAGCTGTTCACCGTGATCTTGCGCGACGTCACCGAGCGCGCACGCACACGCGAGGAACTCAGCGCCTTTGCGTCTGAAGCACATGCCATTCTTGAAGGTGAAAAAACCCGCATCGCCCGCGAATTACATGATGAGCTGGCGCAATCGCTGACAGCGCTCAAAATGGACACCATCTGGGTGCGTGACAACTTTCCCGCGCGTGCGCAGGCCGCCGCTGCCAAGCTCGCCGACATGCTGGGCATGCTCGACGCGACGGTGGCCGCCACCCGGCGTATCGCCGCCGACCTGCGGCCCCTGATGCTGGACGATCTCGGTCTGGTGCCGGCCATCGAGTGGCTGGTCCAGAACTTCGAGCAGCGCACGGGGGTCGCCTGCACACTCACCGTGGACGAGGACGTGGTGCTGCATGAACCCTATGCGACCGCAGTGTTCCGCATCGTGCAGGAATCGTTGGCCAATGTGGCCAAACACGCGGCCGCATCAGAAGTCCAGGTCCGCATCGACCGTGTCCCTGGCAACGTCGTGCTGCAGGTGCGCGACAACGGACGGGGCTTCCTGACGGACGCACCGCGCAAACCGTACTCCCTGGGACTGATGGGCCTGCGCGAACGAACCCAGTTGCTCAAGGGAAACATCCACATCGACAGCCAGCCTGGGCAGGGGGCACGCATCGATGTACGCATCCCGGTGGCAGAAAAAGGGGGCACCGCTTGATTCGCATCGTGATTGCCGACGACCATGCCATCGTCCGCGAAGGCCTCAAGCGCATCGTTTGCTCAATTGATGGCATGGACGTGGCCGGTGAGGCCGCCGACGGCAATGAGGTCATGCAGCGCGTGCGCGAGCTGGCGTTTGACGTGTTGATGCTGGACTTGTCCATGCCCGGCCGCAGCGGCATGGAGCTGATCAAGCTGGTACATGCGGAAAAACCAAAACTGCGCATCCTGGTCCTGAGCATGCACCAGGAGCTGCAATACGCCGTGCGCGCCATCAAGTCAGGCGCCAGCGGTTACCTGACCAAGGAAAGCGCGCCCGCGCAGCTTGAGCAGGCCTTGCGCAAGATCGCGGCCGGCGGCGCTTTCATCAGCACCGAGGTGGCCGAGCAACTGGCTCTGGGCGCGATGCCTGGCAGCGAGGTGTCGCCGCAGGAAAGCCTGTCCAACCGCGAGTTCGAGGTGTTCCGGCTGCTGGTAGACGGCGCGACCGTGACCGACATCGCCGGGCGGCTCAACCTGTCGGTGAAGACGGTGAGTACGCACAAGGCCAACCTGATGCAGAAAATCGGCGTCGGCAATCAGAGCGAGCTCATCCGTTATGCGCTCAGGCACGGTCTGACCGACCTGTAGTGACGCGCCGCGCCAGACGCGTCTAGGACAATTCCGAGAACAACCCGGCCATCACCGAGAAAATTCTCGGACTTCGGGATGCGTATCCCCGGCGCCCGCCTATGGTGGCGCGGCGCGCATGCGGCGACAGTTGATGCATGCCCCCTACAGTCCTTCACACCCTCCAGGTGTTCCACGCCGACGATTCGCCCCTGATGCGCGAGCGCGTGGCCGGTTTGCTGGAAAGCGCCGCGATGGCGGTGGTGGGCCACGCCGAAACGCCGCAATACGCCATTGAGGGCATTCTCGCCGCGCATCCAGACGTGGTGGTGCTCGATGTCCAGCTGGACGGTGGCTCCGGCCTGCAGGTTCTGCGCGCCGTGCGCCGGGTCGCGCCCGACATCGCCTTTGTTGTTTTCAGCAATCACTCGGATGTGGTTTATCGCAGGCGCTACCTCGATGAAGGTGCGCATGCCTTCCTCGACAAAAGCACCGAATTCGACCAGCTCGCCAGCGCCGTGACGCAGGCGTCCCTCCCCCATACGTATTGACAGCCGAGATCGCCCAGGAGAAAAACCATGTTGACTGCCACCCTCGAAGCCAGCGTTTCCGCCGTCCGGATTTCTGCCCGCCAGTCCGGCGCCGCGCCCGCGCCCCTGGTCACGCATTGTTCCAAATGCCATTTGCGGGAGCTGTGTTTGCCCTGCGGCATGACGGGAGGGGATGTGGAGCGCCTGGACAGCCTGATGTTCGGGCGGCGCAAGATCGCTGCCGGGCAAACCCTGTACCGCGCGGGTGACGGTTTCAAGTTCATCTATGCGGTGCGCAGCGGCACCTTCAAGTCCAGTCTGCTGCTGGCGGATGGCCGTGAGCAGGTCGGCGGGTTTTACATGGCGGGTGAACTGATGGGGCTGGATGGCGTGGCCCATGGCGCCCACGCCAGCAGCACCATCGCGCTGGAAGACGCCGAGGTCTGCTCCATCCCCTACACCCACTTCACCGAGATGGCTGCCGCCAATTCGGGCATGCAGCATGTGGTCAGCCGGCTCATGAGCCGCGAGATCGTGCGCGAGCACAGTCTGATGGTGCTGCTGGGCAGCATGAATGCCGAGGAGCGCCTGGCGGCGTTTTTGCTGAATCTCTCGCAGCGCATGAAGGCGCGTGGTTATTCGGCCAGCGAGTTCCATCTGCGCATGACACGCGCCGAGATCGGCAGCTACCTCGGCATGACGCTGGAAACCGTGAGCCGCACTTTCTCGGCGTTCCAGCAGCAGCGCCTGCTGGAGGTCGACAAGCGGCATATCCGCATCATTGACCTGGACGGGTTGAACCGCTCTTTCAGCACGCGTGTGCATTGAGCGACCTGGCTGGCGGGGCCACAGTTGGCCACGCCCGGCGCGCTGGGGACGCAGTGTGCCCCGCGTTCAGGTGGTGCCGCTACGGCCAGAGCCCTGGCCCAGCCGCTCGAACAACCACATGCCCGCCAGCATGGCCAGCACAAAAACAAGGGCTTTGGGCTGGCCGCTTCCCGCCGACACGATCGCGGGGCCGGGACAAAACCCGGCCAGGCCCCAGCCTGCACCGAACAGCAGGCTGCCACCGATCAGGCGCCGGTCGATGTCGCCTGCGCCCGGCAGGTGCAAAGCACCGCCCAGAAAGGTGGTGCTGCGTTTTCTGGCCAGTGCGAAGGCAAACACACCAACGAAGATGGCGCCGCCCATGACCAGCGCCAGCGAAGGATCCCAGGCGCCGAACAGATCGAGGAAACCGATCACTTTGCCGGGGTCGGTCATGCCCGAGACAATCAGGCCGATGCCGAAGATCAGACCGACTGCAAATTCGGAGATGCGGTGTTTCATGGGGTGGTCTCTTTCAGAAGTTCACGCGCCCAGCACATGGCGCAATACAAAAACGGTGACAAAGCCAGCACCCATGAAGGCCAGCGTAGCGGCCAGCGAGCGTGGGGACAGGCGTGACAGGCCGCAGACGCCGTGGCCGCTGGTGCAGCCCGAGCCGTAACGGGTGCCGATACCGACCAGCAAGCCGGCGATCACGACCATGCCCCAGCTGGCGTTGATCCGCGCCTCAACCGGGCCGGCAACCAGCAGGTAAAGCAGAGGCGCCACCAGCATGCCCAGTACAAACGACAGGCGCCAGCCAACGTCGTTCTTGCGAGGACGGAGCAGACCGCCGATGATGCCGCTGATGCCCAGAATGCGTCCGTTGACCAGAATGAAGAGGGCTGCGGCCAGGCCCAGCAGGAGGCCGCCGGCCAGGGAGGTCCAGGGCGTGAAGTGGTTCCAGTCGATGTTCATGGTTTCTTCCTGTCGGTGGGTGGGCAGAATTGTTCGTACAGCACAGCCATCACGGCCAGCGCCTGCGGGCTGTCGATGCGGTAATAAATGCTTTTTCCTTCGCGGCGCGTGCTGACCAGCCCTTCATCTCGCAACACGCCAAGCTGCTGCGACAGTGTGGGCTGGGTGATGCCGACCAGTCCTTCAAGCTCGCCAACCCGCATCTCCCCTTGCGCCAACTGGCACATCAGCAGCAGCCTGGCCGGATTGGCCAGAGCCTTCAGCAGGCTGCCGGCCTGCTCGGCCGAACTGCGCAATTTGTCAATGTCCATGGAGGTGGCGCCTGGCATAAATCCGTTTTGAGTGGTGGTATGAAGAAGTAACAGTATACTTTATAACATTATGTACATGAATATAATGTATATTGGAAATTATTGTCAGGAAGTGCCATGAACCCCAGCGTAGAAAGTTTTTTCGACCCCGCGACCTGGACCATCAGCCATGTGGCTTATCAAAAGAAGGGGTCCGCCTGTGCCATCATCGATCCGGTACTCGACTACGATCCCAAAGCAGGTCGTACCCTTACTGTCGCGGCCGACAGACTGATCGCGTTTATCCGTGAAAACAAGTTGCGGGTGGACTGGATTCTGGAAACCCACGCCCACGCCGATCATCTGTCGGCAGCGCAATACCTGCGGCGCGAGTTGGGTGGGAAAATCGCGATAGCTGCGGCCATCACCAAGGTGCAAAAAGTCTTCGCGCGCATCTTTCATCTCGAACCCGCGTTCCGACCCGACGGCCACCAGTTCGACAAGCTGCTTCTGGAGGGGGAAAAGTTTGCCATCGGCGCGCTGGTGGTCGAAGCGATGTCGGTGCCCGGGCATACGCCGGCCTGCATGGCGTACCGGATCGGCGATGCCGTGTTTGTTGGCGACACCTTGTTCATGCCCGACGTCGGCACGGCACGCTGCGATTTTCCTGGTGGCGACGCGCACAGCCTGTTCCGCTCCATGCGCAAGCTGCTGGATCTGCCAGCCGACACCCGTTTGTTCATGTGCCACGACTACCCGCCGGAAGGCCGTCCGCCGGCCTGGCAAAGCAGCGTGGCCGCGCAGCGGGCTGCCAACATCCACGTTCATGACGGCATAGGCGAGGAAGCCTTTGTGACCATGCGCAACGCGCGCGACGCCACACTGGAGATGCCGGTGCTGATCCTGCCGGCGGTGCAGATCAACATCCGCGCCGGCGAGATGCCGCCTGCGGAGAGCAACGGGGTGTCGTACCTGAAGGTCCCGCTGGATACCCTGTGACAGTCCGCTGTGTGGCGTCAACGTCGCGGGACGGGGCAGGAATTGATGCCCAACAGGCTGTAGAGGGGGCACATGCCAACGGCGCCCGTCACCAGGGGAACAACGCCGATATAGCCCCAGGCCCCAACGGTGCCGGTGGCTGCCAGGCCAATCAGAACCAGCCCTGCAACTACGCGCAGGCTGCGGTCCAGCACGCCTTCATTGACTTTCATGTTGTCTCCTTTGAGTGTGGGCCTGGATGACCGCATCTGTCGGCGCCTGCAACACCGGTTTCTGGCGGTCTTCAAGGTTCTTCCGGCCGGGGCCGTTGTAGACGAGAGCTTGCATAGGGAGTCCTTGGTAGGTGGCCGGTTTTGGCCGGTTTGGCCATCGTTCACCTTAGGTGCGCGGGGCGTCAGGTGTCTGTTCGTTTCCGTACGTATTTGCACGTCTGGGGTCCGGATCTGTCCTGGAAGGTCTCCGATGGCCCTGTGTCAAATTGTCCGGCGCGCAGCAGACCGTCGCTTGATCCACATCAAGCGCGGGTGGGCGCCAACGCTGCACAGTCGGACATCACCATGAACTACCTGCCATGACCTCCGCCATGCCCGCCGTATTGCCCGGGTTGCTGCAACGATTCGACGTCCCCGGCCCGCGCTACACGTCCTACCCGACGGTCGATCGGTTTGTGGAAGCCTTCACCGCGGTTGACTATGAACAGGCTTTGACGCAGCGACGGGACAGGGCTAGCGTTGCAACCCTGCCGCTGTCGCTGTACGTGCATATCCCGTTCTGCGAGTCGCTGTGTTATTACTGCGCTTGCAACAAGATCATCACCAAGCACCACAGCCGGTCGGCCGGCTACCTGCGTTATCTGGGCCGGGAAATCGGTCTGCACACGGCGCAGCTGGGGCAGGGTCAGAGCGTCACGCAACTGCACCTGGGCGGCGGAACACCCACCTTCCTGAGCGACGATGAGCTCGGCGAACTCATGGCCATGTTGCGGCGCAGTTTTACGCTGGCGGCGGGCGGCGAATATTCCATCGAGGTTGACCCGCGCACCGTGGACGCCGGGCGGCTGCGCAGCCTGTCCGACCTGGGTTTCAATCGCCTGAGTTTTGGTGTGCAGGATTTTGACCCGGAGGTGCAGAAGGCGGTACACCGCATCCAACCCTTTGCGCAGGTCAAGGAATTGATGGCGCTGGCGCGCGAACTGGCCTTCGACTCCATCAATGTCGACCTGATTTACGGTCTCCCGCTGCAGACGCCGGAATCCTTTGCGCGCACGCTGGCGCAGGTGCTGCAATTGCGACCCGACCGGATTGCGCTGTATGCCTATGCCCATTTGCCCGAGCGTTTCAAACCGCAGCGGCGCATTCATCCGGCCGACCTGCCGGGCGCTGCGGCCAAGCTGGCCATGCTGGCGCAGTCGCTGGAAGCTTTTGGGGATGCGGGTTACGTCTACATCGGCATGGACCATTTCGCGCTGCCCGGCGATGCGCTGGCCGTGGCCAAGCGCCAGGGCCGGTTACACCGCAACTTCCAGGGTTACAGCACCCAGCCCGACTGCGACCTGATCGGGCTCGGTGTGTCAGCGATAGGGCGCATAGGCGCAAGCTACAGCCAGAACGCCAAGACCATGGACGAGTATTGCGATCACCTGGACCAGGGGCGCCTGCCGGTGGTACGCGGGCTGGCGCTCAACCGCGACGATCTGGCGCGCCGGGCCGTGATCATGGCGTTGATGTGCCAGGGCCAGGTAATTTTCGAATCGATCGAGCAGGCCTGGCTGCTGGACTTCAGAAGTTATTTCACGACCGAACTGGACCAGTTGCGCGAGCTTGCAGACGCCGGGCTGGTGGTGCTTGACGCGTCGGGCATTGAGGTGACCGCTCAGGGCTGGTTTTTTGTCCGCGCCGTAGCCATGGTGTTTGACCGCTACCTGCAGGCTGATCGCCACCGCACAAACTTCTCACGGATCATCTAGTGCCCCAAGCACTGCATCCATGTCCACATCCCTTGCCCTGACCGCGCTTCTGATGGGGCTGGCCGGCGGCCCGCACTGTGCGGCGATGTGCGGTGCAGCCTGCGCCGGGATCTCGCGGCTGGGGCCGCGCCAGGGGGCGACGTCTTCCCCAAGCGCGCTCTGGCGTTTTCAGGCCGGGAGGCTGGTGGGTTATTCGCTGGCTGGCGGCGCAGCGGCGCTGGCGGTGCAGAGCCTGGCCTGGCTCACGGCCAACACAGCGGCACTGCGACCAGTCTGGACGCTGTTTCACCTGCTTGTGCTGCTCTGGGGCCTGATGTTGCTGGCGCAGGCCCGGCAGCCGGTCTGGGCGACCAACGCCGGCCGCGCGGTCTGGTCACGGCTGCGGCCCCTGGCCTCGGCGCGCGGCGGTATCTTTGCCACGGGCGCCTTGTGGGCTTTCATGCCTTGCGGCCTGCTGTATTCAGCCTTGCTGGTGGCTTCGCTGAGCGGCGGGCCGCTGGCCGGAGCCGTATCCATGGCGTTGTTTGCCGCCGGAAGCAGTGTGTCGCTGATGCTGGTGCCCTGGCTGTACGACAAGCTGCAGGATCGGGGTAACCGGATTCGAAAGGATTGGGGCACCCGCGCGGCCGGCGGGCTGCTGGTTCTTGCGGCAGCCTGGGCCTTGTGGGCCGACGCCTTTCACGGGTTCGCACAATGGTGTGGACTGGCTTGACTCAATTTTTCACTAGAGCGCGCAAGGCGGTTCTTGCTGCGGCCAGATCCCAGCCGGCCCAGCCGCAGCTTTTGAACAGCACCGGACCCGTGGGTCGGATCAGGTCGCTGCGGACCACATCGGCCAGCGTGGGAAAGCGGGCCACGTCCAGTTCGGCTTGAAGCAGGTCGCCGGCTTCGTGCAGCGCGTCGGCCGTGTCTACAAACACCCTGCCGGACTGCGCCATGTGTTGGCACAGGCCGACGCCGAGTTCAACCATGGTCGGCGTGAAGGCACCGACCGCACTGACAAAAACATCTGCGCGTGGCAAGGCCGTCAGCACCACGCCGCTGGCGGGTGTGCAGGTCACCACCAGCGGGCAATCGGCCAGCGCGGCGTTGGCGTCCTGCGTGACGCGTGCCCGCAGGCCCAGTGTCTGCGCGTGTGCAGCAAGCGCCTGCGCGCTGTTGGCGCTGCGCGAGGCGATCACCACCTCGGGGACGCCCAGGCCTTCGGCAAAGGCTTCGAGGTGCGCCAGGCCCTGCACGCCCGCGCCGATGATCAGGAGCGGGCCACGCGGGCTGGGCGCAAGCCGCTGCGCTGCCAGCAGCGACACGGCGGCCGTGCGCCTGGCCGTGACGGTGGGGCCGTGGAGCACCAGCCGGCGCGCGCCGCTGGCAATGTCAAACACCACCACGTCGCCCTGGATGGTCGCTCGCGGCGTGCCCGCGTTGGCGGGGGTGAAAGTGATCAGCTTGGTGATCGCCACCTGGCTGTCCATGGCCGGCATCACAAACAGGCTGCCACCTCCTGCCAGCGGCTGCACCAGCCGCTCCGGAACCTTCACCGAGTTGTCGTCCAGCAGCCGCACGATTTCTGCGACCAGCGCAGGGTAAGGCAGGCGGGCTGCGGTTTGACTGGCGTCCAGCAGGGGAGATTCGACTTTCATGACCGGATGTTAAGCCGGAAGGCGTATGCGGCCAGACGATTTTCTCCTACAGCGCCACAAGCCGTGCACCGGGTTGCTGCCGCAGCGCGCCTGCCTACGATAGAGACAGTCACCACCCAGGAGCCTTCCATGTTTTCCAGCCACTTGCCCCCCGTCCATAACGTGCCACGCGAATACATTTTTGCCGGCGCCGGGCTGATGCTGGTGATCGGCCTGCTGGTCGGCATTGCGATGGTGGCGAGCGGACAGGTGAAAAAGGCCGAGCTGCGTGAGTCCCTGCTGTCTTCCCAGCGGATCGCCGTGGTTCAGTGCATGGAAACTTTGGGTGGTGTAGAGCTCAACAACTGCCTCATTCAGGCCAGGTCCGAGCCGGATGCTGCCAGCCGCACAACCCTCGCTGACAACAGCGTCAGCTTCAGCCGCAGTACTGCGGTGTCGGCCGGTTCCAGCCAGGGCCTGATGCCCGTGGCCTTCAGCGCACGCCGTTAGGCCCGCGCGGCGCGGGCCGCACATTGAATGCGGTTAGCATCACCGCCATGAAGTTAACCCGTCTGTTTCAGCCGCGCAATCCCCTGTTCTGGATGATGCTGGCGCTCAATGCCTTATCCGCAGCGCTGGCCTGGATTGTTCATAACCGACCCCTCAATACGTTTGCCATGATTGTGGTCGCGATCTTTGCGTTATCGAACGCGCTGATTGGCACCTGGCTGATGTGGCGTCTGGTGCGCGATGAACCCCGATCTTCCCAGGACTAATTGAGCGAACCTGCGCCTGCGGCGATGTCGGCGCGGGTGGCCAGTGCCGTTGCAATGGCCACCCGCAAACCGCGTACCAGTTCATCGGTCTTCATGCTGGGCTGGCCCTGATCGGGCAGCCAGGGGACATGGACAAAACCGCCGCGCACGCCCTCGAAGCCTCGCTGAGTGGCCAGGTGGTGCATCAAGCCGTAAAAAACATGATTGCAGACAAAGGTTCCTGCCGTTTGCGAGACCTCGGCGGGGATGCCCTCGCCCTGCAGCGCCAACAGCATCGCCTTGATCGGCAGGCCGGTGAAATAGGCCGCCGGTCCGCCCGCCACCACCGGCGTGTCTATCGGTTGCGCGGCAGCGTTGTCGGGAATGCGCGCGTCATTGATATTGATGGCGATGCGCTCCAGCGAGATCGCCGCCCGCCCGCCGGCCTGGCCCACGCAGACGACCAGTGCAGGACGGTGCTCCTCCAGCAGGCGCGCCAATTCGAGCAAGGACGTATCAAACACCGTGGGCAATTGCGCCGCCACGACTTTGTGGCTGGCGATGTGTTGGCCTTGAAGCGACTGGACAGCCAGCCAGCTCGGGTTCAGGCGCTCGCCCCCAAAGGGATCAAAGCCGGTCAGCAGAACGGTTGGAAGCGATTTGACGGCAGCGGGGGTGTGCATGCCCCTATTGTGCGCAACTTGCATACTGTTTCTGGCTAACATCGCGGCATGACCATTCCTTCTTCAACCGACGGCCTGGCGGCTCAAATTTCTGCGGCCCGATTGCAGGCCAGCCCCCTTGTGTGGCCCTCCAGCGTTCCTGCCGACCTTCCCGCGGCTTATGCCGCTGCGCTGGCGGTGCGCGCGGCGCGAATCACGGGGGGCGAGCGTCCGGCCGGCTACAAGGTCGGTTTCACCAACCGCACGATCTGGCCGCGGTATCAGGTGTATGCGCCGATCTGGGGAACCGTCTGGCAAGGCAGCCTGAGCCGGGTTGATGCGGCGGGGCCGAATACCGGCGTGTTGACCTTGGCCGGACTGTGCGAGCCGCGCATCGAGCCCGAGATTGTGTTCGGCCTGCGCAGCGCGCCGGTGCCGGGCTGCAGCCTGGCGCAACTGGTCGATGCGATTGACTGGGTCGCGCATGGCTTTGAGATTGTTCACACGCACTTTTCAGGCTGGAAATTCAGCGCCGCGCAGGCCGTGGCCGACGAAGGCCTGCACGGCCGCCTGCTGGTGGGGAAGCCGGTGTCATTGCCGCCAGGCACTTCGCCGCACGCGTTGGCTGAGGCACTGTCCAGCATCCGGCTCAGGCTCTATGGCGAAGGTGTGATCAAAGACGAGGGCACGGGCGCCAACGTGCTGGACGGCCCCTTGCAGGCCCTGCTGTATTTTATGGACGAACTGCGTGCGCTTCCCGGAGCGCCGCTCCTGCAGGCGGGCGACGTGGTCACTACCGGCACCTTGACCGATGCCTGGCCAGTGTTGCCGGGGCAAACCTGGCGCACCGAACTCGACGGTTCAGGGCCGATCGCCGGCCAGCTCGAGGGCCTTTCGGTGCGCTTCAAATAGGGTTCACTTCCGGATCACTGCACCGGTCTCCCGGTCAAAGTTGACGCGGCGGACCTGCCCGTTTTGGCCCGGAAAGCCGTCGAACACGGCGCGCACCAGGTAGGGCGCCATGGTGGGCAGCGTGGCCTGGCCCTCGTAGACCGCGTGCGATTCAAACACAGCGCGGGGCTGGCCCGGCGGGCTGCCTCGCGTGTCAAGGATGCGCAGATTGATCTGGTTGAACTGCACGGTGTAGGCCACCAGCCGGTCGCCGATGTAGGCCGGGCCGAAGCGGCTCGGCGCCCAGTAGCCCGGAAACAGCTGGCCGGCTGCATTGCGGTAGGGCGGGTAAAACACCAGCCGGTCGTCGTAAATCGGTTGTCGGTAGGTGCGTTCTTGCGGTTGGGTGATCCAGCCGAGTTCCACCAGCAGACGAGCGGCCTGGCCGGGCGGTGCCTTGCGCAGACCCAGTTTTTCCAGTTCTTGCTGCGCATACGCCTGGTAAGTCGCCAGTTCCAGCTCGGGGGGCGGCTGCGTCGCGCCAGCCGGTGGCTTGATGAAGCTGAAGCTGCTACCGGCGGCGTCTGACGGCCACTGGTTGAAATTGCTGACCTGGGTGACGATGGGGCTGGCGCATGCTGTCAACAGGCCAGCGGCCAGAGCCGCCAGCGCGACGCGAAGTCGGGGAAATGTAGTCATGGGGGATAGATCTTGCGCCATGCGACATTGTTCCCGATGGCAGTTACCGCTCAAGTAAAGTAGTTCAGAACAAGCCCAACAGGAAATCTGCATATGAAATGGGAAGGCAACCGCCAGTCCGACAACGTCGAAGACCGCCGCAGCTCAGGCTCCGGATTCGGGGGAGGCGGCATGCTGGGCGGCCGCAGCATAGGCATAGGCACCATCGTGGTGGCGCTGGTGGGCGGCTGGATCTTCGGCATCAACCCGATGACCATCCTGAGCATGCTCAGCGGGGGTGCGCCGACCGCGCAGGTGCAGCAGGGCCCGGCCCAGCGGCCGCCGGCTGATGACCGCATGGCGGGGTTTGTCTCTACCGTGCTCGCTGACACTGAAGATGTCTGGAAGGATGTGTTTGCCAAGGGCGGCAGCACTTACCAGGAACCAACGCTGGTGCTGTTTCGCGGTGCGACGCAGACCGCCTGCGGCCAGGGTCAGGCGGCGATGGGGCCGTTTTACTGCCCGGCTGACCGGAAGGTCTATATCGACCTCGGTTTTTACGAAACCCTGCAGAAAAGGCTGGGCGCGCCCGGTGACTTTGCCCAGGCCTATGTGATTGCGCACGAGGTCGGCCACCATGTGCAGAACCTGCTGGGCATCACTGGCAAGATGGACCAGATGCGCGGACGCATCAGCAAGGTTGAATACAACGCCATGAGTGTCAGGCTTGAACTGCAAGCCGACTGTTTTGCCGGTGTCTGGGCCAACCAGGCGCAGCGCGCCCGCGCCATCCTGGAGCAGGGCGATGTCGAGGAGGCCATGAATGCAGCGGCCAAGATCGGCGACGACGCCTTGCAGGGCGGCGGCGGAAAAGTCGTGCCGGAAAGCTTTACCCACGGCACCAGTGCCCAGCGGGCGCGCTGGTTCAACACGGGCTTGCAACAGGGCAGCGTCAAGGCCTGTGACACCTTCAGTGCCCGCAATTTATAAGATTTCGGGCTACAGCCCATATTTGATGGGCGCAAGCAGCTATAAAATAGATAGCGTGCGTCGCTCTGCCAACAGACTGATCAGGGGTGCCCAGCGCGCCTTTCAGGGGTTGTTGGGCACTTGGCGGGGGTTTTCACCCAAAGTGCGACAATAAGGACTTGAGGAAACGCTGCACACGCCCTGCGATCAATGACCGCGACCGGGCGGTCCGCGTCGCCACCTTTGCCACCAGCGCTGCTGTTGGCCCCCAACGCGCCCCGGCAAACCCGTCCCGGCCCGCGCGACCATCCGCATCTACCAACGCTGGAGTTACGTCGGGCCTTTTTTTATGACATCCTCTTTTTCCAACCTCTCGCTGGCTGAACCGCTGGCCCGTGCCGTCGCCGAGATGGGCTACGAAACCATGACCCCGATCCAGGAACAGGCCATCCCGGTCGTCCTGCAGGGCAGGGACGTGATGGGTGCTGCCCAGACCGGCACTGGCAAGACGGCCGCTTTTGCGTTGCCGCTGCTGCAGCGCATGATGAAACACGAGAACGCCTCGACCTCGCCCGCGCGCCATCCGGTGCGTGCGCTGGTGCTGCTGCCCACGCGCGAACTCGCCGTGCAGGTGGCCGAGCAGGTCAAGTTCTACGCCAAGTACACCAACCTGAACAGTGCGGTGGTGTTTGGCGGCATGGACATGAAACCGCAGACGCTGGAACTTAAAAAGGGCGTCGAGGTGCTGGTCGCCACGCCGGGCCGGTTGCTGGACCACATCGAAGCCAAAAACGCTGTGCTCAACCAGGTCGAGTACGTGGTGCTCGACGAGGCCGACCGCATGCTGGACATCGGCTTTTTGCCCGACCTGCAGCGTATCCTGAGCTACCTGCCCAAGCAGCGCATTACCTTGCTGTTTTCGGCCACCTTCTCGCCCGAGATCAAACGCCTGGCGTCCAGCTTTCTGCAGGACCCGGTGACGATTGAGGTGGCGCGCTCCAACGCCACGGCGTCAACCGTCGAGCAGCATTTCTACAGCGTCGGTGCCGACGACAAACGCCGCGCGCTGCACCAGATCCTCAAGGCCCGCGGTATCAAGCAGGCGTTTGTCTTCGTCAACAGCAAGCTCGGCTGCGCGCGGCTGGCACGGTCGCTCGAACGCGAAGGCCTGAAGACCACCGCATTGCACGGCGACAAGAGCCAGGACGAGCGACTCAAGGCGCTCGACGCCTTCAAAAAGGGCGAAGTCGATTTGCTGGTGTGTACCGACGTGGCCGCCCGCGGCCTGGACATCAAGGACGTGCCGGCCGTGTTCAACTTCGACGTGCCTTTCAACGCCGAAGACTATGTACACCGCATTGGTCGCACGGGCCGCGCCGGCGCATCCGGCCTGGCCGTGAGTTTTGCTGCCAGCAGCGACCAGCGCCTGGTTGCCGACATCGAAAAACTGATCAAGACCAAGATCGAACTCGAACCGATGGAGTTTGAGGAAGACCAGCCGCGCATCAAGGAGCAGGGCCGCATCAACGACGGCCGCCGAATGTACCGTGAGACCGGTGACCAGGCACCGCGCGAAGCCGATGCGGCTCCGCGCGAGCGCCGTGAGCCGCGTGAACGCCGCGAATACGCCCCGCGCCCGGCTGCGCGCGATCCGTTTTTCGACAAGCCCTACGAATCGACGCTGCCGGCTGAAGCCCAGCCCGCCTGGGAAGAAGCCGCCAAGAGCACCTCCTCACGCAGCAGTGTGTCGGCCAACATCAAGCCGAAGAAAAAAGTCGCGGCGCTGTTCAAAACCGCGACCTGAGATGCGCGGGCCCGCCGCGCCCGTTCCTTGGGGGGCGTCGGCAGCAGCCTACCTGCCGGCGCGTGGGCGTCTGATGCCCGCTGCCGCGCCGCTTCGTTAGACTGCAGACCATGTTTCCTGTGTCTGCTGGCAAGCCTTCTTCATCCCTGCTGAAAACCCTGCTCGAACCGGTGCGCCCGATCCGGCGGGCGGTCCGGTTGTGGATAGACGCTGACGGCCTGCGCATGAGTGCGGCCATGTCGTTCTACGGCATCCTGAGCCTGGCGCCGCTGCTGGTGCTGCTGGTGGCCGTGCTCGGCTGGTGGCTGGACCGCAGCTACATCGAAGCCAGCCTGGTGCGTCAGATCGCCGACGTGATCGGTGAGCAGGGCGCGCAGATGGTGCAGCAGGCCCTGACCAGCGCGCAGCAGCCAGCCGACGGCGTACTGGCGTCACTGATTGCCTTCGGATTGTTGCTGTCCGGCGCCACCGGCGTGTTTGCCGAATTGCAGGATGCGTTCGAGCGGCTGTGGCGGCGCGACACCGGCGAACTGCCACGGCAGAAGTGGTGGTACAGCGCCTCGTTGCGCCTGCGCGGCATTGCCTACATCCTGGCTTTCGGCTTCCTGCTCATGACCTCGCTGGCGATTTCGGCGCTGCTGACTTTCCTGACCGGCTGGGCCGGTGCCTACCTGCCGCTGGAACGGGTGGCCCTGGCGGTCAATGAGGCAGTGTCCATGGCCTTTTGTGCGGGCCTCTTCGTGGCGCTGATGCGCATGAGCGCCGGCCCCAAGCCACAACTGCGTTACCTGGTGCTGGGCGGCACGGTGGGCGGCATCCTGTTTTCTCTCGGCAAGTACCTGATGGCGCTGTACCTGTCGACCGCCGCCGTGGTGTCGGCCTATGGCGCGGCCGGCTCGCTGGTGGTGTTGCTGCTGTGGATTTACTTCTCCTCGGCGGTGCTGTTGCTGTCGGCCAGCGTGGCGCGCAGCCTGTCCGACGAAGCCGCCCTGCAGGCGGCCAACAAGGCCGTGAAGCCGGCAACAAGCGATCAGGCAAGCCCAGAGCGCTATTGAATCAGTAGCTGTCTGCGCACGTCCGGTATGGGCTGGCGGCCTAAAAGGCTTGAAAATTTCGCCGTGAGGCTATCCGGGCGCCTGCGACTGATCACAACGCACATTGACCAACTCAAATTCATCCGGCGTGTCCCCAATGCGGGCGGCCGTCAGGCAGCCGCCCCAAACACAACCGGTGTCCAGCGGCAAGGTGTTGGAAAGCAGGCCGCCACCGGCAGCGGCGGTGTCCGCGCCCAGCGTGGACCAGTGGCCAAACGCGACCGGCGTGGCAGCCGTCGCGCGGCCCGGCACCTCAAACCAGGGCAGGTAGCCGGGCAGGGCGGTCTGGGTGCCCCCGGTGCTGGCAAATTCCATCTCGCCGTCTGCCGTGCAAAAACGCATGCGGGTCAGGGCGTTGACGATCACGCGCAGGCGTTCGGCGCCAGCCAGTGCATCGTCCCAGCGGTCTGGCGTGTTGCCGTACATGCCCTTGAGAAAGCCGGCCAGGTCCGGGCCGCGCAGTGCGCGCTCCACCTCGCCGGCCAGCGCCAGTGTCTGCGCGACGCTCCACTGCGGCAGCACGCCGGCATGCACCATCAGCCAGCCATGCGCAAACATCGCCATGCGGCGATGCCGCAGCCAGTCGAGCAGCGCTTCGCTGTCGGGCGCGTCCAGCACCTGCTGCACGGTGTCGCCGCGATGCGGCTTGCGCAGGCCGTGGCGGATACCGAACAGGTTCAGGTCGTGGTTGCCGAGCAGGCATTGCGCTGCGTCGCCCAGTTGCTCCAGGCTGCGCAGCACCGCCAGCGAGTCCGGTCCCCGGTTGACCAGGTCGCCGAGGATGTAGAGGGTGTCGCGACTCGGCGAGAAGTCAAGCTTGCGCAGCAGCCGCGTCAGGGGTTCATGGCAACCCTGCAGGTCGCCGATCATGTAAAGTGCCATGTGTTCATTCTGCCTCCGGATCCATGGATTTCATCCTCATCGCCTTTCTGACGCTGCTCAACGGCGTCTTCGCCATGTCGGAGCTGGCGCTGGCCTCCAGCCGCAAGGCCCGGCTCAATGCCATGGCCGAGTCGGGTGACAAGGGGGCGCGCGCGGCGCTGACGCTGCTGGACAACCCGACGCAGTTTTTGTCATCGGTACAGGTCGGCATCACCTCCATCGGCATGCTCAACGGCATCATCGGCGAGGCAGCGTTCAGCGACGACCTGTCGGCGTGGATTCAGTCTTTCGGCGCGTCAGTGCGTGCCGCCGACATTTCGGCGACGGCACTGGTGGTCACCATCATCACCTTCATCACCATTGTGTTCGGCGAGCTGGTGCCCAAACGCATCGGCCAGCTTTATCCCGAAACCGTCGCGCGCCTGGTCTCGCGGCCCATGATGTGGGTGGCCACCGGCGCCAAGCCTTTTGTGCGCCTGCTGTCCTTCAGCACCCATGCCGTGCTCAAGCTGCTGCGGGTGGACAACGCCGGCGAGCGCACCGTGACCGACGAAGAAATTGCGGCCAGCCTGGAGGAAGGCCTGGACGCTGGCCTGATTGAGGAGCACGAACACCAGATGGTGCAAAACGTGTTTCTGCTCGACGACCGCTTGTTGCCATCGCTGATGCTGCCGCGCTCGGACATTGAGTGGATAGACGCCAACGACACCGTCGCCCAGGCGATTGCCAAGGCCGGTGCCACCGGGCATTCCTGGTACCCGGTGTGCCGGGGTAGCCTCGACGATGTGGTGGGCGTCATCAATATTGCCAAGTTGCTGGCGCTGCGCGGGCAGATCCAGCCGGTCGGTGAAAGCACCGGCACGGGCACCACGCCGACCCTGGATGACCGTATCGATGTTTATGCCATTCCCGCCGTATTTGTGCCCGAAACCCTGACCGGCATGGAGCTGCTTGAGCAGTTCCGCAAGCGCTCTACCCGCATCGTGTTTGTGGTCGATGAATACGGTGTGGTGCAGGGGCTGATGACGCCGATGGACATGTTGGAGGCAATTACCGGCGAGCTACAACCCGGCGCCCAGGTCGATGCCTGGGCCACCCAGCGACCCGACGGCAGCTGGCTGATTGACGGCGTGATGCCAGTGTCCGAATTGAAGGCCAGACTGGACATCAAGGAGCTGCCCGACGAAGACAAGGGACGCTACAACACCGTGGCCGGCTTGCTGCAAAGCGTGTCGGGGCGGCTGCTGGCCGTGGGCGAGTGCGTCGAGGCGGCGGGCTGGCGTTTTGAAGTGCTGGACCTGGACGGCAAACGCATCGACAAGGTGCTGGTCAGCGCCGTCCCCGAAACGCACCCCGAAAAAAACGAAGCGGCCTGAAACCCGACGGATCAGGGCCGGCTGATGGGGCCGGCGGGACTGGCCGGCTTGACCGCCGGGGCCACGGTGATCAGCACCTCGTTGCCGCCGCCAAACCCTGAGCCTTGCATCTGCACCGTGGCGATACGTTCTGCCTTGGTGAAAGTCAGCAGGCTCAGTTTGGAAAAAGAGCTTGAGGTCAAGGTCCAGCCGGCGCCCGGCATGCTGTCGCGGAAATAAGCAAACACCGATTGCGGCTCGCCCGCCACTGTCAGGCTCAGGCGCCCCGTCCAGGAGCTGCCGGTGCCCATCACCAGCGTATCCTGCTGTTTGATCACCGCGCCCTGCGGCAGCGGCACGTCGCCAGCCAGTTGTTTCGCGGTGTTGCCGCTGACCGTGCTGTCATTGGCGATAGGCGCATTGCCGAGGGTACTGCAGCCCAGCATCAGGCACGCGGTGGACAACAGCAGCAGGGTTTTGATGGCGGTCATGGTTTCAACCTCTCCGGGAGCGATGACACCTGCTGCGGGCCGCGTCAGGCAGCGCGATTGTAGCGGCGGCCGTGCGTACTGCCCAGCCGGGGAGGTGACCTGCGGACGCTGTATCCTGAAGCCGTCCGACTTTTTTTCGAGGAGGCACCCATGCCCAGCATCCGCCGCTATGTCCTGGCCCTGTTCATGCTTGCTGCAGTGGCCTGTTCGTGGCTCGCACCGCTGGACGCACCCGCGATGGCGCAGGTGGACGCTGGCCTGAAGCGCGCCCTGGTCAGTTTTGCCACGGCGCGCGCGCTGAATGCCGTGATCTCGGTGGCGCAGGGCACGGCGCTGTCGGTGCAGCCGCTCGGGGTGGGTGTCACGCTCACACCGGGCCAGTTGCTCGACCCGGTCAACGACCTGGTGGAGAAGTTCTCGACACTGATGCTGGCGGCCAGTGTGGCGTTTGGTGTGCAGAAAGCGTTGATCGCCATGGGTGGCTATTGGTTGATCTCGCTAACGTTGACGGCCACGGCAATGGGCTGGGCCGTGATGCATTTCAGGCGGCAGGTGCCGCAGCCATGGCTGTCGCGCCTGCTGGTGATTTTGCTGATGCTGCGCTTCGCGGTTCCCGTGGTGACATTGGGTACCGACCTGCTGTGGCAAAAATTCCTGGCGCCTGATTACGCGGCCAGCCAATTGCAGATCGACACCTCGTCGACGCAGGCCGCCCGGCTTGGTCCGCCCGTGGCTGCGCCGGACAATCCGGGTGTGCTCGACCGCATGAAAGGCTGGCTGTCCGACACGGCCGATGTGAAGGCGCGTTTTGAGGCCCTGAAGCTGGCGGCCGAACAGGCCACCGACCACATCATCCGCCTGATCGTGATTTTTCTGCTGCAGACCATGGTGATTCCCTTGCTGCTGCTCTGGGCGCTGTATGCTCTTGCCAGAGGCGTGTTTGAGCGGGCAGGGCGATGGCCTGAACCCATCACACGAAGCCCGTGAATCAGGACGAGGCAGCTTGGCGCCGTAAGATAGGCTCCTCTTTTATCTGGAATAAAGGCCTATGCCCAATATCGCAAGCGTTTTGAAAGAAGAAATCGCCCGTGTTGCCCGCAAGGAGGGTCGCGCTGAAACCCAACAGCTCAAAAAGTCATCGGCTCATTTCCGTTCAGACATTGCTGCGCTGAAGCGCCGCATTGCCGCGCTCGAACAACTGGTCGCCCGGCTGGGCAAATCGGCTGGCAAAAAGGCGGCAGCGGCCACGCCGGACGAGCGGGCCACCTCTTTCCGCTTCAGCGCCAGCGGCCTGCTGGCGCAGAGAAAGCGCCTGGGTTTGTCAGCGGCCGAAGCTGGCCGCCTGCTTGGCGTGTCGGACCAGTCGGTCTACAAATGGGAAAATGGCAGAACACGACCGCGCGCCAGCCAGTTTTCGGCGATCGCCGAGCTGCGAAGCCTGAGTAAAAAACAGGCTGCGGCGCGCCTGACTGCCTGACGCGCGTGTCTCCTATTTTGACCACTTGTCATGCGTAAAAATCCCGAACGTCTTGAGGCCCTGAAAAGACTTGCACTGCTGGACACCGCTGCCGAGGTGGCCTACGACGACCTGACCCGAACGCTTGCCAAGACCTTTGACGTGCCCATCGCCATGGTGAACCTGCTGGACGCGGACCGCGACTGGTTCAAGGCATGTATTGGTGTGTCGCTCGTGGAGTCACCGGCAGAGACGTCCTTTTGCGAAATCTTTTTTCATTGTGATGACGATCTGCTGGTGATCCCGGACACCACGGCAGACCCGGTTTTTTCTACACATCCGCTGGTGGTAGGAGCGCCCTTCATCCGGTTTTATGCTTCGACGCGGCTGTCCTTCGAGGGGCATACCGTCGGCACCTTGTGCATTTATGACGTTCAGCCCAAGCAGGTGTCTGCCGAGCAGGTGGAAACACTGCGGGTATTGCGCCTGGCGACCATGGAAGCCCTGGCCCAGCGCACGCGGGCTGCTTGAGCTGGATAGGTACAGTCAGAGCGGTCGGGTGACCGCGTCAACACCTTACTGAAAGAAAACCTGAGTTTTGGGAGCCGACGAGTGATACGCGCGCCCTATGCAGTAGGCAATCAGATCGCCCAACTCCTTGGATTTGTCAAAGACCGCATTGGCGCCCAGCAAGCGGCAGTGTGTCAGCAGGGATGATGTCGGGTGGTTGGTCATGACCAGCACATCCTGTGCTTCCGGCCGTTTGCGGCAATGCCGCAATACGCCAGCGCCCGTGCCTTCACGCAGATAAAGGTCTACCAGCGCAATGTCCCAGCCGGCCGGATTGCGCTCGAACCATTCCCTGGCTTCGGTTTCGGTTTCCGCGAACCCGACCCAGTCGATGCTTAACTCTTCCGACAAAGTCATCATCAACTGCTGGCGCATGACGTCGCTGTCTTCTACCAAATAAACTCTCAGAGCCAATTTGTTCCCCTCAGGAAGCCCATCCATTTCGACGGCGGGCGAGATTTTAACTCGCGCAACCATACCGGGAGGAGAAAGGGCCGTCTGTAGGCTGGTGACTTGGCGCATGTAAGAACAGGCCTACATCCTGGGTCTGCACAGGGTGGCGTGCGTTAAGCTGCGCGTCATGGATTCACTGACGCAAATCGCACTCGGCTCAGCCGTCGGTGTGGCCGTGATGGGGCGGCGCACCGCCGTGTGGAAAGCTGCACTGTGGGGCGCTGTCGGCGGTACGCTGCCCGACCTTGACGCCTTCATCAATCACGGCAACGCAGTGCTCAACATGACGCTGCACCGCGCTGAAAGCCATGCGCTGTTCTGGCTGACGCTGGTCGCGCCGCTGCTGGCCTGGGTCGTTTCGCGCATCCACGGCGAGGCGTCGCTGTTCAAGCGCTGGTGGTTGGCGCTCTGGCTGGTGCTGATCACCCACCCGCTGCTCGACGCGATGACCGTGTACGGCACACAACTGCTGCTGCCTTTCACCGACTACCCGTATGGCGTCGGCAGCATCTTCATCATTGACCCGCTCTATACCGTGCCGCTGATCGTCGGCGTGGTGGCGGCGCTGCGGCTCAAAAGCGTGCGCGGGCTGCGCTGGAATGCCGCCGGCCTGGTGCTCAGCAGCCTGTACCTGGTTTGGAGCGTGGTCGCGCAGCAGCAGGCCACGCGGGTGGCGCGCGCTTCGCTGCAGGCGGACGGCATCGCCGCGACGCAGTTGCTGGTGACGCCCGCACCCTTCAACACGCTGCTGTGGCGTCTGGTCGCGATGACGCCGACGCAGTACCTCGAAGGCCATTACTCGCTGCTCGACAAATCACCGCGCATCACCTGGACCGCCTACGACCGCGGCGCGGCGCTGGCCACGCAACATGCGCGGGACCCTTACGTCGCACGTATCGCTGCCTTCAGTCATGGCTTTTACCGCGTGTCTGAAAGCGGCGGCCACTTGTTTGTGACCGACCTGCGCATGGGCCAGGAGCCGGCCTACACCTTCAACTTCGACCTGGGCACGGCGCAGGAACGTGCGGCGAACAACCAGGTGCCCACGCTCAAGAGCGCGCGGCCTGATGTGGCCACCGCGCTGCCCTGGTTGTGGCTGCGCATGTGGGGCGATCCGGTGCCACCGCCGCGCTAAGCCGCGCGAGGCCGCCTGCTAAAATACTGGCGGGTGTCAGCGCATTCGCGCCAGGGCAGGTATGCGTCGGTCGGGCCGCCACGCGGAGTACCTGTGCCCATGTCTGCTAGCCCTGAAACGATCCAGGTGATCGCCGCTGTCATTTTTGCAGTGGCCCTGCTTCACACCTTTGCCGCCAAACAGTTCGAGCGGCTCTCCCACCGATTCCCCGGCCACGCCGGCTTGTTCCATCTGCTTGGCGAGGTCGAGGTCGTCTTCGGCTTCTGGGCCATCGTGCTGGTCCTGACCATGGCGCTGCTGCTGGGCGGCGGCGAAGCCCTCACTTATGCGGAGTCACGCAACTACACCGAGCCGCTGTTCGTTTTTGTGGTGATGGTCATCGCAGCGTCGCGGCCGGTGTTGCGCGCGGTGATGGCCTCGGTCAACACCATTGCCGAACGCATCCCCCTGCCTACCGCGCTGGCCACCGCCTGGCTGGGGCTGGCCGCCGTGCCGCTGCTCGGCTCGCTGATCACCGAGCCGGCCGCCATGACGATTGCAGCGCTGATGCTGACGCCGCAGATCTTCCGCACCGCCGTGCCTGAAGGCGTCAAGTACTTCGCGCTCGGCGTGTTGTTTGTCAACGTGTCGATTGGCGGCACGCTGACCGCCTATGCGGCGCCACCCGTGCTTATGGTGGCGGCGGCCTGGCAGTGGGACAGCGCCTTCATGGCCGCCACCTTCGGCTGGAAGGCGGCGGTCGCTGTGGTGATCAACGCGACGGCTGCCACCTTTGCGCTGCGCAAACATCTGCTAACGCCAGACACCACAACGGACGGCGTAGAACGCGTGCCGCTGTCGGTGGTGGCGGTGCATATCGGCTTGCTCGCAGCCGTGGTGCTGATGGCGCATCACCCCGTGGCCTTCCTCGCGATCTTCCTGCTGTTCCTCGGTTTCACGCAGGCCTATGACAAACACCAGAGCCCGCTGATCATCAAAGAGGCGCTGCTGGTCGGCTTTTTCCTCGCGGGGCTGGTGGTGCTGGGCGGCATGCAGGCCTGGTGGCTGCAACCGATTGTGTCCAGCCTGCAACCGCTGGCGCTGTTTTTGGGCTCTTTGGGCCTGACCGCCATCACCGATAACGCCGCGCTGACTTACCTCGGGTCGCTGATCGTCGGCATCTCTGATGAATCCAAATACATGCTGGTGGCCGGCGCCGTAGCCGGCGGCGGCCTCACGGTGATCGCCAATGCGCCAAACCCGGCCGGCGTGGCGCTGCTCAAGCGCGGCTTTGCCGATGAAACTGTGGGCGCTGGCGGCCTGCTGCTGGGGGCGCTGGGGCCGACGGCTGTGGCAGCTGCTGCGTTTCTGTTTCTCTAGGCCGGTTGCTGCCTTGATCTGCTATGGTATTCATAGCTGCTTGCGCACGTTTAATATGGGCTGGAGGCCTGTTTGCCCACAATTTTTGCTCAATAATCGTAGTTACAAATAATCCTTGTAATTCAATTAAACGTAACTACAATAAATCATGCATGTGGTGTTCGATCCAACCAAAGAGATCGCAAATCTGGCGAAGCATGGCTTGTCATTGCTGGACGCCGTGGGCCTGGAATGGGAGGCTGCCTTGGTCTGGTCTGACAAGCGCCGCGACTATGGCGAACCCCGCATGGTGGGACTGGTGCCGGCCAATGACAGATTGTTTTGCGTGGTGTTTGTCGACCGGCCGCCAGAGCAAGCAACAGAACGCCGCATTATCAGTTTGAGAAAAGCCAATAACCGAGAGGTGAGACGATATGCCAACAACGATTAAGACGCGTAGCGGGCGCGTGCTGATTCTGCCAACGCCTGCCGAAGACGCCGCCATCACGGCTGCTGCCCTGGCAGACCCTGACGCCGTCCCCTTCACGGATGCCGAATGGGAGCAAGTCAAACCCTTGGTGCGTCGCGGCCGCCCGCTGGGCAGTGGCAGCAAGACGCAAGTGACCCTGCGCCTGGACGTGGAGGTGGTAGAAAAATTCAAGGCATCGGGCGATGGCTGGCAAACCCGCATGAACGACGTTCTGAAAAGTTGGGTGCGGACGCACGCGTGACTACGGCCTAGCGACTGTGCGCTTGCAAGATGTCGCCGAACTACCGAATCAACCATAAAAAGGCAGGGCGTCAACGGTCACATCGACTGGACACGTGGGTCACACATGACCAGGTGGAATATGTGGTGTGTGGCAATGCGGCGAGTTGGATAAATTCGTCTTGACGCGAGGGCGCAGTTCTCATGCTCATCGCTTGTCGGCAGGTAGGTCAGCGTGCTTGTAGCTGAACCATTTTCAGGACCCCAATTCGTTTGGGTTACGCGTTGGTTCTACAAAAAAGCCTCCGTTCCTTGCGAAACAGAGGCTTTCCATTTGGTGCCGGAGAGATGAATCGAACACCCGACCTTCTCATTACGAATGAGATTTAGTGGATAGTTGATGAGAGTCTCGGCAAGTCGGTGGTAATTAAATCAACGACTTACGACGATTTTACTTGAAGCAAGCACCGCCACTTATCTCTGGTTGTCGGCGCCGTTGTGCCAGGGCTGTGCCAAGGACCGATGCTCGTTGCAGGGGCCCTTCTGGTCCTATGGTGCGGAATCAGTTACTACCATTGCTGAGGCGTCAAACTCCTCCACCTCGAACTCTGTGTCAGCACCGTAGCCGTCAGTAGATAGGTCAATTTCTGGGATGAATCGTGAGTGCGCTTTCTGCAAGTAAGCTTTCGCACTGTCGCGATCAGCTTCATACGAGAGCTGTTGATTAATAAAGTCCAATTTGGATTTGGCGTCATTTATGACGTCTGCCCAACTCTTGACCCAGACAGTGATGTTTAGATCCGCATCGTTATAGACTAGCCCCTTTGGCATGTTTCTTTGGCTGGCTTTTTTTTGCGCATATGCGTCCAGATCATTCGAGACTGCCAAGAATGTCCACTTCGCGGGCACACCACGAAAGCGTTCATCGCTGGCGACAGCTATTGCGTACTTCTCAATTTGGGTGAGGACTTCAGAGTCGATCTTCTTGCTCGGCCGTTTTAGCTCTACTATGAGGTAATCGTACTCGCCACTTCGTGGCTGCGATGCCTTGCTCAACATCAAATCCACACGGCCCTGCTTGTCATCGCCGACGATCACTGGCTCAGCATCCTCCTGTCTCGGTCCCAGTGCCGCAAGATGCTTGTGCAGAACTTCTTCAAGACGCTGTTCAGTTCCGGCGAGTGTGAACTCCTCGTGAAACAACCATGCTTCGTTTTCCAGCATCTTGTGGAGTTGGTCCCTTTCCAGCAGCTTCTTCTTGCTTTCCTTGCCGAAAACAAGTGCGTCCAATGCAGTCAAAAAATCCAGCCTTCCTGCTACGGTTTTTGCGGCGCTGATGATGGACGAAAGGCTCGTTTTTCCCAGCAAAGCTGCAAGGTCATCCTGTTCTGCTCGTTTCAAGCCCAGGACCTCGCTGATGATAGTTTGGACAGAATCAGGATTCTCGCGAACCGCGTGGGCGAGGAGTTGGAAAGTGAACTTTCTTGATTTGTGATCTGCATCCTCGAAAGACGGAAGGTAGCTTTGAACATTGACGGCCAGAATGTCAAATACTTGGCGCTCTGCGGTCTCCACAGGATCCAGTTCAGCCTTGTCCTCGAATGGATATATCTTCTCTTCCTTCCACTTCTTCACAACCTCACTCTGGTTCTCGGAAAGGCGCTTTCGAAAATGGGCTTTCAGCTTTCCCTTGGCGTTCCCCATCACTGTCTGAACATCGGGGTGCAAATCGGCAAGAACCAATGCGTTCGATTTATCCAAATCGCGGAATAGCTCAGATTTTACGTATGCAGTGAACTCGAATCCTGGCGCCCGGACTTGTGGACCGACAGGGAGTGCGTGCAAAGCGACGCCACTTGGGTCGCACAAGTGAAGTGTCCGTTCAGTCGGTACCTTCCATTCGATTACCGACAATGTCACTGGGACGAATCGACCATCCACTGTTTTTACTGGATCAAGGCGTATGTTTGTAGTGCTAACTTGAGCACTGCTAGGGTCAACGGTATCTCCATCAAATGTCAACCGTATGTCCGGGTATTCGGTCAAATAGGCGGCATAAGTCCGAGCCAACTCCATTAAGGTTGAGCCGTCGCGCAATGACTTGAAATCGTGCCGCATGTTGTTGATGACGACCTCTGTGCCAGTCTTTTCAGTATTCGCCACTTCTACTGGCTCTGTGACTTCAAAGTCCTCAATAGTGTTGATGTGTCCCACAATCCGATAAGAATAGGTTTTCCCATTCAACTTGTAGTACGTGGTCCACTGCACACGCTCTCCTAAGGCAAAAGCCTTGAATCGTCCCTTGCCATTCTTTCCATGTAGTGCTCGGCCAGATTGTTTGTATGTCTTCTTTTTCCATGACTCGCCCAGCCCGCCAAAAAGGGATTCAATATTCTGATGGTCAATACCGTATCCGAAATCACGCACTCGCACCGATTCCAGGCCATCCATATCGTTGAGGCTGACGGATACTTCCACTTCATTGGAGCCAGCGTCAAACCCGTTCCAGATAACCTCGGAAAGCGCGGCGATGGGTTTTGCGGCAACCTGAGACTCAATGAAGTCCCGTTTCGCCGTTACATGTACTTTTGTCATTCATTGTCTCGTGAATTACCGTTGGATCAGGCGTCACTTTCAAAGCTCTCGTGTCGCAAAAACACGCTTTTTCCAGGAGCTGAACCGCTGCAAACGCGATGAGCCCCCACTTGTTCAGCGGTCTACGGTTGGATATTACCCTGTCTTTCGTAGCTATAATCTCAGGCTAAGCCGCTTTAGCTCAGTTGGTAGAGCAGCTCCTTCGTAAGGAGAAGGTCAACAGTTCGATTCCGTTAAGCGGCACCAAGATCCCAAAAATTAATTTTTGGGATCTTATCCAGAGCCTTTGTTGTTTTTTGTTTCGTCGCATCCAACATGGGTGCGTCCGAGGTCTTGGTCCTCGGATCGGAGCGCAGCAGTTTACGGCGCACAGTTTCTCAGAATAGTGCAAAGTGATTTGGTCACCCCCCAGCAGCAGCAATTAGTTAAACTGAAACTGCAAATCGGGGTTTTCGCACGCCGAATAGCCAGATTTGACACATCGCGCACCGCAGCGCCAGCAAGAACGCGAACCGAGCTCCAACGCTCACGTCTCGCACCCTGAATTTCCTCTTCGCTTTCCAGCCCAGATCGTTCAAACGATTCCAGGCTGGCCGCTGCATGCGTTTTCTTCTTACCAATGCATAGGAACTACAGATATGGCATCGACAAACTCCAAGGGCGCCTTGCCCACCGGATTCACTTCACCCTTCACGCTAATACTCCAGCAGGACAGATTTGACGATCTTCTAGTCTGCGCCGCCATCCTGACCGGAAGACCAATGGCCGATGTACGCAAGCTGGCCGAGCAGTTCGGTCTGCCCAAAACAGGACCTTACTGGGTGGACAACGTCATGACCGCCAAGCTGCTGATGAACCTTGGCAGCCTGGTCGCCACCAGCTACAAGGAATTCACCTCCTTCGCCGCGTTGCCGGATGTCGCAATACTCTTAGTGGACTATTCCGAGACAACCGAAATCGGCAGGCATGTCATTTGGCATCACATCCGAGGCACCAAGGAGCAGCAGGCCTTTTCCTACGTGATTGACCCGGCCTTACACATTTCCGCGCCACAGCAAATGAGCACCGAGTTCGGGCACCTCAAACCCGCGTGGTACGTAGAGGTCACTGCCGCCAAGGCTGGCGGCAAGGCTAAGTAAGCCGAAGGGACAGCCCGTCGCGATCACGCGCGTCAGGAATGTTTGCCCCTGCGTGATGGCAGTTCGTCCAACAGGGCTGCTGCCGGCAACCCGAGTGCGCTGGCGATGCGCCAGATATTGAACAGCGACACATTGCGCTCGCCACGCTCCACCGAGCCCAGGTAGTTCGGATGCAGCCCGGCGGCTTCGGCCACCGCCTCAATGGTCAAGAGCCGGTCATGCCGCAGTTCCCGCAATGCCGTGCCGAAAGCCGCCAGGAGGCGAGCCTGCTCGCGTTTGGCGGCCGCGTCCAACGGCTGGGGAGTGGGAACAGGGGCGCGCGGCATGCCCTGAAGTGTTCAAAAAAGCACACTAAGAGTACACAACCTATGAGTTCGGTATATGGCAAACTCGGCCTATAACCAAACGTAAAGTGTTTTAACAAGAGGAGGCTAACCATGAGTAAAAAGTTGTTGGCATTGATTTGCCTTGTTGCTGGAAGCGCCTGCGCCCAGATCATGCCTATGCAGGGCACCACGCCGAGCGCTCCGGATGAGTGGTTGCTCAGTCCCGGCCCGGCCTGGTACTACCGGGCCTCACCGTCACCGACTCCCCGTGAACTCGTCTACCGCAAGCCCACCCCGGCCGAAGACGAGGTTGTACGCAAAGCGCAGGTCCTGCTTCCCAACAGCGCAGGCAAAGCCATGGCGCTGCTGTCCGGCAATGAGGTGGTTTGGTACGGCTTCAAGCCGCCCGCCTCACGCTCGCGCTTTTTCCATGGCTTCAGCATGGGCAAGACCGTGACCGCCATGGCGGTCGGTAAAGCCATCTGCCAAGGCAAACTCAAGCTCGATACCGTGGCGGCGGATGTGCTGCCCGAGCTGAAAAACACCGACCTGGGCGCGGCCACGGTGCGCGACCTGCTCCGAATGAGTTCAGGGACCTGGGAAGGTAACAGGGACAGCACGGTGTGGTCGAAAGAAGAACGCGAATCGATTGACACCAAGCGCTCCAATTGGCTGACGTTTCTTGCGACCTC
>NZ_JAYWHI010000053.1:0-25775 GCF_043778355.1 Polaromonas sp.
GTAGCCGTCAGAACAGCAGATTCTGGTGTCACGGACCGCTTTCGCGTTGATCATCCGCTGCTCTTCGGTCAAATCACGACTTGATCAGACCTTCCCTAGGGTTAATGCTTAAGCCAAGAGGCGAATTCGGCCGGCGCTGGCTTGCCAAAAAAAAAGGGCACCACTAGCATCGACAAGGGTGCTGCACAGGTGAATCGTCCCCTGTGAAAAATCAGTGCTTGTTACTTCGAGGAGACTGTTGTGAGCACAAGAACAAGACATCTGTTACTTGCAATTGTGGGGATGGGTATGGTCGGACTGGCTGCGGCACAAGTCGCGCCACCTGCCAACTTGGACAAGCTTAAGCAGATGAAGGTCGCGACAACGGACCTGAATATTCCAGTGGTTCCGCAAACTGGCCCCAATGCGGACGCCATCCGAGAGAACCTCAAGCGCGTCAAGCTCCCGCCAGGCTTCAAAATTGCGCTGTATGCGATCGTGCCGGACGCCCGGCATATGGCCGTGGCGCCGTCCACCAACATGCTGTTTGTCGGGACCCGAAAAACCACTGTCTGGGCCGTGACTAACCGCAACAGCGGCGAGATGGCGACCGAGGTGAAGTCCTTCGCGCCCTCGCTCAAGTTCAGCAATCCGAACGGTGTCTGCTGGACCAAGGACGGATTTCTTGTCGTTACCGAGCACAATCGTGTGCTCAATTTCCCGGCGGCCGAGTTCTTCTATGAAGGCCCGGACGTGGCCGTCATTGAAGTGGTGGGCCAGGGCAAACTGATCCCCCCCGAGGAGGAAAGCTACAACCACGGTGCCCGTACCTGCCGGGTCGGCAAGGACGGAATGCTGTACGTCACTTTGGGCCAACCGCATAACGTGCAGCCGCGCGACAAGCTCAAACTCTACGACCAGGTCGGCATCGGCGGCATTCTCCGTATGAACGCCTTCGACGGCAGCAAGCGGGAGGTGTATGCGCGGGGTATCCGCAATTCGGTGGGCATGGACTTCAACCCTAAGAACAGCGAGTTGTGGTTCACCGACAACCAGACCGACGGCATGGGCGACCTGATCCCTGCCGGCGAAATCAACCGCATTACCAAGGCGGGTCAGTTTTTTGGTTACCCCTGGATTGTGGGCAAGACGCGCATCACCGAGCACGGCTACGACAAGGATCCCATGCCATCGAATGTGACCCATCCCGAAGTTCTTACCGACGCCCATGCGGCTGACCTGGGCATGGTTTTTTACACCGGCAAAAAATTCCCAGCCAAATACCAAGGCGGCTTTTTCTCCGCGCAGCATGGCTCATGGAACCGCACCGAGCCGATCGGTGCGCGACTCCTGTTCACCAGCCTGAAGGCCGATGGTTCGGCTGACAAGACCGAGGTGTTTGCCGACGGCTGGCTTGATCCGGAAACTCGCCAGTACCGTGGCCGCCCGGTGGACGTGGCCAACCTGCCGGATGGTTCGATCCTGGTGTCGGACGACTTTGCCGGTGCGCTTTACCGCATCAGCTACACCGGCCAATAAGCATGGTTCATGGCCGCATCCTGCGTGAACTGCGCGGGGTCGGCCTCGTTTAGTCACACGGCAGGCCCTGGCGGATGTTTGTGCCTGCTATTTTTTTTGAAAGCATGCATGGTGAGTTTTCAAACGCAATCCCCGGCGCGTGTGCTGCTGTGGGTTATTTTGGCGACGGGGGTCGGCTCAGGCGCGCAGGCGCGCGATCCGGTGGCGGGTAAAGCCAAAGCCGGCATGTGCGCCACCTGCCATGGCCCGCTGGGGCTGAGCCAGTTGCCCAATGCGCCGCACCTGGCCGGACAACCGGCGATCTACCTGGTGGAGCAGCTCAAGAACTACCGAAGCGGCAAACGCCAAAACGATGTGATGAGCGTGATCGCCAAGCCGCTGACTGACCAGGAGATCGACGATCTTTCCGCCTGGTATGCCTCAATCCAGATTTCAGTGACCGCGCCATGACCCGCCGCTGCGGGCTGGTCACGCCTTCTGATACCGCTGCACAGGAGAAAAACATGAAATCCCACTGTCCCCGCTCGTCCCACCGCGCTGCGGCCCTGGCCGTGGCCTGTTTGCTGGGTGTCCCGGCCTCGGCCCAGCTGCTGGCTCCGATCAATGTCACCGCCACACGCACCGAAGTGCCGCCTTTCGAGGTCCCGGCGTCTGTCGATGTGCTGGACGGCGAGCGAATTCGCGGCGATGGCCGGGCGCAGGTCAACTTGTCGGAGAGTCTGGCGCTGGTCCCCGGCCTGCTGGCGCGGGACCGGCTGAACCAGGCGCAGGACATGCAGTTGTCGGTGCGCGGCTTCGGTGCGCGCGCGACCTTCGGCGTGCGCGGCGTGCGCCTGTATGTGGACGGCATACCTGCGACCATGCCGGACGGCCAAGGGCAGCTCTCGCACATCGACCTGGCCTCGGTCGGCCGGCTGGAAGTCCTGCGCGGCCCGTTTTCGGTGCTGTATGGCAACTCGTCGGGCGGTGTTTTGCAGGTCTTCACCGAAGAAGGCCAGGGCAGCCCGGTGCTGGGCGGCAGTGTGGCGGCAGGCTCGTATGGTTTGCGGCGCGCGGACGTCAAGGCCAGCGGTTCGGCGGGTTCGCTCGGCTACGTGCTCAGCGCCGGACGTTTGAGCACGAATGGCTTTCGCGAACACAGCGCCGCCGAGCGTGAGGGCGCCAATGTGCGGCTCGACTGGGCGCTGGGCGACGACCGCAAGCTGACCCTGCTGGCCAATACGCTGTCGATGCGGGCTGACGACCCCCTGGGCCTGAGCCGCGCACAGTTTGATACCGCGCCGCGCAGTGCCGATGCTTCAGCGACCACCTTCAATACCCGCAAGACCGTGCGCCAGAGCCAGATCGGCGCGGTGTACGAGCAGCGGGTGGACGGCGACAACCAGTTGCGCCTGATGGTGTATGGCGGGGAGCGGGCCACCACGCAATTTCAGGCGATTCCGACGGGCGTGCAGGCCAACCCGCTACATCCCGGCGGCGTGATCGGCCTGGCGCGAAGCTACGGCGGTCTCGATGCGCGCTGGACAACCCGCACGCTGATGGCACAAAAACCGCTGGAGATCGTCGGCGGCCTGACTTATGACACGATGAACGAAACACGGCGTGGCTGGCAGAATTTTCAGGGCGCCACGCTGGGCGTGCAGGGTGCGTTGCGGCGCGAGGAAGATAACCGGGTCACCAGTCTGGATCCTTATGTTCAGGCGACCTGGAAACCGGATGCACGCTGGACTGTCAATGCCGGTGTGCGCCACAGCCTGGTGCGTTTTAACTCCGCTGACAACTACATCGTCGGGACCAACGGCAATGACAGCGGTAGCGTGCGCTACAGCGCCACCTTGCCGGCTGCGGGTGTGACCTATGCCCCGTCGGAGCAATGGCGAGTGTACGCGGCAGCCGGTCGTGGTTTCGAAACGCCGACCTTCAATGAACTGGCCTACCGCTCCGTCGGAACCGGACTTAACTTCGCGCTGCGCCCTTCCCGCAGTGACAACCTGGAGACCGGTGTCAAATGGCGCACCCTGCCCGGTGTAGCCACGCGCATCGAGGCGACAGCCGCGATTTTTCATACCGCGACCCAGGACGAAATCGTCACGCAAAGCAATGTGGGCGGGCGCAGCACCTTCCAGAATGCGGGTGCCACACGCCGCAGCGGGCTGGAGCTGGCGACCAGCATCACACCCGCGCGTCACTGGCTGGCGCAAGTCTCCTACACGGTGCTGGATGCCCGTTACCAGGATGCTTTTGTCTGCCCGGTCAATGCCAATCTGTGTCCGGCCGGCCGGGTCCCGGCGGGCAACCGCATCCCAGGCACCGCGCGCCATGCCCTGGCCATGGAACTGGGCTGGCGCCCGCCCACCGGCTGGCGCACCGGGGTCGACGCACGTTACCTGAGCAGCGTTGCGGTCAACGATGTCAACACCGATGCCGCAGCATCTTTTGTGAGCCTGGGTGCGCATGTGGGTTATGTGCTGGCGCTGGACCGATGGAACATTGCCGCAACAGCGCGTGTGGACAACCTGACGGACCGCAAGTACGCCGGCTCGGTCATCGTCAACGAGGGCAATGGCCGCTACTTTGAACCGGCAGCGGGGCGCAACTACGTGCTGTCGCTGTCGGCCAACTACCGGTTTTAGGCATGGCGCTTTTGCTGCGCGGGTGCGGGATCGGCCTGGCCTGCGTTTTGCTGTGGGCCTGCTCGCAGTCACCGCCTTCCTGGGAGCGCCTGATCAGCGCAAAAATCAGCGAGCAGTACCCTACCTACACGGTGCTTGCGCCGCAGGGCGGGCAACTGCGCGTGCTGCGACCGGGCCAGCCCGACAGTGTGATTGAGGTGGGACCGGTGGCGCAGTTCTGCCAGCGAGGCCCGGCGGACTGCAATTACGCGCTCGATCAACTCCTGATCGGGTTGCGCGAGGCACAATAGCCGCTTTGTAGTCTGCTGATTTCTCTTCCCATGCATACCACCGCGCTTGTTCTGTTTTCAGGAGGCCAGGACTCCACCACCTGCCTGGCCCAGGCCTTGGCCAGGTACGAACGTGTGGAAACCGTGGGCTTTGACTATGGCCAGCGCCACAGCGTGGAGCTTCAGGCGCGGCTGGTGGTGCTGCAGCAGATGCGAGCGCAGTTTCCGCAGTGGGCTGACAAGCTGGGCCAGGACCATGTGCTGGACCTCGCGGTGCTGGGCCAGGTCAGCGAGACCTCGCTGACGCGTGACACGGCTTTCAAAATGGAAAGTTCGGGCCTGCCCAACACCTTTGTGCCAGGGCGCAATCTGCTGTTCCTGACGCTGGCGGCAGCACTGGCCTACCGGCGCGATTTGCAGGTGCTGGTGACCGGCGTCTGCGAGACAGACTTTTCCGGCTACCCCGACTGCCGCGACGACAGCATGAAAGCCATGCAACTGGCCTTGTCGCTGGGCATGGACAAACGTTTTTTGATTGACACGCCGCTGATGTGGATAGACAAGGCTGCGACCTGGGCCCTGGCCGAGACGCTGGGCGGTCCCGCGCTGATTCAACTGATCATCGAACACACCCACACCTGCTACCTGGGCGACCGCGAACACCGCCACGCCTGGGGTTATGGCTGTGGCTCGTGTCCGGCATGTGAGCTGCGTGCGCGGGGCTATGCGGCGTACGCCGCTGGCCAACTCACAACCGGGTCTCCTTG
Organism: Polaromonas sp.; assembly: GCF_043778355.1. Taxonomy (GTDB): domain Bacteria; phylum Pseudomonadota; class Gammaproteobacteria; order Burkholderiales; family Burkholderiaceae_C; genus Polaromonas. The sequence goes on from NZ_JAYWHI010000053.1 coordinate 5,188, forward strand.
AGCTGATACAGCGCCGGCGAGCCTTCGGGCAGTTTCTCCAGCTCCCATTGTTTGTCATGAAATGCCGCGACCGCCGGCCGGTGCGCGATGGACACCAGCGCGCCGCCCGCCTGCCTGACCTGCGCCACCAGCCGTTCATACAAGGTTTTTTCGGCCGCTTCGTCGAGTGCACTGGTGGCCTCGTCGGCGAACACCCAGGACGGCCTTTTCAGAAGCACGCGTGCGATCGCCAGGCGCTGCTGCTCGCCGCCCGACAGCTTCTGGCTCCAGGCGTCCTCGTCGTCAAGCCGGTCACCGAGTTGCGGCAGCAACGCGTCATGCAGCGCCTGCCGCAGGGCCTCGTCGCTGTAGCTTCCGGCCGGCTGCGGGTAGGCCAATGCGTCGCGCAGGCTGCCGTTGGGAAAATAGGGTCGCTGCGGAATGAACATGGTATTGGCCGGCAACGAAGTACGGCCGCGGCTGAAGGGCCAGATGCCGGCCAGCGCGCGAAACAGCGTCGATTTGCCGCTGCCCGAGGGGCCCTTGATCAGCACGGTGTCACCGGCTTCGGCGTGCAGTGCCAGCCCGGCCAGCAGCACGCTGCCAGTCGGCAGGGCCAACGTAAGATCCTGAGTATCCAGCGTCCCGGATGAGGCATGAACTGCTACTGAATTCATAGCTGCTTGTGCTTGCTGGGTATGGGTCAGGGCCCTGAAACTATCTTCAAAACTGGTCAGGCGGTCGGTGGTGGCGCGCCAGGCCGCCAGGTTGCTGTAGTTGTCGACAAACCAGCTGAGCGAGTCTTGCACTCGCCCAAAGGCCGAGGCGATCTGCATCAGTTGCCCGAGCTGGATGGCGCCGCTGAAAAAGCGCGGTGCCGCAACGATGAAGGGAAACACCACCGCCGCCTGACCGAAAAAGTTGGTGAACCAGATCAGGTTTTTCTGCTTCCTGATCAGCGTCAGGTAGTTGGCCAGCACCGTGGAGAAGCGGCTGTCCAGTTGCGCCCGTTCGACCGCCTCGCCTTTGTCCAGCGCAATCGACTCGCTGTACTCGCGCACTCGCACCAGGTGGTGGCGGAAGTCGGCTTCGTAGCGCTGCTGCAGGAAATTGAGCCGGATCTGCGGCCGGCCGATGTAATGCGTGATGATGCTGCCGACTGCGCAGTAGAGCACCGCCATCCAGACCATAAAGCCGGGGATGTTGAAGCTGCTCCCGCCCAGGGTGAAGGCAAACGGCCCCGACAGGCTCCACAGGATCCCGACAAAACTCAGCAGCGTGACCACGGCGTTGAGCAGGCCCATGCTCAGCGAGATGGAGTAGGTGGTGAACAGGTTCAGGTCTTCCTGAATACGCTGGTCGGGGTTGTCGGGTGTGGCTGGCTGCGTACCCGCAGGCGCATACCGGGCAAGCTCCATCTGGTAGAAGGCCTTGTTGGCCAGCCAGCGCTGCAGGTAGTGCCCGGTCATCCACGCGCGCCAGCGAATCTCCAGCAACTGCGTCAGGTAAAAGCGGTAAACCGCAATGATGATGAAGGCAAAAGCCAGGTAGGTGAAACGGCCGAGCTGCTCCCAGAACACCGGCTGGTTTTTCTCCTGTACCGCGTCGTAGAAGACCCGGTTCCACTCGTTGAGCAAAACCAGCATGTAGACCGCAGCCAGGTTCAGCAACACGATGGCCAGCAACAAGCCGCGTGCCTTCCACTTTTCCTCCGACTGGAAGTAAGGCCGCGTCAGCGCCCAGGTTTTTCGGCAGAAGTCCTTGAAGGCGGCGAATTTGCCGGACGCGGTGGCGGCCGGAGCTGTCGTGACCATGGGTGTGTCCTTCTTGAGCGGGGAATGTGTGTCAGTGTAGTGCTGTGACTGTCGCGCGGGTGATGCGTTGTGTGAGGCGGCAGCGCTAGGATGGTTCCATGAACACACCTTCTTCCCCTCCGCCGCCTGAGGGCAGCGTCGACTGCACGGTGCAAGGCCCGCTGCTGCTGATCGCCATCAACCGCCCGGCCAAGCGCAACGGCTTCACGCCGAAGATGTTCCGTGAACTTGGCGAGGCGTACACGCGGCTCGACGACGACCCGGCGCTGCGCGTTGGCGTGCTGCATGCGATCGGCGATCATTTCACTGCAGGGCTGGACCTGCCGACGATTGCGCCGCTGATGCAGCGCGGCGAAAAAGCCGTGCCACTGGGGCTGGTCGACCCCCTGAATCTGGGCATGGACGGTTACCGGCGCCGCAGCAAACCCATGGTGGTGGCGGTGCAGGGCATCACCTACACGCTGGGCATCGAGCTGATGCTGGCCGCCGACATTGTGGTGGCGGCTGATAACTGCCGGTTCTCGCAACTGGAGGTCAAGCGCGGCATCATGGCCACCGGCGGCGCGACCCTGCGCATGGCTGAACGCGCCGGCCTGGGCAATGCGTTGCTGCATCTGCTCACGGGTGACGAGTTCGGCAGTTCCGAGGCCCTGCGGCTGAACTTTGTGCAGAAGGTCGTGCCCGCCGCACAGGTGCTGGGCGAGGCCTTGCGCATTGCCGGGGTGATTGCGGCGCAGGCGCAGCTGGCCGTGGTGGCAACACGAAGGAATGCACTCAAGGCGGTGGAGCAGGGCCCGCTGGTTGCCATGCAGGACTTCATCGCCGTGCAGCAGGGGCTGTCACGCAGCGAAGACGCGGCGGAGGGTGTGCGTTCCTTCGTGGAAAAGCGGCCGGCGAAGTTTCAGGGCCGCTGACTTGTCTGTCATCCAGGACGCGATCCGGGATCCATCGCTGCCCCGACAATTTTTGCGAGACGGAGTCATGGATGGCGGGTCAAGCCCGCCATGACAGGCTCAAGCTCTCACGACAGCTGATTCGACACGCCGCTGACCACATGGCCCGAGGGCACATGCTGCGAGGCTGAATCGACATGGCCGGTCTGGTCGTCGAAGAAGAAGTCAGGTTCAAACTCGCGCAGAAACTCGCCCTTGGCCAGACCGCCGAGGAACATCGCTTCATCGACCTCGATGTTCCAGTCCATCAGTGTGCGGATCGCCCGTTCGTGCGCCGGCGCGCTGCGTGCGGTGACCAGCGCGGTACGTATACGCATGTGCGAGGTGCCGACCTGCTGCAGCCGGTGCAGCGCTTCGAGCAGCGGCTTGAACGGCCCGGCCAGCAGCGGTTGGGCGGCCTTGGCGCGTTCGTGCGCCTGGAAGGCCGACAGGCCCTGCGACTGGAACACACGTTCGGCCTCGTCCGAAAAAATCACCGCGTCGCCGTCGAAGGCAATACGCACCTCGTTCGGGTGTTTGTCGCTGGCGTGCGCGGATTGCGGATAGACCTGCGCAGCCGGCACGCCCGCCGCCAGTGCGTCGCGCACATCGCTGAGGTGGGCAGAGAGGAACAGGTTGGCATGCAGCGGCTTCAGGTAGCGCCACGGCGCCTCGCCCCGGTTGAAGGTGCCGCGCTGGATATTCAGGCCGTAATGTTGGGCCGAGCGGAACACCCGCATGCCCGAGACCGGGTCATTGCGCGAGAGGATCACGACCTCGACGCGCTGCGCCAGCTTGGCTGCGCCGTCGGCAGGGTCCAGGTTGTCGGGTGCTTGGTTGAACGCAAGCAGTTTTTTGACCAGCGAAAAAGCCACACCGGGTTTGGCCGGCACATCGAGCCGATCAAGCTGCAGCTGCATGTAGGCCGTGTCTTTTTTTGCGCCGGGCATGGGCGGCTGCACCATGCCGTCCTCGAAGACACGGTTTTCTTCTTCAAAGTCGAACAGCGCGCGTGATGAAATCGCCACCACCAGTTGTCCGTCGAGTGTTGCTGCCATGGTCTTGCCTGTGTTGCCTCAGCGGGAATGCTTCAACGATAGCGCAAGTGTGCGCCATTGGCCGCAGGCTGTCGCGTCCAGCGGCCACTGGTCGGCGCGCTCGATCTGACGGATGCCCTGGGCCAGCAACTGCGCGGCGCGGATGATGCCGGCGTGGGTGATCCACACCGCGTCGGCATCATCCCTGAGTTCGTCGAAGGCTTCACCCACGCGTGTCATCACCGCGTGCACAGTTTCGCCATGGTCACCGACGGCATGGCCGGCAAAGTCGGCGGTCCAGGCGTCAAATTCGCTTTGGGCAATGGCGTCCCAGCGCCGGCCTTCCCAGCTGCCGAAGTTCATCTCGCGCAGCCGGGCGTCGGATGCAAGCATCAAATCGGGCCGCAGCCCATGCAGGGCTTGCGCAAGCTGCTCACATCTTTGTAGCGGTGAGGTGCTGACGCGCAGGCCCTTCGGCAGGACGTCTGCCAGGGCGAGCGCGGCTGCCGAAGTGGCTGCGGCATCGGCCGCGACGTCGAGCGCGCCGTAACAACAGCCGGGCGCCAGCAGCACAGGCGCGTGGCGGACCAGCCAGAGGGTCATCCGTCACACCGTTCGGGCTGAGCTCGTCGAAGCTTGTCGTGGGTTTGGCGCATGCCCTTCGACCCTTTGACAAGCTCAGGGCAGGACAAGCTCAGGACGAACGGGATAGATGCCAACATGTTTACAAACCGACGGCCAGGCCAAGGTAGAAGGCGATTTCGCAGACCTGCTGGGTGGCGCCCAGACAGTCGCCGGTGAATCCGCCCAGGCGGCGCGTGAACAGCCGTCCCATCCACAGCAGCGCGATCACGGCAAAGCTGCAAGCTGCTATCAATGTAATAGCGTCCAGCGCATAACTGGCAAGGGCCAGTGCCATGAAACACCATAAAAAAGCGGCACCCAGGCTGCCCAGGGTGATCTGGTCGGCCAGCGGTTTGGACTTGGACGTGGCGGGGTCGCCCACGTGCGGCAGCACACGAATCAAGAGCAGCGGCAAGCCGCGCGAGACGACGTGGGCGGCAAACAGCGCGGCAGGTACCAGCCAGGGGTCCAGTTCGTACGTCGCCGGGTCGCTGTCTGGCACTTCGGTTTCCAGCGAGCCCAGCAAGGCCAGCAGCGCCAGCTTGCAGCCCAGCACCAGCACAAGCGCCAGCGCGCCGAAAGCGCCGACACGCGAGTCCTTCATGATCTCCAGCGCGCGTGGCGCATCGCCGCTGCCACCGAGACCGTCGCTGACGTCGGCCAAGCCGTCCTCATGGAAGGCGCCGGTCAGCAGCACGGTGGCGACGGTGGACAGTGCAGCGGCCACCAGCGGTGTGAACAGGCTCAGGGGCAGCAGCGCCACCAGCAGGGCATAGACGCCCGCCGCGACAGCCCCGACCAGCCAGCCAATGCCGGGGAAATGCGCGGCGCTGGCGCGCAGCATGGCCGGGCTGTAACCGACCCAGGCTGCCAGCGTACCCGTCACCGGGATGCGGGTGAAAAACTGGACTGCGAGCAGGAAATGACGCAGGAAGCTGCTCATGGCTTGGCACCGGCAGGACTTGTCATTGCGGGCTTGACCCGCAATCCATGCTGGATCACTGCACCTGCGGGTACATGCCGCATGGATCCCGGATCACGTCCGGGATGACAACACGGGAACGGGGGCGTCACCAAATCGGCCACGACGTTCATGCCCCTGTTTTCCCACTGACCCCGGCCGAATCGAAACTCGCCATCTCGTCGAGAAAGAGGGATGCGGACTGCAGCAGCGGCCAGGCAAGCAGTGCGCCCGTGCCCTCGCCGAGGCGCATGTCCAGGTCCAGCAGCGGTGTGGCTTGCAGGTGCGCGAGCAACAGGTGGTGGCCGCGCTCGGCCGAGCGGTGGCAAAACACCAGGTAGTCCTTGACGGCCGGCAGCAGGGCGCACGCGACCAACGCGGCAGCGCCCGCGATAAAACCGTCGACCAGCACCACGCGGCGCTCGCTGGCGGCTTGCAGCATGGCGCCAGCCATCATCGCGATCTCGAAACCACCCAATGCAGCCAGCACGGCCAGCGGCTCGTGCACGTCGGCGTGGTGGGCGAGCGCCCGCGTGAGCACGGCCTGCTTGTGGGCCAGTTGTGTATTGTCAAGGCCTGTGCCGCGTCCCACCACATCGGCCAGTGGCAGCCCGGCCAGCCGGGCCAGCAGCAGCGCCGCGGCCGAGGTGTTGGCGATGCCCATTTCGCCGAAGGCCACCACATTGCCGGGCAAATCTTTGACCACGGCCATGCCGGTGTGCAAGGTCTGCACGGCTTGCACCATCGACATCGCGGGGCCTTCGCAGAGGTTGGCGGTGCCGGCTGCGATTTTTCGCTGCAGCAGTTGTGGGTGATCGGCCAGTTCGGCGGCGACCCCCGCGTCTACCACCTGCAGCGCAAAGCCGTGCTGACGCGCAAACACATTGATGGCGGCGCCGCCGGCCAGCATATTGCCGACCATTTGCAGCGTCACGGCCTGCGGGAAGGCCGACACCCCTTCGCTGGCGATGCCGTGGTCGGCGGCGAACACCACCATCTGCGGCGCATCGAGGCGGATGGCTTCGCTGCGCTGGATCAAACCCAGTTGCAGTGCCAGGGATTCGAGCTGGCCGAGGGCGCCCAGGGGCTTGGTCTTGTTGTCGATCCGGTGCTGCAGTCGCGCCGCCAGTGCGGCGTCGGCGGTGGTTTCAATTGCGGGCAGGAGAAGAGTTTTTTCGGTCATCGGTGATCTGTTGGAGGCAGGCGGGGCAAAAGCAGGAGGCTTCAGGCATGCCTGTTGGGGAAGGTATGTTGGACGGCACCGGCATGATATGGGGCAGCGTGACGCACCAGCATTCGGCGTCTCCGCCGACCATGCCGCAGCGAAAAGCGGCGCCGCAGCGCGGGCATGAAGAGTTGGTCCCTGCAGCAGTCATGGCAAGGCTGGTCAGGACTGCAGAAACAGCCGGTAGACCGGGTTATCGGTCTCCTCCACATGCGGGTAGCCCAGGGTGTCGAGAAAGGCCTTGAAGGCCTTGTTGTCGGCCTTGGGCACCTGCAGGCCGACGAGGATGCGGCCATAGTCGGCGCCCTGGTTGCGGTAGTGGAACAGGCTGATGTTCCAGCCCGGTTGCATGGTCGACAAAAACTTCATCAGCGCACCGGGCCGCTCGGGAAAAACAAAACGCAGCAGGCGTTCGTTTTTTGACAGCGCGGTGTGGCCGCCCACCATGTGGCGAATGTGTTCCTTGGCCAGTTCGTCGTGGGTCAGGTCCAACGCCTTGAAACCATGCTTGCTGAAGTTGTTGGCAATTTTTGTGCTCTCGCCCTTGCCGTGCGTCGTCAGGCCGACAAACACATGGGCCTGGCTGGCGTCGCTGATGCGGTAGTTGAACTCGGTGACGCTGCGCGGGCCGCCGGGCAGCTCGCCAATCAGCTCGCAAAAACGCCGGAAGCTGCCGCGCTCTTCCGGAATCGTCACCGCAAACAGCGCCTCGCGCTCCTCGCCGACCTCAGCGCGTTCGGCGACAAACCGCAGGCGGTCGAAGTTCATGTTGGCACCGCACAAAATCGCCGCGTAGGTTTCGCCTTTGGTCTTGTGCGTGGCGACGTATTGCTTGATGGCGGCCACACTCATGGCACCCGAGGGCTCGACAATGCTGCGGGTGTCGATGAACACGTCCTTGATCGCGGCACAGACGGCGTCGGTGTCCACCGTGATGAATTCATCAACCAGGTCGCGGCTGATGCGGAAGGTTTCCTCGCCGACCAACTTGACCGCCGTGCCGTCGGCAAACAAGCCGACATCGGGCAGGGTGATACGTTTACCCGCGCCCACCGACAGCGCCATGGCGTTGGAGTCGCTCATCTGCACGCCGATGACCTTGACCTCGGGACGGACCGCCTTGATGTAGTTGGCCACGCCGGAGATCAGGCCGCCGCCGCCAATGGCGACAAACACCGCATCCAGCGAGCCTTTGCCGATGGTCTGGATCTGCCGCAGGATTTCCATGGCGATCGTGCCCTGGCCGGCAATCACGTCCGGATCGTCAAACGGGTGCACAAAGGTCATGCCGCTTTTTTTCTCCAGCGTGAGCGCGTGCAAGTGGGCGTCCGAGTAACTGTCGCCGTGCAGGATCACCTCGCCGCCGAGTGCCCGGACCGCATCGACCTTGACCTGCGGCGTCGTCACCGGCATCACGATGACTGCGCGCGTGCCGAGCTTGTGCGCGCCCAGCGCCACGCCCTGCGCATGGTTGCCGGCCGAGGCGCAGATCACGCCTTTCCTGAGCTGGGCCGGGCTCAGGTGCGCCATCTTGTTGTAAGCGCCGCGCAGCTTGAAGCTGAACACCGGTTGCTGGTCCTCGCGCTTGAGCAGCACCGTGTTGTGCAGGCGTTTGCCCAGGTTTTTTGCGGGTTCCAGGCCAGACTCCACCGCCACGTCGTAAACGCGGGCGGTCAGGATTTTTTTAAGGTAGTCGGCCGGCAGGAGGCCGACCGTTGCTGGCAGAGGTGTTTTTTTTGCGGGCGATTTCATGGACTCACTTCCTGCCTTCGATGATAGTGGGGTTTGGGACGGCATCGAGACCACCTGCCCCCTTGGTCACATCCACGAAGCGTGGTTCAAATAAAAAAGCCGCCAAGTCCGAAGACTTGGCGGCTTTTGAGCTTTGAATCTCAAGCTGGCTTAAGCCAGCCGGGGATCAGAAAGCGTGGCGAACGCCGAGGTACAGCTGGGCGGCATCCTGACCGACGGCGTTGTTAGGCGTACCGTTCAGAGAACCTTGGGTGTACAGAGCGTAGCCGGCAGCCGACTTGTTGTTCAGCTTGGCGTACGACACGCCCAGCGACGTGCGCTTGGACAGGGCGTAGTCATAGCCGACGGAGAACAGCGAAGCGCCAGTGTTGGCAGTAGTCGCGCCGTTCAACTTGACGTCACGTGCCTTGGTGTAAGTGAACAGGAAGGTGCCAGCGCCGAGCGGCACGGTCACAGGGATGGAGTAAGCGCGACGACGGTTTTCAGCAGCGGCGCCGCCAATGACGCCGCCGTTGATTTCCGAGCTGTCATAGGTCAGGCCAACGGTGGCCACGCCGAAGTCCCAGTTGATGAACGCGGTACCGGCTTCCTGGTCGCCACGGGCTGCACCAGCGACGCGGCTTTCAGACTCAGCATCCCAGAACGATACGCCGGCCTTCAGGGGGCCGTTGCCGTAGTTCAGGCCCAGTTGTATTGCACGACCTTTGCCAGCCTGGCCAGGGGCGCCTTCCGAACCTTGAAAGGCCGTGCTGTAGTTGGCCTGACCCTGGAAGCCAGAGAAGTTAGGTGTGGTGTAACGGATCATGTTGACCGAGCGGCTGGCATTGGCAATAGCTTGAGCAGCACCACCACCATTGACAAAACCGAGGAGACCGCAGCTGGAAGCTTGCAGAGCCGTGGCGCGAGCGCCGTGCTGGTCGGTGCCCAGGCAGTAGTGGGTGTCCATCTTGCCGATCTGGATCATGCCCAGGCCGCCGCTCAGGCCGACGAAGGTGTTACCAGTAGCCAGGGGGCTTGCAGTAGGAGCAGCACCGTTGTCGTCAAGACGGAAACGGGTGTCGATCTGGAATACAGCTTTCAGGCCGCCACCGAGGTCTTCAGTGCCACCGATGATGAAGCGCGAAGAGCCGTCAGAAACGCTGAGGCCATTGCCATTTACAGCAGGTGCTGCGCCGTTGGAATATTTGGTCTGTGCAACGCCGCCTTTGATGTTGCCGGACAGGGTCACAGAAGACTGAGCGAAAGCGCCAACAGCCGCGAATGCAGCCAGAGCAACTAGGGATTTTTTCATTGCGAGTTTCTCCAAGGTTAAACATAGGGCTCCAGGATTTTGGATCCCCGGGCCAACCTCCATTTAGGAAGTTGTGTGTATTGCACCAGAGGCCGGAAGCTTACGCAAAGGAATTAGCCCGCTAAATACATTTCCGTTGCACACCTGCAACAAATCTTTTTGTGGCTGCGGCCAAGCTGGCATGACGCGCTGGGCCTCCAAGTTGTACTACAAAATGTAGTACATTGATCGAGGCTGCGGCCAAAAAAGCTTTTTTTCATTCCTAACCATGTTCGTCCTTCAATGCCCCACCAGTCGATCTCGCTGCGAGAGGCCAATCAGAACTTTTCACGGGTGATTGCCGCCGTTGAGCGTGGCGAGGTGTTCTCCATTACACGGCGCGGCGAGTCGGTGGCCCGTCTGACACCGTGGACTGAGGCTGCGAGCGCCTCCAGCGGTGCCAGCGCCGCTGTGGCAATACCCATGACAGATGCAGAACTCGCTGAGCGTATGCGAAGGCTTGAAATCCTGGTGGATAAACTGCTGTCTGCCCTCTCTGTTCCCGACACGAAATAAACACGCCATGGATACCTTGCTCAACGCCGCCGACAGTGCCCTGCGCACGCTGTTTGCCAAACCGCATGCGAGCCGCAACTGCCCCACTGTGTCCGGACAAATAACGGCGCTGTCGGGCGCAGACAAGGCGCTGGCCGGCGCGCTGATGCGTGTCAACCATGTGGGTGAGGTGTGCGCTCAGGCGCTGTATGCCTCGCAGGCGCTGAGCACGAACAACCCGGTGCTGCGCCAGCATTTCATCGAGGCCAGCAAGGAAGAGGGCGACCACCTGGCCTGGACCCGCGAACGGCTCGATGAACTGGGTGCCCGGCCTTCGCTGCTCAACCCGCTCTGGTACGCCGGCGCTTTTGGTCTGGGCTTGCTGGCCGGGCGGCTGGGGGACCGCGTCAGCCTGGGATTTGTGGTGGAGACCGAGCGCCAGGTCGAGTCGCATCTGGCCAGCCACCTGGAACGCCTGCCGCTGGGCGATCACGCCTCGCGTGCCATCGTGGCGCAGATGAAAGACGATGAAGCGCGCCATGCCCAGGAAGCACAGGGCGCCGGCGGCCTCGATCTGCCGGCACCCGTCAAGGCCCTGATGCGGGCGTCGGCCAAGGTCATGACCACGACGGCGCATTACATCTGAGCTGACGCGCTCCTTTTTTGATAGCTGCCAACGCCTACTGAGCATGGGCTAAACGGCAATTTGGTCTGAAGTCAGGCTTCAATCAGCTCAAAACTCGTGGTGATGTCAGCGGTCTTGCCAAGCATGATGGTCGCCGAGCAGTATTTGTCGTGGCTCATGGCAATTGCGCGCTCCACGGCGCTGGCCGGAATGCCGCGCCCGGTGACCACAAAATGCATCTGTATCTTGGTGAAGACTTTTGGGTCGGTTTCGGCGCGTTCCGAACTGAGCTTGACCGTGCAGCCGCGTACGTCGTGGCGCCCGCGCTTGAGAATCAGCACCACGTCATAAGCGGTGCATCCGCCGGTGCCGGCCAGCACGGTTTCCATCGGGCGGGGCGCGAGGTTGGCGCCGCCGTTTTCCGGTTTGGCGGCATCCGGCGCGCCGTCCATGACCAGCGTGTGGCCGCTGCCGGTGGTGGCCAGAAAACTCATTGCCGAGCCTGGCGTGCCGCTTGTGCCGCCGGAAGTATTTGGGCCGGTCCAACTCACTGTGCATTCCATAAATCTCTATCCTTTAAAACCAGAAATAGTTGGATAAAACGCTGTAAATGTTCATTTTTCACAACAGATTATTGCTGCGGTGCAACACGGCTCCGCTATACTGAAATCATCGCACGAACATGCAAATGTTTTCATGCAATGCTTGTCTCCTCCATCCCTGAAAGGGTGGATTTACAGGTCCAGATCGCAAGGTCTGGACCTTTTTTCTTGCCCGCAGGTTTCCCGCAGTTCAGGAGCCTCTTGCCTGACGTCGTTCAGATGGCCAGTAGGCGATTGTCAGAAGCGCTGCCTATACTCGCGGCATCGTTTTAACCAGGTATCCCGATGTTTGGTAGCGCAGCAAGAGTGTGGGCGGTTGTGGCTGTGTTTCAGCTGGCAGCCTGTGCGTCGCCGCCCCCGGCGTCCGAAGGGCCTGTGGCGGAGGCCGGTCTGGCGATCACGCCCTGGACCATTGCATCCAGTGCTGCGACAGATGCAACCGCCTGGCAGCACTACAAACTGCCCGGCAAACAGCCCAGCCATTTCAGCTACGTCCGCAAGGATGGGCGCGACGCCATGGTCGCTCATTCGGCATCGTCCGCCAGCATGGTGCGCCAGGTGGTGCGCATCGAGCCTGAGGAGCTGGGCAGTGTGCGATTTTCATGGAAGGTGCCAGACCTGATCGCGCAGGCGGACATGGCCTTGCGTGAAACGGATGACTCGCCGGTGCGCATCGTGCTCGCCTTTGAAGGTGACCGAAGCAAGTTCTCCACCAAAAACGCCATGCTGTCAGAGCTGGCGCGCGCGCTGACAGGGGAGGAAATGCCTTACGCCACCTTGATGTATGTGTGGTGCAACACGCGCTCGCGAGGCAGTGTGATTGTCAATCCGCGCACCGACCGCATACGCAAACTGGTGGTGGAGTCCGGCTCGGACAAGCTGCGCCAGTGGGTGGACTACGAGCGCAACATCCGCGCTGACTATGAAAAGGCCTTTGGTGAGGCGCCAGGCGCGCTGGTGGGCATAGGCATCATGACCGACAGCGACAACACCCGCAGCACCACCCAGGCCTGGTACGGTCCTGTCACCGTCGGGACTTTTGGGCGCCTGAAGTAGCCGCCGCATTGCGGAGGGTGAAGGAAAGCCCTGATGCCGTCCCGGCCCGCTTATTGCATAGTAGCGGTCTTTCAATTGACGAGGAGTTTTCATGAAATTCAAACAGCTTGCCTGGTCGGCGGCCGCTCTTGCGGTGTTGGTTGCCGCACCGGCGTTACAAGCCAAGCCTTTTAAATGGTCCAGTGCCAGCGATATCCCCACGCTGGACATCCATTCCCAGAACAATGCGCTGGGTAACGGCGTGCATGCCGCGATTTACGATTCGCTCGTTTATTACAACAGCCAGACGTTCAAGCCCGAAGCCCAACTGGCGACCGCCTGGCGCGATATTTCGCCGACGCAGGTCCGGTTCACCCTGCGCTCGGGCGTGAAGTTCAGTGACGGCACACCGTTCACGGCGGACGATGTGGTTTATTCGATCACACGGGCCATGGCCAAGACCTCGAATTACGCCGTTTATACCCAAGGCATCGACAGGGTGGTCAAGGTCAACGACAACACGGTTGACTTCATGATGAAAGGCCCGAACCCGGTGCTGCTGAGTCAGTTGACCGAACTGCGCATCATGAGCAAGGCTTGGGCGGAAAAAAACAAGTCCGTCGAACCCAAAGACATCCGCGCCAAGGATGAAACCTACGCGCACCGCAACGCCATGGGAACCGGCCAGTTCATGGTCAAGGAATGGCAACCCGACCAGAAGCTGGTGCTGGTCAAGAACCCCAACTACTGGGGCACCATCCCTTCGAATGTGACCGAAATCATTTACACCCCGATCAAGTCCGAAGCGACGCGCGTGGCCGCGCTGCTGTCCGGAGAGGTTGATCTGGTGCTGGACCCGAGCCCGCAAGATATGGCGCGCCTGCGTGGCAATGCCAACCTTAAGGTGATTGATGGCATCGAAAGCCGCACCATCTTCCTGGGGATGGACCAGTTCCGCGACGAGTTGCCTGGCTCGAATGTCAAGGGCAAAAACCCACTTAAGGACCAGCGTGTGCGCATGGCGCTGTACCAGGCCATCGACATCAACAGCATCGTACGGGTGACGCTGCGCGGCCTGGGACAGGCGACCGGCACCCTCGTGGCGCCGCAGGTCAACGGCTGGACGGAGGGCGTGCACAAGCGCTTCCCGTATGACCCCGAGGCGTCGAAGAAGCTGCTGGCCGACGCGGGCTACCCTGGTGGTTTTGAGGTCGATTTCGCCTGCCCGAACAACCGCTACATCAACGACGAGGAAATCTGCCAGGCCGTGACCGCCATGTGGTCGCGTATCGGTGTCAAGGCCAAGCTGCGCACGCTGCCGCTGGTGACGTACTTCCCGATGATCCAGCGTTATGAAGCCAGCATCTACATGCTGGGCTGGGGCGTGCCGACCTTTGACGCGTTGTACAGCCTGCAGTCGCTGACGCGCAGCGTGGGCACGGGCGGCGACGGCAACTACAACGTCGGCCGTTACAGCAATCCGCGCATGGACATCATCGTGGACCGGGTGAAGGTCGAAACCGACTTGCCAGTGCGCAACCGCTTCCTGACCGAAGGCCTGCAACTGAGCAACGACACGGTCTCGCACCTGCCGCTGCACAACCAGATCATTCCCTGGGCCATGAAGAAAAATATCGACGTGACTCACCGCGCCGACAACCGTCTGGACTGGCGTCTGATCAAGGTCAACTGAGCCTCGTTAGAGGGGATGCTGCCAAAAGAGCCCTCTGGGGCTCTTTTTTTTGACACCATACAGGGTGCAAAATAATATCTTTAAACCTAAAGTAAACCCGATGTCGGCACGTTGTTTGCTCTGATAGCATCGGCTCTCGATTAAAAAACCAGCACGATGTTCGCATTCATTCTCCGTCGCCTGTTCCAGGCCGTGATCGTCATGGTCACGGTGGCTTTTCTGGCTTTCATGCTGTTCCAGTACGTGGGCGACCCCGTGGTGTTCTTGCTTGGACAGGACGCGCAGCCCGATCAGATTCGGCAACTTCGCGCTGATTTGGGGCTGGACAAGCCCTTTTTCGTGCAGTTCGGTCACTTTTTGGTCAACGCCGTGCAAGGCGAGTTCGGTTTGAGTCTGCGTCAGGGTGCCAAGGTGTCACGCCTGATCGCCGAGCGTTTTCCGGCCACGCTGGAGCTTGCCTTGGTCGCGGCCCTGATGGCGCTGCTGATCGGTGTGCCCATGGGTGTCTATGCGGCCCTGCGCCGGGGCACTTTTTTCAGCCAGTTGCTGATGACGGTGTCGCTGCTCGGCGTGTCGCTGCCGACTTTCCTGATCGGTATCCTGTTGATCCTGGTCTTCGCGGTCGGTCTCGGCTGGTTCCCCAGTTTCGGGCGCGGTGAGGTGGTGCAGATGGGCTGGTGGAGCAGCGGCTTGCTGACGCTCAAGGGTTGGCACCACATCGTGCTGCCCGCGGTGACGCTGGCCATCTTCCAGCTCACATTGATCATGCGGCTGGTGCGTGCCGAGATGCTGGAGGTGCTGCGCACCGACTACATCAAGTTCGCGCGTGCCCGTGGCCTGTCCAACCGCGCGATTCATTTCGGTCATGCGCTGAAGAACACCCTGGTGCCGGTGATGACCATCACCGGCCTGCAACTGGGCGGCCTGATTGCCTTTGCCATCATCACCGAGACGGTGTTCCAGTGGCCCGGTATGGGCCTGCTCTTCATCCAGGCCGTGACCTTTGCCGACATTCCGGTGATGGCTGCCTACCTGTGCCTGATTGCGCTGATCTTTGTGGTCATCAACCTGGTGGTGGATCTGCTGTATTTCGCTGTCGACCCGCGCTTGCGCGTAGGCAACGCCGGAGGCCACTGATGCTGGCACCGCGTCCCGCTCCGTCGCTCAGGGCCAATGGCCGCGTGTTTGCCCAGATCGCCGAATTCCATCCAGAATTGACGGCGTTCCGGCGTGACCTGCATGCGCACCCCGAGCTTGGCTTTGAAGAGGTCTACACCAGCGCGCGCGTCCGTGAGGCGCTGGAGCGTTGTGGGGTCGACGAAATCCACACAGGTATCGGCAAGACCGGTCTGGTGGCCGTCATCAAAGGGCGCCAGAGCAGCAGCGGCCGCATGATTGGTCTGCGTGCCGACATGGACGCCTTGCCGATGACGGAGCACAACGAGTTCGCCTGGAAGTCGTCCAAAGCCGGTCTGATGCACGGCTGCGGCCACGATGGCCACACCACCATGCTGGTGGGTGCAGCGCGATACCTGGCCGCCACCCGCAACTTCGACGGCACGGCGGTGCTGATCTTCCAGCCCGGCGAAGAGGGTTTTGCCGGCGCCCGCATCATGATCGAGGACGGCCTGTTTGACCGTTTTCCAGTGCAGGCCGTGTACGGCATGCACAACTGGCCGTCGATGCGGCCGGGCACCATCGGCATCCGGCCCGGCCCGATGATGGCTGCGGCCGACCGCATCACCATCGACATCAACGGCCGCGGCGGTCATGGCGCGCACGCCTACATGACAGTCGATCCGGTGGTGGTGTCGGCGCACATCATCACGGCGATCCAGAGCATTGTGTCGCGCAATACCAACCCGATCGACAGCGCGGTGATCAGCATCTGCGCCATGCAGGCCGGCGACATGGGGGCCTTCAGCGTGGTGCCCGGCAAGGCGTCGCTGGTTGGCACGGTGCGCACCTTCAGCCCGGACGTGCAGGACATGGTGGAGCGCCGGCTCAGCGAGTTGTGCAGTGCCGTCGCGCTGGGTTTTGGTGCCTCGGCGTCGGTGCATTACGAGCGCATTTATCCCGCTACCGTCAACTCCTATGACGAAGCGGTGTTTGCCGCCGACGTCGCCGAAAGCCTGGTTGGCGCCGACCATGTGGTGCGCGACATGGCGCCCAGCATGGGCGCTGAGGACTTTTCCTTCATGCTGCAGGTCAAGCCGGGCGCTTATTTGCGCATTGGGCAGGGCGCCGAAAATGGCGTCGGCAGTTGTTTCCTGCACAACACCCGCTACGATTTCAACGACGACATCCTGCCGCTGGGCGCCGCTTTGCATGCGGGCCTGGTCGAGCAGTCCATGCCTTTATCCGTGTAGCCCCAAGACATTCCCATCCACAGGAGAACTCCATGAACTTCAAGAAAAAAGCAGCACTAGCCCTTGTGGGCACTACGCTGGCTGCTACCACTTTGGTAGCGTCCGCCGCGACGCTGCGAATCGGCAACCAGGGCGATGCGCAGTCGCTGGACCCGCATTCGCTCAACGAGTCGCTGCAGCTCACGGTGGTGGGCAATGTTTATGAGCCGCTCGTCACGCGCGACCGCAATTACAAGCTGGCACCTTCGCTGGCCACCGACTGGAAACAGACTTCACCGACGGTCTGGCGCTTCAACCTGCGCAAGGGCGTGCAGTTCCACGACGGCACACCCTTCACCGCCGACGACGTGATCTTCAGTTACGAGCGCGCCAAAGGTGACGGCTCGGACATGAAAAGTTATGTCGGCCAGATCAAGGAAGTTAAAAAAATCGACGACCACACGATTGATTTTGTCTTGAACAACCCCTTTCCCATCCTGCCCGAGTTGTTCACACAGTGGCACATGATGAGCAAGAAGTGGTGCGAGACCAACCAGGCGACCAAGCCGGTGGACCGCCGCAAGGGCATTGAAAACGCAGCGTCTTTCCGCGCCAACGGCACGGGTCCGTACCGGGTGCGTGAGCGCCAGCCCAATGTGCGCACCACCTTCTCGCGAAATGGCACCTATTGGGGCAAGATCGACGGCAACGTCGACGAAGTGATTTTCAACGTGATTGGCAACGACAGCACGCGCGTTGCTGCCCTGCTGTCCGGCGAGGTCGATGTGATGGAACCGGTGCCGGTCCAGGACGTTCCCCGCATCAAGGCCGCGCCTGCGCTCAAGGTGCTGCAGGGCCCTGAACTTCGCGTGATTTTCCTGGGCATGGACCAGAAGCGTGACGAATTGCTGTTTTCCAGCGTCAAGGGCAAAAACCCCTTCAAGGACAAACGTGTGCGCCAGGCCTTCTACCAGGCCATCGATATCGAGGCGATCAAAAGCCGCGTGATGCGTGGTGCGGCCACGCCGGTGGCCACGCTGCTGGCGCCCGAGATTCGCGGGTATGCCCCGGACCTGGCCAAACGCCTGCCGTTTGACGTGGAAGCCGCCAAGAAGCTGATGGTCGATGCCGGCTACGGCGCCGGCTTCGAGCTCAAGATGAATTGCCCGAACGACCGTTATGTGAACGACGGCGAGATCTGCCAGGCGGTTGCCGCCAATCTTTCGCGCATCGGCGTGAAGATCAATCTCGAGGCCGAAACCAAAAACAACTACTTCCCGAAAATCCTGCGCCGCGACACCAGCTTCTACATGCTGGGCTGGACGCCGAGCACCGTGGATGCGCACAACGTGCTTTATCCCATCCTGTCCACACCGGGTGATGGCGGCCGCGGCCAGTTCAACCTGGGCGCTTACAGCAACCCGCGTGTTGACGAACTGACCAGCCTGGTGGCGTCCGAGACCGACGACAAGAAACGCACCGAGATGATCCGAGAAGCGCTGAAGATCCATCAGGACGACGTGGGCCATCTTCCGCTGCATCAGCAGGCCATCAACTGGGCCACCAGGAAAAACATTGACCTGGTTCAGTGGCCCGACAACGGCATGCCCTGGAAATTCGTCAAACTCAACAAGTAGACCTGTCGATGAGAAGCGCGCTTTTCCGGTTCTGGGACGGCGACGTCGGCTACAGCTTTCGCACCTCCCCGGTGGCGATGGCTGCGGCTGCAGTCGCCCTGATCTGCATTTTTTGTTCGGTGTTTGCGGGCTTTGTCGCCCCGCACAATCCGTTTGACCTGACGACGCTGGAGCTCAGCGACGCGCGTTTGCCCCCGGCCTGGTCGGCCGAGGGGTCTTCCAAATACCTGCTCGGCACCGACGACCAGGGCCGCGACATTCTGTCGGCCCTGATGTACGGCGCTCGGGTATCGCTGGCTGTCGGTTTTGCGTCGGTGGTTCTGTCGGTGGTGCTGGGTGTGGGCTTGGGCCTGCTGGCCGGTTTCTACGGCGGCTGGATCGACTCTGCCCTGATGCGTTTGTGCGATGTCATGCTGTCTTTCCCGGCGATTTTGGTGGCCTTGCTGATTGCGGGGGTGGGGCGCGCTCTGTTCCCCAATGCCCAGGACTCGCTGGCGCTCGGGGTGCTGATCATCTCGATCACACTCACGGGTTGGGTGCAGTACGCGCGCACCGTGCGCGGCTCGACCCTGGTCGAACGCAGCAAGGAGTACGTACAAGCCGCCCGCGTGACCGGCGTGGCACCGCTGCGCATCATGCGCCGCCATGTGTTGCCCAATGTGATGGGACCGGTGCTGGTGCTGGCCACCATCCAGGTGGCCACGGCCATCATCACCGAAGCCACCTTGTCCTTTCTGGGCGTGGGCGCGCCGCCGACCTCGCCTTCGCTGGGCACGCTGATCCGCATCGGCAACGACTACCTGTTCTCGGGCGAGTGGTGGATCACCGTGTTTCCGGGCGTGATGCTGGTGACAATTTCGCTCAGCGTCAATTTGCTGGGTGACTGGTTGCGCGATGCGCTGAATCCGAGATTGCGTTAAACAATGAGTCTTTTACAAGTCAAAAATCTGATCGTCGAATTCCCCAGCCGGCGCGGTACGCTGCGTGCGCTAGACGACATTTCCTTTGAAATCGCGCCGGGAGAAATCCTTGGCGTGGTCGGTGAATCCGGTGCCGGCAAGTCGCTGACAGGCGCGGCCATCATCGGCCTGCTGGAGCCGCCTGGGCGCATTGGCGGCGGGCAGATTCTGCTCGAAGGCCAGCGCATCGACAACCTGCCCTATGAACAGATGCGCCACATTCGCGGACGTAAGATAGGCGCAATTTTCCAGGACCCGCTGACATCGCTGAACCCGCTGTACAGCGTGGGCCGGCAATTGATCGAAACCATCCAGGCGCACTTGCCGGTCAGCCATGCCGAAGCGCGTCAGCGTGCGATTTCGCTGCTGCAGGACACCGGCATTCCGGCCGCCGAGCAGCGCATCGAACATTTTCCGCACCAGTTCTCTGGCGGCATGCGCCAGCGTGTGGTGATTGCCCTGGCGCTGGCCGCCGAGCCCAAACTGATCGTTGCCGACGAGCCGACCACCGCGCTTGACGTGTCGATCCAGGCACAGATCATCATGCTGCTCAAAAACATCTGCAAAAAACGCGGTGCCGCCGTGATGCTGATCACCCACGACATGGGCGTGATCGCTGAAACCTGCGACCGCGTGGCCGTGTTGTATGCCGGGCGTATTGCCGAAATCGGCCCGGTGCATGAGGTCATCAACCACCCCTCGCACCCCTACACCGAAGGCCTGATGGCGGCCATTCCCGATATCACGCTGGACCGCGAGCGGCTCAACCAGATCGACGGCGCCATGCCGCGCCTGAACGCCATTCCGCAGGGTTGCGCCTTCAACCCGCGCTGCCCCAAGGTGTTTGACCATTGCCGCCAGGAGCGGCCCGATCTGTTGCCGGCCGGTGCCACGCGCGCTGCCTGCTGGCTGCACGATGTGCCGGTGGGGGTGAGCGCATGAGCACCGGAGCACCTCTGGTCCAGGCACACGACCTGGCCAAAACCTTTGACGTGTCGCCGCCCTGGCTGAACCGGGTGATCGAGGGCAAGCCGCGGCTGATGCTCAATGCCGTCGATGGCGTGAGTTTCGAGATCGAAAAAGGCAAAACCCTGGCGCTGGTCGGTGAATCCGGCTGTGGCAAAAGCACGGTAGCCAAGCTGCTGGTGGGGCTTTATAACCCGACCCGTGGTGGCCTGACTTTCGACGGCCAGGATGCCCACGCCGCCTTCAAGACGCCGCAGGGCCGGCAGTTGCGCAGCCGCATCCAGATGATCTTTCAGGACCCGTATGCCAGCCTGAACCCGCGCTGGGTTGTCGAGGACATTGTGGGTGAGCCGCTGCGCGAACACGGCCTGATCACCGACGGCGCTGAGCTCAAGGCCAAGGTGGGTGAGCTGCTCAAGTCGGTCGGCCTGTCGCCGCTGGATGGGCCCAAGTACCCGCACCAGTTCTCGGGCGGACAGCGCCAGCGCATTTCAATTGCGCGCGCGCTCGCGACCGAGCCCGAGTTTCTGGTGTGTGACGAGCCGACCTCCGCGCTTGACGTGAGTGTTCAGGC
>NZ_JAYWHI010000054.1:0-62504 GCF_043778355.1 Polaromonas sp.
TTTCGCGTGCAGCGCGAGACCTCTGTATATTATGTTAATAATTAATTGAATGGTCTTCTACCAACCGTCAAGTCCACCTCGCGCATAGCCAGGCTCTGAACATCCATCGGTGCCTCCGTCTGCACCCCGCTCGTTCTTGAATCACATAGGCTCCAGCCCATAACTGCTCGGCCTACCTGGCTATAAAAAAGAGCGATGGCCCACCCCGTGCCAAAAGCCGTCCTGTTTTCGCCCACGCATGTAGGACGACGGAGCAACCTGCACTGGCACGCCTTTCAGGCGGGCAAACTCGGGACATGCTTAAACACGACACTCTGAGGCTCGGCCGCTGGGCGGCATCCGTCTGCCTGTATGCCAGCCTGGGCGCGGGCATTGCTCATGCGCAGGCTCCGGGCGGCAGTGCCGCAGAGCCAGGCGCCGCCGCGCTGCAGGCCAAGTACACCGTTTTGGGCGCGCAACTCGCGCGAAACCAGTTTCAGCGCCCGCTGGTGATGGACTCGACCGAGTCGGCCCAGGCGGTCAGCGGCAGTGCCTATGCCGTCATCAACTACCCCTACGCCACCGTGCTCGCAGCCTTCAAGGATCCGGACAACTGGTGTGAGGTCCTGATTCTTCACCTCAACACCAAACACTGCAGCGCCGACAAAGACAGTCGGCCAGCCTCGCTGTCGGTCCACGTCGGTAAAAAAACGCCGCAGGAACTCAAGGACGCGCACGCCCTCACCTTCAGCTTTACACCGGCCGCTGCTCGGCCCGATCACCTGGCGGTGCGGCTCAATGCGCCCAAAGGCCCGCTCGGTACCTATAACTACCGGATCGATCTGGAGGCGGTGCCGATTGACGGCGACAAGACCTTCATGCACCTGCGCTACTCCTACGGCTACGGCATGAGCGGCCGGCTCGCGATGCAGGCTTACATGGCCACCGTGGGCAGCAGCAAGATAGGCTTTTCCGAGGTGGCCAGTGAGAATGGCGTCGCTAAAGCCCCGGTCGGCGGCATGCGCGGCGCGGTCGAACGCAACACCATGCGTTATTACCTGGCGATAGACGCTTACCTGGCGTCTCTGGCGATGCCGGCGTCGCAACAGTTTGAAAAACGCGCCCAGCACTGGTTTGACGCTACGGAGCGTTACCCACGCCAGTTGCACGAGATCGACCGGACGGCCTATCTGAACATGAAGCGCAGCGAGTATCAGCGCCAGCAAGCCCCCTCCGTGAAGCCCTGAGCGGCTGCCTGGGGCTTTCTTCAGCACCGACGCCCTGCGTGAGCGCCAGTCAGGCCTGAACCGGGGTCACCTTGCCCGGCTCCCGTACCGGAATCGTCGGTTCAGTCAGCGGCGGTTCGATAATTTCTGGCGGACTGCCAGGGCCTGGCATCGGCGGCATGACCGGAGGCGGCATTTCAGTCGGGATGTGGGTACCAGGATCAGACGGGGTGGCTAGTCGCATTCGGTGCATGGGTTCTCCGGAGAAGTAAGGGAGCTGAGTATCAGCGGCGGCGGCTCAGCGCGGCACTGACCACTACAGCTGCAAGCGCGCCTGCGGCCATCGCAAATAACGCGGACTGAACCGGTTTTTCGGCAACGCGTCGCGCCACTCTGTCGCCGAAGCGCGCGCGTGTGGGGCCGGTGTCTGCTGCATCAAGAACCGGTTCGCCGCCCTGCAGGGTCTCGACGGACGCTGGGTTGGCCAGCACCGCTTCCCCAGCAGACTGCAACACGTCCTCGGTCAAGGGCCGGGGCGGAGCGCCGAAAGGCGTGTCGTGAAGTTCAGATGCGGGCGTGCTCATGGTTGTGCTTTCAGGTGACAAGGGTTGAAAAACGGCGGGGAGCCTGAAGCGCCGTGGCGCTCAGGCCTTGGACAACTGGCGCGGCCGATTGGCCGGATCATCGAACTGACCGGCCAGGGCAGCGCAGTAGCGCAGCAAATCGTCAATTTCGGTGCTCTTGTCAAAAACCGCATCCGCACCAAGCTGCGTGCAGCGCCAGCGAATCTCGGGCGTTGCATGGTTGCTCAACACCACCATCTTCTGGCCTGGATGCCGATAGCGACACGCTTTGACCACCCCGAGGCCGCTGCCCTCTTTTAAAAACAGGTCCACGATGGCCAGATCCCAGTGTGCGTCGTTGCGCGCCAGCCAGCGGGTTCCCTCAGCTTCCGTGTCGGCCACGCCGATGGTTTCGATAGGGACCAGCTCCTCCAGCGTGCCTATCAGGTTGTCTCGGATAGTTGGGTTGTCTTCAACGATATAAGCCCGCATAGGGTGTTTGCTCCTGTGTAAGGTGATCTGCAGGACCGGTGCAAACCAAATGAATCCATTCACTTTAAAACCGCAGCAAGGGTGTGCACGCGAGAAAGGCGACCCTGCTGGTGTAGGCGAAAGCCGTGCACGGTTTAAGTCTCGCGCTGAAGCACGCCTGGGCGCCCTCTTTCCGTGGGACAGGTCTTACAAGCACACGCGATTGCCCTTACAAGGGCTGCCGCTGCCCAGCTACGAGGTCTTGGCGGGTTTATGCGTAAGGTCGAACTTCTGTTTGATGTTCCGCATTTCGCCTCCTTTCTATTTCGGACTCGCCATGACACTCGCAGCCTCCTCTCGTTCTGGCATCGGCGCCAGCAAGCGCTGGACCAGCAGCTTGCACGTTGCGGCTGCGTGGGTGTACATCGCTTCGACGTTTGCCGCTCTGGTTGCGTTTTTGGCGCTAACGCCCGACGGCATCGTCGAGCCCGCGCAAACCCTGGCGGGCTGGCTGGTCGGAGGTGGCGTGGCCGCTCTGGCGGTAGGCACCGTGGTCAGAGGGCTGGAGCGACTGCTGGACTGCGAAACCGACTGAACAAGGACCCGGCGACGTCAAAGTTGCGGGCGCCCTCCCCTCCAGACGAAAGTTGCTGGAATTTTTTTTAGACCCCTCAAGGAATCACACATGCCGCAATCCAAGCGCAGCCCAGCCAGCGCCCCAAAAACGTCCCCCGGGACGGACAAGCAAAAACAGCTGCTGGTTTCGACTGCCGATGCGACAGGCAACCTGACGACCAACCAGGGATTGCAGATACCCGACAACCACAACTCGTTGAAGGCCGGCGTACGTGGACCGACCCTGTTGGAGGACTTCATCCTCCGCGAAAAAATCACGCACTTTGACCACGAGCGCATTCCCGAACGAGCTGTCCATGCGCGCGGCACGGCGGCGCACGGTTACTTCAAGGTCTATAAGCCGATGGGGCAATACACCAGCGCAGGCTTCCTGCAGGACCCCGAGGCGGAGATTCCCGTCTTCGTGCGTTTTTCGACAGTCGCCGGCTCCCGCGGCTCTGCCGACACGGTGCGTGACGTGCGCGGCTTTGCCGTGAAGTTCTATACGAATGAAGGCAACTACGACCTGGTCGGTAACAACGTGCCGGTGTTTTTCATTCAGGATGCGATCAAGTTTCCAGACCTGATCCACGCCGTCAAGCCCGAGCCGCACAACGACATGCCCCAGGCTGCCAGCGCCCATGACACCTTCTGGGATTTTGTGTCGCTGATGCCCGAGTCCACCCACATGCTGATGTGGGCCATGTCAGACCGCGCCCTGCCCCGCAGCTACCGCATGATGGAGGGTTTTGGGGTACACACTTTCCGCTTCATCAATGCGCGCGGTGAGTCGCACTTTGTGAAGTTCCACTGGAAACCGAAACTTGGGGTGCATGGCCTGGCCTGGGACGAAGCCCAAAAAATTGCTGGCAAGGACGCCGACTTCCACCGGCGTGACCTGTGGGAAGCCATCGACCAGGGCAATTTTCCGGAATGGGAACTGGGCGTGCAAATCATCGAGGAAGGCAAGGAAGACAAGCTCGGCTTCGACATCCTGGACCCGACCAAGCTGATTCCCGAATCGGTGGTGCCGGTTCAGTTGATCGGCAAGATGGTGCTCAATCGCAACCCGGACAACTTCTTCGCAGAGACCGAGCAGGTGGCGTTTCACCCCGGTCACCTGGTGCCAGGTATCGATTTTTCGAACGATCCGCTGCTGCAGGGCCGCTTGTTCTCTTACACGGACACCCAGATTTCACGTCTGGGCGGCGCCAATTTTCATGAGCTGCCGATCAACAAGGCGGTCTGCCCTTTCCATAACTTCCAGCGTGACGGCATGCACCGCCAGACCGTCAACAAGGGACGGGTGAGTTACGAGCCCAACACGCTCGCTAGCGGCGCCGAGTACCGCGTCGACGGTGGCACCCAGGGGTTCCAGTCTTATCCCGAGCAGATGGAATCGCCAAAGATACGCCGCCGCAGCCCGTCGTTCGACGATCATTTTTCTCAAGCCACGCTGTTTTGGAACAGCCAGAGCCCGGCGGAAAAGGACCACATCGTTGCGGCCTTCCGTTTCGAGCTCTCGAAGGTGGAGGTGCCGGAAATCCGTCAGCGCATGGTCGACAACCTGGCGCATGTGGACGCCAAACTCGCCGCACGGGTGGCCGCGCCGCTCGGTATCAATGCGCCGGATGCCAAGGCAGCCGCGGGCAGGCTTGGCTTTCGCGAATACCGGATCGCAAACGCGGTGGAGGAAGACGCGGCCCTGAGCATGTCCAGGCTTTCGGATGGCATCAAGACGCGCAAGATCGCAATCCTGTTGGCCGACGGCGTGGATTGGCTGACCTTCAAGCGTCTGCAACAGGAACTGGTGGACGCGGGTGCGGTCTGCAAACTGATCGCGCCGCAACTTGGTACCGTCCTGACCTCTTCAGGCAAACAACTGGCGGTGGACCATACCTTCTCCAATGCATCTTCGGTGATGTTCGATGCGGTGCTGGTGCCCGGCGGTGAGGCCAGCGTGGCCGCCCTGTCGCAGCTCGGCGATGCGGTTCACTTCGTTCTGGAGTCCTACAAACATTGCAAGACCCTGTGCGCCCTCAATGAAGGCGTGCAGTTGCTCGGCAGCCTCGGTTTTGCGCTCGAGGGCAAAGGCGATCAGGTGATGGAGCCGACAACCGGTGTATTACTCGCGGACGCGCGCAAGGCGGCCGATGGTCAGATCGCGCAGGCCGTTATTTCCTCCATGGCCCTCCACCGGCATTGGGACCGGCTCAACGTGGATGCCGTGCCTGCCTGATTGACCCGACGCGCCTCAGGGCGTGAGCTGGAGTTGGTGGTCGAAGCTGGCCGGTGTCATCTGTAGCGGACGGTAGCTGACGTCGGCCCAGGCGCGACGCATGTCGCGGTAACGGCTTGAAAACACCAGGCCGCTTTGCCCGGTCTGGTAAATGAACCGGGATTTTTCCAGATCGGCCAGGTCGTATACCGCGCGCAGCGAGGCGGCATGCCGGTTGGCAAACGGGAACTTCGCATCGTTGGGCCAGTACTGGCCGACGTTGACAGTGAACGCATCACCGCCGGTCGGCACACTGACATCGAAAAACCGCGCCAGCGCCGGCACGTTACTGAAAGGCCGGTGCGCCGACAGCGCCTGGTGCGCCTGGCCCCACGACCACTTCGCAGGCGCAGCGCCACGGGTAGCCTGCAGCAGCGTCAGCGCGCGATCCAGCGCAGCCGTGGACTGAGCGGCACACCCGGCCGCCCCGCACCAGGCCTTGTCATCACGCTCCATCATTTCTTCAATGGCGCTGCGGAAATGGCGCTTGCCATACATACTTTTCAGGCGGGCTTCGCCGAGCCTGCTGCCAATGACACCACGCGTGAGCTCATCGACCCAGACTGAAAAAATCAGTGGCGCAGCGCTGTCGGCCCGCATCACACCATCAAAGCCGGCCAGCAGCGTCTGTACTTCGGTCGCCAGCGGATGCTGCGACACCGTCTTCTGCAAAAACGGCAGCAAACGGGTGGTGGCCGACGACAACTGGTCGAACTGGATTTTCTGCATGGAGGCCGCGTCATGCCGGGGCTGGCTGGCGAGGAGTTTTTCGATGCGCTCAAAGCGATAGGGCACGACCCAGTCCTGCCCCAGAAACAGGTCGGAGCCAGGCGGCACCACACTTTGGTTGGCGTTGGCGAACCAGCCTTTTTTGCCAATCGTGGCCGCGTCGGCCTGCGGCGTTTGTGCGTAAGGTAACCAGCCGGCCCAGTCGTAGCGGGCGTCCCAGCCCGGAGACGGCGCGATGCCGCGAATATCGTTGTCGGCCTTTCGCAGCGGCACCTTGCCGATGGCCTTGTAGGCCACCTTGCCGGACACATCGGCCATCACCACGTTTTGCATCGGTGAATGGTGGTTGGCATAGGCTGCAATCAACTCGTCCACCGACTGCGCCTGGTTGGCGCGCAGTGCGGCAACGGCCGTCAGGTTGTCGGTTTCCAGTGCGCTCCAGCGCAGTGCGATCACGTACCTGCCGGTGTCCAGCAGCTCGGCATGGGGTTTCTGCACATCGCTGAGCACCGGCCCGTGGCGGCTGCTGCGCACGTTCAGGCTGACATCGGGCTGGCCTTTGACCTTGATGCGCTCAGACCGCGTCTTGAAGTCCGCCCACTGGGCCGGGCCGGCACCGGGCACGCGGTACTGCTGCGGGTTGACCGGGTTGATCTGCTCAAGGTACAGGTCCTGCACGTCGGGGCCGGTGTTGGTAAAACCCCAGGCGACTTTGGCGGTGCGGCCCAGCACCACAAACGGCATACCCGGCAAGGTGGCGCCGATCACATCAAGCGCGGGAATGGCCCTGCCGTCGGCGCCCTGGCCTGCCGGCGCCTGCAAGCGTGCGAAGTACCAGATGGCGGGCGCCGACAACCCCAGGTGCGGGTCGTTGGCCAGCAGCGGTTTGCCGCTGGTGGTGTGGCTGCCGGCCAGCACCCAGTTGTTCGAGCCCTTGCCTTCCACGTTACCGATGTTGGCGGCCCAGTCGTTGATGTCCTGCGCCAGTAAATTTGTCGGCAGTGCCGATTTTTCGGCATCAAACAGGCCTCCAGCGCTTTCTCCACGTGCGCCAGCTGCTCCTGTTTTGATAGCATCTGGACGAAAAACACCGAGTTCTGCGTAAAGCCGGGCGAAGTCGGTTCTGGAGGCGGGGGCCTCGCCTGGGTAAGGTGTGAACAGTTGCCAGAGTTGTTCGGTGCTGAGCACCCTGGCTGCTGACAGGCGGGCAAACTCATTGCCCCAGTTGCCGCCCAGATCCAGCGCCATCATCAGCGCCCAGCCGACGCTGTCTTGCGGTGTCCAGGGCTGACCGGCGCCGCCAGGCTTGACGCCCAGGATGTGGAATTCCGGCGACAGCGCCTGTGCACTGCCGGCATAAAACGCATTGATGCCGTCGCTGTAGGCCTCCAGCGCCTGCCTGGCTTCAGCCGGCAGACCCTGCCACTGGCGCTGCGCCGCTTCCATGATGCCGAGTGTGCGCATCAGTTTGTCGGTATCCAGCGTGGCCTCGCCCAGCACCTCGGACAATTCGCCATGCATGACACGGCGGTTGAACTCCAACTGCCAGCCGCGTTCCTGCGCATGCACATACCCCAGCGCCATCCACGCGTCGCGCGGGGACTGGGCCTTGATGTGGGTGACGTCGGCGCTGTCACGCGCGACGCTCACGGCGGCAGTCAGCCCGCTGACCTTGAGTTCACCGTCAAGCGCCGGAAAGCTGCGGTAAACATAGATGCCGATGGCCGACGCCAGCAGCAGCAACAGCAGCAGCACACCACCGAAAAATCGTTTGATCCAGACCATGGCACTCTCCCCGGATGCGGGCCTCTGACGGGCCCATGAAAAAATCAGGCAGCGGCGACAGGTTTGAGCTGCAGCGACTTGAATTCCAGGAATTCCTCGAAGCCATACACCCCGTTTTCGCGGCCGTTGCCCGATTGTTTGTAGCCGCCGAAAGGTGCGTTGCCGTTGAAGGGGCCGCCGTTGATGTCGACCTGGCCGGTGCGTATGCGGCGCGCCACCTTCATGGCGTGTTCGTCGGTGCCACTCCAGACGCCGCCACCGAGGCCGTAAATCGTGCTGTTGGCAATCGCCACGGCATCTTCCTCATCCTTGTACGGGATGACCACCAGCACCGGGCCGAAAATCTCCTCCTGCGCCAGGGTGTCGGTGGGCTTGATGCCCAGGATGGTGGGCTGAACGAAGTAGCCTTTGGCGAGGGGCGGCGGCTCGGCACCACCGGCAATCACCTCTGCGCCCTCTTTGATGCCGGTGCGGATGAAACCCAGCACACGTTCACGCTGGGTTGCGCTGACCAGCGGGCCAAGCCGGCTGGTTTCGTCCAGGCTGGGACCAACGCTGAATTTGGCAATCACGGTTTTGGCCAGCGCCTTGACCTCGTCGTAACGGCTGGCTGGCACCAGCATGCGGGTGTGGGCTGAGCAGGTCTGGCCGCTGTTGAGCATGCAGGCAGAGATTGTTCCCTTGACGGCGGCCTCGAAGTCCGCGTCTTCCAGAATGACGCTGGCCGATTTGCCGCCCAGTTCCAGCGCAATGCGTTTAACCGACTGGCTGGCCAGCTCGCTCACCCGTTTGCCGGCGCCGGTCGAGCCGGTGAAACTCACCATGTCGACGTCGGGATGGGTGGCCAGCACCTCGCCAACCACCGGGCCCATACCGTTGACCAGGTTGAACACGCCCGGCGGCAGGCCGGCTTCGTGGATGATTTCGGCCAGGATCATGGCGTTGACCGGCGCGATCTCACTGGGCTTGAGCACCACGGTGCAGCCGGCGACCAGCGCCGGCGCGATCTTCAGCGTGATCTGGCTCAGCGGGAAGTTCCAGGGCGTGATGCAGCCAACCACCCCGATGGCTTCACGCACCACCAGCGAGTTGCCGACCTTCTTTTCCCACTCGAAGTTGCGCGCTACCTTGGCAAAGTTGCCCCAATGCCAGGTCGGGCCGCCGACCTGCACGGTTTTGGCCATCTTCAGCGGCATGCCAACTTCGCGCGCAATCGCCATCGCCATCTCGTCAGTGCGGGCCTTCAGGCCGGCCGCCACCTTGTCCAGGTAGGCTGCGCGCGTCTCAACCGGCAGTGTGGACCAGGCGTCAAACGCGGCGCGGGCTGCGAGCACCGCCTGCGCCGCCTCTTGCGCCGTACCGGCGGGTACGGTGGCCATCACCTCCTCGGTGCTGGAGTCGTGAACCGGCAGGGTTTGGGTCGATTGGGCGGTGACCCACTGGCCATTGATGTAGTGCGAAGGGTAGTTGGTCATGGGTGGTCTCACAGCAGGTGGGGGTGGGTTACAGGACAAAAGGATGTGAATAAATCACAGGACTGACAAGCCCAGGCTCGACCTGGCGGGCGAAAAGGGTAACGAATTCAAAAGTATTAGTCTGGGCAAAATCTGAGAATCTGGATGACATTTAGTTACTAACGCATTGATTTGTTTGTTGTTTTACGTTAACCATGTCACACGATACATCTTGCCTCCCGGCCTTTCGGGCCTTAATCTACCAGATCATTGCACCTCAGCCGCGTCCGCTCACACAGAAAGTCCCGAGACCTATGCGTTGGATTACACCTCATTTAAAAAGCAGCTTGCTCGGCTTGCTCAGCGGCGGCGAATCGACGCCCGCCGTCCTGGAAAACCGTACCGAAGGCATCCGGCAACTGATGCTCGACGAGTTGGGCGAGTTTGGTGAAAAGCACTACCCTAAAATTGCGCTGCGGGTGCGTTATGCCCAAGACGCACAAGGCCTGTGGTATGCCCGCGGCGACGTGATGGCCGTGTTGTCGGCGATGCAGGGCGAAACCATTGCCCGGCAAAAAGTCAGCAGCATCACCAAGATGTTTGAAGGCCTGCTGCCTGGCAGCCTGGGCTCACGGCGCAGCTCTTTGAACTGAGGAAGCGCCGAACAAGTCGCCTGCGGCGCGCGATCATCGGGGCTGGGGCGGTCTGCGCTTCCCGGGCCACCTCGAACCCCACCACACCGCGCTCAGTGCGTGTGGCCCCAGAGTAAAAACGCATCGCGGCCTTCCACGGCCAGCGTCACCTTCGCACCCACCGGCAGCAGCACCTTGGTCGGCACATGGCCGAACGGCAGGCCCATGAGCACCGGTGCCTTGATCTGCTTTTGCAGCCACGCCACCACCGTTGCCAGTTTGAAGCCCTTGTCGTGCGGCACCAGTTTGTAGTTGGTGAACTGGCCCAGAACAATGGCTTTTTGCTGCGCCAGCACGCCGGCGTGCAGCAAGGTCGTCAACATGCGCTCCAGCCGATAGGGGTGCTCATGCACTTCTTCAAGAAACAGGATGCCGCCCTTGACCGCCGGAAAATACGGCGTACCGACCAGGGAGGTCAGCACCGCGAGGTTACCGCCCCACAGGGTCGCGGCCTTGATGTTGAATATGCCTTCAGCCCTTGCTGGTATTGAGCTGTTCGCTACTTCTTTGGGAGCAACCGCCGGCAGGCGCCAGCCCGAGCCTTCGCCCTGCCCTGTGATCAAATCCTCGAAGCAGGCTTCCATGATGTCGTCAGGTTCGCCTTCGACGCCGAAATCCTCACCCAATGCCGGACCAGCCCAGGAGACGGCGCCGGTTTTGGCGAGCAGCGCATTTTGCAGGGCGGTGAAGTCGCTCAGGCCGACAAAACGCGTGCCCTTGTCCACCGCTTTGGCAATGGCCTTGTAGTTGATGGCCGGCAGGATGCGCGTCAGGCCGTAACCGCCGCGCGAGATCAGCGCCACATCGGCGCCGCTGGCGGCCGCCCGGTGGATGGCGGCCAGACGCGTTTCATCGTCGCCGGCAAAACGCTGGTGGCTGGCCAGCGCGGCCTCATCAAGCTCGACCTCGTAGCCCAGCGTCTTCAGGCGCGACACGCCACGTTTGAACGCGGCCTTGTCGCGCACGGCGCTGGACGGAGAATAAATATAGATATGGTTGTTCACGGCTCCGAGTATCCCACTGCCTGTCACCACGCTCCCCCACCGGTCTCGGTATAAACGCCGCACCATGCTGCTTTATTTTCTGGACCTGTTCGGTGTCGCGGTGTTCTCCATCAGCGGCGCGCTGGCTGCTGGCCGGCTGGAGCTCGACCTGCTCGGCGTCGTGGTGCTGGCCTCGCTGACCGCCATAGGCGGCGGCACGCTGCGCGATGTGCTGATGAACCGGCACCCGGTGTTCTGGATGGCCAATCCGACCTACCTGATGGTGATCTGCGCTGCGGCGCTGGGCACGGTGCTGTATGTGCAGTTTTTACCGATTCCGGCGCAGGCGCTGCTGGTGGCCGACGCGCTGGGTCTGGCTGTGTTTGCCTTGACCGGCGCACAACTGGCCGAGGCGGCGCGGCTGCACCCGCTGATCGTTGTGCTCATGGGCACCATGACCGGTGTGGCTGGTGGCGTGATGCGCGACATCTTCAGCAACCAGGTGCCGCTGCTGCTCCGCCAGGATATTTACGCCACGGCGGCGATTGTCGGTATCGCGCTTTATCTGGTGCTGAAGGCGCTCGGGCTCAAGCCGTCCTGGGCCTTCTGGACCGGCATGGCGCTGGTCATGGGTTTACGGCTGAGCGCGATTTTTCTCGGTTGGCACTTGCCGGTGTTCCGGCACCCTTACTGAGATTCAGGCCTGGCCGAAGAAACCTACCGCCTGCCGCGCAATCGGTTCGCCATGTTCCTGCACAAAATGCCCGGCGCTCTCGACGATCAGCGGCTCCGGGCACCCCCGTATCAAGGCCTGTAACTCGCGCATCACCGGCAGGCCCAGCACCGGGTCCTGCGCACCAACCGCCATCAGGGTCTGGCCCTGCCACTGGTCGCGCCAGAAAGCCCTGGCCTGCCGTGAGACGGCAGCGCCGGGTGAATCCGCAAACTCCGGCACCAGGGGCGGAAAAGCGCGCAAGGCGGCGCGGTGCCCCTTGTCGGGAAAAGGTGCGTTGTAGGCGGCGCATTCGGCAGCGTTCATCTGCGGGTTGCCGCGGGAAAACAGCCGGCCCACATCAAATTCTGGATTTCTCGCGCACATCTCACGCCAGGCCAGAAAGCCCGCAGAAAGCGGCTGCTCGCCCGTGGCCAGCGTGGTGTTCATGACCAGCAAGCCGCGGTAACGCTCGGGTGCAGCCATCGGCAAGGTCAAGCCGAGCAGGCCGCCCCAGTCCTGCACCACCAGCACAATGTTTCGCAGGTCCAGCCGCTCGACCAGTTCCAGCAGGTTCTGCCGGTGACCATCAAAGCTGTGGAAGTTGTCTTTCTTGGGCTTGTCGCTTTTGCCGAAGCCAGTCATGTCGGGCGCCACCACGCGATGGCCGGCTTCAAGGAAGACCGGCATCATCTTGCGGTATAGATAGCTCCAGGCCGGGTTGCCGTGCAGACACAGGTAGGTCAAACCCGCTTCAGACGGGCCTTCGTCAAGGTAGTGCATGCGCAAACCTGCCAGTGACGGCAGATCGGCGAGGTAGTTGGGCTGCCACGGGTAGCCGGGCAAGCCTTCAAACGCCGCGTCAGGCGAGCGCAGGGCGTCATCGCGCAGCGGGTGGGCAGCGCGTGTTTCTTCGCGCTGCACGGCCCGCCGCTGCCTGAAAAAATTCTGCAGCGCGGCGCCGCATTCCTCCGCGAGCACCCCGCCCTGCACTTGTGTCTGGTGATTGAGTTGCGCGCTCCCGAACAGGTTGAGCACCGACCCCGCGGCGCCGGTTTTGGGGTCTGACGCACCGAACACCACACGTTTGAGCCGGGCATGCAACATGGCGCCAGAGCACATGGCGCAGGGTTCCAGCGTCACAAACAGCTCGCAGTCTTCCAGCCGGTAGTTGCCCAGTGCCGCTGCACCGGCACGCAAAGCCAGCATCTCGGCGTGCGCCGTCGGATCCTGGTCACCTATAGGCGCATTGCGCCCCGTGGCGATGACCTGACCCTGGTACACCAGCACGGCCCCGACGGGAACCTCACCGGCTGCAGCCGCCTGCGCCGCCTGCGCAAGCGCCAGGCGCATGAAGTCCCAGTCACTCACAACGCTTCCTTTTTGATAGCTGCTCACGACCACCGGTCATGGGCTGGAGGCTGATTTTGTTCATTTTTCAGGATCTGCGGCACCCATGCCCAGGCGGTCCATCCACCGGGCCAGCGCCTGCTCATCGGGAGACCCTGCGGCATAAACAGCTCTCATCGCGTCATGGGATTCCTTGCGGTGCTGGTTGAGTTTGACCTTGCACTGCAGGTCGGTCACCTGCAGCTCAAAAGCCACAATGCCGGCCAGCATCTTGTGCGCAAACTCCTCGCCGAGCCCGCGCCACTGCTCGGCATACGGCGGCTCGTGGTCACCAATGAGTTTTTTCAGCAGCGCGTCCTTGCTTGCCGGGTCTTCGATCAGCGTCGCCTGCACGGTGCAATGCACAGCCAGATAGTTCCAGGTCGGCACGCGCGCCAGATCAGGGTAGACCTTGGGCGACATGTAGGCATGCGGCCCGAGAAAGGTCACCACGGCCTGGGGCCTGGCCTGCAGGTAACGCCAGTGCGGGTTGGGTTTGGCGACGTGGCCCAGCAGCACAAAGTCCGGCTGCCCCGAGCTTGTCGAAGGGCGCGGTTCGAGGTGCAATGGCAGATGCGTGACATAGGGTAGACCGGCGTCATCGACGCCGATCAGGCTGGCGAAGGGGTGCTCGGTCATCAGCGCCGCAGCCTGGGCACGATCGCCGCTGAATTGAGGGGGCATGTACATGGCGGAAGTATGCGGTGAAATTGCCAATTTTAGGGCGCTCGCCCTTCCCCTCTCTATAAAGCCTCGCTGGTTGAATCGGGCAGGATCGTCAGGACCAACGTCGTTTCAGGTCGATGGATTTTTAGCGCACCTTCCCGAGCGCCCGCAGCACCTTCTGCGGCGTGATCGGCTGCGAGAAAACGTGTGCATCGAACGGTGCAATGGCGTCGTTGATGGCGTTCATCACCGCAGCCGGCGCACCTGCGGTACCGGCCTCGCCCGCGCCCTTGGCGCCCAGCTTCGATGTGGCGGTGGGCGTCTGGATATGGGCCACCTCGATGTCAGGCATCTCGGCCGACATCGGCACCAGGTAGTCGGCCATGCTGGCGTTAACCATCAGACCGCTGTCATCGTAGAGGCATTCCTCGAACAGCGCGCCGCCGATGCCCTGCACGATGGCGCCGCGCATTTGCTCGTCCACCAGCATGGGATTGAGTACACGACCGCAGTCTTCGACCGCCCAGTGCTTGAGCAGCTTCACGAAGCCGGTGTCGGGGTCTACCTCCACGTAGGACGCCTGCACGCCGTTGGTGAAGATGAAGGGAAAATCGCGCTGCGCGTAGTGCCGCGTGACCATGAGTTCCGGCGTGAACTCGGCCGGCAATGTGTCGGAGCGGAAATACGCTATGCGGCCCAGCTCGGCCAGGGGCAACAGCTCTTCGCCGGTCTTGGCGTCGACGATGCGGTCCCGACGCACCGCCAGAGTGCGATCCTCGCGCTTGAGGATGATGGCAGCGACCTTCACGATGTTCTCGCGCAGGGCCTGGCCGGCGAGCAGCACGGCTTCACCGCCGATACCCGCCCCGCGGGAGGCCCAGGTGCCTCCCCCGTAGGGCGTGGCGTCGGTGTCACCGGTGACAACGCGCACCTTGCTGATGTCCACACCCACCGCATCAGCCGCAATTTGCTGGTAAATGCCTTCGGTGCCTTGGCCCTGTTCGCCCACCCCAATCAGCACAGTGATGTGGCCTTCGGGGTCCAGTCGCACGGTGGCACCGTCTTGTGAGGCGATACGTGCACCGCCGACCCCGTAGAACGCCGCGCTGGGGTTGGTGAGCTCGATGACAGTAGCAAAGCCGATGCCCCGAAAGATCCCCTGCCGGCGCAACGCAGCCTGCTCGGTACGCAGCGCGTCATAGTTCATCAGCTCGCGCAGCCTCTTCAAGCTGGCCTGGTGCGAGAGGATTTCCAGCTTGATGCCGGAGGCGCCCGCGGTGGGATAAGCGTCGTCGGGGATCACGTTGAGTTCCCGGATCGTCAGCGGGTCCATGCCGATCTTCTGCGCTGCCAGGTCCACCAGCGCCTCGGTCACGGCGCAGGCGATGGGGTGGCCCACGCCGCGGTACTGACAGGTGGGCGTCTTGTTCTGGAACACCACGTCGAGCTTTGCGCGGTAGTGCTTGTGTTTGTAAGGGCCACCTACGAGGTTGACCACCTGGTTGCCTTCAATGGCGCTGGTGCGCGGGAACATGGAGTACGGACCGATACCGGTGAGGTCTTCCATGTCGAAGCCAAGAATTTCGCCGTCGCGGTTGACGGCGATGCGCGCCTTGATGTGGTGGTGGCGCGCATGGATGTCACTGGTGAAACTCTCCAGCCGGTCGGCCACGAACTTCACCGGACGGCCCAGCAGGATGGACAGCGCCACGGTGGCGAAGTCATCGGGGTAGGCGTGCACCTTGATGCCGAACGAGCCGCCCACGTCCTTGCACACCACGCGGATGGCGCTGGCCGGCAGGTCGAACTGACGGCCATAGAGGTCCTGCATCATGTGCGGCGCCTGGCAGGAGTGGTACACGGTCAGGCGCCGGTCGGCCGGACTCCAGTGCGCGATCTGCGCACGCGGCTCCAGGGTCACGCCGGTGTGGCGGCCAAACTCGAAGTCGATGGCGGCGACCACGTCGGCACTGGCGAAGGTCTCGTCGACCTGGCCCACGTCCAGGCTGCGGGTGAAACACAGGTTGTCACCCAGCTCAGGGTGGATCAGCGGGGTGGCGGGATCCAGCGCCGTCAGCATGTCGGTGGCGGCGGGCAGTTCTTCCCAGTCCACCTGCACGTAGGCCAGCGCGTCTTCGGCCTCGGCGCGGGTCTCAGCCACCACCGCCACCACCGGCTCGCCCTGCCAACAGGCGCGCTCCAGCGCCAGCGCGTACTGCGGGGCCGATTTCATGCCGGCGAGGTGGCCCAGCGTCGCCACCCATGGCTTGCAGACCCTGGCCAGGTCCTGCCCGTCCGCTACCAGTAGCACACCGGGCATGGCGCGGGCGAATTCCGCGTTGACCGACGTGATCCGCATGTGCGCCACCGGGCTGCGCCAAAAGACCACGTGGGCCATGCGCGGAAGCTCGATGTCGTCCACGTACTGGCCCAGGCCCTGAGTCAGGCGCTCAATGCCGCCGCGTGGCACGGAGACGCCGATGTAGCGCTGATCGTCATTGACCGGGGACAGTGCCTGGGTGTGATCCACGCCGGGTTCGAGGTTGACGGTGTCGCGTTTCATGCGGTGGCCTCCTTGCGTTGTTTCAGCACGTCGCAGATCGCGTCGATGATGGCGTGGTACCCGGTGCAGCGGCAGTAGTTGCCTGAGATCCAGTCGCGCACCTCGACACGGCTTGCATCGGGCATCTGCTCCACCAGCTCTTTGGCTGCCATCAACATACCCGAGGTGCAAAAGCCGCACTGCAGGGCGTTGCGCTGCACAAAAGCTTCTTGCAGATCGCGGATCAAGCCCGACTGGCTGACACCTTCAATGGTCTGCACCACGCCCCCGTCGGCCTGCACGGCCAGCGTGAGGCAGCCGCGCACAATCTGGCCGTTGAGCTCGACGGTGCAGGCTCCGCACACGCCGTGTTCGCAGCCGAGGTGGCTGCCTTTGAGGCCGAGGTCCTCACGCAGGAAATCCACCAGATGGGTGCGTGGTTGCACGCTGCACTGGTGCAGCTTGCCGTTGACGGTCAATTTGATTGGGTACAGGTCTGCCATGGGTTTCCTCGGGGCTCAGTCGGCGATGGGCAGCATGCGCTGCAGCAACACACCCGCCAGGTAGCGCTTTGTGGCGGAGGTGTTGGTCAGGTCGGGCAGCGGCTCGATCTCACTGCGCAGGCTGGCCACGGCCTGGGTCACGGTGGACAGGCCCAGAGCATGCCCCTCCAGCAGGGCCTCGGTCTGGCGGGCGCGCACCGGCATGACGTCTACACCCAACACCACAATGCGCAGGTCATGCAAGGCCGGGCCTTTGCGTCGCGCCGTGACACCCAGCCCCACGATGGCGTAGTCGCCGTGGCGGCGCGCCAGCTCACTGAAGCCAGACCAGTGGTCAGCGCCCGCCAGTGGAATCTCGCAGGCAACCAGCAGCTCGTCGACCTGCAGCGCAGTGCTGTAGAGGCCGGTGAAGAAGTCGTCGGCTGCGATGCGGCGCTCGCCCCGAGGGCCGCGCGCAATGACGGTGCCGCCCAGCGCCAGCAGGCAGGTGGGCCACTCGGCCGCCGGATCGGCGTAGGCAATAGAGCCGCCCCAGGTACCTCTGTTACGTATGGCCCGGTGTGCGATGTGGGGCGCGGCCGCCTTGAGCAGCGGTGCGTGGCGCGCCACCAGCGGGCTTAACTCAATGTCGGTATGCGTGGTCAGCGCACCGATGCGCAGCACCGGGCCCTGCACGCTGATACCGCGCAAGGAGTCAATGCCAGTGATATCGATCACCAGCTGCGGTTCTGACAGGCGCATGTTCAGGGTAGCCATCAGCGTTTGGCCTCCTGCGAGCATACGGGCGTCGTCGCCGTGCGTATGGAGCAGCGCGAGGACCTGGTCGATGGAGGCAGGCTTGACATAGTCGAAGGCAGCGGCTTTCATGAAACAGTCCTCAGGAAGTCAACCGGGAAGCAATCCACACACCGAAGCCTGTGGACAGGGACCCAAGCAGGAACCACAACACCCGCAAACCCTCATCGCTGGCGACTGGTTGAGGTGGCTGAGCGGTACGCCGTGGAGCAGGCGCGGCTGGGTCGGTAGCGTCTGGTACGGCCGCTAACGGCGCTGCTTCAGCGGCTTCTGCCGTCGCCCCAGCTACCATCTGCTGGTTGAATGCGGTGAAGAACTGGTCGGCCATCTGCTTGGAGGCCGCGTCGATCATGCGCCCCCCCACCTGACCCAGCTTGCCGCCAATTGAGGCCTGGGCGCTGTAGCGCAACCGTGTGCCGCCGGCTTCGTCGGTGAGCTCCACATTCGAGTGCCCTTTGGCCATGCCCGCCGCGCCGCCAGAACCCTGAAAACGCAGCACGCAGCCTTGGTTGGGCCGGATGTCCTCCAAGCGCACATGGCCCACGAAGCGGGCTCGCACCGGGCCCACCTTCACCGCCACGCGCGCGGTGCGCTCGGTCGGGCTGGTGGCCTCCATGCCTTCGCAGCCCGGAATACAGCGTGTCAGGATGTCGGGGTCGTTCAGTCCAGCCCAGACCTTCTCGCGCGGTGCGCCGATCAGGATATCTCCAGTCAATTCCATGTCTTCAAATCCTCGGGTTTTCACGGGTATTTTTTATTTACCAGTAGATCAACAATGATACGAATAGTTAACCCATTGGTAAATAGCGTGCGCATCCAGAGAAACCCTGACAAGGCAAAGCAGGCCAAAAAACAGGCCCCGGAAGCACCGGCACGCCGCCGTCTGGGTGTCGCAGAACGCGAGCGCCAGATCCTCGATGGCGCAATCCAGTTTTTTTCCGTGCATGGCTTCGGCGGCCAGTTGCGCGACCTGGCCAAGAGCATCGGCGTTACGCATGCGTTGCTTTACCACTATTTCCCCACCAAGCAGGCGCTGGTCGATCGTGTCTACCTTGAAGTGTTTGAGGGGCGCTGGCGTGAAGAATGGAACGCCCAGCTCGACAACCCCGACACGCCGGTGGAAGATAAGCTAACGGCCTTCTATCTGGAATACGTGACGACCACACTCTCGCGGGAGTTCGTGCGCATTCTGGTGTTCTCGGGCTTGACCGATCACACCATTACCGACCGGTTTTTCTCCATGCTGCGTACGCGCTTGTTCCCGCGGCTTATCCGTGAAACACGCCGCTTTCGCGGCCTGGTCAGTCGGGCCAAACCCAGTGAGCGCGAGATCGAGCTTCTCATGGGTTTGCACGGCGGTTTTTTCTACATCACGATGCGCCGCTGGATCTATGCGCAGGACGTCTACAGCGAAATCGTCCACGAGGGGTACGACGAACATCTGGTTCGCGACCGGGTGTGTGCCTATCTGAACGCCAGCCGCGATTTGTTCGCCGACATCAACCGTAACCCGCTCAAGCGCCGCGCCAGACGCTGACCTTTTTTTTGATGAAGCTGGTGCGGAGGCGCCGGCACCCTGCCAACCCGGCTGAAACTTCGGCCATGACAACCCCAAGGAGACAATATGAAACTCAAGAAAATTGCCGTTGCGACCCTGCTCGCCCTGGGCGCCGCCATGACTGTCGGGTCCGCGCTGGCACAGCAGCGCGTCACGGTCAATATCGGCTCCAGTCACCCCACCACCAATATATGGGCCTTTGCCATGAAGGAGGTGTTCCAGCCCGAGGTGGACCGTCTTCTCAAGGGCAGTGGCGCCAAATACGAAGTGCGCTGGCGAGAGAACTACGGCGGAACGCTCTACAAGTTTACCGATACCCGTGCCGCCGTTCGCGACGGCATCGTGGACGTTGGCATGGTGGGCACGGTCTGGGAAAACTCCGCAATGCCATTGCAGAACGTGACCTACTTCACTCCGTTCGCCACCACCAACCACGAACAGTTGATCGAGATCTTCGACAAGCTCAACGCCACCGTGCCCGCCCTTCGCGACAGCTGGACCGCACAGAACATGATTCCGCTGTCCTCGCTGATTACCGACAGTTACGACATCTACGCCACGTTTCCCGTCAGGGACATGGGCAGCCTGAAGAACAAGCGTATCAATGCGCCCGGCACCTCGGCCAACTGGATGCGCGAAACCGGCGCCACACCTGTGGACGGCGCGCTGACCACTTACTACACCAATATCCAGACCGGCGTGACCGACGGCGCCCTGTCGTTTGCCAGCGGCATCGGTCCCGCACGCGTGTATGAGGTCGCGAAAAACCTGACGCGTGTGGACATCGGCGCCATGTACTTCGGTAGCGTGGCGGTGAACAAGAAGTTCTTTGATGGCCTGCCCAAGGAAGTACAGGATGCGATGCTCAAGGCCGGCAAAGCGACCTCGGTAGCGCACGGCAAACACGTCACCAAGACTGCCAACGCCGCGCTCGACACCATGAAGGCCGCCGGCCTGCAGATTACCGACCTGCCTCAGGCCGAAAAGACCAAGTGGGTCAACGGCCTGCCCAACATTGTGGCGCCCTGGCTGCAAGGCACGGGCGAGCCGGGCAAGCAGGTGCTCAAGGCTTACTTCGACGAATTGCGCGCGCGTGGCGTGAAACCCCTGCGCGACTGGGATCTGCAAAATCGCTGATCAATCTCCCGCCTCCTCCACCTGGTCGCGCCTCGCGCCGCCAGGTGGTTTGTCTCCCAGCTTTCACAGGTGACCTGTGCACAACGAACCCGACTTTGCCAGCGAAACCCCTGCGGTCGCAGGTCTCAAGAACCCCCTGCAGGGCCTGGCTAACGTACTGGCCGCCATCGGCACGGTGTGGATCTTTCTCATGATGCTGTTGATCGTGGCCGATGTGCTCGGTCGAAATTTTTTCGACGCACCCATCACCGGCGTGGCCGAGTTCGCCGCCCGCTCAGTCGCCTCCATCGTGTTCCTCCAACTGGCCGCGGCCATCTGCTCCGGCCGCATGACCCGCAGTGACTTCCTTCTGCGCATCATCGACAAGCGTTCACCGCGTGCTGTCAAGGTGCTGGAGGTGCTCAACGTGCTCGTTGGCGCGCTGCTCTTTTTCGCTCTGGCCGCCATCTCCTGGCCCGAACTCACCGCAGCCGTGAAGATCAAGGAATATTTTGGTGTGCAAGGGGTATTCACCGTGGTCACCTGGCCTTTCCGGGCGCTCATCGTGCTGGGCTCCGTGGCAGCCGCTCTGGCTTACCTGGCCTGCATTCCCTCGCTGCTGCGTCAGCCACCTTCCACCGGAGCATACGCATGAGTGAACTCGCCCTCGGCGGGCTCCTGATAGGCGCACTGGTTTTCCTGGTGTTGATCGGCCTGCATATCGCGGTCGCCCTCACCGCTGTCGGCTTTGCCGGCATCTGGCTCATCCGCGAAGACGTCGGTATGGCCATGCGACTGATGTACCTCTCGGCCTACAACGGCGTGGCCGACTATATCTTTGCCACCATTCCACTGTTCGTGCTGATGGGCCTGCTGGTCTCGATCTCCAACGTCGGCAAGGACACTTTTGACGTGGCCGAAACCTTGCTTCGGCGTCTGCGGGGTGGCCTGGGCGTGGCGACTGTAGCGGCCAACACCGTGTTCGCCGCCGTCACCGGCGTATCCATCGCCTCTGCGGCAGTGTTCACCCGCGTGGCCGTGCCTGAAATGGTGAGCCATGGCTACCGCACCAGCTTCGCCGCCGGCACGGTGGCCGGCAGCTCGGTACTGGGCATGATGATTCCACCGAGCCTGCTGCTCATCATTTACGGGGTACTGGCCGAACAGTCCATCGGTAAGCTTTTTATTGCAGGGATCATTCCCGGCTTTATGATGGCCGCCGCTTTCGCCGTCATGATCATGCTGATGGCCCGGTTCACTCCGGGCCTGGTGTTTGACCTCAAACGCCAGGCCGAAATCGCGGCCGAGCGCAGCTCAGCACGTCTGCTGTCCACAGCCGAGATGTTTTCCAAGCTGGTGCCCATCGCAGCGCTGGTGACTCTGGTGCTAGGGGGGCTGTACTCCGGATTTTTCACGCCCACCGAAGCGGGGGGCGTAGGCGCCTTCGGCGCCTTCATCATTGCCATTCTGCGGCGCAAGATCGGCGGCGGTAACCTGTGGCGCGTGCTCACCGAAACTGGGGCGGTGTCGGTAGGTATCCTGATACTGCTGGTGGCTGCGGGTTTCTACAGCCGCATGCTGTCGGTTGCAGGGGTACCCTCGGCCATCAGCGAGTTGGTGCAGCACGCAGGCCTCGGCCCTTACGGTTTCCTG
This sequence comes from Polaromonas sp., assembly GCF_043778355.1. Classification (GTDB taxonomy): domain Bacteria; phylum Pseudomonadota; class Gammaproteobacteria; order Burkholderiales; family Burkholderiaceae_C; genus Polaromonas. The sequence continues at coordinate 21,710 of NZ_JAYWHI010000054.1, forward strand.
TTTCTGTATGTCCTGATCCTGCTGCTGCTGGGCATGATCCTGGACTCCAGCTCCATCTTGCTGATCATGACCCCGGTGGCAGTGCCAATTGCAGCCGGACTTGATTTCAACCTGATCCACTTCGGCATCATCACCGTGATCGCGGTGGAGGTCGGCTTGCTCACTCCTCCCTTCGGTATCTCGGTGTTCACGGTCAAGTCCACACTCAACGATCCCAAGGTTTCGGTGGAAAGCATTTTTGCCGGAAGCATGCCCTACGTGATCGTGATGCTGATGGTGCTGTTGGTGATTGCTGCCTACCCGCAGATGGTGCTGGCATTGACTTGAGTGATTTTCGAAGGAAGCAGGTCGCGCCAGTGCGGATTGCGTTTTGCGACGTGCCCGAGCAGACGTCGTCCGACTATCCTGAGCTTGTCGAAGGGCGCTCCTCAAAACGCGGCGGCAAATGGGTCACATACGGCAGGCGGGCCTCGGCACGCTGATCAGGCTGGCAAACGGGGACTTGTTGAGCGGCGCCGCTGCCTGGGCGCGGTCTCGCTTGAATGGGGGAGAGAGGTACATGGCTGAAGCATGCGAAGAAGCTGCCGATATCAAGTCGCTGGCTTCTCGCTTATCGCCCGCCGAATGTTCGGGACCTGCTTCTATGCCTGCCTGGCGGCCACCCAGTGTCGATAGGCACTGGGGCTCATGCCCGCAAACTTGACAAAGGCACGCCTGAAACTGCTTTCGTCCTGGTAGCCGCAAAGCTGTGCCGTGCGTTTGATGCTGGCACGCGGCGCATCGAGCAATGTTTTGGCCATTTCAAGCCTGGTGCGGGTAATAAAGGCCTTGGGAGCCTCGCCCGTCAGCGCTTTCAAGCGTCGATGCAAGGTGCGCTCGCTCAAGGCCAGCGATCTTGCCAACTGGGTCGCGGTCATGTCCACCGGAGCCTGACGTACCGCTTGCTCGGCATTCAGCAGCAAAGAGTCCACATCGTTCACAAAACGCTTGGGCGCATACATGGCTTGGGTCAGTGTCGGGTTGTCAATCACCGCAAAGTCGGCCGTGCGCTTGGCGACGTTTGCCCCGCCGAGGCGGCGAATCATGTGCAAAGCCATGTCAATCCAGCTCATGGGGCCACCCGCGCTGACCACCCCATCGTCTTCAATCAGGGCCGATCCCCATACAGCATCAGCCTCAGGGTAGCGGCGCGTCAACTCATCATGCAGCCACCAGGTGGTGGTGCATCGGCGCTGGGTCAGCAGGCCCGACTCTCCGAGCACAAACACACCTGCGCACGAGCCTGCCACCACGCTGCCATGCTGGTGGCGCTGCCGGAGCCACGCAGCAACGGGCCCCAGCTCTTCGGCCTTTGGAATGCTGTTTGCACCCCGAATCAGGCCTGGAATCAGCACCGCATCGCAATCGCCAATGTCTTGCACATGGGCATCAACCGCAATACTGCGACCCATGCCATCGCGCAACGATTGGCCATTGACGCTGGCCGTTGTGACCCGAAACTGCACGGCTTGCTCATGCACCGCCGTAGCGGTGCCGCCGCGGCCAACATCGGCGACCGGGCTTGAAGGCAGATTGGCCTGGTTGGCCATCCAGAACAAGTCGACCAAGCCCACCAAGCCCGAAGGCAAACAATCTTCAAAACCCAAAATAACCACGGTTTTCACGGGCCTTGCCGACGGAGCTTCGCGAAGCGAGTCGCGAATTTGGGCGTTGGGGCATTGCATGTTGGCGAGTATTGCACGGTAATGGTCTAGTTAGCCATCTAGCAAGCATTTCATATCGGGCTGAAACTCTAAAGCAGTTGAGTTCTCGTCAACAACCAAGCGCATTCATCCCGAATGCGCAAGCAACCCCAGGAGCAGCTATGAAACTGATGGACTACGGTCTCAAACCCCTCGACTTCAATAACGCCCAAGCGCTAACCCCTTCAACGGGTGTTGACCGTCGCACCTTTGCTTTGACATCGTTGATCACCGGATTTGTGGCCGCCTCAAACCCCGTGCTGGCGCAGGCCACCGTCACCGATAGCAAAGGCTTGGTTGCGGGTGAGGTCAAGGTAAAAGTAGCCGACGGAGAAATTCCGGCTTATGTGGCGCGGCCTGCCAAACCCGGCAAATATCCTACTTTGCTGGTGGTTCAGGAAATTTTTGGCGTGCATGAGCACATCAAGGACATGTGCCGCCGCTACGCCAAACAAGGTTACTACGCGATTGCGCCCGAGATGTATGCCCGTCAGGGCGATGTGAGCAAGCTCTCTGACATCGGGACCATCATCAGCACCGTGGTCAGCAAAGTGCCCGACGCGCAAGTGTGCGCCGATCTTGATGCCGCAGTTGCCTTCGCCAAAGCCAGCAAATTTGCCAACACCGAGCGCACGGCGTTGGTGGGTTATTGCTGGGGTGGGCGAATCGCCTGGGTGTACGCCAACCACAACCCGAAACTCAAGGCCGCCATCAGCTACTACGGCCTGCTTGACGGCTTCAAAGAACCCACACTGCGCCCGCAAGACCCGATTGACTACGGCGACAAAATCAAGGTGCCCGTGCTTGGCTTGTATTCCGGCATTGACGCATTTGTAAAGCAGGAAACCATTGCAAAAATGCGTGGCCTGATCAACAAAAGTGGCAGTGGGTCAGAAATCGTGGTGTTTCCAACCGTAGACCACGGCTTTAACGCCGATTACCGTCCGAGCTACGACAAAGCCGCAGCGACTTACGCGCAAAAGTTAGCTAGCGACTGGCTGAAAAAGCACGGCGCCTAGAACCCTAAAGAGCGCCGTATGAATAACCTGCCCGGACAACAACTGGGCAGGTCTTTAGAACGGCTCACTCCCATTCGATGGTCGCCGGCGGCTTGCTGCTCACGTCGTAGGTCACGCGGTTGATACCGCGCACCTCGTTGATGATGCGGCTGGAGACCTTCTTGAGCAGCGCATACGGCAGCTCGGCCCAGTCGGCCGTCATGAAGTCGCTGGTCTGCACCGCGCGCAGGGCCACCACGTAGTCGTAGGTGCGGCCGTCGCCCATCACGCCGACACTTTTCACCGGCAGGAACACGGCAAAAGCCTGGCTGGTCAGGTCGTACCAGCTTTTACCGCTCTCCGCATCCTTGAAGTTGCGCAACTCCTCGATGAAGATGGCGTCGGCCTTGCGCAGCAGGTCGGCGTATTCCTTTTTGACTTCGCCGAGAATGCGCACGCCAAGTCCAGGTCCGGGAAACGGGTGGCGGTACACCATGTCATGCGGCAGGCCGAGCGCCACACCGAGTTCACGGACCTCGTCCTTGAACAGCTCGCGCAGCGGCTCCAGCAGCTTCAGGCCGAGTTGCTCGGGCAGGCCGCCGACGTTGTGATGGCTCTTGATGACCACGGCCTTTTTGCTCTTCGCGCTACCCGACTCGATCACGTCGGGGTAAATCGTGCCCTGGGCCAGCCACTTGGCTCCTTTCACGTCGGCGCCGCCGGCCTTAAGGCTGGCGGCCTCGGCCTTGAACACCTCGACAAATTCGCGGCCGATGATTTTGCGTTTGGCTTCGGGCTCGTTGACCCCGGCGAGGTGGCCGAGGAACTGCGCGGCGGCATCAACCCGGATGACCTTGGCGTGCAGCTTGCCGACAAACATGTCCATCACCATGTCGCCCTCGTTCAGGCGCAGCAGGCCGTGATCGACAAACACGCAGGTCAGCTGGTCGCCGATGGCGCGGTGAATCAGCGCGGCCGCCACCGAGGAATCGACGCCACCGGACAGGCCGAGAATGACTTCCTCGCTACCCACCTGCTGGCGGATTTTCTCGACGGCTTCGCTGATGTAGTCGCCCATGATCCAGTCCGGACGGGTGGCACAGATGTCCAGCACAAAACGCGTGAGGATGGCATTACCCTGCTTGGTGTGCGTGACCTCGGGGTGGAATTGCACCGCATAAAAACGGCGTGCCTCATCGGCCATGCCGGCAATCGGACAGGACTCGGTGGAAGCCATGAGCTTGAAGCCGGGTGGCATCTCGGTGACCTTGTCGCCGTGGCTCATCCAGACGTCGAGCATGCCCTGCCCTTCGGGCGTGGTGTAGTCGGCGATGTCCTTGAGTAGTTCCGTGTGGCCGCGGGCACGAACGTCAGCAGAGCCGAATTCGCGCTTGTGACCGCTTTCAACCTTGCCGCCCAACTGGTGCGCCATGGTCTGCATGCCGTAGCAGATGCCGAGCACCGGGATGCCGAGCTCGAAGACGGCGGCAGGCGCCTTGTCAGTGCTGTCTTCATAAACGCTGGCATGGCTGCCGGACAGGATCACGCCCTTGAGCATGCCGTCCTTGGCGTAATCACGGACCCAGTCGTCGGTCACGTCACAGGGATGGACTTCGCAAAACACATGGGCATCCCGCACCCGCCGCGCGATAAGCTGGGTGACCTGGGAGCCGAAATCGAGGATGAGGATTTTCTGGTGCTGCATGGTTGATCAGTGCGAACTTTGTCGGCGCCGCATAAACAGGACAGTTTTTCCGCCGGGCCGCCCCAAGGAAAAATGCGCCCCCTCGGGGGGCAGAGAGCTACACGCAGTAAGCGAACGTGGGGGCATTAATCAGCCCGGTAGTTGGGGGCTTCCTTGGTGATCTGCACATCGTGCACATGGCTCTCGCGGATGCCGGCTGTGGTGATTTCAACAAACTCGGCCTGGTTGCGCATGTCCTCGATGGTGGCGCAGCCGCAGTAACCCATGCTGGCGCGCAATCCGCCGGCCATCTGGTAGATGATGCCAACCATGGAGCCCTTGTAGGGCACGCGGCCTTCGATGCCCTCGGGCACCAGCTTGTCCGCATTCGGGTTGCCGGTGGTGGCCTCCTGAAAATAACGGTCGGCGCTGCCCTGCTGCATCGCGCCTATGCTGCCCATGCCGCGATAACTTTTGTAGCTGCGCCCCTGAAACAGAACCACTTCGCCAGGCGCTTCCTCGGTGCCCGCAAACATGCCGCCCATCATCACGGTGCCAGCGCCTGCGGCAATCGCTTTGGCGATGTCGCCGCTGTAACGGATACCACCGTCGGCAATCAGCGGCACACCGCTGCCGCGCAAGGCGGTGGCGACGTTGTCGATGGCCATGATCTGCGGCACGCCGACACCGGCGACGATGCGCGTGGTGCAGATGCTGCCGGGGCCGATACCGACCTTGACGGCATCAGCGCCGGCCTCGGCCAGGGCCAATGCAGCCGCGCCGGTGGCGATGTTGCCGCCAATCACGTCAATCTGCGGGTAGTTCTGTTTGACCCAGCGCACGCGGTCGATCACGCCCTTGCTGTGCCCGTGGGCGGTGTCAACCACGATGGCATCGACGCCGGCTTTCACCAGCGCTTCAACGCGTTCTTCCGTACCCTCACCTACCCCGACGGCTGCGCCCACACGCAACTGGCCGTGTGAATCACGCGCGGCGTTCGGGAAGGTGGTCTGTTTGGTGATGTCCTTGACGGTGATCAGGCCCTTGAGCTCGAAGTTGTCGTTGACCAGAAGCACGCGCTCGAGCCGGTGTTTGTTCAGCAGCGCCTTGGCATCGGCCAGCGACGCGGTCTCGGAAATCGTGATCAGGCGCTCGCGCGGCGTCATGATGGTGCTGACCGGCACGTCCATGCGCGACTCGAAACGCATGTCGCGGCCGGTGACGATGCCGACCACGCGGCCACCATCGATCACGGGGAAGCCGGAGATGCCGAGTTGCTCACTCATGGCCATGACCTGGCGCACCGTGTGAGTGGGCGTGATGACCACCGGGTCGCGCAGCACGCCGCTTTCGTAACGCTTGACCTTGGCGACTTCGGCCGCCTGCTGCTGGGGTGTGAGGTTTTTGTGGACGATGCCAATGCCACCTTCCTGCGCAATGGCAATCGCCAGCCGGGCTTCGGTGACCGTGTCCATGGCGGCCGACACCAGCGGCAGGTTCAGGCGGATATTTCGGGAAAACTGGGTGGAAAGCGAGGTGTCCTTGGGCAGGACCTGGGAGAACGCTGGCACCAACAATACGTCGTCGAAGGTGAGCGCTTTGCCGAGTAGGCGCATAGGGATGGCTCCAAAAACACGATTGTACCCGCGCCGGTCGGTACAAACCCTGTGGCCCACCCTGCATCGGACCGCGTTACAAAAAGACGCCACGTCTTCACGGACGCCCTGCACTGTCGGGGCGGGTCAACGCTACACTGGAAAGCATGGACTTGAAAATCTCGCCGAAACATCTGATCCTGGCTCTGGCCGGCTGGGCTTTTGCGCTGTCTGCAGCAGCTCAGTACCAGTGGGTGGGCAAGGACGGCCGCAAGGTATTCAGTGACCGCCCGCCACCGGCAGACATCCAGGAAAAAGACATCCTCAAACAACCTGGCGGCCGGCGTGCGGCCTTGCCCGTGATGCCTGCCGAATCGACGGACGCGCCCAGCACCACTGCCGACGCAGCGCCTGCAGCAGCCGCCGCGAAACCCAAAGTGGACCCGAACACCCCGAAAATTTCCGGCAAAGATGCCGAGCTGGAGGCGAAGAAAAAGAAGCTTGAACAAGAAGCTGCAGCCAAAAGAAAGGCTGAGGAAGAAAAAGTTGCCCAGGCCCAGGCCGAAAACTGCGAGCGCGCCAAAAAGGCCGTCGCCTCCTTTCAGTCAGGCGTGCGCATCGCCAGCACCAATGCCAAGGGTGAACGCGAAATCATGGACGACAACACCCGAGCCGCAGAGCTCAAGCGTGTGCAGGCCGTGGTTGAGCGGGACTGCAACAGGCCCGCCGCTCAGTAACCGGCCTTGGCCCCTGCCCGCTTGCGGGCAAACAACCCTGATTTTTTAACGCCCTGGCTGCTGAAACGCTCGCGCCGCGCGACTTTGGGATCCACCCGCAGCGGGCGGTAAATTTCCAGCCGGTCCTGCGCCTGCAGAACCTGCATCAAGCTGGTTTTACGCCCCCAGATACCAAGCGCCAGCTTGCCCGATGCGAGCTCCGGGCATTCGGTCAAGATACCGCTGATTTCAATCGCCTGTGCCACCGTGCAGCCTGGCGGCAGCACCAGCGCCCACTCGCGCACCTGGCGCGGTGCCGGCGAATACACCAACACAATGTTCATGGCCCGCTTTCAGCTTTCGCCATACACCTGCGTTGCGCGCTTGACAAAGGCGTCCACCATGCTGCCGGCGATCTTGTCGAACACCGGGCCCACCAGCGCGGCCAGCGCCGCGTTGTCGAAGTCATAACGCAAGCTGAAGTTGACCTTGCAGGCGCGCTGGCTGCCGTCGCCCAGCGGGGTGAAATCCCAGTGGCCGTCAAGTTTGGAAAAGGGTCCGTCCACCAGCTTGAGCGAGACCTTGCGGTCGGTCACATGGGTGTTGCGGGTGGTGAAGCTCTGGCTCAGTCCTGCAAACGAGATGCCTACCTTGGCCGTCATGCCGTGCTCGTCTTCCTCCACCACGCCGGCCTGGTCGCACCACGGCAGAAACTGCGGATAACTGGCGACATCGGTGACCAGGGCAAACATTTCGGCTGCGCTGTACCAGATCAGGACGGACTTGTGGACGGTTTTCATACAATCAGGGGCTGCGCCCGATTGTATTGGGCCTGTTCACCCTTATTTTTGTAAGATGCGTTGCGAGTCCAAAATGCCGTGAGCAAGGCGCGAAATGAAGCTGGAGTGGACTCCAGCGAGGCTTCGCAACGCCGCGCACGGCATTTTTGGCCGCAACCCGGAGGGAAAGGGGTTAAAACGGCACCACTCGGCGTTGCACTCCTAGGTCAGAGCATGGTCTGACCGTCGTCGCGCGCCTTGATTGGCACCGTTTTAACCACTTTCGCACTTACAAAAACAAGGGTGCACAGGCCCCGGTGCCGCCCTTATTTTTCACATATGGCCACCAAAGAAGCATCCTCCAAAAAACCGGCCGCCGCCTCTTCCGGAAAATCCACCGGCAAGCCCGCCATCAACCTCACGCCTAAAGCTGCTGCTGCGGCCGTGCGTATTGCCGACAACAAAAAAGCGCTGTTCAACTATCACATTGAGGAGCGCTTCGAGGCCGGCATGGTGCTTGAAGGCTGGGAAGTGAAGTCACTGCGCGAAGGCAAGGTGCAGCTCACCGACGGTTACGTCGTGATCCGCAACGGCGAGCTGTTCATCATCGGCTGCCAGATCAATCCCCTGGGTACCGCGTCTACCCACATCCGGCCGGACTCGGTGCGCACCAAGAAGCTGCTGATGCACAAGGACGAGATCAAGCGACTGATTGGCAAGATCGAGCAAAAAGGCTACACCCTGGTGCCGCTGAACCTGCACTGGAAAGCCGGCAAGGTCAAATGCGAGGTCGGGCTGGCCAAGGGCAAGGGCGAACACGACAAGCGCGACACCATCAAGGACCGCGAAGGCAAGCGTGAGGTCGAACGCGCCATGAAGTCGCGCAGCCGCTGAGCGGCCGGATCAAGCCAGGTCGCGCAGCGGGTGTGTATCGGCGGTCCAGGGGCTGACGAAAAACGCCTGCGTCATCGCCGGTTTAACGTCTTCAATACGCGCCGGGTTCCACTTCGGCGTGTAGTCCTTGTCGATGGCCAGCGCGCGTATGCCCTCCACAGTGTCGCTGGCGGCGCCGGGATTCAGATGGAAGCAGTGATGCACGATGTCACGCTCCATGCGCAGGTCGTCGGCCAGACTCAGTGTCCTGGCGCGGCGGATCTGCTCCAGCGTCACATGCAGCATCAGCGGCGAGCGCTTGCGCAACAGAGCGCCGATTTTTCGGGCCGCGTCGTCAGGCGCGGCCTCCAGCGCATCGACCATGTGTTTCACCCGTGCGAGCGAAAAATACTGATCGAATTGGCCTTCAGCCCTTGCCGGTCGGGCGTAACCAGCTATCAAATCAGTAGCAATCCAGGCTTCTACAGCGGCAGGTGTTGCAAAAACCTGATCACCCAGCGCCCGCCACAGGGCAGGCAAAGTGGCCGCCGGCAGCTTGATGTCAGCCAGTCCATAAGCCAGCGCTTCATCGCCGTCAATCACCACGCCAGTCAGTGCCAGGTACTCGCCGATGCTGCCGGGGCAGCGGCTCAGGAAGTAGCCGCCGCCGACATCGGGGAACAGCCCGATGTTGGTTTCCGGCATGGCCAGCTTGCTGCGCTCGGTGACGATGCGGACCTTGGCGCCTTGTGAAATGCCCATGCCGCCGCCCATGACGACACCGTCCATGAAGGCGATGTAGGGCTTCGCGTAGTTGTGGATCAGGTGGTTGAGCCTGTATTCCTCGGTGAAAAAAGCGTCGAGCGAGGTATCACCCGCCAGCGCCACTTCATGGAAAAAGCGGATGTCGCCGCCCGCAGAAAAACCGCCGAACAGGGCCTCCGGCGTGCCGGGACGGCCGACCTTGTTGGTGCCGCGTATCGCCACCGCCAGAATGACCGGATCGCCCTGCCACGCGGTCAGCGCCGCAGCCAGTTCGCGCACCATGGGCAGCGACAGCGCGTTGAGCGCCTTGGGGCGGTTCAGGGTGATGAAGCCAATCTGGCCGCGCACCTCGGTCAGGACGTCCCCGACGGATTTCGGTTCGTATGTCTGGTTCATGCTCTTTGTCTCCATGCCATCACTTCGTTCAACACCAGCGCGCCTATGACCAGCAGGCCACCGCTCAGCACACTGGCGGCCGGTACTTCACCGGCACCCAGCCAGGCCAGCAGGATGCCGAAAATAATCTCCAGCAGTGCCAGCAGCGCCATCTCCGGCGCCTTCAGCACGCGCGCGCACATGACAGAGAGCACACAGGGAATCGCGAGCTGCACCAGGCCGAGCAATGCCAGCAAACCGAGGTCACGCCCGGTGGCGGCAAACGGGAAAGCCAGCGGCAAGGTCATCAAGGACGAAATTGCCGCGCCCACCAGCACGGCGGGCACCAGGTCGATTTTTTCGCCATGGGCCTGGCTGCGCTGCACCACGGTCCAGTTCACTGCGGCAGCCATGGGTACCAGCAGCGCCACCAGTGAGCCGGCAAATTGCCCCACGCCCCCACCCAGCTTGACCTGGCTGCCGTACATCCAGGCGATGCCCACGCCTGCCACGGCAATCGCGACCCAGGTGCGTGGCGCGATACGGTGACCGATGAACACCCGTGCGATCAGCGCCGTCAGAAAAGGTCCAAGCGCCATCGTCACCAGCACGTTGGCCACGGTGGTCATGGTCAAGGCCAGCATGAAGGCGGTGAACATGATGCTCCAGCAGATGCCGGAGATCCACAGGAAGCGGCCGGCATGGCGGATGCGCGAGAACACCTCGCGCCCCTGAAACATCGGCAAGATCACCATCAAGGACAGCAAGGTGAAAAAGCTGCGCCAGAAAGTTACCTCAAAACTCCGGGCCGACTCAAGGTGGCGCGTGACCACGCCGGCAATCGACCACATCAGGGTGATGGCGATCATCAGCAAGACGGCGCGGCTGTGGGTCAGTTTCATTCAGTATCCAAACAAGAAAAAGGCGAAAAACAGGCGTCAATACGCCCGCTTTCCGCCTTGCCCGTTCCTGAGGATCAACGTCCCGCGCGCTTGCGTTCGCTTTCTGTCAGGTGACGCTTGCGCAGACGCACCGACTTGGGCGTGATTTCGACCAGCTCGTCTTCCTCGATAAATTCAACGCCATATTCCAGCGTCAGCTCAATCGGCGGCGTGATCTTGATCGCGTCTTCCTTGCCGGACACACGGAAGTTGGTCAGTTGCTTGGTGCGCGTGGCGTTGACCACCAGATCGTTGTCGCGGCTGTGAATGCCGACAATCATGCCTTCATACACGGGATCATTGGCCTTGACGAACATGCGGCCGCGGTCGTCCAGCTTGCCCAGGGCATAGGTGAAAATTTCACCCGCATCCATTGAGATCAGCACGCCATTCTTGCGGCCACCGATCTCGCCGCGATGCGCCTCGTAGCTGTCAAAGATGTTGGAGATCAGGCCGGAGCCGCGCGTCAGGTTCAAAAATTCGTTGGTAAAACCAATCAGGCCACGCGCCGGAATACGGTATTCGAGACGCACACGGCCACGGCCATCAGATTCCATATTGACCAGGTCGCCCTTGCGCTCGCCCAGGGCCTGCATCACGCCGCCCTGATGGGCTTCCTCGATGTCGGCAGTGACCAGCTCGATCGGCTCGTGCTTTTCACCGTTGACTTCCTTCATCACGACACGCGGCTTGGACACCGCCAGCTCAAAACCTTCACGGCGCATGTTTTCCAGCAGGATGGTCAGGTGCAACTCGCCGCGGCCCATGACTTCAAAAATACCTTCTTCGTCGGTTTCCTTGACGCGCAAGGCCACGTTGTGCTGCAGTTCTTTTTGCAGGCGGTCCCAGATCTGACGGCTGGTGACGTATTTGCCTTCGCGGCCGGCCAGGGGGCTGGTGTTGACGCAGAAATTCATGGTCAGGGTCGGCTCATCGACCTTGAGCATGGGCAGCGGTGCCGGGGTGACCGGGTCGGTGATGGTCACGCCGATGCCGATCTCGTTGATGCCGTTGATCAGCACAATTTCGCCAGGGCCGGCTTCAGTGGCTTGCACGCGCTCCAGGCCCTGGAAAGTCAGCACCTGGTTGATCCGGCCCTTGATGGCCTTGCCGTCCGGGCCTTCCATGACCACCACGTCCATCATCGGCTTGATCGTGCCCTGGCTGATGCGGCCTACGCCGATACGACCGACAAAGGTCGAGAAGTCGAGCGCGGAAATCTGCAGTTGCAGCGGCGCGGCAGGGTCACCTTCCTGATGCGGCACATGTTTGAGGATGGTATTGAACAGGGCCGACATGTCGGGGCCCCACTGTTCGTTGGGCGGGCCCTCTTCCAGCGACGACCAGCCGTTGATGCCTGAGGCATACACCACCGGAAAATCGAGTTGTTCGTCAGTCGCGCCGAGCTTGTCGAACAGGTCGAATGCGGCGTTGACCACGTAATCGGGACGGGCACCGGGCTTGTCCACCTTGTTGACCACCAGAATCGGTTTGAGGCCCAGGGCCAGCGCCTTCTTGGTCACAAAACGCGTTTGCGGCATCGGGCCTTCCTGCGCGTCAATCAGCAGCACCACGCCATCGACCATGGACAACGCACGCTCCACCTCACCGCCGAAGTCAGCGTGGCCGGGGGTGTCGACGATGTTGATGTGGGTGCCTTCCCAGGTCACGGCGCAGTTTTTGGCCAGGATGGTGATACCGCGCTCTTTTTCGATGGCGTTGTTGTCCATCACGGTATCGACCATTTTTTCGTGCTCGGCAAAGGTGCCAGACTGACGCAGCAACTGGTCGACCATGGTGGTCTTGCCGTGGTCGACGTGGGCGATGATGGCGATGTTGCGGATTTGTTTGTGACTCATGGTTCGCTTTCTAAAAACTTCAAATCGGTGATGTCAGGCCATCGCGGCACTGGCCGCGGGGCTGGAGGAAACGGGTGAGGCCGTGCTGCGGGTCGTCAGCATGTCCTGGACTTCAATCGGGCTGAGCAGGCGGCCGGGGATCAATTCGTCGGCAGTCACGTGGGCTGAGCCCAAAAACGCCGCAGGCTCTGTGGCGAACACCTGCACCAGCGCGGCGTCGGGGCCCCACTGGCCGACAGTGCCACGACGGCGCAGGCCGCTGAGGAAACGCCCTGCATCATCGGCGCCCAATGTGACAAGGGGATAACTGGCCACCAGCGACTGAACCGGCAGCAGGCAGGCTTCGCGTTCGGCCTCGCTCATGGCCTCGAGTGCCGGCAGGCTCACGCACTGGCTGTCGGTAAATCCACCGGTCTCCAGTCTGCGCAGCGAGCCGAGGTGGGCGCCGCAGCCGATGGCCTCGCCGATGTCTTCACCCAAGGTACGGATGTAGGTGCCCTTGCTGCAGGACACTATGATTTTGATAGCTGCTTGCGCACGCGAGTCATGGGCTGGAGCCATTTCCAGCTTGTAGATGGTGATGTGGCGGGCCTCCCGCTCGACTTCCTCGCCCTTGCGCGCATATTCATACAGCGCCTTGCCGTCTTTCTTCAGCGCCGAATACATGGGCGGCACCTGCGCCAGCGGACCGGTAAAGCGGCGTGTCATTTCGGCCAGCAGCTCCGGCGTGATGGGCGACACCGGACGCGTTTCAATAACATCGCCTTCGGCATCGGCGGTGCTGGTTTTAGTGCCCAGCAGCAGCACAGCTTCATAGGTCTTGTCGGCATCCAGCTGGAGCTGGCTGAACTTGGTAGCCGCGCCGAAACACAGCGGCAACACGCCGGTCGCCAGCGGGTCCAGCGTGCCGGTGTGCCCGGCCTTGTCCGCGCGCAGCAGCCACTTCGCCTTCTGCAAGGCCTGATTGCTCGACAGGCCCAGCGGCTTGTCGAGCAGCAGCACGCCATGCACGGGACGTCGCTGTATTTTCTGGCGGTGAAGGTGTGTTTTCGGCATAAGCGTTTCGACAAGCTCAACGCGAACGGAAAAAACCGTTCGCGGAAAGTACCGTTCACCCTGAGCCTGTCGAAGGGGAACGGTACGTTTCAGTCGTCCTGGGCGCGGGAGGAAACCGCCTTGGCAATCAAGGCGTTCATGTCAGCCGCACGCTCGGTGGTGCGGTCAAACTGGAAATGCAAAGTCGGCACGGTGTGGATCATCAGCTTTTTGAACAGGCCATTACGCAGAAAGCCTGCGGCCTGGTTCAGCGCGGTTTCACACTCGGTCGGGTCGCCAATCAGTACGCTGAAAAACACCTTGGCATGTGCGTAATCGGGCGTCACCTCGACCGCCTGGATCGTGACCATGCCCACCCGCGGGTCCTTGAGCTCGCGCGCGATCAGTTCCGTCAGATCACGCTGGATCTGATCGGCAACGCGAAAGCCGCGGTTCGGGGTGGATGATTTTTTACGCATAAACAATGAGCCTGCCGGTCGGCCGGCTGCCCTGGGGGGGCAGCCGGCCTTGCGACAATCAGGCCTCCAGCGTCCTGGCCACTTCACGGATTTCAAAGAACTCCAGCATGTCGCCCACCTGGATGTCGTTGTAGCCCTTGACGTTCAGGCCGCACTCGAAGCCTTCCTTGACTTCCTTGGCATCGTCCTTGAAACGTTTGAGCGAGTCGAGTTCACCGGTGAAGACAACCACGTTCTCGCGCAGCAGGCGCAGGCGCGCGGCGCGGCGGACCACACCGGCGGTGACCATACAGCCGGCAATCGAGCCGATCTTGCTGACCTTGAACACCTGGCGGATCTCGGCCGTGCCGATGACTTCTTCCTTCTTGTCCGGCGTCAGCATGCCCGACATCGCGGCGCGCAACTCGTCCACAGCGTCATAAATGATGTTGTAGTAACGAAGATCGACGCCGTTGTTTTCAGCCTGCTTGCGGGCCTGGGCATCGGCGCGGGTGTTGAAACCGATCACCACTGCCTTGGACGCAATCGCCAGATTCACGTCCGATTCGGAAATACCACCGACGCCGGAGTACACCAGTTGCACCTTGACCTCGTCGGTTGAGAGCTTGAGCAGCGACTGGGCCAGTGCTTCCTGCGAACCCTGCACATCGGCCTTGATGATGATGGGCAGCATCTTGACCTCGCCGGCGCCGATGTCGGAGAACATGTTCTCCAGCTTGGACGCCTGCTGTTTGGCCAGCTTGGTGTTGCGGAACTTGCCGGCACGGTAGGTGGAGATTTCGCGGGCACGGCGCTCGTCGAGCATGACCATGAATTCGTCACCGGCCTGCGGCACTTCCGTCAGACCCTGGATTTCGACCGGGATCGACGGACCTGCGGTTTTGATCGGCTTGCCGTTTTCGTCGAGCATGGCGCGCACGCGGCCAAAGGTCGAACCGGCCAGCACCACGTCGCCGGCCTTCAGCGTGCCGGCTTGCACCAGCACGGTGGCGACCGGGCCGCGGCCCTTGTCGAGGCGGGCTTCAATCACCAAACCCTTGGCCAGTGCATCAACCGGTGCTTTCAGTTCCAGCACCTCGGCCTGCAGCAGCACCTGTTCGAGCAGGGCATCGATGCCGGCGCCGGTATGGGCCGACACGCCGACAAAAGGCACGTCGCCGCCGAACTCTTCAGGGATCACTTCTTCAGTGACCAGCTCGCCCTTGACACGTTCCATGTTGATGCCGGGCTTGTCGATCTTGTTGATCGCCACCACGATGGGCACACCGGCTGCTTTCGCATGTTTGATGGCCTCACGGGTCTGCGGCATCACGCCGTCGTCGGCGGCCACCACCAGGATCACGATGTCGGTTGCCTGGGCGCCACGGGCACGCATGGCGGTGAACGCCTCGTGACCTGGCGTGTCCAGGAAGGACACCATGCCGCGCGGGGTTTCCACGTGGTAAGCGCCGATGTGTTGGGTGATGCCGCCGGCTTCACCGGAGGCCACCTTGGCAGTACGGATGTAGTCGAGCAGCGAGGTCTTGCCGTGGTCGACGTGGCCCATGACGGTCACGACCGGCGCGCGCGGCAGCAACTCGGCCTGCTGGCCCTGAACGTCCTCGTCGGCAAAGGCCTCCGGATCGTCCAGCGAAGCGGTCACCGCCTTGTGACCCATCTCCTCCACGACGATCATCGCGGTGTCCTGGTCCAGCGGCTGGTTGATGGTGACCATCTGCCCCAGCTTCATCAGGTGCTTGATGACCTCGGAGGACTTGACGCTCATCTTGTGGGCAAGTTCGGCCACCGTGATGGTTTCGGGCACATGCACCTCAATGACCTTGAATTCGGTCGGCGCCACAAAATTCGACTCGGAACGCGAATCGCGGTCCGGTGTGCGGCGGCCACGCGGGCCGCCACGGAAGTTGCCGCGCCCCGGTACCACCGGTGCACCACGGGTCTTGATTTCGCCTTTTTTCTTGGCCGCGTCGTCTTTCCAGGTCGAAGACAGGTTCTCCGACTTGACTTCCTTCTTGCCGGCGGCACCAGCGGCTGCAGGCGCACCTGCGGCAGCCGGTTTGGCGGCGCCCGGCACCACGGCCGGTTTGTGCAGCGTGCCCTTGATGGCGGCTTTCGGGTCGACATGCGGCACCAGAACGCGTTTGGGCGCGTTCATCATCGCGCGAATGCCGGCAGCTTCGGCCTCGGCTTTTTTGCGGCGGTCCTGCAGATCCTGCGCCTTGACGGCATCCGCCTGAAATTCGGCGGTGGCTTTGGCTTTGGCTGCTGCCTGGGCGGCACTGGCTTGTGCGGCCTTGGCTGCGGCTTGTTCAGCGGCAGCGGCATCCTCGGCAGCGGGCACTTCGGCGGCGACAGCCTTGGCAGCTTTGCTGGTCGGCTTGGCCTTGCTGGCAGCTTCGGCGGCCTGCGCTGCGGCCTGTGCCGTCTGCTCGGCGGCATCGCGCTCCTGCTGCTCGCGCGCTTGGTCCCTGGCGTCCTGCTCTTCACGCAGGCGGCGTTTTTCTGTCAGCTCCTCTTCCTGCCGGCGCAACAATTCGGCGTGTCGGCTGGCTTCTTCCTCGCGGCGAGCCAGTTCGGCATCGTCAACCGACGGGGCCTGTGGCGCAACGGCCGCCACATTTTGCTCTTCAGCCGGCTGCTCGGAGCCCTCATCACGCTTGACGAAAGTGCGCTTTTTGCGAACCTCGACCTGGATGGTGCGGGCGCGGCCCGTAGCGTCCGCCTGCTTGATTTCGCTGGTGGACTTCTTGACCAGGGTGATTTTCTTGCGCTCGGCGCTGGCGGTGCCGTGGCTCGCCTGCAAGTAGCTCAGCAGCTTTTGCTTGTCGGACTCGGACAGGTGGTCATCGGCTTGCGCCTTGGCAACACCGGCACTGGTCAATTGCTCGATCAGTGTGGCGGTGGGTTTATTCAGTTCAGCTGCGAATTCAGCGACGGTAGTGGTACTGGACATATGTTTTTTTCCTGCTGGCCTCCATGATCATTGCTCTTTGGACGCGAGGTCTGCATCAGCAGGCTCAGCGGCAACGGCAGGCTCGGCGGCGTCATCGGTAAACCAATGGGCGCGGGCGGTCATGATCAGGGCTTTGGCTTCGTCCTCGGACTGGCCGGTGATCTCGGTTAATTCATCGACCGCCAGATCGGCCAGGTCGTCACGAGTGGCAACACCCGCTTCAGTCAGCTTGGCAATCAACTCAGGGCTCAAGCCGTCCACGTCGCGCAGATTCTGCGAGACACCTTCGGCGTTTTCTTCCTTGGCGATTTCCATGGTCAACAGCGCATCCTTGGCGCGCGTGCGCAGCTCGTTGACAGTGTCTTCGTCAAAAGACTCAATCTCCAGCATTTCCTGCAGTGGCACATAAGCTACCTCTTCGAGGCTGGTGAAGCCTTCGGAAATCAGGATGTCGGCGATTTCCTCGTCCACATCAAGCTTTTCCATGAAGAGCTTGCGGCTGGTGTCCGTCTCGGTGGCCTGCTTTTCAGCGGACTCGTCGGCCGTCATGATGTTGATTTTCCAGCCGGTCAGCTCGGCGGCAAGGCGTACGTTCTGGCCGCCTCGGCCAATGGAGATCGCAAGGTTTTCCTCGTCGACCACCACGTCCATGGCATGACGCTCTTCGTCAACCACGATGGACGAGACATTGGCAGGTGCCAGCGCGCCGATCACAAATTGCGCCGGGTCTTCGCTCCACAGCACGATGTCGACACGTTCACCGGCAAGTTCATTGGTCACGCCGTTGACGCGGGTGCCACGAACGCCGACGCAGGTACCGATCGGATCGACACGTTTGTCATGCGATAACACGGCAATTTTGGCGCGCGAACCGGGGTCGCGTGCGCAGGACTTGATCTCCAGCAGGCCCTGCTCGATCTCGGGCACTTCCTGGCGGAACAGCTCGATCATGTACTCGGGCGAGGTACGCGACAGGATGATGGGCGCGCCACGCAGGGTGGTGTCGACTTCCATGATCATGGCGCGGACGCGGTCGCCGGAGCGCAGGTTTTCTTTCGGAATCATGTCGCCGCGGCGCAACCGGCCTTCAACACGGCCGGACTCGACAATGATGTCGCCCTTGTCCATGCGCTTGACGGTGCCGACAAAAATCTTGTCGCCGCGCGACATGAAGTCGTTGAGCAGCATCTCGCGCTCGGCGTCGCGGATTTTCTGCAGGATGACCTGCTTGGCGGCTTGGGCGCCAATGCGGCCAATCGGCAGGCTTTCGACCGGCTTTTCGATGAAGTCGCCCTCCTCGATGTCGGCGATCTCTTCGCGGGCATCACTGACCAGCTCTTCAGCTTCAGGATTTTGCAGGCCAGCCTCGTCGGGAACGACCAGCCAGCGGCGGAAAGTTTCGTAGTTGCCACTGTCGCGGTCCACCACAACACGGATGTCCGTGCCTTCGGCGTAGACCTTTTTGGTAGCCGAAGCGAGCGCAAGCTCGACGGCACCAAAAACGACGTCACGTTCAACATTTTTCTCACGCGAGATGGCATCCACCAACATCAACAGTTCGCGATTCATTTCACAAGCCTGCCTTTCCTTTTTATATCTCTGTTGCGGGCGGGCTTTTCGGCCGGCGCCCCTTGAAGTCAACCACAGGCGCCAGACGGGCCTGTGCAATCTCATCGAGCGTGAAACCCATCGCCTGCAGCGGCGCGGGAACCCTGTTCTTGCTCACCTTCACGCCGGGTTTGACGGCAGGCTCTTCGCTCCACACAATCTGCCAACCCGATGCCGCACGCTCCAGCGTGCCGCGAAATTTCTTGCGACTGGCCGCTATGCCCGACCCGGCCGCGGCCGCAGAGCCAATGGCCGCCTTCAGCGTGATGTCCACCAGCTCACCGGTGAAGCGCACAAAATCCTTTTCACTGCGCAGGGGCCTGTCTATGCCCGGCGAGCTCACCTCGAGCCGGGAATACGCAGCACCCTCCACTTCAAGCACAAACTGCAGCTGGCGCGTGACCTTCTCGCAGTCTTCCGCATTGATGAACTGTTCCGGCGCGCCTTCGACCTGGGGCTGATCAATCGTCACACGCAGCAAGCCACCACTGGTACGCTCGATTTCCACCAGTTCGTAACCCAGTCCCGTGACGGTTTGCTCAATCGTTTCGTGTAAGGCCATTCAGTTCAAATGTCGCTTCGCCAGCTTCTCAATAAAATCAGTTTGCAAAAACAAACGCCCAAAAAAAATGGGCGGTGAAAACCCGCCCATTTGGTCGTGAAGCGCATATTCTACTCCGATGCGTCTGCCTGTGCAAGCAGTTTGCATGCCCGAGACCGGATACAGCCCCTTCGACGGACGTCCCGACAAACGAAATGATTATTTCGTTTTGCTTGAATGAACCGGCAAATTCGCCAAAACTGATTGTTAGGGACTGTCCTGCGCAGCCACCAGAATGCGGGTGTAGGGATGCGCCGGGTGGTTCAGGATCTGGTCCACCGGGCCGGATTCCAACACCTCG
Source organism: Polaromonas sp. (assembly GCF_043778355.1). Classification (GTDB taxonomy): domain Bacteria; phylum Pseudomonadota; class Gammaproteobacteria; order Burkholderiales; family Burkholderiaceae_C; genus Polaromonas. The sequence goes on from NZ_JAYWHI010000054.1 coordinate 41,014, forward strand.
CCGTCCTTCATGACCATGACCTGGTGCGCCATGGCGCGGATCACGTCCACATCGTGGGTGATCAGCAAATAACTGAGGCCGCGTTCGCGCTGAAGTTTTTGCAGCAGTTGCAGCACCTGTTTCTGGATGGTTACATCGAGCGCGCTGGTCGGCTCGTCGAGCACCAGCAACTGGGGATTGACGATCAAGGCCCGCGCGATGGCCAGCCGCTGCCTCTGGCCGCCTGAAAACTCGTGCGGATAACGCTGCAAAAGTCCGGGAAACTGCGTCTCGCCGAGGCCGACATCGGCGAGCGCCGAAATGACCCGCTCGCGCCGACCGTCCCGTTGGAGGTCCGGTTCATGAACCAACAAGCCCTCACCGACGATTTCCTCCACCGTCATGCGCGGCGACAACGAGGAATAAGGGTCCTGAAACACCACCTGCACCATCTGGCGTATGGCCTTGTTGCCAGCAGCGTCCGGACCCCACCGGCGCCCGACCACGTCCAGCCTGCCCGCATAGGGAAGCAGGCCCAAGGCGGCCATGGCCAGCGTGGACTTGCCCGAGCCCGACTCGCCCACCACACCCAGGGTACGGCCGGGCTCAACGGAAAAAGCGGCCCCCTTGACAGCCACGAACTCGCCCTTTTTGAACCAGCCACGGATGCCGGCAAGGGGGGTCGGATAAGTTACCCGCAGATCATGCCCCTGCATCACCGGTGCAGCCGCCGCGGCCGCCGTCTCCGAGACATCCCGCTGCGGCCGGCTGTCGATGAGCTTGCGGGTGTAGGCGTGCTGCGGCTGCGAGAACACCGCGTTGACCGCGCCGCTTTCAACCAGGTGACCGTTTTCCATCACCGCTACCCGGTCGGCAAAACGCCGCACCAGGTTCAGGTCGTGGGTGATCAGCAGAACAGCCATGCCGGTCTGACGCTGCAGGTCGGCCAGCAGCTCCAGGATTTGCACCCGCAGTGTCACATCGAGGGCGGTGGTGGGCTCGTCGGCCAGGAGCAGCTTGGGACGCCCGGCCAAAGCCATCGCAATCATGGCACGCTGACGCTGACCGCCCGACAACTGGTGCGGATAGGCCTGGGCGCGGCGCGCCGGTTCCGGAATGCCGGTGGCAGCCAGCGCTTCAATCGCCGAGTCCCAGGCCTGGCGGTTGGACAGTCCCTGTTTGAGCTGCAACACCTCGGCAATCTGGTTGCCCACGGTGTACAGCGGATTCAGGGCGGTCATGGGCTCCTGAAAAATCATCGCGATCTCGCGGCCACGGATGGTACGCAGCTCGCGCTCTGAAATCGACAACAAGTCAAGGCCGGTGAGCGCCGACGGGCTGCCCCTAGGCGCTAAAGCCCCCTCGGGGGGCAGCGAAGCGTGGGGGCCCTGAGACCGGGGCTCGGCGCCAGAAAGCAAGGCGGAGCCGGAGATCTCGGCGTTCAGCACCAGCCGCAGCAGCGCCAGCGCCGTGACGGTTTTGCCGGAGCCGGACTCACCCACCAGTGCCAGCTTTTCGCCGGGCTTGATATGGAAATCCACGCCGTGAACGACTTCCTTGCCTCCAAATGAGACGCGCAAGCCCTTGACATCAAGCAGTGGTGTCGGTCCAGCCATCACTTGTCAGCCTTTCTCGGGTCAAGGGCATCACGCAAGGCGTCGCCCATGAAGGTCAAGAGCAGGAGCGTGATGACCAGCACCGCAAAGGTCGACAGCGAAATCCACCAGGCGTCGATGTTGTTTTTGCCCTGGCTCAGCAACTCGCCCAGCGAGGGCGTACCGGGAGGCACTCCCAGGCCCAGGAAGTCCAGCGAGGTCAGTGCCAGAATCGCGCCGCTCATGCGAAACGGCAAAAAGGTGATGACCGGCGTCATGCTGTTGGGCAGGATATGGCGCCACATGATGCGGCCATTGCTCACACCCAGAGCGCGCGCTGCCTTGACGTACTCCATTTGCCGGTTGCGCAGGAATTCAGCACGCACGTACTGCGACAGGCCCATCCAGCCGAACAGTGAAAGCAATACCAGCAACAGCGTCACGCTGGGCGCGAAGATGGCACTGAAGATGATCAAAAGGTACAACTCCGGCATGGCGTCCCAGATTTCGATAAATCGCTGGAAGGCCAGGTCGATCTTGCCGGCAAAGAAGCCCTGAATCGCGCCGCTGATCACGCCAATCAGCACACCAATGGCGGTGAGCGCCAGCGCAAACAGCACCGACAGCCGAAAGCCATAAATCAGCTGCGCCAGCAAATCGCGCCCGCGGTCGTCCGTGCCCAGCAGGTTGTCGCGCGTGGGTTTGGAAGGATTCGGCTCCTTGGCAAAGTAGTTCAGCGTTTTCGGACCATAGGGATTGGACGCGTAAATCGCCCAGTTGTCCCCTTTGGACAATTGCTCGCGAATAAAGGGATCCAGAAAATCGGTGGGTGTTTCGAAGTCCCCGCCAAAGGTTTTTTCGGGATAAGTGGTGGCTATGGGGAAGTAAAACTGGCCCTTGAAATGCACCACCAGCGGCCTGTCATTGGAGACCACTTCGGCAAACAGGCTGACGAACAGCATCAGGCTGAACAGCAGCAAGCTCCAGAAGCCCAGGCGGTTGCGCTTGAAGCGTCGCCAGGCCCGCTTACTTGGGGAGAGATGAACCGGGTGTTCCACCGGGCCATCGCGGAGCTGGCTCTGCCCGTCCGCAGGTGGCGTCTCCCTGGGGGGAAGACCGCCGGAGGCGGCTTCTGGGGGGCTAGTCAAATCTGACACGCGGGTCCACCAAAACATAACCGAGGTCGCTGATCAGCTTTGTTATCAAACCGATCAGCGTGAACAGGTACAGCGTGCCCAGCACCACGGGGTAGTCGCGCCGGATCACGCTTTCGTAACTCAGCAATCCCAGTCCGTCGAGCGAGAACAGGGTTTCAATCAGCAATGCGCCAGTGAAAAAAGCGCCCAGGAATGCCGCCGGAAAGCCGGCGATGATGGGCATCATGGCGTTGCGCAACACATGCTTCCAGAGCACCTGCCGCTCGGACAGGCCCTTGGCACGCGCCGTCAGCACGTATTGCTTGCGGATTTCTTCGAGGAAGGAGTTTTTGGTCAGCATGGTGGTGACGGCAAAGCTGCCCACCACCATGGCCGTGATCGGCATGGCGATGTGCCACAGATAGTCCACGATGCGCGCGCCCCAGCTGAGCTCTTCCCAGTTGCTGGAGGTCAGCCCACGCAGCGGAAACCACTGCAGCTGGCCGCCAAAAACCACCAGCAAGGCCACGCCCAGCACAAATCCGGGGATCGCGTAACCGACCAGCACCAGCAGCGTGGTGACCAGGTCAAAGCGCGAGCCCGCCCGCACCGCCTTGGCCACACCCAACGGCACAGCGATCAGGTAGCTGATGAAAAAAGTCCACAAGCCCAGGCTGATGGACACCGGGAGTTTTTCCACAATCAGTTGCCACACGTCCTTGTTCTGGAAAAAACTCCTGCCCAGATCAAAACGGGCGTACTGGCCCAGCATCTGCCAGAAGCGCTCATGCGCAGGCTTGTCAAAACCGTAGAGCGCCTTGATCTGCTCGAGCTTTTTGCTGTCCACGCCCTGCGCGCCGCGGTAGCTCAGACCCCCACCCTCGGTAGAGCCACCCGCGCCTGCTTTGGCTTCGGCCATGTATTGCTCCACCGGCCCGCCGGGCACAAACTGGGTAACGATAAAAGTCACCAGCAATACGCCCAGCAAGGTGGGGATCATGAGCAGCAGGCGTTTGAGGATGTAGCTGGCCACTATTTCTTGCTCCACCAGGTGTCAATGGCCCAGGCCTCGCTCTGCGCGTAAGGCGGGCTCACTGGCGGCAGTGCCAGCCGCCAGGCGTTGTAGGCAATGCGGTGGGTGCCCGCCGTCCACTGCGGAACCAGGTAGTGGCTGTGCGCGATGATGCGCTCCAGCGCGCGGCAGGCCGGCACCAGGTCGGACTTGCTTTTGGCGCCGGTCATACGCGACACCATGTCGTCCACCGCCGGATTTTTAACGCCTGCATGGTTGCCGGAGTCCTCGATGTCGGCTGCCTTGCTGCCAAACAGGTCGGCGAACTCCTGGCCCGGCGTATGGGTGCCCTGATAGGCCAGGGAGGTGATCTCAAAATCAAATTTTTGCAGGCGCTGCTGGTACAGGGCAAAGTCCACCTGCCGGAATTTGAGCTGCACGCCCAGTTTCTCCAGGTTGCGCATCCAGGGCGCAATGGTGCGGGCGCCACCCTCGTTGCTGTCCATGTATTCCAGTGAGAAAACCTCGCCTTTCGCATTGCGCAGAACGCCGCCCTGCACTTCCCAGCCGGCTTGCCTGAGCAGCTCGCGCGCCTTGCGCAGATTGCCGCGCAGCGAAGAATCGCCATCGGTGCGCGGCGGCACGTACATGGGGCCGAACACCGCCTCGGGCACCTTGCCGCGCCAGGGCTCCAGCAAGGCCAGTTCCTCGGGGCCGGGTGAACCAGTGGCCTGGCAGTCGGTGTTGCCAAACAAGCCCGCCACGCGCTGGTAGGAGTTGTAGAATATCTGCCGGTTCATCCACTCGTAGTCGATGGCCAGACCCAGCGCCTCCCGCACTCTCACGTCCTTGAGCTTGTCCTTGCGGGTGTTGAGCACGTAACTCTGAAAACCTGAGGGCAGCTTGTGCTTGAACTCCCCCTTGACAAGCTCGCCCGTGTCAAAACGCTTGCCGGTGACGCGCCGGGTCCAATCCCCCGCCGAAAAAAAACGCATCAGGTCAAACTCGCCGGCCTTCAGGGCCTCCAGCCTCGCTGTGTTGTCCTTGTAGATCTTGACGGTGATGCGCTCGAAATTGGCGGTGCCACGGCGCACGTTGAGGTCACGCGCCCAGTAGGTGGCATCACGCACGTAAGTGATGTCCTTGCCAAAACGCACCGGGCCGATCTTGTAGGCACCGCTGCCAATCGGAATGTCCATCACCACCTGGTCAAACTGCTTTGGTTTGCCGTTTTCCATGCCCCACTTGCGGCTGAACACCGGCAAGCCGCCAACGGTCAGGGGAATCTCGCGGTTCAGGCGCTTGAAGCGGTAACGCACGGTGCGCTCGTCTACCACGTCCAGACCCGCCACGTCTTCCAGCGCCGTTTTGTAAGCGGGTGAGGTGTAGGGGCCTATCAGTGTGTCGTAGCTGTGCTTCACGTCTGCGGCCAGCACCGGGTCACCGTTGTGAAAACGCGCTTCCTTGCGCAGCCGAAAGGTGGCCGACAAGCCGTCGGGCGCCACTTCCACGTCCTCGGCCAGCAAACCATAGCCGGCGCCGGTTTCATCCAGCGCGCCCGCCAGCAGGCTGTCGAACATCAGGCCCGAGAGATAGGCCGGCGCCGAGCCCTTGATGGTGAAGGGGTTGTATTTGTCGAAGGTGGACACGCGCAGGTTGGAGACCAGACGCAACTCGCCGCCTTTGGGAGCGGCCGGATTCACATAGGCAAAATTCCCAAATCCGGGCGGATACTTCAGGTCACCCCACAGGGCATATCCATGCGCCGCCCAGGACGGCGCAGCCACAAGGGCAAACCACATCGGGAACAGCGAGCGCACAAAAATCCGCATGCGACAATTCTGCATCAACTCTCACTGGAAACACTCATGGGCTTTCTCTCCGGCAAAAAACTGTTGATCACGGGCGTGTTGTCCAACCGCTCCATCGCTTACGGCATCGCCAAGGCCTGCCACGCCCAGGGCGCCGAACTCGCCTTCAGCTACGTCGGCGAGCGTTTCAAGGAGCGCATCACCGAGTTCGCGGCCGATTTCAACTCCACCCTGATTTTTGACTGCGACGTTGGCAGCGACGAGCAGATCGCCAAGATGTTTGCCGACCTGTCGCAGACCTGGCCGAGCTTCGACGGCTTTGTGCACAGCATCGGCTTCGCCCCGCGCGAGGCGATTGCCGGCGACTTCCTCGACGGCCTGAGCCGTGAGAGCTTCCGCATCGCGCACGACATCAGCGCCTACAGCTTCCCGGCCATGGCCAAGGCCGCCCTGCCCCTGCTCAACCCCAAGTCGGCGCTGCTGACCCTGAGCTACCTGGGCGCGCTGCGCGTGCTGCCCAACTACAACACCATGGGTCTGGCCAAAGCTTCGCTGGAAGCCAGCGTGCGTTACCTGGCCGAGTCGCTGGGCAGCAAGGGCACCGGCATGCGTGTCAACGGCATCAGCGCCGGCCCGATCAAGACACTCGCCGCCAGCGGCATCAAGGACTTCGGCAAGATGCTCAAGGCCACGGCCGCCGCCCCGATCCGTCGCAATGTGACGATTGAAGATGTCGGCAACGTCGCCGCCTTTTTGCTCAGTGACCTGGCCGCCGGTGTCAGCGCCGAAATCACCTATGTAGACGGCGGTTTCAGCCAGGTGGTGGGCGGTATTGGCGATCCGTCCGAGGCTGCATGAGCAAAATGCCAGCGTGGCGTTGCGCCTCATTTGCTATTGAATTAATAGCTGTTGGCGCCCGCCTGGTATGGGCCAGAGGCCTAAAAGACTTAAAAATCGGGATCCCGAATTTTTTCTAGCTGACGAACTGCGTATCAGGCCAAAAACAAAGCATCAAATTGGCGTCTAGCCCATGGGACGCGGGCGTGCGTAGCTCCTGAAAACATAGCAATTTGAAGCTGCCGGGATCAATCCCGGCGCCAGTATTCATAGGTCCAGGCGGTCTGAAACCCCGCCCGCCGGTACAGCGCCTGCGCCGCCGTATTGCCCGCCTCCACCTGCAAAAAGCAGCGCTCCAGGCCGCGCGCGGCGGCCGCATCGGCCAGCGCAGCGAGGATGCGCCCGGCCATGCCACGGCCGCGCCACGCCGGTGCCGTGCGCATGCCGTGCACGCTGACCCAGCCGTGGGAAAAAGCAGCCGAACCAGCCGCGATGGTGTGACCGTTCTCACGCACGCTGGCATACAGCGACCCCGGCGCGCGGCTGAGCGCCGCCACACGGCTGGCGCCGTCCACCGGATCACCCCCCTCGCCCAGAAACAAGGCGGCCCAGGCCGCATCCGGCGTGGTGGCGATGTCGGCCGGCGAGCGGACGCAAGCCGCGCGCATGGCGCTGACCGTGCCCAGTTGCACCTGCGTGGGACTTCGGGCGCCAAGGCCTCGCAGCGTCAGTTCGCGGCGTAGAGCGTCAAAACAAAGCAGCGTCGGCAGGCGAAAAAGCGGGGCCATGCCATGGGCGGCGTAACGTGCCTCGATCTTGCCGACGACGGCCTCATCACAGGCCGCGTGTTGCAGAGGGACAGCGCTTTTGGCGCGGTTCACACTGCCGCGATCAAAAGCCAGCAGCCAGCCGTCAAGCTCTTCGACAGACTCCGGCGACACGGCCGAGGCGGTTGCCCGCTCTATGCCCCCGACATCGTGGCCAGGCCTGGCAGCCGGACCACCGGAGGCGATCACTCTTTCACGCAGTCGGCGTAGTAATGCTTTTTGCCGCTGTCGTCTTCCACTTCAACCAGACCGTGAATGTCGGTCTCGAAACCGGGACACTGGGCGTTGAACTCGCGCGAGAACTTCAGGTAATCAACAATTTTCTTGTTGAACACCTCGCCGGGAATCAGCAGCGGGATGCCGGGCGGGTACGGTGTGACCAGGCCCACCGTGATGCGGCCTTCGAGCTTGTCGATCTCAACACGTTCGGTCTTGTGCAGCGCGATATGCGCATAGGCGTCGCTGGGTTTCATGGCTGGCGTCAGGTCGCTCAGGTACATGTCGGTGGTCAGGCGCGCAATGTCGTACTTGGCGTACAGGTTGTGAATGTGGTGGCACAGGTCGGCGAGACCCATCTTCTCGTAGCGCGGAAACTTCTGGCAGAACTCGGGCAGGATGCGCCACATCGGCTGGTTCTTGGCGTAGTCGTCCTTGAACTGTTGCAGTGCGGTCAACATGCTGTTCCAGCGGCCCTTCGTGATGCCGATGGTGAACATGATGAAAAAGCTGTACAGGCCGGTTTTCTCCACCACCACCCCGTGTTCGGCCAGGAACTTGGTGACGATACTGGCCGGAATGCCGGTTTTGGCGAACTTGCCGTTGAGGTCCATGCCGGGCGTGACGATGGTCGACTTGATTGGATCCAGCATGTTGAAGCCGGTCGCCATCTTGCCGAAGCCGTGCCAGTTGACACCGGCCTTGGCGTTTTTGGACTCGCCCTTGATGATCCAGTCTTCCGAACGGCCTATGCCCTCGTCCACCAGTTTGTCCGGGCCCCAGACCTTGAACCACCAGTCGTCGCCATATTCCTCATCGACCTTGCGCATGGCACGCCGGAAGTCCAGCGCCTCGGCAATACTTTCTTCCACCAGCGCGGTGCCGCCGGGCGGCTCCATCATCGCGGCGGCCACGTCACAACTCGCAATGATGCTGTACTGCGGGCTGGTACTGGTGTGCATCAGGAAAGCCTCGTTGAAGAGGTGGCGGTCCAGCTTGACGGTCTGCGAGTCCTGCACCAGCACATGGCTGGCCTGGCTGATGCCGGCCAGCAGCTTGTGGATGGACTGCGTCGCGTAGACCATGGCCTGTTTCGGCCTTGCGCGTTTCTTGCCCATCGCGTGGTAACTGCCATAAAACGGGTGGAAGGCGGCGTGCGGCAACCAGGCCTCGTCGAAATGCAGGTTCTCGACATAGCCGTCGAGCATGCCCTTGATGGTTTCGGTGTTGTAGAGCACGCCGTCGTAGGTGGACTGCGTGATGGTCAACACGCGCGGCTTGACCTTTTTTGCATCCACGCCCTTGAGCAGCGGGTTGGCCTTGATCTTGGCCTGGATCGAGGCTTGCTCGAACTCTTCTTTCGGAATCGGGCCAATGATGCCGAAGTGGTTGCGCGTCGGTTTCAGGAACACGGGAATAGCCCCGGTCATGATGATGGCGTGCAGGATGGACTTGTGGCAGTTGCGGTCCACCACCACCACGTCGCCCGGCGCCACCGTGTGGTGCCAGACCATCTTGTTCGAGGTCGAGGTGCCGTTGGTGACGAAGAAGCAGTGGTCGGCATTGAAGATGCGCGCAGCATTGCGCTCGGAAGCGCCGACCGGGCCATCATGGTCCAGCAATTGACCCAACTCCTCGACCGCGTTGCAGACGTCGGCGCGCAGCATGTTCTCGCCAAAAAACTGGTGGAACATCTGCCCGACCGGGCTTTTCAAAAAGGCCACGCCGCCCGAATGCCCCGGACAATGCCAGGAGTAGGAGCCGTCCTCGGCGTAGTCCAGCAGCGCCTTGAAAAACGGCGGCTGCACGCCTTCGAGGTAACTCTTGGCCTCACGGATGATGTGGCGCGCCACGAACTCGGGCGTGTCCTCGAACATGTGAATGAAGCCGTGCAGCTCGCGCAGGATGTCGTTCGGTATGTGGCGCGAGGTTTTGGTCTCGCCGTAGACGTAAATCGGCACGTCGAGGTTTTTACGCCGCACCTCTTCGATGAAATGGCGCAGATTCAGCACGGCGGGGTCGAGGTCCGGGCCGGGCGTGAACTCCTCGTCGTCAATCGACAGGATGAAGGCACTGGCACGGCTTTGCTGCTGCGCAAACTGCGACAGGTCGCCATAACTGGTGACGCCCAGCACTTCAAAGCCCTCCGTTTCAATTGCCTGGGCCAGCGCACGGATGCCCAGGCCAGAGGTGTTTTCGGAGCGGAAGTCTTCGTCGATGATGACGATGGGGAAGCGGAATTTCATCAAGAGGCCTTTGCCTGGAACTGCCAAAAAAATCGAATCAGGGCCGAAGTGTAAGGATATTTGGTGAACGGCGAGCCGGCTTGGCCTTGCCGGGGGCGGGTTAAGCTTGCCAATTCACGCTTCTGGCCCAAAATGTGGCTTTTACGAAACGCAGGGAGGAACCCGATCATGAGCGAATCAACCCTCTGGTGGTTGCTGGCCGGCGGCGCTGTCGCGCTGGAGCTGGTCACCGGCACCTTCTATCTGCTGATGCTCGCTGTGGGTATGGTGGCCGGCGCGGTGGCAGCCCATCTGGGCGGATCGGTGATGGTGCAAATTGTGGTTGCCGCGGTGGTCGGCGGCGGAGCGGTCGCCGTCTGGCACTGGAAACGCAGCAAGGACCCGCAACCCGCTGCTGCCAACGCCAACCGCGATGTCCAGATGGACATTGGTGAAACCGTCCACGTGCAGCAGTGGAATGAAGATGCCACCGCCAGCGTCAAATACCGGGGCGCTCAATGGACCGTGGAACTCGCAGACCACGAAACCACACCTCAGCCCGGCCTGTTCAAGGTCAGGCAACTCAACGGCAACCGCCTGGTGGTCGACAAGGCCTGACACATCCTCCCTGCCCCGGATGGCAGCGCCCCTTTTTTGTTTCAACGGAGAACTTCATGGAAATCGCACTCGTCATTTTGGTGATTGCCGTCATATTTATCGCACGCAGCATCAAGGTCGTGCCCCAGCAAAACGCCTGGGTGGTCGAGCGGCTGGGCAAGTTTCACGGCAGCCTGACGCCGGGCCTGAATTTTTTGATCCCCTTCATTGACCGCGTTGCCTACAAACATTCGCTCAAGGAAATCCCGCTGGACGTACCCAGTCAGGTCTGCATCACGCGCGACAACACCCAGTTGCAGGTCGATGGCATCCTGTACTTCCAGGTGACCGACCCGATGCGCGCCAGCTACGGCTCGTCCAACTACATCGTCGCCGTGACGCAACTGGCGCAGACCTCGTTGCGCTCTGTGATCGGCAAGCTGGAGCTGGACAAGACCTTTGAAGAACGCGACATCATCAACGCCCAGGTGGTGGCCGCGATCGACGAGGCAGCGCTGAACTGGGGCGTGAAGGTGCTGCGTTATGAAATCAAGGACCTGACACCGCCGAAAGAAATCCTGCACGCGATGCAGTCGCAGATCACCGCCGAGCGCGAAAAACGCGCGCTGATCGCCGCCTCTGAAGGTCGTCGCCAGGAACAGATCAACATTGCCACCGGTGAGCGCGAGGCCTTTATCGCCCGGTCAGAAGGTGAAAAACTCGCTGCCATCAACAATGCCCAGGGCGAAGCCTCGGCCATCACCGCAGTTGCCGAGGCCAATGCGCGCGCGATTGAAGTTGTGGCGGCAGCCATTCGCCAGCCTGGCGGCGAAATGGCCGTTCAACTGAAAGTGGCTGAAAAAGCCGTGGAAGCCTATTCGCGCGTTGCTGCCGACGCCACCACCACATTGATCGTGCCGAGCAACATGACCGAAGTCTCGGCGCTGGTCGCCTCGGCCATGAAGATGGTCCAGTCAACGGGCAAGCCAGCCTGACACGCCTTCTGACATGACCACCAAAAACGTGCTGGGCACCGAACTCGTGCCCTGCTCCTACGATCCGCTGACCGGCTATTTTCGTGACGGTTGCTGCAACACCGACGCGTCCGATCTGGGTTCCCACCTCATTTGCGTGCGGGTCACGGCGACTTTTCTGGCGTTCTCCCGCGCGCGCGGCAACGATCTTTCTACACCCCGCCCTGAGTACCGCTTTGCCGGCCTGCAGCCAGGCGACCGCTGGTGCCTGTGCGCCAACCGCTGGCGCGAAGCCCTGGAAGCCGGCGCAGCACCGCCCGTGGTTCTGGAGTCAACCCACATCAACGCGCTGGAATTTGTGAGCCGGGTGCAGCTGGAAAAACACCGTTTTCACAACGTCACCCATTAACCCCAGGTCAGCGCTGCTACAATCTGAGACTTCGCGGAAGGGTGGATGAGCGGTTTAAGTCACACGCCTGGAAAGCGTGCGTGGGGTTATACCCACCGCGGGTTCGAATCCCGCCTCTTCCGCCAAAAAGTCTCTGTTTCCGTGAGTTTCCAACACGGTGGTCATACTCCTGAAAACCCAGCCTGTCTGGGTTTTTTTGTTTGCGAATCGGCCGCGTCTTACACGCACTCGGGCCTTTGCACGCCGTTTCTTACTTTCACAGCCGATAGACTGCAGCAATAAGAGGAAGGATGTGTCATGAGTCAAAAAGATGAGAGGGAGAAGCTGCGTCAGGATGCGCTTGATCGCCTGTACGTGGTGGATACGCTTGAAGAACAAGCCTATGACGACATCACACGCCTGGCTGCCGATGTATGTGGCACACCCATCGCGCTGATCTCCCTCAGTGACCATGAACGGCAGTGGTTCAAATCGCGTGTAGGCCTGCAAGTGCAGGAAATGCCCAGGGAAAACAGCTTTTGCTCCCATACCCTGCTGGCACCCCAGGAAGTCATGGTGATTGAGGACACGGCCAAGGATGGCCGGTTTGCCAGCCATCCGCTGGTCACCGGAGACCCTCACATACGGTTTTATGCTGGTGCGCCGCTCTTGACCCAAGCCGGGCATTTCATGGGCGCCATCTGCGTGATCGACACCGTGCCCAGGCAACTCGATGCAGAACAACTGCAAACCCTTCAGTTCATGGCACAACAGGTCATGGTCATGCTCGAAAGCCGGTTGCCGCTAGCGACGACGCCAGTCAATACCCCGGATTGACAGCAGCCAAAAAAAAGCCACCTCACGGTGGCTTTTTTGCTGCGCCAGGAAATTTATTCCAGAGCGGTTTTCTTGCCTTCCTTGTAGTTGTACAAGGTGATGGCCGGGTTCTTCAACTCGCCATTGGGCTGAAACTCGATGGTGGTGGTCACGCCCTTGAAGCTGGTCTTGATCAGCTCGGGGGTGTAAACCTTGGGGTCGATGGAATTGGCACGTTTCATCGCGTCAACCAGCACAAAGGTCGCGTCATAGGTATACGGGCTGTAGACCTGGAACTGGTTCGGGTACTTCTCGTCGTAGCGTTTCTTCCACTCGGCGCCGCCTGGCATCTTGGCCAGTGAGGCACCGCCTTCGGCGCAGATCACGTTGTCCAGGGTCTTGGCGCCGCCGGCGAGTTTGGCGATCTCGGAAGTGCAGATGCCGTCGCCCCCGAAGTACTTGACTTTGCTCATGCCCAACTGCTCCATCTGGCGCAGCATCGGGCCGGCCTGCGGATCCATGCCGCCGTAAAACACAGCGTCAGGACCTTTGGCCTTGATGGCGGTCAGAATGGCCATGAAATCAGTGGCCTTGTCGGTGGTGAACTGCTCGTCCACCACGGTCATGCCTTTTTCCTTGGCGGTTTTCTTGAAGATGTCGGCAACGCCCTGGCCATAAGCGGAACGGTCGTCGATGATGGCGACTTTCTTCAGCTTGAGCGTGTCGGCGGCATAAAACGCCAGACCGGCACCCAAAGCCAGGTCATTGGCAATGATGCGGTAGGTGGTTTTGTAGCCTGGCTTGGTCAGGTCGGGGTTGGTGGCGGCACCGGTAACGTGAGGAATACCGCAATCGTTGTAGACCTTGGAGGCAGGAATGGTGGTGCCTGAATTGAGGTGACCGACCACGCCGGCGACCTTGGAGTCGCACAGTTTCTGTGCGGCTGCGGTGCCCTGTTTTGGATCAGCTGCGTCATCTTCAGCGACGATTTCAAAAGTGGCTTTTTTGCCGCCGATCATGACGCCCTGTTTGTTCAGGTCTTCAATGGCCATGCGCACGCCATTTTCATTGTCCTTGCCGTAGTGGGCTTGAGCGCCTGAAACGGGGGCAACGTGGCCGATCTTGACGACGAGCGTATCACCGGCGGGGGCGGCAGGCGCCGCAGCGACCGGAGCAGCAGGTGCGGTGGCAGCGGGTGCAGCTTCCTCTTTTTTGCCGCAGGCAACTACCAGCGTGGCGGCCAAAGCGACCGCAGTCCATTTCATTTGCATAAATACACTCCAATTAGGAAATTATCGTTAAAGGTTGAGACCAGTTATTTTTGCTCAACGGCACAGAACATATCGCAATTTTCGCGCCCGCACCATAGCAAGCTGCCCTAGGACCCGGCACATATCGGCCCAAAACTGGCGGGGCCGTCCATACAAATGGTTACGTCGGCTGCCGTTCTGACCACTGGCTGGCCAATTCCTGCTCAAACGCCTGGTTCACCGACTGGCGTACAACAATCTCGATCTCGTCACGCAAACTTGGGGCCAGCGCCTGGGTATGTTCCAGCACCAGTCGCCCCACGGTCTCACGCAGCAGCCTGTCCAGCGTCAGGTCAACGCGTTGCATCACGCGGTGGACCATCTGTTCCTGAAGATTTTTCATGTCCGGTTCGCCGGGACCCGGTGTGTCCACCGCCAAGTCCTGAGCCCGCACCGGCTGAACAATTTCTGTCAGCGTGGGCACAAATCGCGGTGACGGCGGGGTGCGGTTCATGGCCTGGTCTCCTGGGCGAGATCATGGCGTTTCATCGCATAACCGCGGTCGGTGTAATGCTTCCAGCGGGTGCGCGCCGCTGCCCGGTCGTCGTCGACCAGCGTGACCAGTTCGATAAAACGTTCGAAGCGTTCAAACCCGGTGGGCACCTGCTGCCCAAGGTTCACCAGCACCTCGTGGTGCGGACAGGCATCCAGCTCGCCGGCCAGCAGCACGGGGCTCGCAGCCACTGTTTCCGCCGCTGCACCCAACTGGCAATGCGGCACGAATTCAAGCGCGGAAAAGGTCCACAGCAACTGATCCAGCCGGTCCAATGTGTCCGCCTCCCCCGTGACCACCACGCGCGCGCCGCTGCCCCAGGCTTTGCGCAGCAGGCGGCAGCTGTACTGCAGCTTGTCCGGCACGTTGAAATGAAAGGCGACTTCGGTCATGCGCGTGAACTGACCCGTTTTTTGGGCGCCGGCCTGGCCGGCAGAACCTGGCTCAGCAGAAAATCGACCAGCAGCGGCACCGGCCGGCCGGTCGACCCCTTGGCGGCGCCGCTTTTCCAGGCGGTGCCGGCAATGTCGAGATGCGCCCACGGAAATTTACCGGCAAACCGCTGGAGAAACTTGGCCGCGGTGATGGCGCCGCCAGCGCGGCCAGCCACGTTGGCCACGTCGGCAAAATGGGTCTTCAGGCCATCGGCATATTCGTCGTCCAGCGGCATGCGCCAGCACAGGTCCAGCGAGCTGTCACCGGCTGCAGCCAGCGACTCGGCCAGCGCGTCGTCGCTGGAAAACAGGCCGCTGCGCACGCCGCCCAGCGCGATCACGCAGGCACCGGTCAGGGTGGCGATGTCCACGACCGCGCGTGGCTTGAAGCGCTCGGCGTAGGTCAGGGCGTCGCAGAGCACCAGCCGCCCTTCAGCGTCGGTATTGAGAATCTCGATGGTCTGCCCGCTCATGCTGGTGACCACGTCGCCGGGTTTGATGGCGCGACCATCCGGCATGTTTTCGCAGGCCGGGATCAGACCAACGACGTTAAGCGCCGGCTGCAACTCGGCCAGGGCCCGGAAGGTACCGAGCACGCTGGCGGCCCCACCCATGTCGTATTTCATCTCGTCCATTTCGGCGGCCGGCTTGATCGAAATGCCGCCGGTATCGAAGGTGATGCCCTTGCCGATCAACACCACCGGTGCCTCGGTTTTTTTGCCGCCGTCGTAGCGCAGCACGATAAAACGCAGCGGTTCTTCTGACCCCTGGGCAACGGCCATGAACGAGCCCATGCCGAGTTTGGCCACCTCGCGGGGCCCCAACACCTCGGTCCTGATGCCCGGCAGCTTGCCCAGTTCCTTGGCGGCTTGCGCCAGCAGGGTCGGGGTGGCATGGTTGGCGGGACGATTGGCCCACTCACGGGTCAGCGCCAGACCTTTGGCCAAACCCACGCCCTTGTCAAAACCTGCGCGGCTGGACGCCAGCGCAGACACCACCAGCACCACCCGCTGCAGCTTCTGTTCAGGCGGTTTTGACTTGGTGGTGCTGTATACATAACAGGCATCGGCGCAGGCCAGCACCGCCGCACGAACGGATTCGTGATCGGCCTTGGACAAGCCCACCAGGCTCAGCAGTACGCGCCGGACATGGGTGGTTTTCAGCGCTGACATTGCCGCGTGAACAGCGGTACGTATGCTTTTGGTGCCGCCATCGCCGGCGCCGGCCAGCAGCAGCCGGGTAGCGCTGATGCCTGCGGGGCGGTAGGCGCTGAGCAACTTCCCGGCCTTGGCTTCAAAGTCGCCTGACTTGATGGCCAATGACGTCAGCGTGGACACCGCGTCGCTGCCGGCGGCGGCGTCACCGCCGACAAGCACGATCAGCGCGTCACATTTTTCAGCGCAAATGCGCGCAGGGGTCAGGGTTTTAAGTTCAAAGTCCATAATTGGGGGGTTCGCGCGGCAAGCGTCGTTGGCAAGCGTGGGTTGTCAGGCAAAAAAGGCACAGTTTCAGGCAATGTTATTCCAATCTTCGATCCGCAAAGAGCTGGCGCGCAGTTTCGGGGCGACCCTTGTGGTTTTGATGACCATCGTGATCACCATCATCCTGATCCGGACGCTGGGTCAGGCCTCGCGTGGCAGTGTGAACCCGCAGGATGTGATGATGGTCATGGGTTACACCGCGCTCGGGCGCCTGCCCATCATCCTTACGCTGTCGCTGTTTGTTGCCATGGTCAGCACGCTGTCACGCATGTACCGCGACAGTGAAATGGTGGTCTGGTTCGTCAGCGGCCGCGGCCTGGGCTTTTTCCTGGTGCCCCTGTTCCGGTTTGCCTGGCCGGTGTTGCTGGTGATCACGCTGATGTCCTTGTTTGTCTGGCCTTGGTCCAACCAGCAGGCCCAGGACATGAAGGACCGCTACGAGCAGCGCGGCGATCTGCAACGCGTCTCGCCCGGCCAGTTCCAGGAGTCGTCCAGCGGCAACCGGGTTTTCTTCATTGACCGTGACACCACCGAGGGAAAAACCAGCAACAACGTGTTTATTGCGTCGACAGAAAAGGGCAAAAACTCGGTCACCACCGCACGCGCGGGCCGCATTGAAACCATAGGCGACTCCCAGTTTTTGCTGCTCGACAACGGCCAGCGGCTGGAAAGCACGATAGGCAAGTCGGCCCTGAAAATCACCGAATTCGAGGAATACGGCAGCAAGGCCGGTGACAGCGCGATGGTCAATGGCGCCAACGTGCCCGAAAAATCCAAGTCCACACGGGAACTGTTGCGTACACCCACCCGTGGCAACCAGGGTGAACTGGCCTGGCGAGTGGGCATGGCGCTGGCGGCCATCAATTTTGTTGTCATTTCCCTGGCGCTGGCCAGCGTCAATCCGCGCGCGGGGCGCAGCGGCAACCTGATCTTTGTGCTGTTTACTTTTGTGGTTTATCACAACCTGCTGAACCTCGGCCAAAGCTGGATCACTGTCGGTGCCGCCAATCTTGGCCCCTTTCTCCTTGCCTTGCACGGAGGCGCTTTGCTGCTGGCAGTGGCCTGGCTCTCCAAGCGCCACCTGAACTGGACGCTCAAGGGGGCCGCCAGCCGGCAACGCAAACGCCAGTCCAACCGCCAGGAAAACAGAAAGGCCGCTGCGTGAAAACCATTCGCCGACTGATTTATGGCGAGGTGCTGGGCTCCATCGCCTTTGTGGCCGCCGGTTTTCTCGCGCTGTTTTTCTTTTTCGACCTGGTGGACGAGTTGCAGTACCTCGGCAAAAACGCCGCGGGCGCGATCAGCTCGGACGAGAACACCTACCAGATCAGGCATGCGCTGCTGTATGTGGCGCTGCTGATTCCCAGCCACCTGTACGAGCTGGTGCCGATCTCGGTGTTGATTGGCACCATCTTTGTGATGGCGCGGCTGGCGCAGAGCTCGGAGTACACCATCTTGCGCACCAGCGGCCTGGAGCCCTGGCGCGCCCTGCGCCTGCTTCTGGCGCTGGGCGCGTTTTTTACCGTCCTGTGTTTTGCCATTGGTGACTACCTGGCGCCTGCCGCCGACCGCAGCGCGCAATTGCTGAAGGCGCGTTACCAGGGCCGCATCACGATCGGCCAGACCGGCGCCTGGCTCAAGGAAAAACAGGCTTACAACAGCTACGTGGTGAATGTCGGGGCGCTCTCGTCCAACAACGAAATGCAGGCTGTGCGCGTTTTCGAGTTCGACAACAAGGGGCTGTTGGTGTCCATCACCCAGTCACCGCTGGCCAGGTTTGGGGCGGATGCGTCCTGGCAATTCGAGGGCGGCACCCGCACCGACTTCACCGTCAAGGCAGGACAGGCCACGCCCACTGACACTGGCCGCGACTCCGCGCAGATCACCATCAACAAGATCGAACGGTTTCGCTGGCCAACCGACATCAGCGCCGAGATGGTCTCGGTCGCCGTGCTCAAACCCGAACGCATGAGCACGATCGATCTTTTCACCTACATCCGGCACCTGAACGCCAACGGCCAGACCGCCCAGCGTTACGAGATCGAGTTCTGGAAAAAAGTCTTTTACCCGCTCAGTTGCCTGGTCATGGTGGTGCTGGCCCTGCCCTTCGCTTACCTGCACTTTCGCAGCGGCGGCATCGCCGGCTACGTGTTCGGCGGCGTGATGATCGGCATCAGCTTCTTCCTGCTCAACAACGTGTTTGGTTATATCGGCAACCTGCAGAGCTGGCGGCCCTGGCTGGCGGCTGCCGCCCCTGGCTTGCTTTATATGGCGATCTCGCTCGGGGCCTTCGGATGGCTGGTGTTGAGGCGCTGATGGACAGACTCGGCATCATCTTGTTCGCGCACGGCTCGCGCGACCCGCTGTGGCATGTCCCCATCGAAGCGGTGGCGCAAGCCATCCGGGCCCGCGACAGCCAGGCGCTGGTCTGCTGTGCCTATCTGGAGTTGAGCACCCCTGACTTGGCGCAGGCCGCTGCAGATCTGATCGCTGCTGGCGCGCGGCAATTAAAGATTTTTCCGCTGTTTCTGGGTGTTGGCAAACACGCGCGCGAGGATCTGCCGCGCCTCGTCGCACAGCTTCGTAGCCAGCACCCCGAGCTGGTACTGGAGCTGATGCCGGCCGCCGGCGAACACCCTCAATTGACCGACCTGATGGCCAGCATTGCGCTGTCCTGATGGGAGGCACCTTGGCCAACGGGGTCGCTTGAATTTATCAATTCGGTCCATCTCGTTAGGCTGAAAAGGGCATAATAAAATAAACAATTAGCCCGAATAACATATGAATCTCCACCAATTCCGCTTCGTTCAGGAAGCCGTCCGGCGCAACCTCAACCTCACCGAAACCGCGCGCTCCCTGCACACCTCGCAGCCCGGCGTGTCCAAGGCCATCATCGAACTGGAAGAAGAACTGGGTGTCGAGATTTTTGCGCGCCACGGCAAACGGCTCAAACGCGTGACTGAGCCGGGTGAACACGTCATCAAAAGCATCGAGGTGATCCTGCGCGAGGTTGGCAATTTGCGCCGCATCGGCGAGCAGTTCTCGGCACAGGACAATGGCACGCTGTCGATTGCCACCACCCATACCCAGGCGCGTTATGTCTTGCCGGTGCCTGTGGCGAAACTGCGCGAAGCTTTTCCCAAGGTCAACGTCAGCCTGCACCAGGGCTCGCCTGACCAGGTCGCGCGCATGCTGATCGACGAGGTTGCCGAAATCGGCATTGCCACCGAATCGCTGGCGCAGTACGAAGAACTCGTCACCCTGCCCTGCTACGAATGGCAGCACATGCTGGTGATGCCGCTGGACCATCCGCTGGCCAAACAGGAACACATCACGCTGGAAGACCTGGCCGAGCAACCGCTGATCACCTACCACCCGTCCTTTACCGGCCGTACCAAGGTCGACCAGGCGTTTGCCGCCAGACGACTGCAGCCACGCATTGCGCTCGAAGCGATTGACTCGGACGTGATCAAGACCTATGTCCGCCTCGGCCTGGGCATAGGCATCGTGGCCGAAATGGCACTCAAGGACGACGGCACCAACAGCGATCTGCTGGCGCGACCGGCGGGCGCGCTGTTTGGGGTCAATGTCGCCCGCGTGGCCTTCAAACGCAGCGCTTACCTGCGCAACTTTGTCTATAAGTTTGCCGAGCTGCTCAGCGACAAACTCGACCGCACCGAGATCACCCGCGCCATGAGCCGCCGCCACAACGACATCGACCCTTGACACCCATGAACACCACAGCTACGAGCGAATACACCCCGGCCCTGCAAACCAAACTGCCTGCGGTTGGCACGACCATCTTCACCGTGATGTCGACGCTGGCGTCCGAAAAAGGCGCCGTCAACCTGGGCCAGGGCTTTCCCGACTTCGACTGCGACCCCCGGCTGGTGGGCGCAGTCACCGACGCCATGACCCGCGGCCTGAACCAGTACCCGCCCATGACCGGTGTGCCGGTGCTGCGCGAAGCGGTTGCTGCCAAGCTGCAAAAGCTGCATGGCCGCAGCTATGACGCAGGCAGCGAGATCACCATCACCGCTGGCGCCACCCAGGCCATCATCACTGCCATCCTGGCCGTGGTACACCCCGGAGACGAAGTCATCGTGCTGGAGCCGTGTTATGACAGCTACGTACCCAACATCGAACTGGCCGGCGGTATCGCTGTGCGTGTGCCGCTGGTGCCCGGCAGCTTCCGGCCCGACTTTGACAAAATCGCCGCCGCCATCAATGGCAAGACGCGCGCCATCCTCATCAACTCGCCGCACAACCCCAGCGCCACCGTCTGGACCCGCGAGGACATGCTGCGCCTGCAGGAGATCCTCGCGCCGACCGAGGTGCTGCTGATCAGCGACGAGGTGTATGAACACATGGTCTTCGACGCCGCGCAGGGCCGGGTGCACGAAAGCGCCGCGCGTTTCCCCGGTCTGGCCGCGCGCGCCTTCATCGTCAGCAGCTTTGGCAAGACCTACCACGTGACCGGCTGGAAGGTCGGTTATGTGGCGGCGCCGGCAGCGCTGACAGCGGAATTCCGCAAGGTGCACCAGTTCAATGTCTTCACCGTCAACACCCCGGTGCAGCATGGCCTTGCCGCCTACATGGCGGATGCCAGCCCCTACCTGGACCTGCCGGCGTTTTACCAGCGCAAGCGCGACCTGTTCCGCGCTGGCCTGGCCAACACCCGCTTCAAACTGCTGCCCAGCGAAGGCAGCTATTTCCAGTGCGTGGACATCTCGGCGGTCAGCGACCTCGGTGAAGCCGACTTCTGCAAATGGCTGACCACCGAGATCGGTGTGGCCGCCATTCCGCTGTCGGCGTTTTACGGCAAGGGTTTCGACCAGCGGGTGGTGCGCTTCTGTTTTGCGAAGAAGGATGAGACGCTGAACCTGGCGCTGGAGCGGCTGGCCAAGCTCTAATCGGCTATCAAATTAATAGCTATTAACGGCCGTTGGGTATGGGCTAAGGGCTCATTTCATTCAAAAAACCGACCCGGAACGTAGCTAAAACCTTTTTCAAGCATCACGCTCTTTTGCGTCTCGCGCCAGGGCAGTGGTTTCAACTCCCCACTCCCTCCCCCCCGCCCCTCCCTCGCCCCGCTGGGCGATGGCGGGGAGCCTCATTTGGCCGCGTGTGCTGCGCTCGCGTGCAAACATGACTGTCTGTTGGGATTCCCGTGCTTGAAGCGCGTCGCGCTTCAAGCACTCCGGATTCCTCTTCGGATGTTGGTTTTATTCCCCCACCCGTCGGGCTGGGCCGAGGAGCACAGGCAAAAGCGGATCAGGGCTTGCGATTGTCTGAGGTTCTATATTTTTCGTCAAACTGGCTTGGGCACCAATCGCGTCGGATCGAACACCTCGTTGCCT